>NZ_JAUSAR010000089.1 GCF_030652515.1 Aquabacterium sp. | reverse complement strand
GTGACGTCGGCCCGGCCAGGCGCCCCCCCATCCAGCCCCCGCCGGGGATTGCCCACGGCCAGGTAAGCGCGGGTCAGGCGCGCCCGGTAGAAGCTGTGCAGCGACGAGGTGTTGGGCATCTGGGCGTTGCCCGCCGTGAGCGCCACCCAGGTGAACCACACCAAGGCCACCAGCGCCGCCCGCATCCACGAAGGCGTGTTGATCAGCGGCGCGAAGGTGTCGGGCGCGAAGATGAACCACTGCAGCAAAACCAGCCAGCCCAGCACCAGCACCAACAGCCCTGCCAGGCTGCCCACGTTGATCAGGCGCGGCAACCATTCGCGCGCGCGCCCGCCAGCTTCCGCCGCCATCTGCTGCAGCGGCTGCACCATGGTGCGCAGACCCAAAGCCACCAAGCCGCCAAAACCCACGCCGCGCCACAGGTAGTTCTCATTGCCCGCCTGGGATTGAAGCTCTTCCAGCAACCACCAGCTCAGCACATCCAGCGCACCCAAACCAGCGACCGCACACGATGCCAGCGTGACCATGCGCAAAGCCCGGGTGAGCGCATTGCGCAAACGGGCCACGGCCAGGGCGTGGGGATCACCACTGAAGAACAACCAGCCTTGCGCCAGCGATTGCCCCACCGTGATGGACAGCAAAGCCAGCACGGCCGCGCTGGTGGCCGTGAGGCCGTCGTGGCAGGGATCGAGCAACTGCGCCGCGATCGACCATCGAACCAACACCCAGGTCCCCAAGGCGCAGCCCAGCAGGAACAGCACATCGCCCACGCTGGGCCCCGCCGACTTGGCCCCCGGGTTGGCCGTGTCACGCGCCGCCCAGTAGCCCGAGATCAAGCCCGGCGCGGTGAGCAACCACCCGGCCAGGGCCAGCACCCACCAGGGCGTGCGCCAGAAGGCCCAGCCTTTGGGATCCAGCAGCTGGGTGCTGTGCTGCAACAAGTGCGGCGCCACCACGATCAGGCCGACCAGCATGCAAGCCACCATGAACTCGGCGTGGATGGCCAGCACAGCACGAAGGTAGGTGACCACTGCCGTGCCCCAATCGCGCGAGCCCGAGGTGGACAGGTAGCGCCCATTGCGCCGCAGCCATTCCAGCACCGGCGAGGACGCGTCGGCCATCAAGGCCTGCGCCCGCGCGATGCCAAAGCTGGACACCAGGCGCCCGAACATGCCACCGATGTAGCCCCCACCCGAGACCGTGGACAGGTAATCGACGCGCCCCAGCAGGCCATCCGCATCCAGCGTGCGCTCATCAGCGGGCACGCCACCGGCGCCGCCCCGCTGGTTCTGGGCCAGGCCACGCATCAGGCCCAAGGCAAAGGTGGCGCTGCGCACGCCACCCCCCGACAAAGCCAGACCCACCCGTGGCAGCTTCAACTCGGTCTGTGCATGGACCGACGCCTCACCCAGCACCTGCTGCCTGCGCGCCTGCAAGGCGTCCTGCTCGGCAGATTGCAAAAGCGCGCCGGCGCCCGGGTGCGCGGCCTGGCCAGGATGTTCAAGCGAAGATTGGATGGATGACGTCATGCCCCATGCTGCTGCATATGGCGGCCACTGCCAACCAATCCAGGGGCCACAAATTAGGGGGTGACAGGCCCGGCGCGGATAATCCGCCACATGAACGCCCCCACACCGACCGCCAATGCCTCCGCCGACCAGCCCTTCAGCCTCCTGCCCCTGGCCCCCGCCATGCTGGACAACCTGACGCAACTGGGCTACCTGACCATGACGCCGATCCAGGCCGCCAGCCTGCCGATCGCACTTGAGGGCAAGGACCTGATCGCCCAGGCCAAGACCGGCAGCGGCAAGACCGCCGCCTTCGCCCTGGCCCTGCTGACGCGCCTGGACCCGAAGAACTTCGCCGTGCAGGCCATGGTGCTGTGCCCCACGCGCGAACTGGCGGACCAGGTCACGCAAGAGATCCGCCGCCTGGCCCGCTTCGAGGACAACGTCAAGATTCTGAGCCTGTGCGGTGGCACGCCCATGCGCGGCCAGATCGACAGCCTGGAGCATGGCGCCCACATCGTGGTTGGCACGCCCGGCCGCCTGATGGACCACCTGGAGCGCGAGACGCTGAACCTCTCAGCCCTGAACACCCTGGTGCTGGACGAGGCCGACCGCATGCTGGACATGGGCTTCTTCGACGACATCGTGAAGGTGGCCAAGCAGTGCCCCAAAGACCGGCAAACACTGCTGTTCTCAGCCACCTACCCCGAAGGCATCGCCAAGCTCAGCGCCCAGTTCTTGCGCAACCCGCAAGAAGTGAAGCTGACCCAGCAGCACGACGACAGCAAGATCCGCCAGCGCTGGTACGAAATCACCGAGACCGAGCGCCTGCACACCGTGGCACTGCTGCTGCTGCACTACCGCCCCGTCAGCACCCTGGCCTTTTGCAACACCAAACAGCAATGCCGCGACCTGGTCGATGTGCTCAAGGCCCAAGGCATCGAAGCCCTGGCCCTGCATGGTGACCTGGAACAGCGCGACCGCGACCAGGTGCTGATCCAGTTCGCCAACCGCAGTTGCTCGGTTTTGGTGGCCACCGACGTGGCCGCGCGCGGCCTGGACATCGCGCAGCTGGAAGCTGTCATCAACGTGGACATCACGCCCGACACCGAGATCCACGTGCACCGCATCGGCCGCACCGGCCGCGCTGATCAAAACGGCTGGGCCCTCAACCTGGCCACGATGAACGAGATGGGCCGCGTCGGCAACATCGAGGTGGCGCAGGGCAAGCAATCCGAATGGCACCCGGTCAGCGAACTGACGCCCGCCAGCAGCGATCCCTTGCTGCCCCCGATGATCACCCTGCAGATCCTGGGCGGCCGCAAGGAAAAAATCCGCCCCGGCGACGTGCTGGGCGCCCTGACCGGCGAGGCGGGCTTCAGCGGCGCGCAGATCGGCAAGATCAACGTGACCGACTTCCACACCTATGTGGCGGTGGAGCGCAGCATTGCCCGCCAGGCGGTCAGCAAGCTGTCGGCCGGCAAGGTCAAAGGCAAGAAGGTGAAGGTGCGCTTCCTGAACGAGCTGTGAGCCCCTGCGCCCCCGTGTATAAAGCTGCCATCCCGCGAGAACAGGACACCCCCCACCATGACCGCCATTGACCCCAGCCTGCCCCGCTACGGTGTGATCGGGAACAGCAAGATCTCCTACGGGCGGTTCAACTACGGCACGCACTACCTGTCCATCCACGAATGGGGCGAAGGGGCCTCGTTCAGCATGGGCAGCTTCTGCTCCATCGCCTCCAACATCACCGTCTTCCTGGGTGGCAACCACCGCACCGACTGGATCACCACCTTTCCCTTCGGGCACGTGTTCCAGGAGCAACTGGGCGGCATGCACATCAAGGGCCACCCCGCCACCAAGGGCGACGTGATCATCGGCAACGATGTCTGGATCGGACACCACAGCACCATCATGTCGGGCGTGACCATCGGTGATGGCGCCGTCATCGGCGCCCACGCCGTCGTGATCAAGGACGTCGAGCCCTACGCCATCGTCGGCGGCAACCCGGCCAAGCACGTGAGATTCAGGTTCGAACCCGAAATTTGTGAATTGCTGAGCCAACTGAGGTGGTGGGACCTGCCGGTGGATGACATCAAGGCCATCGCCAACCAACTGTCCACCCAGCCCACGGTCGAGCTGCTGCAAGCCCTGATCGAGGCCCACAAAAACACGCCCCGCACACCCTGACGGCGGGCGCCGGGCAACCACCCTACTCAAAATAGGGCCATGGATTTGCCCCGAAAGTGGACAATAGAGGGTTGCCCCTCCGTTGTCCCGCCGCCTGCCCATGTCCGCCACCGCCTCGCCGATCACCATCCCCAAAGCTGAAAAGACCCTGAACGGCTACCGTCCGTACTGGGCCAAGCGCTTTGGCACGGCCAAATTCCTGCCCATGAGCCGGGACGAGATGACCGCCCTGGGCTGGGACAGCTGCGACATCATCATCGTCACGGGCGATGCCTACGTGGACCACCCCAGCTTCGGCATGGCCGTGATCGGCCGCATGCTGGAGGCACAGGGCTTTCGCGTCGGCATCATCGCGCAGCCCGACTGGCAGAGCGCCGACCCTTTCAAGGTGCTGGGCAAGCCCAATCTGTTCTATGGCGTCACCGCCGGGAACATGGACTCGATGATCAACCGCTACACCGCCGACCGCAAGATCCGCAGCGACGACGTGTACACACCCGGCGGCCAAGGCGGCAGCCGCCCCGACCGCGCCTCGCTGGTCTATGCGCAGCGCTGCAAGGAAGCCTACAACGACGTGCCGATCATCATGGGTGGCATCGAAGGCTCGCTGCGCCGCATCGCCCACTACGACTACTGGCAGGACAAGGTCCGCCGCTCCATCCTGGCCGATGCCAAGGCCGACCTGCTGCTCTACGGCAACGCCGAGCGCGCCATCGTCGAGATCGCCCACCGCCTGGCCGCGCGCGAGCCCATCGAGCAGATCACCGACGTGCGCGGCACCGCCTTCATGCGCCGCACCAACGACCCCACCGCCGCCGGCTGGTTCGAGCTGGACTCGTCCGAAGTCGACATGCCGGGCCGCGTGGACGAGCACATCAACCCCTACCAGACGACCTCAGAACAGGCCGAAGCCCAAGGCACGACCTGCGCCAAGGAAGACGCCGCCAAGGCCGATGGCCCGCCCGCGCCTGCCGCGGCTCTGGTCGATGGCAACGGCATGGCCGCCGCCATGGGCAGCGGCGTCAAGCCCATCGCCTTCGTGCGCAACCCCTTGAGCGTGGTCAAGCCCACCGGCAAGATCAACATGCCGCCGCGCGACCGCACCGTGATCCGCCTGCCGTCTTACGAACAGGTCAAGAGCGACCAGGTGCTCTACGCCCACGCCAACCGCGTGCTGCATTTGGAAACCAATCCTGGCAACGCGCGCGCCCTGGTGCAGGCCCACGGCCACCGCGACGTGTGGATCAACCCGCCGCCCATCCCGCTCACCACCGCCGAGATGGACTTCACCTTCGATCTGCAATACGCGCGCTCGCCCCACCCGGCCTATGCCGACGAGAACGGCAGCCATGATGGCGCCACCAAGATCCCCTCGTGGGAGATGATCCGCTTCAGCGTCAACATCATGCGCGGCTGCTTTGGCGGATGCACCTTCTGCTCGATCACCGAGCACGAAGGCCGCATCATCCAGAGCCGCAGTGAAGACTCGGTCATCAAGGAAATCGAAGCCATCCGCGACAGCGTGAAAGGCTTCACCGGCGTCATCTCCGACCTGGGTGGCCCCACGGCCAACATGTACCGCATCGGCTGCAAATCACCCGAGATCGAAGCCGCCTGCCGCAAGCCATCTTGCGTGTACCCCGATGTGTGCCCCAACCTGAACACCGACCACGGCCCGCTCATTAAAATGTACCGCCGCGCGCGGGCCTTGAAGGGCGTGAAAAAAATCTTGATCAGCTCAGGATTGCGCTATGACCTGGCCATCAAGTCGCCCGAGTACATCAAGGAGCTGGTCACCCACCACGTGGGCGGCTACCTCAAGATCGCGCCCGAGCACACCGAGCAAGGCCCGCTGACCAAGATGATGAAGCCGGGCATCGGCAGCTACGACCGCTTCAAGCAGCTGTTCGAAAAATTCAGCGAAGAAGCCGGCAAGAAGCAATACCTCATCCCCTACTTCATCGCCGCCCACCCGGGCACCAGCGACGAGGACATGATGAACCTGGCCATCTGGCTCAAGCGCAATGGCTTCAAGGCCGACCAGGTGCAGACCTTCTACCCTTCGCCCATGGCCACCGCCACGGCGATGTACCACACCGGCCGCAACCCCTTGCGCAAGATCACGCGCGACAGCGAGACCGTGGACATCGTGCGCGGCGACCGCCGCCGCCGCTTGCACAAGGCCTTCTTGCGCTACCACGATGCCAACAACTGGCCTTTGCTGCGCGAGGCTTTGAAGGCCATGGGCCGCGCCGACCTGATCGGCAATGGCAAGCACCACCTGATCCCGACCTACCAGCCGGTGATTGATGGCAGCTACCAGACCGCGCGCCGCAAGAACTCCACGCCCACGGGCGCGATCAAAACCTCGCCCGTGACCAAGGGCCGCATCCTGACGCAGCACACCGGCCTGCCCCCGCGCGAAACCGGTGCCAGCGCATCGCCCACCCGCTCGGTGAAAAGCGTGGGGGGTGGCATGGCGCACAAAGCCATTGGGCGCAAGAAACCGCGCTGAAGGCTAAGACTTCAGCAAGGCCAGGAACTCATCCGAGTCAAAGCCGTTTTTCATCGGTTTGCCCTTGACCATCAGGAAGGGCACGCCCACGCCGCCCAGCTCCTGCAGCTTGCGTTCGCAATCCATGCTGGTTTGCGCGTCGCATTCGGTGAAGGTGAACCCATTCTGGGTCAGCCAGCCTTTGGCTTGCGCGCAATAAGGGCAGGTGGTGGTGGTGTAAATGATCACATCGCCCGACTTGACCGAGGCCGCCAAAGCCTGCACATCGCCTGAGGAAGACTGCTCGGTGGCGCCGCCCTCTGCGCGGTGCTTGGCCGACACCTGCCACCCCATCCACGCCCCATAGGCCAGCACCGCCGCCGCCACCCATTTGCCCCACGCGAACTGGCTCTGCTGCCGGGCCACGAACACATCGGTGCGCACGGGCTGGGGCCTCAAGCCTTCGGAGGCCTTGGCGTAAGCCACGCCGCAAGCGGGGCATTGCCAATCGGGGGCCGGAGCTCCGGGCTGGCGAACATGGTGGCACTTGGGGCAGCTCTGCGTCATGTCATTCATGGGGTGGTTGGATCAATGCCCACTCTGCCTGAAATCGCGCCGCCCGCGTCACCAGAATGTGCATTGTTGCAGTGCACAATGCGCATTCATCAGCAGAAGGGACCGGACCATGCGCTACGTTGTGTTCAACCAAAAAGGTGGCGTCGGCAAATCCACCATCACTTGCAACCTGGCCGCCATCAGCGCAAGCCAGGGGCTGCGCACGCTCGTGGTCGACCTGGACCCCCAAGGCAACTCCACGCACTACCTGATGGGCGATTCGATCGAAGAGGGCACCGCCAACCTGGCCGAGTTTTTCGACCAGACCCTGAAGTTCAGCGCCCGCCCCAAGAACACCGCGGATTTCGTGGTGGCCACCCAATGGGACAACCTGGACCTGATGCCCTCCAGCCCCGAGCTGGAAGAGCTGCAAAGCAAGCTCGAATCGCGCCACAAGATCTACAAGCTGCGCGACGCCCTGGCTGAGCTGGACGAAGCCTACGACCGCGTCTACATCGACACCCCGCCCGCCTTGAACTTCTACACGCGCTCGGCCCTGATCGCCGCGCAGGGCTGCCTGATCCCTTTTGACTGCGATGATTTCTCGCGCCGGGCGCTGTACGCCTTGCTGGAAAACGTGCAAGAGATCCAGGCAGACCACAACAGCGACCTGAAAGTCGATGGCATCGTGGTCAACCAGTTCCAGCCACGCGCCAACCTGCCGCAAAAGCTGGTGCAGGAGCTGATCGACGAAGGCCTGCCCGTGCTGCAGCCCTACCTGAGCGCGTCGGTGCGCATCCGCGAATCGCACCAGCAGGCCACGCCCATGATCCACCTGGATCCGCGCCACAAGCTGACCCAGGATTTCGTGGCCTTGCACGACAGTTTGCGCGCCGGCTGATTGATACAGGATTTAACGCTGATCGGTAAATACACCAATCGAATTTGGACAACATCGCCGGTATGTTCGGCGGCATGAACCACACCACCCCATCCAAATTCTCGCGCCTGCTGCAGGTGTCATTGGGCGTCAGCGCCCTGGCCCTGTCGATGGCTGCTCAAGCGCAGCAAACCGGCCCAGACCCCACCGAGGCCAGCCTCGAAAAAGTCGGGCCCCTGGCCGTGGCCAACGTCAAGGTGGCCACGCCCAGCGGCTACGGCTCCGGCACGGTCTATTACCCCACCACTGGCAGCGCCTATGGCCTGGTCTCGGTCACCCCCGGCTTCGTTGAGGGCGAGTGGGCCATCAACTGGCTGGGCCCGCTGCTGGCCTCGCACGGCTTCGTGGTCGTCACCATTGGCACCAACACCCTGTTTGACGTGCCGGCCAACCGCGCCAAGCAAATGATGGCGGCCCTCAAACAGGTCTCCGCCCTCAGCGCCACCCCGACCAGCCCCTTCGCTGGCAAGGTCGATCCTTCGCGCCTGGCGGTCATGGGCCACTCCATGGGCGGCGGCGGCTCGCTCAACGCGGCCCGCGACAACCCCACGCTGAAGGCGGCCATCCCGCTGGCGCCGTGGGAAACCAACAAGGACTACAGCCGTGTGACCGTGCCGACGCTGATCGTGTCCTGCGACGGCGACATCATCGCCCCGGTGGCAGACCACGCCAACAAGTTCTACGCCAGCCTCACGCCCACGCTGAACAGGGCGCTGATGGAAATGAAGGACGCCGGCCACTTCTGCACCAATGGCACGGCCGTCCCGGCCACCAAGACCATGGTTGGCAAGTACAGCATCTCGTGGCTGAAGCGCTTTGTGGACGGCGACACCCGCTACAGCCCCTTCCTGTGCGGCGCGCCCCACCAGGCTGACTTGGGCGGCACGCTGATCTCCACCTACAAGGACAACTGCCCTTACTGAACAGGCTACTGAGCAGGCGTTTGAAGTCGCAGCCTGCGGGCGGCTTCTTCGTCCTTGGCGTCGTCGATCTCGCGCAGCACGCTGTCCAGGTCGACGGCTTTTTCGCTTCTGGCGAACTGGCCGGTGAGTTTCACCTCAGGGTTCAGGGCCCCGGCTTCGTACAGGGCCCAGATTTCGCGGCCGTAGTCGGTGGTCAGCAACTCGGGCGCGTATTGCCCGAAGTACTGCCGCAGATTGGCCACATCGCGCTCCAGCATGCCGGGCGCGTGGTTGTTGCCAGCAGCGTCCACCGCCTGGGGCAGGTCGATGATGACCGGGCCATCAGCGCCCACCAGGATGTTGAACTCCGACAAGTCGCCGTGGACCACGCCCGCGCACAGCATGCGCACCACTTCCATGATCAAGGTCTGGTGGTACTGGCGGGCCAGTTCGGGCTCGAAGGACAGGTCGTTGAGGCGGGGCGCGGCGTCGCCATCGGCCCCCGTCACCAACTCCATCAGCAAAACGCCTTCGTGGAAGTTGTAGGGCTTGGGCACGCGCACACCGGCACCGGCCAGCCGGTACAGGGCGTCGACTTCGGCGTTTTGCCACGCCGCCTCTTGCGCCTGGCGGCCATAGCGCGTACCTTTGGCCATGGCGCGCGCCTGGCGGCTGTTCTTGGTCTTGCGGTTCTCGGTGTAATCCACCGCCTGGCGAAAACTGCGCTTGTTGGCCTCTTTGTAGACCTTGGCGCAGCGGATGTCGTCGCCGCAGCGCACCACGAAGACCATGGCCTCTTTGCCACTCATCAGCTGGCGCACCACCCCGTCGATCAAGCCATCTTCAATCAGCGGTTCCAGTCTTTTGGGGATTTTCATGGTGAGCATTGTGCGCCGCCCGGATGCGACGACAATCCTCGTCCAGAACTTATCCGTCCAACAACACCCCATCTGTCATGTCCCGATATCAGGTTCGCTCCGCCATTCCCCGCGATGCCATGGCCATTGCCGACATCTACGCCGCCGCTGTGCAGGCCTCCTACAAGGACCTGGTGCCTGACGAGCTGCTGAGCACCCTGTTCGCCACCAAGCGCCAGGGCTACTGGCGCGAGGCCATCGAAATGGGCGAACCGCAGATCCAGGTGGCCACCGAGGGCGACCAGGTGGTCGGCTTTGTCGGTTACGACCGCTCGCGCGACCCCAAGACCCCCTCCACCATGGGCGAAATCTGGCAGATCTACGTCCGGCCTGACCTGTGGGCCACCGGTGCCGGCCTGGCCCTGTGGGACGCCGCCCGCGATGGCCTGGAAGACGAAGGCTGCACCCACGTGTCGCTGTGGCTGCCCTTGCGCAACGAACGCGCCCTGAACTTCCACGATGTGGCCGGTTTCAAGCGCGAGCTGAACACCGCCAAGACGGTGGACATCGGCGGCGTGAAGATCGAGACGATCCGGCTGACGCGGGCCATCGGCTGAAGATCAACCGATCTCCAGCATCTCCATGACCTCGTCTTCCCAGACGGCGAGTTCATCGGCCGAGATCTGGAGCCACGCCAGCGCCTTGGCCCCGTAGACGGTCCATTCCTTTTCGGGTGGCAAACCTTCCTGCAGGCGCAAGAGGTGATCGGCCAGCAAACCGGCCGCCACCAGGGTATGCACCTCGGGCTCGGTGAAGCGGTCGCCCAGCGCCGCGAGGTCGTGGTGCAGACGAATGGCAGCCATCAGGCTGGGCGACAGGCGCCACACCCGGGCCACCAGCGCCCCCACCACGGCGTGGTCGGTGCGGTGGTTGGCATTTTCAGTGGCCACGTAAGAGCGATCGACGCGGGCCTGGGCTTCCACCATGGTGCCCACATAGCCCTTCACGCTTTGCATCATCACCGGCAGGCCCACGTGGCAGAACAGGCCATAGGTGTAGGCCAAGTCGGGTGACATGCCCGGCAAGCGCTTGGCGATGAAGGCCATGGCCAGCGCACGCTTGGTGGCACGCTCCCAAAACCCCTGCAGCTGCGGGCTGGTGATGCGGATGGCGTTTTGCGCCAGGAAGCCGGTCAGGATCGCGGCCGTGTCGGTCAAGCCCAGTCGATTCATGGCCTGGCCAATGCTTTGCACCGGCTGGCCACTGGCGTACAGCGGCCCATTGGCCGAGCGCAGCAGCGTGGCCGACATGGCCACATCGCTGGAAGCGATGCGGGCCACTTCATTCAGGTCAGGCTCGCCCGCCGCCATGGCTTTTTGCAAACGCGTCAGCAATTCCGGACAAGGCGGAATGACGATGTGCTGCAGTGGCCCTTTCGCCCTGGCCTGATCCAGCTCTTGCTGGATGGCCAAGGTGCGCGTCGGCGCCAGATCGGTGGTCGTCATGGAAAGGCCTGGAAGTGGTGCTCAGCCTTGGGTATCGGCGTTTTATCCGGGAAGTGAAGAGGGGGAAAACCGGTGTTACACAAATCAGCCATGCTGCGATGATCATGGCGAATGGTCTGCGTTGAAAAGAAACAGGAGCACCGCTGTGAACAAGGAACGCTGGTGGCGGCACGTGGTGCTCTCATGCCTGCTGGTGCTGGCCCATGCAGCCCAGGCCGAGCCGCCTCGCGAGCTGGAAGGCATCACCATCGACGACACCGCCCAGGTGGCGGGCGCCAAGCTGGTGCTCAACGGCGCGTCGATTCAAAAGCGCGGTTTCTTCAAGACCAACACCTGCGCCTTGTACCTGACCGAAAAGCGCCACACGCTGGACGAGGTGGTGAAGCTGGCCGGGCCCAAGCGTGTCCACCTGGTCATGCTCCGCGACGTGAAGGGATTCCTGATCGCCCGACAGTTCCTGAATGACTTCGCGGCCAGTGCCTCCGAAAGCGAAGCCCAGGCGCTCACCACCGAAGTCGAGTCCATCGCCGCCGGCTACGCCAAGATCGACATGCTGCGCAAAGGCGATGTGGTGCTGATCGACTGGATCCCCGGAGAGGGCATCGCTGCTTCGCTCAATGGTCAATCCATGGGGCCAGCCCACGACAATGAACTGCTGTGGGATGTGTCCCTGCGTCCGGTGATGGGCCCCCTGGCCCCCCGCGAGTTGCGCGAGCAACTGCTTGACGTCAACTGAGGCGGGATTTCAGGCGCATGCTCAGGCCCACGGGCGTCATGGTGAAGGACATCAGCTCCTGCGCCTCGCCGCCTTGCGGCGTGTCCACAGTGACGATGTCGAACTGGCTCAGCAACGTGACCATGGCCACCTTCATCTCGACCATGGCCAGGTAACGGCCCGGGCACACGCGGGGGCCGCTACCAAAGGGGGTCGAGACCTTTTTGGCCGTGCCTTCGGCCAGCCAGCGTTCTGGCATGAACGCCGCGCCATTCTGGAAGTGTTGATCGTTCAGCGCATCGTGGCGTGAGATGCACCACACCAACGCGTCTCTGGGCACCAGCACATCGCCCACCACGGTGTCGCGCAAGGCTTGCTGCACCCGAAAGGGCGCGACTGGCTTGAGGCGCATGGTTTCCTGGATGCACGCGTCCACGTAGGGCAGGTCGCCCACCTGGTCCATGTGGAAGGCCGACAGCTCATCACCGACCACGCGCCGCACCTCGTCTTGCGCCCTTTGCAAGGCGGCCGGGTGGCGGTGCAGCAGGTGGATCAGCCAGGCCAGGGTGTTGGCGGTGGTGTCTTCGCCCGCCAGCAGCATGGTGAACACATTGCCCGCCACGACCTGGTCATTCACACCGCTGTCGGGCTGGTCGGCGGCCACGATCAGCGCCTCGATCAGGTTGGTGGGCTGCTCACGGCGGGTGGGCTCCTGGCGCATGCGCTCGCGCGCCTGCTCGATGAAGCCGTTGATCGCATCTCTCACCGTTTTCAAGCTGCGGTCCAGGTCGTGGTCCGACGGCAACTTGACGTAACGCCAATACGGCAACAAGGCGTTGAGCCGTTTGAACAAGGCCGGGAAGATCTTGTCCAGGTGCCGCTGGATGATCTCTTCATCCGACTCCAACGTGTTCATGTCCACGCCAAATGCCAGGCCGGAAATGGCATCCACGGTGAAGCGCATCAAATCGCCTTGCAGGTCAATCGCCTGCCCTTGCTGCGCGGCTTTCTGCCAACGCCCATTCAGGCGCTGAGCCACCTTCATCAAGGCTGGAAAATAGGCCCGCACATGGGTGGGCGAAAACGCCGCCATCACCATGCGCCGCTGGTGGTGCCAATCCTGCCCCTCGGCGCTGAACAAGCCTTGCGCGCCGCCCAACTCCTTCACCACCCGCTCCAGACTGGCCGGCCGCCTGAAGCCATCAGGGCGGTCTTTCATCACGGCATTGATGGCCTCGTGGTCGGTCAGCACCAGCACCGGCGTGGGCCCGAGGCGCACCAGGAAGGTGGGCCCGTACTCGCGCGCCCACTGCTCAAAATCCAGGTGGATGCGTGGCCGCTTGAGCTGCAAGGCATTGCCCACGACGGGCAAGGGGCGTGGACCGGGCAGTTGGTCCAGGCGGCGCAGGGGCGGATGGCTCAGCAAAGTGCTCAAAGGATGACTCCATCTCGGTAGAGTCTCAGTCTCGCACGCGAGACACGCCGGGCCAAGCTCCGTACACTACGCCCCGGCTCCTCCCTCCCTGAATTTTTCATGACCATCCTGCTCGCGCCCATGGAAGGCCTCCTGGATTTCCCGCTGCGCGACATCCTGACCCGCGTGGGCGGCATCGACCGCTGCGTGTCCGAGTTCATCCGCATCACCGACCAGTTGCTGCCCGAGCGCGTTTTCACCCGCATCGTGCCGGAACTGCTCAATGGCGGCCGCACGCACGCCGGCGTGCCGGTGCGCGCGCAATTGCTGGGCTCCGACCCCAGCTGCATGGCCGAAAACGCCGCCAGGCTGGCCACCCTGGGCCCGGCGGGCATCGACCTGAACTTCGGCTGCCCGGCCAAGGTGGTCAACCGCCACGGCGGCGGCGCGGCCTTGCTGGTCGACCCTGAGTTGTTGAACGCCATCGTGTCCGCCGTGCGCCGCGCCGTGCCGGCCGACATGCCCGTGTCGGCCAAGATGCGCCTGGGCTATCTCGACGATTCCATGGCGGTGGAATGCGCGCAGGCCCTGGCCAGCGGCGGCGCCGAAGAGCTGGTGGTGCACGCCCGCACCCGGGCCGATGCCTACCGCCCGCCCGCCTACTGGGACCGCGTGAACGAAATCCGACTGGCCGTGAACATCCCCGTGGTGGCCAATGGCGAGATCTGGAACGTGGACGATGCCCGCCGTTGCCAGCAGGCCTCCGGCTGCCAGGACCTGATGCTGGGGCGCGGCATGGTGGTCAATCCGGGATTGGCGCTCAGCATTGCCATGCCGGGGCACGCGGGCATCGCATGGGCTGAACTGCTGCCCTTGATGTCGGAGTTCTGGAAACTCATCCAGCCCCGCGTCGAACCCCGGCACCGTGCAGGCCGGATCAAGCAGTGGCTCAATTTTCTGAGGCGGCACTACCCGGAGGCGGAAGAAGCCTACGGTCGGGTTCGCACCACCAACGACCACGCGCTGGTGGGCCAGCTCCTGTTTGCCTAAGCCGTCTTGACCGAGGGAATGGGCTTGACCGGCCCGCCAAACACCTCTTTTGCCGGTTGGCCAGGCAAAGGCGGAAATGCCAGTTCGGCCTCGGGCACCTTGCAGTCGGGCAACTGGTCCAGCAGGTGTCGGATCAAAGTCAATCGCCCGCGGCGTTGGTCATTGAAGTCAACCAGCGTCCAGGGCGCATGTTTGGTGTGAGAGGCCTCCAGCATGGCGTCTCGGGCTTGGCCATACTCCTGGTACTTCAGGCGCGCCTCCAGGTCGATGGGCGACAGCTTCCAGCGTTTGAGCGGGTCATTCAGGCGCTCGGCCATGCGCTGCTCCTGCTCTGCCTGGTCCACCGTGAGCCAGTACTTGAACAGCAGAATGCCATCGTCCACCAGCAGCTTTTCAAACACGGGGGCCTGCTTCAGGAAGCGCTGAACCTGCTCATCGCTGCTGTAGCCCATCACCTTTTCGACCCCGGCGCGGTTGTACCAACTGCGGTCCATCAGCACGATGTTGCCACCCGCCGGCAAATGCGCCACATGGCGCTGAAAGTACCACTGCGCCTGCTCGGTCTCGGTGGGTTTGCTCAAGGCCACCACATGGCACATGCGCGGGTTGAGGGTCTCGCTGATGGCGTTGATGACGCCGCCCTTGCCCGCCGTGTCCCGGCCCTCGAACAAGATCAGCACCCGCTTTTGATGGTGCTGCACCCACCGCGCCAGGTTGTTGAGCTCGACCTGCAGAGGCGCCAGCAGATCGCTGTATTCCTGCTTGCCCAGACGATCGCCCGACTCGGGGGCTTTGTCTTTCCCCTTGTCCTTGCCTTTGCCGTTGCTGCCCATGGCGTGCTCGATGAAGTGACGGTAGCGATCTTTATAACCCGCCCGTCCATGCCACTGCTCAGAACAAGCTGCCCTGCTGAGACGAGGACTGGCTTGGCGGGGCCTGCGGGCGTTGGAATCGGCTGGTGTCCAAGGCCACCACAGGCCGACGCGACAAGCCATACCGCGCCGCCGCCTTGCTCACCCTTTGCGCGATCAGTTCGGCCCACAGGCCATGGCCCCGCATGCGGTGGGCAAAGTTGGCGTCGTAGTCCTTGCCACCCCGCAGGTCGCGGATGCGCGCCATGATGCGATCAGCGCGCTCGGGCACGTGGTGCTGCAGCCATTCCTGGAACAAGGGGTTCACCTCCCAGGGCAGGCGGACCACGGTGTAGTGGATGGACCCGGCCCCTGCCTCGGCCGCAGCCTTGATCACTTGCTCGATCTCGGGTTCGTTCAGGAAGGGGATGATGGGCGCCACGTTGACCCCGACCGGCACCCCCGCCTCGGCCAGGCGCTTGACGGTCAGCAAACGGCGATGCGGCGCGGCTGCCCGCGGTTCCAGCTTGCGGCACAACACCGGATCGAGCGTGGTGATGCTGACCAGGACCAAAGCCTGCTGGCGCCGAGCCGCCAGGCCAATCAGGTCCAAATCCCGCTCGACCCCGCTGGACTTGGTCACGATCGAGAAAGGGTGCTCGCACTCGGTCAGCACCTCCAACACGGACCGGGTGATGCCCAGCTCGCGCTCCACCGGCTGATAACAATCGGTGGCCGAGCCCAGGTTGATGGCGCTGGGCTGGTAACTCGCCTTGGCCAACTCGCGCCGCAGGCAATCGGCCGCGTTGACCTTGGCCACCAGGCGGGTTTCAAAATCCAGGCCTGGCGACAGGTTCAGGTAACTGTGGGTGGGCCGGGCATAGCAGTAGATGCAGCCATGCTCGCAGCCCCGGTAGGGGTTGATGGACCAGGCGAAAGGCAGGTCGGGCGAGTCATTGCGCGTCAGGATCGTTTTGGCCTGCTCGTGGGTGACCTGGGTTTGCACGGTCGGCGCCTCTGCATCGGCATCATCCGCATCAATAGGCCAGCCGTCGTCAACCCGCTCACGCCCCTCTTGGTGAAAGCGGTGCAGGATGCGGGTGGCGGTGCCCCGCCCTTTGAAGGGCGTGGCGAGGAGGCGATCGTCGGGTAGCATGATACTGTTTATTTATACAGTAAATCATGCCGCCTGCCAAGCGCCAACCCCTGCCAGCTACGAGGCGGCTCCGTCCTCAAAGTTCGAGGTCGTCGCCTTCAGGAAGGCCCGCTTCCCGCTTTTGAAGCGCTTGGCGCTGTCAGGGCTTCGCATGGCCTCCAGGAAGGCCGAGGACAAATGGTAGGTGCGGGTGTCCAGCCCCAGCTCCTCCACCGCCTTTTTGAAGCCTGCCGCACTGCCCATGGCCGTGTGGAAGACCTCGTCAGCGTAGGTGTTGGGCCAAGTGCTGAAGGGATCCTCGAACGATTTCTGGCAGTTGTCCTTGTCCGTCGAATGGTAATTGCGGCACACCGAGGGGCGGGCCGCGTAGACAGAACAGCTGTGATCGACCAGGAAAGGGCAGGTCGGCCGCAAGGTGAGCCGGGCCTCTTCGGACGCGGCCTTGCGCTGATTCACGTTGTGGGTGGCGCGCTCGATCACGCCACGCAACTGCGCTGCCGTGAAATGCTTGGAAACGTAGGACTGGACCTCGAACACCTCAAAGGGGTGCGCCACCACCTCGAACTGGCGGCAGCAGTAGCTGCACCCGGCCTCGCAGGCCAAAGCCTGGGGCGAGGCCTGAACGGCATCGTGCAAACGCGCTTCGTGGCGCGCGTAGAACCGCACCACCGATTCCCGCATGGTGAATTTTTGAAGGTCTTCACGCGCCTCGGCCAGCTCGGGCCGCGCGTGTTCAAGCATCCGCTCTTCGGACATGGGGAACTCTCCTTGCAGGGCGCCCAAGATAGCAAACTCTGCCGCTGAATCGGCCCTGGCGTTTGCGCGCATTGAAACTTTTTGAAAGCCCCTTCAGGGGAACTTTTCAGGGTTTAGCACTCAAAGCAATAGAGTGCTAATATTTCCATTCACAGTAAAGGATGATTCCGAAAGGACGCCAACGATGACTGCCGCTACCGCCTTGACCACCCGTGATCCCTGGACCCTGGTTCCCTCGCTGGGCAACCTGGATGCCTACATCCGCGCCGTGCAAGACATTCCCATGCTCAAGGTGGAAGAAGAGCAGGATCTGGCGCGCAAGCTCCGTTCGGAAGGCGATGTTCAAGCCGCAGGACGCCTGGTGCTGTCCCACCTTCGTCTGGTGGTGTCGATTTCGCGCCAGTACGTGGGCTACGGCCTGCCCCAGGGCGACCTGATCCAGGAAGGCAATGTCGGCCTGATGAAGGCCGTCAAGCGATTCGACCCCGACCAGGGCGTGCGCCTGGTGAGCTATGCCATGCACTGGATCAAGGCCGAGATCCACGAGTACATCCTGAAGAACTGGCGCATGGTCAAGGTGGCCACCACCAAAGCTCAGCGCAAGCTGTTCTTCAACCTGCGCTCGCTCAAGCACCAGTACAAGGGTGACGCCGACGACGCCCACGTGGGCCGCATGGGGTTCAGCGAATCAGAAATCCAGCGCGTGGCGCATGACCTTGATGTGCGTCCCGAAGACGTCATCGAGATGGAAACCCGCATGTCGGGTGGCGATGTGGCGCTCGAAGCTCCGGCCGACGACGACTATGAGGGCCCTGCTGCTCCCATGGCTTATTTGTCGGACGATGCCCATGAGCCCACGCGCGTCATCGAGGCTCATCACCGCGACTGGCTGGCCAGCGACGGCATCACGCACGCCCTGAACCAATTGGACGACCGCAGCCGCCGCATCGTTGAAGAACGCTGGCTGAAGGTGAATGACAATGGCTCGGGCGGCATGACGCTGCATGATTTGGCCGCCAACTACGGCGTCAGCGCCGAGCGCATTCGTCAAATCGAAGTGGCCGCGATGAAGAAGATGCGCAAGGCTTTGAGCGAAGCCGAAACCGCCTGACCGATCAAGGCGCTTGATCAGGGCTGGGCAAGGCGCCCAGCTCGATCAACTCGCGCTCGCATTGGCCCGCCTCCACGAACTGAACTGCCTTCCATCCCAGTTGCTGGGCGGCAGCCACATTGCCCGCGTGGTCATCGATGAACACGCAGCGCCCAGGCGCCAGCCCGAACTGCTTTGCCGCCGTGGCAAAGATGGCCGCCTCGGGCTTGATCTGCCCCACCTCGCATGAAAACACGCCCCCACGAAAGTGCTTCATGAAAGCATGTTCGCGCAACAGGTAGTCGGCATAGGGGCTCGGCATGTTCGACAGGTAATGCAGTCGCGTGCCAACCCCGGCCAGGCGTTCGATCCAACGCACCGTGGCGGCGATGGGCGCCAGGTGAATAGGGATGGCATCCAGCAAGCGGTGCAGATCTTGGTGAGCCAACCCAGTGCGCTGGGCCAGCCTTTGTTCAATCTCGGGCCGCTGCAAAGTGCCCCGGTCAAATTCCGTCCAGTCGCTGCCGGGCGTGAACGACTGGAAGATGCTCAAGGCCAGGGCCTGCGCCTGGTCGCGTGTGGTGGCCAGGTGCGGCCACAACGACAAGATCAGATCAGGCGGGCTCCAGTTGAAGACCACGCCTCCCAAGTCGAACACCACCGCCTCGCACGGCAAGTCCTTCATCGAAGGCGCCCGATGAGGGCCGCCGTGGCGGCATCCAGGCCAGAGACATCGCCTGTGGCCAATCGGGGAAGCAAGTCCTTGCTCAGCGCCTTGCCCAACTCCACGCCCCATTGGTCAAAGGAGTTGATGCCCCACAAGGCCCCGCTCACAAAGGTGCGGTGCTCGTAAAGCGCCACCAGGGCCCCCAGGGATTCGGGCGTGAGTTGGTCCAGCACCAGCATCAGGCTGGGGCGGTTGCCCGCGAAGGTGCGGTGCCGCGCCAGCACATCAACCGCCAGGCCGCTGGACGCCGCCGTGGGCACGGTTTCCTGCGCGGCCTCCTGCCGGGTCTTGCCCCACATCAAGGCCTGCGCTTGGGCCAGGCCATTGCTCAGCAAAACCTGGTGCTGCTGCGCCATCAGGGCCTGCAGCGCGGGCGACCACTGGGCCGCATCGCGGTGCGTGGCTTGCCTGACCAAAATGAACTCCAGCGGGATGACATCGGAGCCCTGGTGCAGCATCTGGAAGAAGGCATGCTGGCCATTGGTGCCTGGCTCGCCCCACACCACGTCGCTGGTGGCGTAAGGCAAAGGCTGGCCATCGTGGTCCACGCTCTTGCCATTGCTCTCCATCAGCAACTGCTGCAGGTAAGCGGGCAAGCGCCTCAGGCCATGGTGATAGGGCGCGATGCCATGGCTGGTGTAGCCCTTGAAGTTGCGGTACCAGACGTCCAGCAGGCCCAGCCACACCGGCAGGTTGGATTCAAGCGGTGCCTGCGCGAAGTGCTGGTCCATGGCATGGGCGCCCGCCAGCAAGGCCTTGAAATGATCACGCCCCAGCGCCAAGGCGATGGGCAAGCCGATCGACGACCACATCGAGAATCGCCCACCCACCCAATCCCAGAAGCCGAAGGTGGTGGTGATGCCAAAAGCGGCCGCCCCTTCCACATTGGTGGTGGTTGCCACGAAGTGGCGGGCAATGTCCTGCCCGCCCTGGTCCAGGAACCACTGGCGAGCGGCTTGCGCGTTGGCCATGGTCTCCTGGGTGGTGAAGGTTTTGGAGGCGATGATGAACAGCGTGTGCTCGGGCCGCACACGGCGCAGCACCGCCGCCAGATCGTGGCCATCGACGTTGGACACGAAATGGAAATTCAAGCTCGGATGCACGAAGGGATCCAGCGCGGGCACCACCATCTGCGGCCCCAGGTCGGAGCCCCCGATGCCGATGTTGACGACATCGTGGATGTCACCGCTGGCCAAGCCGCCTGCCGTGGCCCGGATGCCCTCCACATAAGCCAGCATCTGGTCCAGGGTCTCGTGCACCAGGTCGCTGTGAGGCGCCTGGCCACGCGGCGCCCGCAAGGCCGTGTGCAGGACTTCGCGCCCTTCGGTCTGGTTGATGGGCTCGCCCGCCAGCAAGGCATCGCGCCGGGCCTCGATGCCGCATTCGCGGGCCAGGTCCAGCAGATGGCGGGTGGTGGCGACATCCCAATGCGCGCGCGCGGCATCCACGAAAACACCGGCGGCTTCGAAAGCAAACCGTTCGGCGCGCTGAGGATCCTGGGCGAACAGAACGCGCAAATCCAGATCGCGACCGTGGGCCTCGAAATGCCCTTTCAAGGCTTGCCAAGCCACCGTTTGATCACAGCGCGGAAATGTCATGCCCACCACCTCGGCCATCAACGCTGCGCTTCGATGAGCGCGTCCAGCTTGGCCGAGTCAACGGCAAACGAACGGATGCCTTCGGCCAGCTTTTCGGTGCCCATGGCGTCGTCGTTCAAGGCGTAGCGGAAGGCCGCTTCGGTCAATGGCGGCACCGGCGCAATGCCGCCAACATCGGCCCCACCCAACTGCCTGTGCACCGGCTGGCTGGACGCATCAGCGGCCTGCAACTGGGCCAGCAACTCGGGGCTGATGGTGAGCAGATCACAGCCTGCCAGGGCCAGGATCTGGCCCACGTTGCGGAAGCTGGCGCCCATCACCTCGGTGCGGATGCCCTGCTGCTTGTAGTACGCGTGGATGCGCGTCACCGACTTCACACCAGGGTCATTCAGGCCCGCGTTGGCGGCCTCGTCCCAGGCGCTGCCCGCGTTTTTCTTGTACCAATCGTAGATGCGGCCCACGAAGGGTGAGATCAGCTGCACGCCCGCGTCGCCACAGGCCTGGGCCTGGCAGAACGAGAACAACAAGGTCAGGTTGCAATGGATGCCCTCACGCTCCAGTTCGCGGGCGGCCTGAATGCCTTCCCAAGTCGAGGCGATCTTGATCAGCACGCGGCCACGGTTGATCCCCGCAGCCTCGTACAAACCAATGATGCGGCGGGCCCGTGCCAAGGTGCCCGGGGTGTCAAAGCTCAGGCGGGCATCGACCTCGGTGGAGACGCGACCCGGCACGACCTTGAGGATCTCCAGACCGAAACGCACCAGCACCTGGTCCACGATGGCATCGAGGGCCTCGCCCCGGTGCGCGGCCACGGTGTCGGCCAACAAAGGCGCATAGTCGGGCTTTTGCACCGCCTTCAAGATGAGCGAGGGGTTGGTCGTGGCATCCTGCGGCGTGAACTGTGACAACTGTTTGAAGTCACCGGTATCGGCCACGACTGTGGTGAATTGCTTGAGCTGATCGAGTTGGGAAGCCATGAAGTGAGCTCTTGCTCTCAAATTGTTTTATCGTGGGTTTGATTTTCCACCTTTTTAACATCCCTCCGAGTCATGTCCTTTGACCTTGTTTTTTTTGGTGGTACCGGCGATCTGACCTGGCGCAAGCTGATGCCCGCGCTGTTCCAGGCCTGGCGGCATGGCAAGCTGCCCGCCCACGGCCGCATCCTGGCCGTGGCACGCGATGACCGGGACGACGCTGGCTACCGCACCTGGCTGAAGGATCGGCTGCAAGAGGCCGAGAGCGCCAAGCGGCCCAGCGAAGAGGAGTTCGCCCGCTTCTCCGCGCTGATCCACTATCTGCGCATGGACTTGTCGCAGCCCACCGACTACCAGCGGCTGAAGGAATGGCTGGACACCCGCGGCGCCGACACCGTGGTCTTCTACCTCGCCACCAGCCCGCACCTCTTCCCCTCCATCTGCGAGCAACTCGGGGCTTGCGGCCTGAACCATGAGCGTGTGCGCGTGGTGCTTGAAAAGCCCTTGGGCCACGACCTGGCCAGCGCCCAGGAAATCAACCGCGTGGTGCGCTCGGTGTTCTCAGAACAGCAGGCTCTTCGCATCGACCATTACCTCGGCAAGCCCGCGGTGCAGAACCTGATGGCACTGCGCTTCGGCAATGTGTTGTTCGAGCCACTTTGGCGGCGCGAGTGCATCGCCAACATCCAGATCACCCTGGCCGAAGGCATCGGCGTGGGCACGCGGGGCGACTTCTACGACCGCACCGGCGCCCTGCGCGACATGATCCAGAACCACGCGCTGCAGTTGCTGACCATGATCGCGATGGAGCCGCCCTCCACCGCGCACGCCGACGCCATCCGCGACGAGAAACTCAAGGTGCTGCGTTCGCTGAAACCGTTCGACGCGATCTCGGTGGCGCGGGATGTGGTGCGCGGCCAGTACCGGGCTGGCAATGTGGAGGGCCACGCCGCCATCGGCTACCTTGAAGAAAGCAAGGTGCCGCCGGGCAGCCACACCGAGACCTTCGTGGCCTTGCGCTGCGAAATCCAGAACTGGCGTTGGGCGGGGGTGCCTTTCTACCTGCGCACCGGCAAGCGGCTGGCGCAGAGGCAAGCCGAGATCGTGGTCAACTTCAAGCCCACGCCGCACTCCATTTTCCCGGGCCCCACCTCGGCCAACAAGCTGGTGATCAAGCTGCAGCCCGAAGACGGCCTGGAGCTGCAATTGCTGGCGGCCAAAGGCAGCGTGTCTGGTGCCGAGCACGAGGCCCTGTCACCAGTGTCGCTGGACCTGGACTTTGACAAGGCCTTCCCGACCGACCGCGTTGGCGCTTACGAGCGCATGCTGCTGGACGCCCTGGCAGGCCGATTGAACCTGTTCGTGCGCTCGGATGAGCAGGAACAGGCCTGGCGGTGGGTCGAGCCCATCCTGGATGCCTGGGCCGCCAATCCGAATGGGCTGCGCCCCTACGCCGCAGGCACCTGGGGTCCACCAGCCGCCAGCGCCCTGGTGGCGCGCGACGGGTTTGCCTGGGCCGAGGAGGAGTGCTGATCCCTGGTCTGCAATCAAACTGATTGCAGCAACCCATCAACCCCATAAAGCCGCGCCAGCTCTTGCAGCTTCTTGGGCAGCGATTGCACCGCAAACGCCCTGCCCTTGGCCCGGGCCATGCGCTGGCATTCCAGCAGCACCGCCAAGGCGCTGGAGTCGAATTGCTCCAGGGTGGAGCCGTCCACGGTCAGCATGGCGGCCTCGCCAGAGCCTGCGGCCGCCGCGCGGTCCAGCGTCTCACGGAACAAACGCAAGGTGGCGCCCACCTGGGCGTGGGTCAGGACAGCGGGCAACATCAGCATCGGAATCAGCCCGCCGGTTTCTTGGCAGCCAGTTGCTTGTTGCGCTCGGCCAATTTGGCGATCAGGCCATCCACGCCGGAGGCGGTCACTTCCTGGGCAAAACTGCTGCGGTAGGTTTCCACCAACCAGGCCCCGAGGACGTTCACGTCGTAGATCTTCCAGCCATCACCGGCCTTTTCAACACGGTAGTCGATCTGCACCGGATCACCCTTGCCGCGCACCAACGAGCGCACGATCACTTCGGTGTCTTCCGGGCGCGAACGCACCGGCTTGAACTCCACCACCTGGTCCTTGATCTGGGCCACGGCGCCCGCGTAGGTGTAGGTCAGCAAAGTGCGGAACTCCTCTTGCAGCCGCTTCTGCTGGTCAGGCGTGGCCTGGCGCCAGTTGCGGCCCACGGCCGACGCCGTCATGCGCTGGAAGTTGACGTAGGGCAGCACCTTGCTGTCGATCAAGGCAATGGCCTTGCGCAGATCACCAGACTGGATGGCCTTGTCGCCACGCACGGTGGTGATCAGGTCGGCGGTGATGCCTTTGACGAACACGTCGGCCGTCTGGGCACCCGTGGTGGCGCTGGCGGCGGCGGGCGCTGCCGTGGCGGCCTGTGCGAAAACGGCGGGGCTGACTGACGCCACGGCCATGGCCAACGCCACGGAACGCAGCACGGTGCGTGTGGAAAGCTTTGGAATGTTCAAGATCTTCGTCCTAAGGATGATGGTCATGCAGTCTTAACGCACGAACTCGTCCGCGCGCAGACCTTGCAACTCCGCCAGGGTGATGTCAGGCCAGCGCTGGTCTGAAACATCGAGCTTGGATTGCGGGGCCAATGGGGCGGCGGCAGGCCCGCTGTCATAGTCTTCGTACTCTTCTTCAGGGGGCTCGCCGTTGTAAACCTGGCTCTGGCGGCGCTGCAAATAGGCGTCACGCACGAAAGAATACGGGTCCAGGGCGACATCGGCCATCAAATTGGTGACGTCCAGCACGCCAGCGCGGGCATTGATCACTTGCAGGATGGACACGCCCATGGCGGCCTCGTCATCGTTGATCACCAGGCGGGGGCTGAAGTACAGGTCACCGGGGATGCTCACCGAATCCCGCAAGGTCGAGGGGCCCAGGAAAGGCCAGACGATGTAGGCGCCAGGCTTGACGCCCCACACGCCCAAGGTTTGCCCAAAGTCTTCGTTCTGGCGCTCCAGGCGCATGGGCGTGGCAATGTCGATCAAACCGGCCAGGCCCAAGGTGGTGTTGACGCTGACCCGCATGATCTGCGTGGCACCGTCACCCGGATGCCCTTGCAGGAACAGGTTGATCGCCGACCACAGGTCTTTGAAATTACCCCCGAAATTGCTGATGGCCGTGCGAAACGGCTGAGGCGTCACCGCCTTGTAGCCGGTGGCCACAGGCTTGAGCAGGTTGTCGTCCAACGCCTGGTTGAACGAGAAGACCTTGCGGTTCATGGGCTCCAGCGGGTCGGGGTTCTGCCGTGTGGCGCAGCCTTGCAGCAAGGCCGTTGACACGATGAGCAAGCCGCCCAGGCCTTGGGCCCAGGTCGCGCGCGACAGGGGAACGGTCAATTCAACCGGTCGTGGATTCACTTCTTATCTCCCGAGGCACCACCGCCGTCCGCCGCCTTGCTGTACAGAAACTGACTGATCAGGTTTTCCAGCACGATGGCCGATTGGGTGGTTTTGATGGCATCACCTTGAGCCAGGTTGGTTTGCTCGTAGCCTGGCTCAAGGCCAATGTACTGCTCGCCCAACAAACCCGCTGTGAGGATTTTGGCGGAACTGTCTTTTGGAAAGCTCACGCCCTGGTTCAAAGCGATTTCAACACTGGCCTGAAAGGTCTTGTCGTCGAATTTGATGGACTGCACACGGCCAATCACCACGCCAGCACTTTTGACGGCGGCCTTGGGCTTGAGCCCGCCGATGTTGTCGAAGCGGGCCGTGACCATGTAGGTCGGGTCGAACGACAAGGTCAGCAGGTTGCCGGCCTTGAGCGCCAGGAACAGGATGGCCGCCGCGCCCAACAGCACGAACAAACCCACCCACACGTCAAATTTAGATCGTTGCATTGCTTTTTCTCCGGGCCAAGGTGTGCGTCGGGGGTCAGACCGAGAACATCATGGCCGTCAGTACAAAATCCAGCGCCAGCACGGCCAGCGAGGCCACCACCACGGTGCGCGTCGTGGCCCGGGACACCCCTTCGGGCGTGGGCTGGCATTCAAAACCCTGCAACAGCGCGACGAAGGTCACCGTGAGGCCAAACACCACACTCTTGATCAGGCCATTGCCCACGTCATACCAGACGTCGACCCCACCCTGCATCTGGGACCAGAACGCCCCTGAGTCGACACCGATCATGACCACGCCGACCACCCAGCCGCCAAAAATGCCCACGGCCGAGAACACCGCCGCCAGCAATGGCATGGCGATGACGCCGCCCCAGAACCGTGGCGCCAGCACCCGCTGGATGGGATCGACCGCCATCATTTCCATGGCCGCCAGTTGTTCGCCTGCTTTCATCAAGCCGATGCCCGCCGTGAGCGAGGTGCCAGCGCGACCGGCGAAGAGCAAGGCGGCCACCACCGGGCCCAGCTCGCGCACCAAAGACAAGGCCACCATGAGGCCCAAGGCCTCGCTGGAGCCATAGCGCTGAAGAATGTAATAGCCCTGCAGGCTGAGCACAAAACCCACGAACAGGCCCGAGACCATGATGATGGCCAGCGAATGGTTGCCCAGAAAATGGATCTGCTCGCCCAACAGGCGCCCGCGCTTGAAGGTGGGGAGCAGCGAGCCCAGCAAGCGCAAGAACAGGCGCGTGCCGTGGCCCACGTCGGCGATCTTGCCGCGCAAGGCGTAGCCCACGTTGGCAGGAGACCAGGTTTTCATCATCCACGAACTCCGTAGTCCTGGCCCGCATCAACGGCAGGATGGTGAAAACGCACCGGGCCATCCGGTGCGGCGGTCACGAACTGCTTGACCAGGGGGTCTTCGCTGGCCCGCAACTCAGCCGGGGTGCCTTGCGCGGCGATGCGGCCATTGGCCAGCAGCACCACGTGGTCGGCGATCAGGAAAGATTCGTCCACATCGTGGGACACCAGCACGCTGGTCAGGCCCATGGTGTCGTTCAACTCGCGGATCAGGCGCGCGGCCACGCCCATGGAGATCGGGTCCAGGCCGGCGAAAGGCTCGTCGTACAGCATCAGTTCGGGGTCGAGCGCCATGGCGCGCGCCAGGGCCACGCGGCGGGACATGCCGCCCGAGATTTCGCTGGGCATCAGGTCGCGCGCGCCACGCAGGCCCACGGCGTTGAGCTTCATCAGCACCAGGTCGCGGACGATGGATTCGGGCAGGCGGGTGTGCTCGCGCAGGGGGAAGGCCACGTTCTCGAACACCGACAGGTCGGTGAACAAGGCGCCAAACTGGAAGAGCATGCCCATGCGCCGACGCGCGGCCATCAGGCCGGCGGCATCCAGCGTGCCGATGTCCACGCCGTTGATCAGCACCTGGCCCTTGATCGGAGACAACTGCCGCCCGATCAGGCGCAGCACCGTGGTTTTGCCCCCGCCCGAGGTGCCCATCAAGGCCACCAGCTTGCCGCGCGGCACCACCAGGTTGATGTCCGACAGAATGACCCGATCACCATAGCCGCATGTGACGCCGCGCAACTCCACGAGCACGTCGGGAGACTGGGGGGACAAAGCGGAATCAGGGGCTGAGGTCGTGTCGGCGGTCATGTCAAAAAATGGGCCGGTGGCGTGACCATCAGCCGTTGGATCATAGGGGATTCCCCGTCGGCCTGCTGTCGGGGCGACGGGAAGGCACAACAGGCGAGGCCATATTCCCCCATTTTCCGAGTGTACCCACGCCGAATCGAGACGCCCCCTGTCTCGGGGAGATGCAGGCACCAGCCCCTGAGTTGGGGTGGATCGCCGGAAGACACATTTGGATACAGTCCGTGTTTTCGCGTTTTAGCATCACGCAGCAGTAACGTAGTCAAGGAACTCTCATGCAGAAGCTTTTGGGCAAGACCGCGCTGATCACAGGCGGCAACAGCGGCATTGGCTTGGCAACCGCCAAGCTTTTCCTGGAACAGGGCGCTCGCGTGGCCGTCACGGGACGAGACCCTGAGTCACTGGCGCAAGCACAACGCGATCTGGGCCAGGACACCCTGGTCTTGCGCAGCGACGCCGGCAAACTCGCTGACATCGAACAACTGATGGCCACGGTCGGTGAACGGTTTGGCGGGCACCTGGACGTGCTCTTCATCAACGCCGCAGCTGGTCAACCCGCTCCCTTGGCACTGACCACCGAGGCGCAGTTCGACAACATGTCGGACATCTCCTTCAGGGGCGTGTTTTTTGCCATCCAGAAGGCGGTCCCCCTGATGCGCCCCGGTTCATCGATCATCGTTACCACGTCCATCGCCAACCAGGTTGGCGCGCCCGGCTTCAGCGTGTACGCCGCTTGCAAGGCGGCCGCTCGCTCGCTGGTTCAAACCGCCAGCCTGGAGTTGGCCGCCCATGGCATCCGTGTCAACGCCATCGCCCCAGGGCCGATCGACACGCCCGGCTTTGGCCGTTGGGATGTGCCCCAGGAGGTGGTGGACGCCGCGCGCGAAGACTTCACACGCCGCTCACCGAGCAAGCGCTTCGGAACAGCCAGCGAGGTGGCCAATGTCGCCTTGTTCCTGGCATCGGACGCCTCCAGCTACGTGGTGGGCGCCGAGTTGGTCGTTGACGGCGGCATGAGCTTGCTCATGTGATCAAGCCCGCACCTACATGCTGTAGGTCAGCTGCACATACAAGGACCGCCCCGCCAGGGGCAGGTCGTTGGGGATGAGGACCTTCACAGGATTGTCCGGTGAATACAAGCTGGGCTCGCGGGCGTCGGCATCAAAGAGATTGCGAACGGAAACCGCCACGTCCCAACCGCTTTTGTGGCGAAGGGTGCGCAAGGTCAGGTCCGCTGTGGTGTAGTCGGCGATGGCGGGCCGGGTGTCGCCAGGGGCGCGTTGGCGGCCCGCCACCCGATTGACTTGACCGCTCAGCAGCAGGCCACCGGCCAATCCCCAGTCCACACGCCCCACCAGGTGGTGGCGTGGCGCATAACCGGCATCCTGGCCACTGGTGTCGTCCACCGAGCGTTGGAACGCATAGTTGCCCGCCAGGCGCAGGTTGCTGCGCAGATCATGGGTGGCTTCCAGTTCAAACCCCTGCCCACGCTGCGATCCGGCGTTGATCCAGGTCGCCGGATACCCCGCCGAGCGGATGATGTCCTTCATCTTGTACCGGAACAGGCTGAGTTGCAGCTGCGTGTCGGGCCGGGCCTGCCACGAGAAGGCCGTCTCCAGCGTGTCGATGATTTCCGGGGTCAGGCTGGGGTTGCCGCGCAACACTGGGTTGTTGATGCTGTACTGCTCCGAGAATGACGGGGGGCGGAAGGCCCGACCATAGAGGATCTTGGCGGTCACATCCAGGCTGGCATCCCACACCAGGGCCACCCGGGGATTGGTGGTCGCGCCAAAGTCGGAATAATCGTCGTGCCGAATGCCCGTGGTCAGCACCCAGTCCCGGGCCAGGTTCCATTCATCCTGCACATAGGCGTAGCGCACCTTGCGACGGTGCGGTATCAGAAACGATTCATCGACCGGAGACTCGACCAGTTCACCACCGGGCGTGGGCACCGGCGCGGCAAGGCCTGGCAGGGTGAAATTTTTGAGCTCCTGCGTCCGGTACAAGTCAAGATCATCCATGCCCACCCCGAAGCGCATGTGGTGCTTGGCCCAGCCGGAGTAGGACACCACCGCAGAGCCTCGCCATTGGCGCTCCCAGGTGCTGGGCGCACCCAGCATGCCTTCGGGGAAGGCGCCGCCCCACGATCCCGGTGGGTAAATCTGGAGCGGCGTGGGATACGTGGTGGCGTACTTGAAGAAACTGGCGGTCAGCCCCAGCTTCCAGTCCTTGTTCAACTCGACATCGTTCCAGGACAGGTCTGCATTGATTCGCTCGGTGCGGCCTTTGCCGACGGGGTCCAGGGCGCTGGCGGCGCCGCCCCCGGGCTCGATGTTGTCACGCCAGCGATAGCCTGCTCGGAACCGCACCTTGTCGTACCCCAGGTCGATGCTGGCATCCAGGGCATCGCGGCCCAGGTTCACGGGGCCTGGCGCCCGGCTTGCCTGGGTGCCGAACGCGGTGTCCAGGATGGATTGCGCATCCGAGTCAATGGTTTTCTTGAAACCATCCGTCGAGCCTACCCGCAGGTAAGTCGCCACGTCCAGGGGGCCCCACTTGCCGCCATGCAAGGCCCAGGCGTCCCTGGTCTGGAACGAGCCGGCGCGCACGCCGAACTGCGTTCCCTCGATGTCTTTCCCCGACTTTGTGATGATGTTGATGACCCCGGAATACGCATCCGCACCATACAGGGCAGACCCAGGCCCGCGAATGACTTCGATCCGCGCGACGTTCTCCAAGGTCAAGCCCGCCCAGGCGTTGCCTCGGTTGCCGATGAAAATCATCGTCATCGGCACACCGTTTTGCAACACCAGCGTCTGCGGGTTGAATTCGCTGTAGATGCCCCGAATGACGTACAAGGGGTTGTAACCCTGCACGTTGCGACTCACGTGGATGCCAGGCACCGTTTCCAGCACCTCGTCCAGGTCGGTGGCGCCCATCGCGGCGATGTCTTCTGCCGTGATGACCGTGGCCACCGCCGGGGCACGCCGCAAGGACTGCTGGCTGCCGGTGGCGATGCTGACGGTCGATTTGTCGCCAAAAGCCAGCGAGGACAATTCCTCATCCTCGTCCGCCACCGCAGCAGCCACGCTGGCACTTGGCAGCATCGCCACCATGCACAGCACGGCCGTCGAAACAGCATGACGCGCAGAGAATCGGTTCACTGGAACGAAACGACGCATTCTTCAGTTCCTGCTTTTTGCACCGGGCCGATTGTGTGGCCTGCCATGCCATTTGGGAAGGGTATTCGGACCCATGCGTGCTTGGCCGCGACAACGACCATCGACCAACCTCTGGTTTACCAGCAGAACGATGGCAAGCCGCTCGATCGTGCGCAATGCACGGACCGCGCCCCCTTGATCAAGGGCCGCCCACACGACAAGGGGGATGACCGGGAGGCAGGCGACAGGCATCCTTGCGAGATGAGCAGTTCTCCTTTGTGCACGCGCATCTGGCTGGAAGAGCCCGAGGCCGACAACCCTTTTGCAACCCGCAGCGCCCGCTGCCACGGCTATGACGTGTACGGGCAGATGGTGGGCCAGGCCCGCTGGGTCGACATGTTGTATTTGCTGTTCCGTGGCGAAGTGCCAACGCTCGCGCAATCGCAAATGCTCGAAGCGCTGGCGGTGGCGCTGGCCAATCCCGGGCCGCGCGACCCGATGGTGCACGCGGCCATGTGTGGTGGCGTCGGTGGATCCCCTGCCGCGGCCAGCCTCATGGCGGCGCTGTCCGTGGGCGCCGGCCAAAGCGGCGGTGCACGCGATGTGTTCCTGGCCATGAAATGCTGGGCGGCTTGCCAGGACGTGGAAGCATCCGGTTGGGCAGAGGTGCTCACACGCCACACACCACCCACCTGGCTGGCCCCGGAAGACGCAGGTTGGCCGGTCATCGAGCACCCCGCGGGTTTCGACCCCCATGGTGTCAGCACTGCCACCGTGGTGTTGCAGACCCTGGAAACCCTGGCAAGCATGAGCACCGGCCCGCGCTTGCCTTGGATGGTGGCACACCGGGCGGAACTGGAGCGCGTGGCGGGGCTGCCCCTGGCCATGACGGGCGTGGCCGCCGCCGCTTTGGCCGACCTGGGGTTCGAGGGGGCGCAAGGCGAAATGCTGCACCTGTTGTTGCGCCTGCCGGGCTCGGCGGCGCATGCGCTGGAGCAGGCCCGCAATGGCTTCAAACGCTTTCCCTACCCGGCCGTGGACCTGCAGGATGATCCCCGCCGGGTACCCACCGATGCCCAGGAGGCGCAGGCATGAAGGGCCCCTTGTTCCTCGCTGAACACGCCGATGTCTTCCGCACCCGGGTTGGTGCGGCATTCCCCGGCAGCCACACCGTCTTTCGGGGTCATGACCTGCACCAGGACCTCAAAGACCTGGACTGGCTGTCGCTGTGCGCTTTCGGCATCACCGGCCGCAAAGTGCCGATCGAGTACCTGCAACTGTTCAGCTCGATCTGGGTCTATACCAGCTACCCCGATGCGCGGCTGTGGAACAACCGCGTGGCCGCCTTGGCCGGCACCACCCGCAGCACACCCAACCTGGCCATCAGCGCGGCGCAAGCCATCTCGGAAGCGACGATCTTCGGCCGGGGCAACGAGTTCCGGGCGCTGGACTTTTTCCTGAAGACGCGCCAGGTGCTGGACTCGGGCGTGTCACTGGCCGACCACCTGGAGGATTTTCTGCGTGGCGGCGGGCGGATGGCCGGCTATGGCCGACCGATCTCGTCCGTTGATGAGCGGATCCCGCTGAGCATGGCCAAGGCGCGCGAGTTGGGCTTGGCCGATGGCCCTTACCTGGCTTTGGCCTATGAGATCGACCGCTACTTCGAGTCCAGCGGACGCCCTCTGCGCCTGAACCTGAGCGCACTCGTCTCCGCCTTCGCAGCAGACTTCGGCTGGACACCACGCGAGTTCAACATGATGGTCCACGCCTGCTTCCTGGGCGGCATGTACCCCTGCTATGTGGAGGCCGCCGACAAGCCCCCAGGTGCGCTGTTCCCGGTGCGTTGCGCGGATGTGCAATACGAAGGTGTGGCGGCCAGGGATTGGCCGTCGGCCTGAAGCCAGATCCCGAATGTAAAAAGGCCTGCCAGCCCAGCGCCAGAAGCGCCACGCTGACAGGCCTTTTGCTTGCCTGTCTGACCTGCGACTGAATGATCAGCGCGGCAGGTCGGACGTGCCCATCAGGAACTCGTCGATCGAGCGGGCCGCCTGGCGGCCTTCGCGGATGGCCCACACCACCAGGGACTGGCCCCGGCGCATGTCACCGGCGGCAAACACCTTGTCCACATTGGTGGCGTAACCACCCATGAAGTCGGTGCTTGCGCGCGCGTTGCCGCGGTTGTCCTTGTCCACGCCAAAACCGCTGATGATGGTCTCGACCGGGCTGACGAAGCCCATGGCCAACAGCACCAGGTCGGCCTTGAGCACTTGCTCGGAGCCGGCCACTTCGGTGAACTTGCCGTCCTTGAACTCGACGCGCACGGTCTTGACACCAGTGACCTTGCCGCCTTCGCCGATGAACTCCTTGGTGGCGATGGCGAACTCGCGCTCGCAACCTTCTTCGTGGCTGGACGAGGTGCGCAGCTTGATCGGCCAGTAAGGCCAGGTCAGGGGGCGGTCCTCTTCTTCAGGCGGACGGGGCATGACTTCGAACTGGGTCACGCTGGTGGCGCCATGGCGGTTGGAGGTGCCCACGCAATCGGAGCCGGTGTCGCCGCCGCCAATCACGATCACGTTCTTGCCCGTGGCCATGATCTGATCCTTGACCTTGCCGCCGCCATTGACGCGGTTTTGCATGGGCAGGAACTCCATCGCGAAATGGATGCCAGCCAGTTCTCGGCCGGGCACGGGCAGGTCGCGCGATTGCTCGGCGCCACCAGCCAACAGAACCGCGTCAAAGTCCGCTTGCAACTGCTTGGGCGTGACCGTCTCTTTGGCCCAGTTGGTGACCTTGCTGCCCTTGGGCAACTCACCCACCATCACATTGGTCTTGAAGACAATGCCCTCGGCTTCCATCTGCTTGACGCGCAAATCGATGTGGCCCTTGTCCATCTTGAAGTCAGGGATGCCGTAGCGCAGCAGGCCGCCAACACGGTCGTTCTTCTCGAACACCGTGACGTCGTGGCCCACGCGGGCCAGTTGTTGTGCAGCGGCCATGCCGGCGGGGCCGGAGCCCACCACGGCGATCTTCTTGCCAGTCTTGACCTTGGCGGGGCGGGCTTGCACCCAACCTTCGGCCCAGGCCTTGTCGATGATGGCGTGCTCGATGGACTTGATGCCCACCGCGTCGTCATTGACGTTCAGGGTGCAGGCTGCCTCGCAGGGTGCGGGGCAGATGCGGCCGGTGAACTCGGGGAAGTTGTTGGTGCTGTGCAGCACCGTGATCGCGTTCTTCCAGTCGCCCCGGTAAACCAGGTCGTTGAAATCCGGAATGATGTTGTTGACCGGGCAGCCGCTGTTGCAAAACGGCGTGCCGCAGTCCATGCAGCGCGCGCCCTGGATCTTGGCGTCTTCGGGCTTCAAGCCGATGACGAATTCCTTGTAGTTCTTCAGCCGCGTCTCAACGGGGGCATAGCCCTCTTCAAGACGGTCGAATTCCAAAAAGCCGGTGGGTTTTCCCATGTCGATGAACTCCTGAGTGTCTGGCCGATCAGGCCTTGGCCTTGCCAGACTTGGCCTTCACATCGTCCTTGGCTTTGGCGATGGTGGCGACGGTTTCTTGTTTGGCGCCCATCTCGGTGAGGGCGCGGCGGTATTCGTGCGGGAAGACCTTGACGAACTTGCTGAGCGAAGCGCTCCATTGGTCCAGGATCTCGCGCGCACGCAGCGATCCGGTCCAGCGGTGGTGGTCTTCGATCAGCTTCTTGAGCAAAGCTTCGTCGGCCACGCCGTTGTGCAGCGGGATGCCATCGGCTTGCTGGTCGGCTGCGGTCAGCACCTTTTCCAGGCTGACCTGGGCCAGGTTGGCGCGCTTGTTGAACTGGCCGTCTTCGTCGTAGACATAAGCTACGCCGCCAGACATGCCGGCTGCGAAGTTGCGGCCGGTCTGGCCCAACACGACGACGGTACCGCCGGTCATGTATTCGCAACCATGGTCGCCCGTGCCTTCGACCACCGCCGTGGCGCCCGACAGGCGCACGCCGAAGCGCTCGCCGCCAACACCACGGAAGAAGGCCTCACCACTGGTCGCGCCGTACAGCACCGTGTTGCCCACGATGATGTTGTCGACCGCGTTGCCACGGAAGTCGATGCTGGGGCGAACGACCACGCGGCCGCCGCTCAGGCCCTTGCCGGTGTAGTCGTTGGCTTCACCGATCAGGTACAGGGTGATGCCCTTGGCCAGGAAGGCGCCGAAGGATTGGCCGCCCGTGCCTTCCATCTGGATGAACACGGTTTGATCCGGCAAACCATCGGGATGGTGCTTGATCAGCTCGCCCGACAGCATGGCGCCGACGGTGCGGTTGACGTTGCGGGCCTCTTCCATGAACTGGACTTTTTCGCCACGCTCGATGGCGGGGCGGGACTTCTCGATCAGGCGCACGTCCAGGGCCTTGTCCAGGCCGTGGTCTTGCGTCGACACGTGCAGGCGAGGCACGTCGGCGGGCACCGGCGGCAGCGCGAACACGCGGGTGAAATCCAGGCCCTTGGCTTTCCAGTGCTCGACGCCCTTGCGGGTGTCCAGCAGGTCGGCGCGGCCGATCAGTTCGTCGAACTTGCGGATGCCCAGTTGCGCCATGATCTGGCGCGCTTCTTCGGCAATGAAGAAGAAGAAGTTGACGACATGCTCGGGCTTGCCAGAGAACTTCTTGCGCAGCACCGGGTCTTGCGTGGCCACGCCCACCGGGCAGGTGTTCAGGTGGCACTTGCGCATCATGATGCAGCCTTCGACCACCAGCGGTGCGGTGGCGAAGCCGAACTCGTCAGCGCCCAACAGCGCACCGATGACCACGTCGCGGCCGGTCTTCATCTGGCCATCGGCCTGCAGGCGGATGCGGCCGCGCAGGCGGTTCAGCACCAGGGTCTGCTGCGTCTCAGCCAGGCCCAGCTCCCACGGCGTGCCGCAATGCTTGATCGACGACCAGGGCGAAGCGCCCGTGCCGCCGTCATGGCCGGCGATCACGATGTGGTCGGCCTTGGCCTTGGCCACGCCGGTCGCCACCGTGCCCACGCCCACTTCCGACACCAGCTTGACCGAGATGTCGGCCACGGGGTTGACGTTCTTCAGGTCGTGGATCAGCTGGGCCAGGTCTTCGATCGAGTAGATGTCGTGGTGCGGCGGAGGCGAGATCAGCCCCACGCCCGGCACCGAGTGGCGCAGCTTGCCGATGTAGTCGGACACCTTGCCGCCGGGCAGCTGGCCACCTTCGCCAGGCTTGGCGCCCTGGGCCATCTTGATCTGGATCTGGTCGGCGGATGTGAGGTACTCGGTGGTGACACCGAAGCGGCCCGACGCCACTTGCTTGATCCTGGAGCGCAGGCTGTCGCCGGCGTTCATCTCGTAGTCCACTTCAACGACATTGGCGCCGATGATCTCGGACACCTTGGTGCCCTGCTTGATCGGGATGCCCTTGAGCTCTTGACGATAACGGGCCGCATCTTCGCCGCCTTCACCAGTGTTGCTCTTGCCGCCGATGCGGTTCATGGCCAAGGCCAGCGTGGAGTGCGCCTCGGTGCTGATCGAACCCAGCGACATGGCGCCCGTGGCAAAGCGCTTGACGATCTCGGCCGCCGATTCGACCTCTTCAACCGGGATGGCCTTGGCCGGATCGAGCTTGAACTCGAACAGGCCGCGCAGGGTCAGGTGACGACGCGACTGATCGTTGATGATCTGCGCGTATTCCTTGTAGGTGTCGAACTTGTTGGCGCGCGTGCTGTGCTGCAGCTTGGCGATCGCATCGGGCGTCCACATGTGGTCTTCACCACGGGTGCGCCAGGCGTACTCGCCACCAGCATCCAGCATGCTTTCCAGCACCGGGTCGTTGCCGAAGGCAGCGCGGTGGTTGCGGATGCCTTCCTCGGCCACTTCAAAGATGCCGATGCCGCCCACTTGCGTGGCCGTGCCGCGGAAGTACTTGTCGATCAACTCCTTGTTCAGGCCAATGGCCTCGAACAACTGCGCGCCGCAGTAAGACATGTAGGTCGACACGCCCATCTTGGACATGATCTTGGACAGGCCCTTGCCAATCGCCTTGACGTAGTTGTAGATCGCCTTGTCGGCCGACAGATCACCGCCCAGGTCCTTGTGCATGGACACCAAGGTCTCCATCGCCAGGTAGGGGTGGACGGCTTCGGCGCCATAACCGGCCAGCACGGCGAAGTTGTGCACTTCGCGCGCCGTGGCGGTCTCGACCACCAGGCCAGCGGACGTGCGCAGGCCCTTGCGGACCAGGTGATGGTGAATGGCCGACAGCGCCAGCAAAGCCGGGATGGCGATGTTGCTGCGGTCCATCTTGCGGTCGCTGATGATCAGGATGTTGTGACCCGACTGGATGGCCTCAACCGCTTCGGCGCACAGCGAGGCCAGCTTGGCTTCGACACCTTCGTGGCCCCAGGCCAGCGGGTAGACGATGTCGATCTCGTAAGGCTTGAACTTGCCACCGGTGTGCTTGTCGATGTTGCGCAGGCGCGCCATGTCGTTGAAGTCCAGCACGGGCTGGGACACTTCAAGGCGCATCGGCGGGTTCACCGCGTTGATGTCCAGCAGGTTGGGCTTGGGTCCGATGAAGGACACCAGCGACATCACCACCGCTTCGCGGATCGGGTCGATCGGCGGGTTGGTCACTTGCGCGAACAACTGCTTGAAGTAGTTGTACAGCGGCTTGTTCTTGTCCGACAGCACGGCCAGGGGCGAGTCATTGCCCATGGAGCCGGTGGCCTCTTCGCCATTGGTGGCCATGGGGGCCATCAGGAACTTGACGTCTTCTTGCGTGTAGCCAAAAGCCTGCTGGCGGTCGAGCAGCGATTCGCTGAACTCGCCCACGGCGCCGCTGGCCTCGATGGTGTCCAGCTTGATGCGGACGTTCTCGATCCACTGACGGTAGGGCTTGGCCTGCGTGAACTGGGCCTTGAGCTCTTCGTCGTTGATGATGCGGCCTTGCTCGAAGTCGATCAGCAGCATCTTGCCGGGCTGCAGGCGCCACTTCTTGATGATCTTGTTCTCAGGGATGGGCAGCACGCCCGATTCCGAGGCCAGGACCACCAGGTCGTCGTCGGTGATGATGAAGCGGGCGGGGCGCAGACCATTGCGGTCCAGCGTGGCGCCGATCTGGCGGCCGTCGGTGAAGACCATGGCGGCCGGGCCGTCCCAGGGTTCCATCATGGCGGCGTGGTATTCATAGAAGGCGCGGCGGCGCTCGTCCATGGTCGAGTGCTGCTCCCAGGCTTCCGGGATCATCATCATCGCGGCTTGCGCCAGCGGGTAACCCGACATGGTCAGCAACTCGAGCGCGTTGTCGAAGGTGGCCGTGTCCGACTGCCCGTCCATGCTGATGGGGTAGAGCTTCTTGAGGTCATCGCCCAGCACGGGCGACTTCATCACGCCTTCACGGGCGCGCATCCAGTTGAAGTTGCCCTTGACAGTGTTGATCTCACCGTTGTGCGCCACCATGCGGTAGGGGTGGGCCAGCGGCCATTCGGGGAAGGTGTTGGTCGAAAAACGCTGATGCACCAGGGCCAGGGCCGAGGTCACGCGCTCGTCGGCCAGGTCGAGGTAGTACTTGCCGACCTGGTCGGCCAGCAGCAGCCCCTTGTAGATGATGGTGCGGCACGACATGCTGGGCACGTAGTACTCGCCGCCATGCGTCAGGTTCAGGCTGGAGATCTTGCTGGACGCCGTCTTGCGGATGACGTAGAGCTTGCGCTCGAGCGCATCGGGCACCAGGATGTCGGGGCCGCGGCCCACGAACACCTGGCGCATGACCGGCTCTTTTTCGCGCACGGTGGGCGACATGGGCATGTCGCGGTCCACCGGCACATCACGCCAGCCCAGCAGCACCTGGCCTTCGGCCTTGATGGCGCGTTCCATCTCTTGCTCGCACGCCAGGCGCGAAGCGCTTTCCTTGGGCAGGAAGATCATGCCCACGCCGTATTCGCCGGGCGGGGGCAAATCAACACCCTGCTTGGCCATCTCGGCGCGGTAGAACTCGTCGGGGATCTGGATCAGCAGACCGGCGCCGTCGCCCATCAACGGATCGGCACCCACCGCACCCCGGTGGTCGATGTTTTCCAGGATCTGCAAGCCCTGGCGCACGATGCTGTGGGCTTTTTGGCCCTTGATGTGCGCCACGAAGCCCACGCCGCAGGCGTCATGCTCGGCGTTGGCGTACATCCCGTGCTCGGCGGCATGCAGGATTTCTTGTTTGGTGGCCGAGGTGGAAGCTTCGGTTGAGGTGGGGAACTGAGTTCCCGAAGTCGCCTGGTTCATGGCGCGCTCCAGAGGTGAGTGGAGATAAAACAACGGCAAAGAAGCCCGAGGATACTGCGCGGGGCAGCCAATTTCAAGTTCATTTAATAGGGTCAGACCACAATTAACTTATCAACGACAGGTTCATGGGATTTAATCGGGGACACATCACGAATGTTTGCAAGTCAAACGCCCTCTTTCGGTGCCTCGTCCGTCACCGTGATCAAGCGCCGGGGTCGCCCGCGCGGTTTGGGCTGGACATGCCGCCCCAGCGCCACCTGAACCTTCTGAAGAAAATCATCACCACCCAAAGCCCACCCCTTGTGCGTTGCATTCGACAAATCCAATACTTGCCTGTGCGACAAGCCCTGCTCCAGGCGCTTGCGCCAGGCCGCCTCGCGGTCGAAGGGCGTGTTGCCCAGGGCCCAGAACAGCGGATGGTCCTGGATCAGAGGATCCACCCGCAAACCAAGGTGGTGGCCCACGCTGGACCACCGGTCCTCCGTCAACTGCTGCACCGCACCCGTCCGCAAAGCATGTTGCTCGATGAAAACCATGCAATCAAGCAAGTACCGCGCCGCCTCGATCACCGTGCAGCGGTAGCGGCCCGACCATAAACCGCCCCGGCGGTCATGGCGCCGGTTGTAGGCCGCCACATAGCGCCGCCCCACAGACTGCATCAGCCTGCTCAAACCGTCATCGGTAGAGGGTGTGGCCAGCAAGTGAAGGTGGTCAATGGCGATGACATAGGCGTGGATGGCCACCGATTCCTCTCTGGCCACCTCCTTCAAGGTGCGCAGCAGCAAGGCGACATCGGTTTCGTCCCGCACCAGAGCCTGCCCTTCGTGGACATGCTGAACCACCATGTGGGGCCACTCGGCCCCGCTCAAACGTGGCATGCGCGCCATGGCTTGCTCCTTGGATTCGGGTCTGACCCTGAATTGTCCGGCAAAAGTAGCCCTGCGTGACAGAGGGACGGAACCCCCTTGTTTGCGGGGGAACCCTGAGATTTCAAGGACTTCCCCCGATGCCCCGAAAAGCCTTGGGCAGTACGCTATACACATGTGCATTAAACTAACGATTAATGTTGCATGCTTGCAGTTATTCTCGGCGAGCTTCACTGTTGTCTTGTTGCCCGGAGTTTTCCCCTGATGGCTGATTCATCCTCACCCTCCTTGACGCCCTCGGCCATGGGCCGCGTGTCGGGGTGGCTGACGCACTGGGGCATCAGCCCCCTGGCCTTCGACGACACCCTCAGCCTCATCAGCCCGCTGTTGACCGTGACGCGCCTGCATGCGCGGGTCATCGCCAAACAATCTGAAACGCCGGGCGCCACCACCCTGGTGCTGCAAGCCGGTTCGGCCTTCCGTGGTCTTCGGCCCGGCCAGTTCATCCTGTTCAGCGTGGTGATTGATGGCGTGCGCCACCGCCGTGCCTACTCGCCCCGCAGCATCGACGGCCGCCAGGACCGTTTTGCCATCACCGTGCAGCGCCAGCCCGGCGGCTTGATGTCCAACCACCTGAACGAACGCACCCAGGTCGGCGACATCATCGAGATCGACCAAGCGGGGGGCGCCTTCACGCTGCCCACCGCCGCACCTGCTGAAGTCCTGCTGATGGCCGGTGGCAGCGGCATCACGCCGTGCATGGCCATGCTGGAGCACCTGTTGCGCAGCCAGGCCCCCACCCGCGCCACGCTGATCTACTTCGCGCGCGGCCGTGAAGACCGCATCTTTGCCCAGGCCCTGGACGACATGGCCCAACGCTGGCCACAGTTCAACTACGTCGCCATCGACAGCGTGGCCAACACGGCCAATGTGCCCGGCACCCAGACAGCACAGCAGGTGCTGGACATCGCCCTGCTGGACCAGGCCGCGCCGCAATGGCGCCAGGTGCCCGCCTACTGCTGCGGCCCTGCCCCCTTGATGGACGCCGCCCGCCAGTTGTGGCTGGACGCCGGCATCGGTGCCCAATTGCACCTGGAAGCTTTCGCGCCGGCCAAGCCCAGCGGCGACACCCACGCGGTGCACACGGTGCAGATGGAACGTGCGCACCAGACGCGCAGCTTCTCGGCCCCCGGCGACCAGACCATCCTGATCGCGGGCGAAACCGCCGGATTGACCTTGAAACACGGCTGCCGCCAGGGCATCTGCCACGAATGCACCTGCCGCTTGCGCAGTGGCAGCGTGCGCGACCTGACCTCTGGCGCCCGCATCGATGGCGAAGGCCAGCCCATCCGCCTGTGCGTCAGCGCGGCGATGAGCGACCTCGACCTTGAATCCCTGAATTGATTGATTGAGCCTGGCAGGTACGACCATGAATCACCCCACGAAACAGATCGGCCCCAAGACCATCGAGCAGATGGACGCCTTTCAACGAGACCTGGACGCCATTGGCGACGAGGCGCGCAAGCTCGTCGGTGAGCAAGATGCCCAGCACATCCGCAAGGTGCTGCGCACGGTGCGCGTGACCGAAGCCCTGGGCCGCGCGCTGCTGCTGTTTGGCTGGTTCCCGCCCACGTGGTTTTTGGGCACGCTGCTGCTGGGCATCTCCAAGATCGTGGACAACATGGAGTTGGGCCACAACGTGATGCACGGCCAGTACAACTTCATGAACGACCCGCGCTTCCATGGCGACACCTTCGACTGGGACAACACCTGCCCGGCCTCTGAATGGCGCCATGCCCACAACTTCGTGCACCACACCTACACCAATGTCATTGGCATGGACCGTGACTTTGGCTACGGCCTGCTGCGCCTGTCCAACGACCTGCGCTGGAGCTGGCTGCACCCCTTCCAGTTGCTGTTGACGGCCCTGCTGGCCTTGTATTTCGAGTGGTTCGTCGCCGTGCACGACATGCAGGTCGACAAGGTGGTGATCGGCCGCCGCAAGTGGGCAGACGTGCGGCCGCAGTGGCTGGTGGTGCGCAAGAAATTCGCCCGCCAGTTCCTGCGCGACTACGCCGCCTGGCCTTTGCTGGCCGCCGCCCTGGCCATGCCATTCGGCCACGCGGTGGATGCCGGCGTTGCCGTGCTGGTCGGCAACTTCGCCGCCAACATCATCCGCAACGTCTGGGCCTGGGCCATCATCTTCTGCGGCCACTTCACGGATGACATCTACACCTTCAGCAAGCAGTCGATCCAGAACGAATCAAAGGGCCAATGGTACCTGCGCCAGATCCTGGGTTCGGCCAACATCCAGGGTGGCCGCTGGATGCACTTCATGAGCGGCAACCTGAGCCACCAGGTCGAGCACCACCTCTTTCCCGACATCCCCGCCAACCGTTATGCCGAGATGGCTCCCAAGGTGCAGGCTGTGTGCGCCAAGTACGGCGTGCCCTACAACACCGGCAAGTTCGCCTGGCAGTTGATGACCGTGCTCAAGCGCGTGGCGCGCTACAGCCTGCCGGGCGGCCCGCACAAGGCCGTCCACATCGCCGTCGAATCGATCATGCCCGAGAACGCATGAAATGAGCGCCAACGCTGCCAGCCGCCCAGCCATGCGGATCACGCCTGGGCCCCGGACGGCGGCAGAGTTCGACGCCTTTGCGCGCGAGCTTGACCAAGTCCGCGTTGACTTCAAGGCCAGCCTGGGCGAGGCTGATTCGCACTACATCCGGCACGTGCTGTACTTGATCCGAGGGCTGGAATCGGCGGGGCGGGGCTTGTTGACTTTGGCCGCCATCGGTTGGCCCATCGGGTTGCTGGGCGCGGTGCTGCTGGGCCTGAGCAAGTGCATCGAGAACATGGAGTTCGGGCACAACGTGATGCACGGCCAGTACAGCTGGCTGAACGACCCACGCTTCGAGGGCATCACCTGTGATTGGGACACGGTCTGCAGCCAGCAGAACTGGAAGGAGTCCCACAACCACATGCATCATTACTACACCAACGTCGAGGGCATTGACCGCGACTTTGGGTATGGTTTTCTGCGACTGTCCAGTGACACGCCGTGGGAGCCTCGCCACGCGGTGCAAGCCCTTTACATGGTGGTCGTGGCCTTCATCTTTGAATGGGCCATCGGCATTCACAACATGGCCTTCGAGCAACTGCGCAACGACCGCGAGGCCACCAAGCTGAACATCGCGCGGCTGTGGCCTGCGGCCCGCGCCAAGATGTGGCGCCAGATCAAAAAGGATTACCTGCTGTGGCCGGTGCTGGGCGGTGTGGCCAGCCTGGTGCTGGGCCATGGCTTCTGGTTCGGCGTGGGTGCCTCGCTGCTGGGCCATGTCGTCGCCAATGTGATCCGCAACCTGTGGACCTTCGTGACGATCTTCTGCGGGCATTTCACCGACCAGGTCCACACCTTTGATCCGGCGGACCTGAAGACGGAAACCAAAGGGCAGTATTACCTGCGCCAGTGCCTGGGATCGGCCAACATCAGCGGCGGAAAGGTCTTCAATTTCATGACCGGGCACCTGAGCCACCAGATCGAGCACCACCTGTTCCCGGACCTGCCCTCGCATCGTTACGCGCAGTTCGCGCCCCGTGTGCGCGAGATCTGCACGCGGTATGGCGTGCCCTACAACACAGGTAGTCTGGCCAGGCAGTTTCCGACAGTGCTTTGGCGCGTGCTTCGCCACAGTTTTCCGGGCGGCGAGAGCCCCATGTCGCGCCCCGCCACCGCGGCGCAAGCGTCCGCCCACGCCCCTTCGTGACACAGGGCACGGCCTGGGGCTTCCAGGCGTTCACATCGTGAGACTGGCCCGGCATTGCCGGGCTTTTTTCTGCATGGGTTTTGGCCTGTTTCTGCGGCCGACAAAACCGCTTTGTCAGGTTTCTTCCTACAAGACAGGCAGCGCAGACCCGACGCGCCTTACAGCGGCCACCCTATTCAGTTATCCCGGGTGACTGCGCAGAATCCATTCCATGGTGAGACGCAAATCCCACCCCCACTCGATAGCCAAGACACCCTGGAGCCCACACATGAACGCCGACCAAATCCTGATGGAAATCCGCGAAACCAACCTGTCGTACCTGATGCTGGCCCAGAGCCTGATCCGCGCCGACCGCGAACAAGCTTTGTTCCGCCTGGGCATGTCGGAAGAAGCCGCCACCATGATCGCCATGTTGTCGCCCGCCCAGGTGTTGAAGATCGCCTCCTCCAACACCCTGCTGTGCCGCATGCGTGTCGACGATGACCTGGTCTGGACCCTGCTGACCAACCACGGCA
>NZ_JAUSAR010000084.1 GCF_030652515.1 Aquabacterium sp. | reverse complement strand
AAAATGATATCATGTTTCACAAAGCAGCACTATGGTTCTGTTCACATACTGTTACATGGTACTTATCATTACTAAAACCGAATGGTATTCACAACCGTTCATCACATCATTTCTGTTTTCATGAAACATTGTTTCTTTCTAAAGGATTAAAGTTTATACCAACACCACGTACAACACCTATACAAACAATCGATCATGTACTAACACATGATTGGAAAGTGTTTGAACGAAGGCTACAACTACAATATATAGATCATTTACAACAAACAAATGAAATATATATAACTAGTATAAACGTACCTGCTCCTTATAAACCAACAATCACATGCATAGATGATATACACAAACTTACACAACAACAAGCACATACAATTACGCAACGTTGTAACAAGTTAAAAAGTAGACATACAACATCACGTGCATTAGAATGGTTTATGCAACAACATCCTATCACAAATCCATTATTTCATCAATATCTGAACATAACATTCTCCATGTTAAAATCTCAATTACAATCAAATGTACTTTATACACAAATGCAATCAATGAAACGTAATTGTACACAAACACAATATCGTTTTATACAGCAACTAAAGACAAACAACAACATTGTATGCATTCCTGCAGATAAAAATCTAGGACTTGCAATAGTAGATACAATATGGTATAACAATGAATGTACAACAATGCTATCAGATACAAAAACATACAAAGTAATATCACGATATAACTTTGAACAAACAGTATTGAACATATATAATCAGATCAACACAGTTGCAAAAAAATATAACAACTGGATACTATTATCAAAAGATGTACAATATCTAAAAAACGAAATAACAGTACAAGAATGCAAGGTACCTATATTTTATCTTTTAATAAAAATACATAAACCACAATTATGCGGACGACCAATCATTCCTTCTACTAAATGGATAACAACAGCAGCTTCAAGATTACTTGATCAACTACTAACACCTACACGTATTTTAATTCCCTGGTTACTAAAAGATACAAAAGCATTAGTAAACAAATTAGAACAACATCATATACAAGACAAAGATGGCATACTAATTAGTGCAGACATAACATCATTATATACAAACATATCAACAACTGATGGTATAAAAATGATGCATACGTTCTTAACGAAGTTTGCACAATGGGAATATAGTAAAATAAATATGGTGATAGAACTGTTAACAATAATAATGAATAACAACTATTTTCAATTCAATGGTACAATTTATCAACAAATAGATGGTACAGCAATGGGTACAAATGTAGCACCTGCATATGCAGACATATTTGTATTTATGCAAGAATATGAAATGGTGAATACATTATTAAAACAATCACATATCTATTTCTATTATAGGTTCTTAGATGATATTCTAATATATATGACAAAATCAAAACAGATAGTGGATGTGTTAAAACAATTCTTACGGAATGGTTTGCATAATAAACTTACTGTTAATCTTGTTGAAGATAATCATTCTGTTACCTATATGGATTTAGAAATATACAAAGGCAAAAGATTTTATGAGCAAGGTATATTTGATTTTAAAACACATCAAAAAGTAATGAATCTATATTTATATATACCATATAAATCATTTCATACTAATATGATGAAACAATCATTTATATATACTGAACTTATTAGGCATATTAGAAATTGTTCCAACATTCAAGATTACATTGAAGTAAGAAACAAATTCTATTATCGTTTACGTGATAGAGGTTATTTACCTGGTTTTTTAAAAGAAATATTCAATAATGTATACTATGAAGATAGAGATATATTTCTATTAAACAAACATTATAATACATCTGAATACTCTCATAAACCAAAATCTCATTTTCTATTACAAAAATGGAACAGAGAAATACAAAAACAAAACAATAACGCTATCAACAATAACAAAGATAATAATAATAATGATATGAAAAATGAAAAGAATAACAATAACAATAATCACAAATTAGTATTTGTTACACCTCATTCATCATTAACAAATTATTATCCAATACGTAAACATCTACTTACACATTGGGATGATATGCTTGGAAGTGATATGACAAAACCAATCATCGCTTATCAAAGCAACAAAAACCTATCATCTCTACTTACTGTAAATAGAAATTCAAAAAGTGCACAGTCAAACAACAACCAGGTGACACTCAAGCCTCAACTGTTTCTGACACCGCACACAAAGCCTAAATCAAAAGCCAAAGTGCAGAACAAAACTGGAACTAGCTCAAACGGTACTGGATCTACCAGACCTATTACGACCTACTTCCAGTGTTCACGGGATAAACAGTAAGACCTAGACCTAAGCATGCTAACCCTAACCGCCCATTGTTCTATATATATATATACAGAAATATATAGTCGCAGTTTAGACCTAACCCATTGCTTGCTTCAAAACACTCACAACCCTGTGTAATAGGTCCCTGTAGTCCCCCAGAACACCATACACCACATTTGTATCACATCCACAACTAGGTCAAACACACAAAAACCCTACTTGCACACTGTACATACAAATCAACATACATCGATGGAACACTTTCTCCCCGCATTACATCCACTCCCTTGTAACATATCGGCACACAATAAGTCCCACACACTACAAACACAACATTGGATCGTCATACGGGGTGTAATTGGGGTTAGTATACTATACCCTAACCCTAACCTCAAACAGACATCACGTTTCTCATAACCCTAGTCTGACTGCTTTTTGACTGCATTTTGACTGCTTTTTCTTTCGCTATCATTTTTACGCAGTTTCACATAGCAACGTTGTCACACATGTTTTCTTATACTATATACTCTCCCTTGCAGTTATATACGTATAATAGTACATGTTATATATAAGTCTATATTTATGTATGATACCTGAAGAAGCCTCTTGAAGGCGAAACTAGTCGTATCTATCACTATACATAAAAATACATATACTCTTTTATTATAAGACAAC
>NZ_JAUSAR010000082.1 GCF_030652515.1 Aquabacterium sp. | reverse complement strand
GTCGGCGATGAAGCAGTACATCGAATCGCCACATAGCTTGCAGAACATCATCCTGGTCGGCGGCGGTGCCTTCCTGTTCAAGAAGGCGGTGAAGGCGGCGTTTCCGAATCACAAGATCCATGAGGTCAAGGAACCCATGTTTGCCAATGTGCGGGGCTTTCAACTGGCAGGGCAGAACTATGCGCGGACGGTGATGGCCGCGCCACGGGCCGATCAAGGTGCGACGCCATCTGGGAGCAAGCCATGAATGCCAACGCCAAGGCCAGTGGCGAACCGATCCGGCTGGTGTTTGAACTGGCGCGTGCCGATCACCCCAGGCTGTACGACGATCTGATCCAGTTCCCCAAGGGCACCAAGAGGATCAATCGACTGCGGGTGCTTGCTTATGATGGCTTGCTCGCCCAATGCGGGCACTTGGTGCCCGGAGGTTCAAGTCATCCGGAACTGGTGGCCGAGACAGGTGGCTCAATGATCACCAACGATCTGTTTGGCCCACCGACCGGCGAATGAGTGGTTTGCTCCCGTCACGCCCCTGAAATCGTTTGTTACCATTGCGAAAAATAGCCGGTCGCGCGTTCAACGTGCGACCAAGCAATTCAGGGGATGTGGAAATGACGGTATCTGACCTTGGGCCATTGACCAGCATTGTGTCCGCTTCGGGCGAGAACACCGCCGCATGGCTGTCTTACGCGTTCAATGCAGGAGCGTGAGCATGTCTGGGGCATCCAATGATCAGTACTCGGCGGGCGAGCAAGGGCTTGGATACATTTACCAGCCGCGATTCGCACTGCTTAAGCTTCTACAGTTGCCTGAGAGCACCTCTGTCTTGATCGAGAAAGACGACGATCTTGATTTCGTGGATAAGGATGGCGTCAAGACACTCGCCTCCCTCAAGCACAAGGCGGTAGGGGATCGACTTACGGATCTGTCTACAGACTTCTGGAAGTCCGTCCGCATCTGGTTGGCACGTTACAACCGTGACGGGCGTAGCGATGCCAGCCTTCAGTTTTTCCTCTTCACGACTGGAACAGTTTCTGATACATCGTTTCTTCGCCACGTTTTGGATGGTCATGTTGCGGACGACGAGCAAGAAGCGCTGTCGCAACTTGCAGCAGACGCGCTGTCTAAGTCTGGGTCAAAGCTCATCAATGGAATTGCGAAAGAGTTCCACGACCTCAATCCTGAAGAGCAGGAAGACTTTCTTTCGCGCATCACAATTTTTGATGGATCGCCCCGAATCGCCGATGTGCCGACGATCATCAAAGATGAACGCATGCGTAGCGTTCGGCGAGAGTTCAGAGATGCCGTATTCGAACGACTTGAAGGCTGGTGGAATGACCTTGCGGTGAAACTACTAACCGGACAGCGGACGGAACCAATTTTTGGTTACGAGGTGTCGGACAAGCTTTCTGCGTTTGCTGACGAGTACAAATCAGACAACCTGCCAATCACATTTAGAGGGAAAACACCCGCCGGTGAGATTGATGCGGACAACGATCCACGGCTCTTTGTCGTTCAATTGAGGGAAATAGGTATAGCCTCAAACAGGATCCGCAATGCGATCTTGGACTACTACAGAGCATTTGAACAGCGTTCTTCATGGGCTCGTGAGAACCTGTTAGTTGCAGGTGAATTGGAGTCCTATGAAGATCGCCTTGTCGACGAGTGGGGGCGCTACAAGGATGTCGTATTTGAGGACCTTCATGACGAAAGCGCTGATGACGTCCTTCTGGCCGCAGGAAAGGCACTATACCGATGGGCTGACATGGAAAGCGGCAATATCAGTGCACTTCGGATCAGGGAAGGCGTCACTGAGCCGTATGTCGTGCGTGGAGGATTTCATATCTTGGCCAATTCGCGTCCATTGCCTCGTGTTTATTGGCATCCGCGCTTCCTTAGTCGAATAGGGGCTGTGGTGGGGGCTACCGAATGAAGCGATGGGATCACCGACCCTTCGAGGTACGCAACCTTTTTAATCCCGCTTTTTGTGGGCTGGTGTTGTTCAAGGCGTTGCTGGGGTACGAAGAGGAGAATCCTGATGGGATGCCATATTCTCTTGCACTGCTGGTATTACCACTTTGTTTGCACAAGGACTCTCGCCTTGTTCTCGCTGATAACTCGCGCAGCTATCTTTTAAAGACGGTTGAAAATAATCCTCAGTTACTGGTCGGATTCGCCGCCCGGGCAAGTGATTTGATGCCGTTTTCACTGGAGGCATTCGGCCTGTTGGCGGAACGGGGTTGTTTTACGGTGTCGCCTGATGGTAGGTTGAAGACCGTGCCTGAAAAGATGCGAAAGTCTGTCACTGGTACAGCCGAGTCTGTCTCATGCCAACGTGTGGCTCGCTTTGTCGGTAAAGAATTTGCACGCATCGCGGACCGTGTGACTGTGTATACGACCTTTGGTGTTCGGCCATGAAAATTAAATCCATACACGTTTACAGCCATGATGGCCAACGTCGAGATCTCCAATTCAAAGTAGATGGGCTCAATGTCATAACCGGTAGATCATCTACTGGTAAATCGGCGCTCTCGGAGATCATCGAGTACTGCATGGGGCGCTCGACATTCAATGTTCCGGAAGGGATCATCCGCGATAAGGTGTCATGGTTCGGCGTGATCTATCAGTTTCCCCAAGAACAAGTGTTGATTGCCAAGCCGACACCTACCGATGGCGGTACGAGTTGCGGTCTTGTAATGCAGCGGAGAGGTGCACAGCTAGCGCCGCCAGACTTCAAAGATTTGGTTGTGAACACGGATGACGATGCCGTCGTCGTGTTGTTGTCTCGTCTGCTAGGCATACCAGAGAATCGGACCGAAGTCGCAATCGACAACAGCAGAGTGAGCTTTGACGCTAACGTCAAGCACACGTACTACTATCTATTTCAAAAGCAAGGCTTGGTCGCCAACAAAGACCAGCTCTTCTATCGACAGAACGAAAGTTTCCAGCCTCAAGCAATCAAAGATACGTTGCCGATTCTGCTTGGAGTTTCGTCCGGCGATCGATACGAGCTTGAAGCAAGACTACGCGCGGCTCAGCGAGAGTTGAAAATCAACTCGAAGCTCCTTGAACAAGCGCGAGATGCCATTGACACCGCGCAGCAAAAGGGCATCAGCCTCTTCTCTGAAGCGAAGGCCGTTGGTATCCTTGATGCGATCCATCAGCAAGCCAGCGCTGACGGGATGACGGATGCTTTGCGCGCCGCATTGCTTTGGAAACCGTCTGCTATCCCTGAGGACGACGGCAGCAGGATTTCACGGCTCGAAGATGACCTCAGCAAGCTGCGTCAGGATCGCAGAGATGTTCAATCTCGAATCGATTCGGCCCGTCATTTCGCCAGGAAGGCCGTTGGATTTGAGCATGAAGCGGCCGAGCAAAAAGATCGATTGGCATCGATCAAGGCGTTCCCAAAAAATCCAAAAACTGGAGAGTGGCAGTGGCCGTTCTGCGAGCCAAACTTGGGTTTGGAGACTCCTGTTGCCAAGTTGTTGCTCAATGAGTTGGCGTCGCTGGATGCAGAAATGAGCATCGTGGTTGAGCAGCGGCCCAAACTGGATGCTTACTTGGCCGAGCTCGATGTCAAAGTACAAGAGATCGTTGGCTCAATAAAGAACAAGGAAGCCGAACTCTCCGCCGCGATTGCAGCAAGTGAGATCATGGCCCAAATGGGTGCGCGAAACCACGCGGCTGCGCGCGTTGTGGGCCGGATTAGCTTGTTCTTGGAAGGCTTGGTCCCCAATGCGGAGCTTGCTTTGCGTGAGGCTGACCACAAGAGGCTCAAGTTTAAGGTCGAAGAGTTGGAAAAGAAGATCGGTGCAGACGACAGCAACGAGCGGCTGATTTCCATTCTCAACAACATCTCGACGCAGGTGTCGCAGTTCATCCGCACCTTTGAGGCGGAGTTCAGCACGTTCCCTGCACGGCTAGACCTTAGCCACTTAACCATCGTCTTTGACCGCCCAGATCGGCCCGTTCCTATGAGTCGAACAGGCGGCGGTGAGAACCATTTGGCGTACCACTTGTCAGCCTTGCTTGCCCTGCATCTTTTCGCAGCGAAGAACAATCGGCCAATTCCACGTTTCCTGCTGATTGATCAACCTACTCAGGTCTACTTTCCATCGGAAAAGGTCTATCAAGAGGCTGACGGGTCAGTTCAAAAGACAGAGGCCGATGCTGACTTGGTGGCGGTACGCCGACTGTTCGAATTGTTGTTGAAGTTCACTCAAGAGGATGTTCCAGGCTTTCAACTCATCGTTACCGAGCACGCGAACCTCCGCGATAAGTGGTTTCAAGATGCCTTGGTCGAGCAACCATGGTCCAAGCCGCCAGCGTTGGTGCCAGAGAACTGGCCAGATGCCTAAGGTGGCAGTAGGAAGAGGGCTACGGAGCATTGCTCCACCCCTTTGCCGCCCTGCAAAACAGGCTCGCCGTGTACACTTCACATTGCGTTATGGCTGTCGTTTGACCGGCAACCATCGTTGCAATCACCGCCTTTTAGCGTCGGTAAAAATGACGGTAGAAAGAAATCTTGGAACTCCAAAAACCTAGTGTTCATGCGGCTCTCAAGGTGCCGGAAATGATCGAGTGGGAGTGAGGGGAGCTCTCAATACGTTTATTGTGCTGAATCCGATGGCCGTCGTCCCAGGAAAATGACGCGTAATGGAGTGGGGTTTCGGCATCAGCCTGTTGGCCGAACAAGGCAAGCCAGCTGATTTTCCCGGTATCTTGATCGGTATCAAGCCAAGGTGAGCAGGGCAGCTGTTCGCGATACCGGGAGCGGTGTTGCCGTATCGGGAGAGCGCTTGAGCGACTTGGCGGTGGCGAATCACCCATCATCGTCGCCAGGCATCGTAGAACTGGCGCAGCGTCAGTGTGTATGAGCGGATCCAGTAGGCTTAATTATAGGATTTTGTCATTTTTTCTTCTTTTTATAGCGAAATAGAAGATCCTATAGCTAAAATCAGCCTATGTCAGACACCCTTTTGGGCTTTCATCGGCTTGCCGAGCAACATGGCATCCGGCTGGTGCAGGCGCTGTTCACCCGCAGCCGCCTGGGCCCGGTGCGCCAGCGCGAGACGCTTGATGGGCAAGAAATCAGAACCTGGCCCGTCCAGTATCAACCCACCGATGATTTCCGAGGGCACTTCGAGTTTGGCTTGAAGTACGAGCGGCTGAACTTCGAGTTCTTCTCTCGATTGTTTCACGAGATCGACCCGGAGGCTGTGGCGTCCTGGGTGAGGGCCGAGCCTACAGGCAGCTACGCGCGGCGTGCGGCCTTCTTCTATGAATGGTTCACGGGTCGGGTGCTGGACGTCCCAGACACGGCCCCCAATGTGGGTTACATCGACGCGATCGATGCCGGTCTGTATCTGGTGAGTCAAAGGCCCGAGCGCGCGCGGCGCTGGCGCGTGAACAACAATCTGCCAGGGCCGCGCCACTTCTGTCCGATGGTTTTCCTCGGCCCTGTGGACCAGCGCGATTGGATCTACGATGTGGCCGCAGGCGTACAGGCACTCGACGATACCTATGGCCCCGAGTTGCTCTTGCGCAGCGCGGCCTGGCTGACCTTCAAAGAATCCCGCGCCAGCTTTGCCATTGAGCATGAAGCAGACAAGCAGGAACGGGTGAATCGCTTCGCCGGGGCCATCAGTGCTTACAGTGGTCGCCTGAACGATCCCATGTCACCCGAGCACCTGCTGACGCTGCAGCGGGCCGTGCTGGGTGAGGCGGCGTTGCGCGTCGGCATACGGCGTTCGCCCGTGTTCGTTGGAGAAAGCACCTTCACCACGAACATTGTCCACTATGTTGGGCCATCGGAAGATCTGGTTGATGAGATGCTCGACGCCTTGCGCAGCTTTGAGGCGCGCACCCACGGCGCCAATACCGTGGTCAGAGCGGCCGCGCTGTCATTCGCCTTCGTCTACCTGCACCCGCTCGTCGATGGCAATGGACGTATCCATCGCTTCTTGGTGAACCACCTGCTGGCCGCGGACAAGGTGGTGCCAGCCAACATCATCATCCCGGTGTCAGCCACCATCGCCGGGTCGGCCAAGGGCCGCGCGGAATACGACCAAACCCTGGAAGTTTTCTCTCGCCCTTTCATGCAGCGCTATGCCGACGGCTATCGCTTCAGCACCGTGCGCACCTGCCCTGACGGGGTTGAAACGAACTTCGAGTTCCTGCACTCTGATGACGCCCAACACGCATGGCGATACCTTGATCTGACCGAGCACGCCAGGTATCTGAGCGGCGTGCTGCGCCAGACGGTGGAGCACGAGATGGCTGCGGAGGCCCTGGTGCTGCGCCAGTACGACAATGCCCGAGCGGCGATCAAGAACCTGGTGGAGATGCCCGATCAGGACGCGGACCGCATCATCCGATCTTTAAGAGAAGGGCACTGGCAGGTTAGCAACAAGCTGCGCAAGGCTCTACCTCAGGTGTTCTCTGAAGACGGCGCTTTGTACGCCAGGCACGAGCAGATCGTGGCGGCCGTGAAGGCCGTGTTCGAGGATGATGAGACGCCTTGAGCGATGCAACTCGACATCGACACGCTTGAAGCCTTGCGCCGCCAGCACCCTGCCTGACGCTTGCTCGTGGCCGAGTCCGCCGCGCTGGTGGCCAGGGAACTGCTGGCTGACTTTCGCAAGGTAGAGCAAAATTTTCGTACGCTGGACCGCCGGGTGCGCGATCTGATCACATCCAGTGCGGCGTGTACACACGCAACGCACGCTCCACGAACTGTGGGTCAACAATCAGCGGGCACGATGGCCATTTGCTTTCTTTACCGCAATCTTCATCAGCCAGTCGTGCAAGCGCTTGGATGGACCATTGAAGATTGCTGACGCGAATCGTTGTTCCATTGATTCCTTGTGGGAGATTGGAAAGACCGTTTGCAATGCGCTGCGAATGGTCGGAATGTCAAATGACTGCGCACGTTCGTGGATCCGCGCGCTAGATGCCTTCAGCATTTCCGTCAACACGGCAAGGTCATTTCGGACCAAGCGCCCGCCCGACTTGACGATCTCACCGTCCACCATGACCGTGTCAATGTTGCTGACATTGGCAGAAAGAACCACGGCATTGACCGCGTTCACAACGGGCACCATGTTGATGTCACTCTTGCGAATCATCTGGATATCCGCCCGTTTTCCAACGGACAGACTACCGACCTCACCGTCCAGGTTCAAGGCGCGCGCGCCATCGATCGTTGCAGCACGCAAGATGTCTTCTGTCGTCCAGCTCAGGGCGTCCGGAAAGAGCCTTCTCTTGGCACAGGCCTCGTTTTCAAGGCCGCGGACAACTTGCAGGGCCAGTCTCATCTGCGTGAACATGTCAGAGCTGTTGTTCGATACGATGTCGATGCCCAGTGATGCTCGTCCACCAGCACGACGGAAGCGCCCTATCACAGGAAAGCCCATGGCCATTTGGAGTTCTGTTTCGGGCGTTGCCGCCAACGAACTGCCTGCGTCGCTGAGAAGACGCAACTCTTTGTCGTTGAGCCCCCAACCATGAACGAAGTGCAGATCCGGTGCCAGCGCGTTGGCCTTCGCAAGCCTCTCGACAAATCGGGTGTACTGACTTGACGACCCCAAGCCCGCGTGAATGCTGACCTTGTGCGATCCAAGCTCTCGAGCGAGCTGGAGTTCGCGCAACGTATATTCAATCGGGAACCACTCCAGCTCTGTCAATGCAGTGCCGAATCGGATTCGGCCAGATTCCGTGAAGTGCTTGGTTCTAATGGTGCGGGCCTCTTGAACCATGCGAGTTGGTGTGGAGAGCAGTCGCTGAAGATCATCGGGTTTGTGCATCTCCGGGTTCTGGAAAAAACCATAGCAGAAGACCCCGCGCGCCCTGGAGTCCTTGAAGGCTTGAACCGCCTGCTCAGCGTGTTCAAGGCTGTTCATGATGTGGCAGTGATCAATCAAGGTGGTGCATCCGGCATTGAGCGCATCCAAATAGCCCATCAAGATGCCAATGTAGACGTCATCGGGGTCATAACATGCACTGAAAACCGATCTGATTTCCGCGCTGTAGTCCAGCAGCGTCCCATTGCCCATCCTTGCCCGCATCTGTGTTTGCCACATGTGTCTATGGGCGTCGACAAAGCCTGGCAGAACGATGCAGTCTGAGCCATCGATGCTCCGGGCATCGTCGGCAACAATGCTGGGCGCAATTTCTGTGATGCGGCCATCTCTGATCAGGATATCTGCCTTGGGCATTTCTCCCAGCTGACTGTCCATTGTCAGGAGGTGCCCTCCACGGATCAAAAATGCTTGCTTGATCATGGGCGTTTCCTTGGGGACTCAAAGGTATCTGTTGCGGATTCCGGGCCGACGGTGACTGAGCCGAGCAATGCCTGACGTCTGAAGTGATCCAGTTGGCCAAGCGGGCCACGGTACTTTGCGGTCTCTATTCCCCATTCACGGTACAGGGTGCAAGCCGATGTGAACAGTCTCTCTGTATCAGCCCACTTGGCAAAAGGAGCGTTGCGAAAGCCCATGGAGGAAAGGCAAAGCTGGGCTGCCTCATCGACGTTGACGCCTTTGGCCGCCAAGGGCGCAAGTTCCGACTGCAGCCACTCCCAATAGTCGATCTGTTGCTGAACATCTTCCTGCGTGGCAAGCGGCCCATGCCCAGGAACGATGACATCCACATCGAAGGCCTGAATGCGCTTCAATGCCTTGATGATGTTCGATACAGGGCCTGCCCAGGCAACAGGCGTCACGCCGACAAATAGAAGGTCGCCAGCGAACAAAATCCGCCGCTCCGGGATGTGGACGATGCAGTCGCCGTCGGTGTGTCCTGGGCCCAACTCAAGCAAGTGGAATTTCACATTGCCAATCTCCAGGGGCATCTCTCCAGAAAACGTCTGGCTGGCGCCCAAAACCTTGATGCCTGAAAATCTGTACGGCTTCAACATGGCCCCCATGTAGCGGCCTAGTGCATCAACACCATTGGTGGGAATACCGCTGAAAATTTTGCTGCTCCACTGAAGCGCAGTCAATTGAATGGGCTTGTGATGATGAATCTGATCGGCGCACGCTCGTGTGGAGTAAATGGGGCGCCCCGCGAAAAGCTGATTGCCCCAACAGTGGTCGCCATCGGCATGGGTGTTGATGATGGCGTGAACCGGAGCGTCTCTCAAGAACTGATCCGCATGGCCGAGCATCTCACGTGTATGGGGCAAGTCCCAGCAGGTGTCGATGAGTACGGTTTGGTCACCGCATCTGACGAGACCGATATTGGTTTCACCCCAGCTGCCGTTTGGAACCAGCCATGCGTAGGAGTCTCGTCCTAGTTCATATAAGCCCTCATCAAAAAGGGGGCGGGCGCCCATGCGGGTTAACTGTCTACCTGTCGCGGAGATCAGTTTTGCGCCCTTCATGCCAGCACCTGGTGCTGAATTTCACCGATGCGGTCGATGCGAAGTTGCAGGAGGTCGCCGGGCTCAAGCCAGTGGCCGTTCTCCATTCCGGATCCGCCTGGCAATGTGCCAGTGCCAAACAGTTCGCCGGGGTAGAGCTGTTCATCTTTTGATGCGTGTGAAAGCACCTCGCCAATGGAGTAGCGCATGCCGGCGGTTGTCGTCGAACAGATCTCTTTGCCGTTGATCAAAATACTGGCTTTGAGGTCGGCGGCGTCTTCCAACAACTCGTCTGCCGTCACAGCCAGTTCTGACATGGAACTCAAGAAGTGCTTCGACTTCTGCGGGCCAAAGCCGCTGGCCATCTCTGCACGCCGTACGTCTCTTGCGCTCAGGTCATTGAGCACGACGAATGCGCCAATGGCATTGAGCGCCTCGTCTACGGTGGCGTTGAAGAGCGGCTTGCTGAGCACGAAACCGAGCTCGAGTTCGTAGTCCAATGCGTGGCTATACGATGGACTTCGAATGGGCGTGCCGCTCGGTACAAAATTCAAGTGATTCCCAAAGTAATAGATGGGCTGCTTGTACCAAAGAGGGCGGGGTTTGAAAGCGGGGAACGTCCTTCCCGTGATTCCTTCGACCAGTCTTGCTGCCCGATAAGCAGTTGGCAGGAAGCGGCGGGCCAGGCCACGAGAGGCATCGATCACATGTTGCTCATACAGCATGAAGTCCCGGAATGACCTGGGCTGAAAGGGCAGTGCGAGGCCAGTCGCTGGTGATCGATGGATGTCCAATGCCGGCAGGCAGAAGTCGGGGGGCACAGCCAGATCTTCCCAGTTTGCACCCAAGAGAGCCTGGGGGCTCAGTTGCTCTGAGTCAGCTGTACGTATGCGACGGAACTTCATTTTTTCACCCAATCTGGAACATCTGTTCCGGATAGACTACCACATCCGGAACAAGTGTTCCAATTGGTTGCGCGGAGTGTGACGCAGATGCAGTCGATCGAAAAAATGGAAGGTGGGGCTAAGCGAGTTGCGCCAGGGATGAGTGTCCGCGAGCGCCTTTTGGACGCCGCTGAGGCTTTGTTTGCGGATCATGGCTTCCATGGCGCCCCTATGCGAGAGATCACCAGCAAGGCAGGTACGCGGCTGGCCAACATCAATGATCATTTTGGAAGCAAGGAGGCCTTGTTCCAAGAGGTCATTGCCAGACGTGCTCGCTTGATCAATGCTGATCGACTTGCATTGCTGGCCAGCCTACCGAGGTCTCGGGGCAAGGCGGCGGAGCTTCAATCGCTGGTGGAGGCGTTTGCCTCACCGTTGCTTGAGCGAAGCCTCCAGGGCGCGGAGTGGAGGAATTACCTGCGGCTGCTGGCTCAACTGACCAATACAAGGTCGCATGTGCTTCTTTTGATCGCTGATGAGTTCAATCCAATCGGGGAGATATTCATCGACAGAATTGGAAAGATCCTGCCTCATTTGACTCGCCGACAGAAATTGAATGCCTACCAACTGATGGTCTCGTCAGCCATGGCAATTTTTGCAGACACTGGTCGTATCGACGTTCTGTCGGGTGGCCTCGAACAATCTTCCGACTTTTCCAATCACTACAAGGACATGGTCTGCTTCGTGGTGGGTGGCATCCTGCAGCTTGGGCGACAGTGATCATGCCCAGTGCCATGTCTCGCCGATACGTGAGCAAAGTCGATGCAGTTGATCAAAGAAGGACTCTGACCTGCCCCCTCACAGCCGTACCAATTGAATGGAAGTGAGGATGTCAATTGAGCCTGAGGGATGTTTAATTTTTGACGCGGACTTGTCGGTAGACGCCTGGTGAGCAGCCTGTCCAACGTTTGAAGGCGCGGTAAAAGGTTGTCGGGTCTTCAAAGCCGACTCTTGCGCCAATCTCTTGTGGTGGCAGGGTGCTTTGTGCCAGCAACTGGATGGCCACATCGCGACGCAGTTCATCTTTGATTACTTGAAAGCTGGTGCCTTCTTCATCCAGTCGACGTGTCAAGGTCCGCGAAGACATCAGCAATGCTTTTGCCACATCGTCAATGTGGATGGTGCTTACGAGTCGAACATCCAGGTGCTGCCGAACGCGGTGACTGACCAGACGCTCTGCAAACGACACGAACATCCAGTCTGCTGGCGCCCGCGACAAGAATGAGCGGATGGTTCCTGCATGCTGACGGACAGGCCCCTCCAACCAGTGCCGGTCAAAGTGAATCGCGCTGAGGTCTTTGTTGAATTGAGCCGGGCCAGGGTAGAGGTAGACGTAGTCTGTCGCGTAAGTAGGCGGGCTGAATGCCAGGTCAATGCCAGCCAATGGGATCTTCTGGCCTGCCAGCCATGAGGCGATCCCATGAACGAGCTTGAGCATGACCTCTTGGGTGAAGCGCTGTTCGCTCACGACGCTAGTTTGTGGCATCAATACGATGCTGACCCGGTTCTCGCTTGACCGCAGGTCGAAATGCAAGTCGTCCAGCACCAATCGGAAGAACTGAGTGAGCCGGTAAAGGGCAATCATCAAGGTGCGAGCCTGCACCACGCTCAGCGCCAGGAACTTCAGGGTACCGGGCTTCAGCGGTCTGGAGAACATGCCCGGGCTCTCGTCCTGCGTGCGTACAGCGACCAATCTGTACAGCGCTGCAAATTGTTCGGTGGTTGCGCGCGCTTGCGGCGATGCAAGCAGGTCGAACGGAATCCCCGCGTGCGTGAGGCAGGCCCGTTGTGTGTGCTCGTCAAGGTTGGGTCTGTCCAGCAGTTGCCGCACAAAGTCGATGGGGACGGTGGTCAAAGGGTGATTCATCTGACGCGGTGAGGCGAAGCGGCTTGGCGGATTTTGCAAATAAATGGGCGGATCTGGCAAGCGATTTGTGGTGCCATCTTCCTAGAATTCTGGCGCTTTAAGACGTAAAGCCCCTGCGCGGATGGGATCTTGCTCGCTGGCGCCAGTATCGGCGGCCGAGCCGATGGGTGTGTGCATGTGGCTAGAAATGTTAATGAATCTGCTACCGAAGGAGACAGCGTGGATTTCCTGCTGAACGACGAACAACGAATGATCCAGGACTTGGCTCGTGAATTTGTGGACCGCGAGATCATTCCCGTGGCAGCCAAAGCCGATCAAGACCAGCACTTTCCATTGGAGGTCCATCGCAAAGCGCTCGAACTTGGTCTGCTGAACTTGGAGCTGCCCACTGAATTTGGTGGTGCTGGTTTGGGCGCACTGGAGGTCGCGTTGGTCACAGAGCAGCTGTGCCGTGGCTGCCTGGGCATTGGTGCGGCATTGAGCATCAGTGCCTTGGCTGCCGAGCCCATTCTGGTCGCAGGCAATGCCGAGCAGCAAAAGACCTATTTCTCGCGTCTTACGGCAGGCGAGTTCGCCAGCTTTGCCTTGACCGAGCCATCAGCGGGATCGGACGTCGCAGCGCTGCGAACCGTTGCCAAGCGCGTAGACGGTGGCTATTTGTTGTCGGGCAGCAAGATCTGGATCTCCAACGCTTCGTTGGCCAGCCTCATGGTGGTGTTTGCCAAGACCGATGTGTCTGCAGGCCACAAGGGGATCACGGCTTTCGTCGTGGAGCGCAACGCGCCTGGCCTGTCAGTGGGTGAGCCTTTGGGCAAGCTGGGGCAGCGGGCCGCGCCTGTGTGCGAGGTGTTCTTCGAGCAGGTTTTCGTGCCTGAATCCAGCCGCCTGGGGCAGGAAGGCGAGGGCTTCTCCATTGCGATGCGGACCTTCGATCGTTCGCGGCCCATGGCGGCAGCGTTCGCCTTGGGCGTGATCCAGCGCAGCCTGGATGAGTCACTGGCTTATGCGAAGGAGCGGCGCTCGATGGGCAAGGCCATCCTGGAGCACCAGGCTGTGGGTCACAAGCTGGCAGAGATGCGCATGAAGCTGGAAGCCGCGCGCCTGCTGACATACCAATCGGCCTGGCTCGCTGACCAGGGTCGGCCGAACACCAGCGAGTGCGCCATGGCCAAGGCCTTTGCTTGTGATGCGGCCATGTGGGCGGCTTCGGAAGCCATCCAGGTCTTCGGAGGCATGGGCTACAGCACGGAATACCCCGTGGAAAAGCTCTTCCGCGATGCCAAGGTGCTGCAGATCTACGAGGGCACCAGCGAGATCCAGCGCAACATCATCCTCAGGGAGTTGACGCGATGAACGGCAGCCCGCTTGAGCCGCTCATCCTCTCGGCCGTTCGCACACCCTTTGGCCGTCGCCAAGGCGCTTTGAGAGAGGTGCGTCCGGACGAGTTGCTTGCCAAGGCCATCATGGCGGCCTTGAGCCGTTCGGGCGTGCCCGCCGATCATGTTGGCGATGTCGTGGCCGGTTGCGTGAGCCAGGCCGGTGAGCAGGGCGCCAACATCGCGAGGCAAGCGGTTTTGCTGGCGGGGTTGCCATTCGAGGTTCCGGCTGTCACGCTCAACCGCATGTGTGGCTCCAGCCAATACGCCGTGCATGCGGCCGCTCAGGCCATTGCCGCAGGTGATGTTGACTTCGCCATCGGTTGCGGGGTCGAAAGCATGAGCCGTGTGCCGATGTTCCTCGACCTCACGTTGGGGCGGGGCGACTTCAAAGGCTTTGATCAGCTGCATCCCCAGTTGACCGCGCGTTACGACATCCCTCATCAAGTGGAAAGTGCGGAGCGCATTGGTGACCACTGGGGCATCAGCCGTGCCGATTGCGATGCGTTTGCCAAGGAAAGCCACCGACGCGCCCATGCCGCCCGAACAGCCCATCTGCATCAGGAGATCGTGCCCGTGCCTGGCGTTGACAAGGCCGGTGCCGCCATCGTGTTGGACCACGACGAGGGGGTGCGCGCCACGCTCGACCACGAGAAAATGGTGGCGATGGCTCCGGTGTTTCGCGATGCGAGCAGCGGCGTTGTCACCGCGGCGAACGCCAGTCAGATGTCGGACGGCAGTGCCGCCGTGGTGCTGGCAAGCCGCGCAGCCGCGCAGCGCCTCGGGTTGAAGCCCCAAGCCCGCATCCTGGCCCGTGTCGTGGTGGGCTCCGATCCCGTGATGCAGTTAACTGGGGTAATGCCTGCAACACATTTGGTTTTGCAAAAGGCAGGGCTCAGTCTCGCTGACATCGATTGGATCGAGCTCAACGAAGCATTCGCGACGGTAGCGCTGGCCTGGGCCCGCGAGTTTGAGCCTGACATGGACAAGCTCAACCCTTGGGGCGGTGCCATCGCGCACGGTCACCCATTGGGCGGCACGGGTGCGGGTTTGATGGCGAAGATGCTGTCGGGCTTGAAAGCCACGGACGGCACCTTCGGTCTTCAGGTCATGTGCATCGGCCATGGCATGGCCACTGCCACCATTGTTCAGCGTTTGAATTGATCACACCATGGCTTCACACATGCATCTTCAAGATCCGGTTGTGATTGTTTCGGCCGCTCGCACGCCGCTGGGGGGCTTTCAGGGCGGCTTGTCGCAACTCACTGCACCAGCCCTTGGCGCCATGGCGCTTCGCGCCGTCATCGAACGTGCCAAGCTTGCGCCAGACCAGGTGGACGAGGTCTACATGGGTTGCGTGCTGCCCGCGGGGCTTGGTCAAGCGCCTGCGCGTCAGGCCGCACTGACCGCAGGGCTGCCCATGGCCGCGCCATGCACCACGGTGAGCAAGGTTTGCGGCTCTGGCATGAAGGCCGTCATGGTGGCGCACGATGCGATCGTGGCTGGCAGCGCGAAGGTCGTGTTGGCAGGCGGGATGGAGTCGATGAGCAATGCGCCATACCTCCTGCCCAAGGCGCGCGCCGGTCTGCGTCTGGGGCACGGGCGGGTCATGGACCACATGTTCCTGGATGGTCTGGAAGATGCCTATGCACCTGAGACACGGGGCCAGCTGATGGGCCAGTTCGCAGAAGAATGCGCGTCGCAGTTCGGGTTCACCCGCGAGGCGCAAGACCAATACGCTGTGGCCTCGACCACCCGCGCGCAAGCTGCCATCCAGCAGGGCGCCTTTGCTTGGGAGATCACGCCTGTGCGAGAGGTGGTGCGTGGGCGCGAAACGGTGTTTGACCAGGACGAGCAGCCCCTGAAGGCGCAACTCGACAAGATCCCCACGCTCAAGCCTGCTTTCAAGCCCGACGGCACGGTGACGGCGGCCAATGCCAGTTCGATCTCAGACGGGGCCGCTGCGCTGCTGCTGATGCGCGCTTCCACGGCTTCGTCCTTGGGCCTGACGCCTTTGGCCCGCGTGCTGGGGCACGCCAGTTTTGCGCAAGAGCCGCGCCTGTTCACCACCGCACCGGCCGGCGCCGTGCGCAAGCTGCTGACGCAGGTGGGGTGGCAAACCACCGATGTCGACCTGTGGGAAATCAACGAGGCCTTCGCCGTGGTGGCGATGGCTGCCATGCATGAGTTGGCATTACCGCATGAGCAGGTCAACGTGAATGGTGGGGCTTGTGCACTGGGTCACCCCATTGGGGCGACGGGCGCTCGGCTGCTTGTGACCTTGCTAGGCGCATTGAAACACCGTGGTTTGCGACGCGGTGTCGCCACCTTGTGCATTGGCGGCGGTGAAGCCACGGCCGTGGCCATCGAGATGATTTGAACAGACCCATACCGAGGAGCAAGACATGGACATTTCTAGCAGCGTATTTCTCATCACCGGCGGCAGTTCAGGCCTGGGTGCGGCCACCGTGCGCATGGCCTTGGCGGCAGGTGCCCGTGTCGTGGTGGCCGATCTGACCGAGCCTCGGCCCGATGTGCTGCCCCCGCACGACCACATGACGTGGGTGCGCACCGATGTCTCGCATGAGGAGAGCGGCAAAGCAGCCGTCCAGACTGCGGTGGACCGTTTCGGTCGGCTGGACGTGCTGGTCAATGCGGCGGGCATCGGCCCGGCCGAGAAGCTCCACGGCAAGAATGGGCCACACCGCCTGGACACGTTCTCCAAAGTCATCCAGGTGAACCTGATTGGCACGTTCAACATGATGCGTCTGGCGGTGCCAGCGATGATTGCCAGCCAGGCACCTGGTGACGTCAGTGATGCCACAGCATCCCAGGGTGTCGTCATCAACACGGCTTCGGTGGCTGCATTTGATGGCCAGGTTGGGCAGACCGCCTACGCCGCATCCAAAGGGGGCGTGGTCGCCATGACCTTGCCTGCTGCGCGAGACCTGGCCCGGGAACGCATCCGCGTGTTGACCATTGCGCCGGGTATCTTCGAAACGCCGATGCTGATGGGTTTGCCGCAAGAGGTTCAGGACTCGCTGAGCGCCACCGTGCCGCATCCAGCACGGCTGGGTCGCCCCGCAGAGTACGCGTCATTGGTTCAGGCCATGGTGGGCAATGAGTACTTGAATGGTGAGGTCATCCGACTGGATGGCGCGCTGCGCATGACGCCTCGCTGACATCAACAAGATGTCACGCAGGTCGGTCGAGCCACGGACCATCTCCATCCACTTCGTTCGCGAGGCCTTGGAGGCCGTGGCGGGGACGGGGGCGTCCAAAGACGCCGTGCTTCGGCGCGCAGCCATTCCAGCCAGGTTTCTGGATGAACCGCTGGCCCGCGTGTCGCCAGAGCAGTTTGGTGTGCTGTGGCGCACACTGGCGCGCGACCTTCAAGACGAGTTCTTTGCGCTGGATGCGCACCCGGCCAGACCAGGTGCCTACGCCTTGCTCTGTCAAGGCCTTTTGGGATGTGCAGACCTGCGCGCGGCGCTTCGGTATCTGTGCCGCTACACGTCAGTGGTCCTCGATGGCATGCGCGTCACGCTGGAGGTGACAGGCGATACCGCCACGCTGCGCCTGCGAGATGCCCGTTCGCGGTCAAGTCCTTTTGCGCATGCCACTTACTTCATGGTGGCCTACGGCTTGGCGTGTTGGTTGATCGCTCGGCGCATCCCCATACTCCAATGCCAACTGGCCGGGCGTGCGCCGGACTTCGAGGCCGAGTACCGCGTGATGTTCTGCGAACACATCCGCTTTGGCGAGGCAGAAGGGGCCCTGGTCATGCCCTCCTCGATGTTGTCTCAGCCCGTGGTCCAGACCCGCGACACCTTGAGGCCATTCTTGCGGCGTGCGCCCGACGTCTTCCTTGTCAAGTACCGCAACACCGATAGCTTGGCGGCGCACGTACGCGCAAGGCTGCGCGCTGTCTCGCCGCCTGATTGGCCATGCCTTCAGACCATGGCTTCGCACCTCGGGCTTGCCTCGTCCACCTTCCGCCGTCGGCTGGACGCCGAGGGCACGACCTTCCAAGCGATCAAGAACGAGCTGCGCCGCGACATGGCCATCAGCTCTTTGCGGGACGAGGCCTTGTCCATTGAACAGCTGGCTCAGGCCCTGGGCTTTACGGAGGCTTCGGCCTTCCATCGGGCCTTTGTGAAATGGACCGGCATGCGGCCATCCGACTACCGTAGAGGCGTGCTGCCAAACCCTCGGGGCATTCAGTGAAGCCACGGCTTGATGGGCTGGTCAACGGCTGCGGCCAGGACGCTGGCAACCACGCTGTCGGTCAGGGCCTCCATGCTTGGAACGGTCCAGGACGGCGTGTGGTCCTTGTCTACGAGGTGCGCGCGAACACCCTCGGCGAACTCCCCGCACGACATGGCATGTTGGACCAGGTCATATTCCATGCTGAAGCACGCAGGCAGGCTGAGGTGCCTGCCTCGACGCAAAGCCGCCAGGGTCAAGGCCATCATCAGTGGTGAGTGACTGCGCAAGGTCTGTGCTGTGGCCCTGGCCCATTCGTTGGGGCTCTCGGCCAGCGCGGCCACGATCGCCTGGATGGGGCTGGCCAGATCAAAGTGCTGGTAGATCAACGGGCAAAGCTCGGCCAGCCGAGAGCCTTCGATGTGCGTCGCGCTGGTCTCGGCGGCCAGTGCCTTGCGCAGCAACTCAATCGTGTCGACGTCGTTCTGCGCTGGCCACGCGATGTCGCTCAGCAAAGAAGGCAGCTCCTCGGGATTGTTGACTCGGCTGCGCGCATCCGCCAGATTGCAGAAGATGGCATCTGCGGCGTTGATGTTCGCGCCGGTCAGCGCCAGGTAGGCGGCCACAGGCGCAGGCATCTTCGAGAAGAAGAACGAGGCACCCACATCCGGTATCAGACCAATGCGTGTTTCGGGCATGGCCATGCGCACATGGTCTGTCACCAGCCTCAGTGCGGCACCTTGTGCCAAGCCCATGCCGCCTCCCATCACGATGCCGTGCATGAAGGCCACGACAGGCTTGCGGAAGGTGTGGATCCTCAAGTCCAGCTTGTACTCGTCGATGAAGAAGGTCTGGTGCAAAGCGGTTGCATCGCGCACGCTATGGACCAGCGCGATGACATCACCGCCCGCGCAGAATGCTTTGGGCCCAGCCCCTCGCATCACCACGGCGCGCACGCTCGGGTTGCCATCGACCTCGTCCAGCAATGCTTGCAAGCGCAGCACCATGGCATGCGACAGCGCATTGAGCGCTCGCGGCCGATCCAGCGTGATCAGCGCAACCTCGTTGATGAGGTCGCAGTGAACGGCGCCTTGGTCTTCGCTCATTGCCATGTCGCCTTGCGCTTTTGGAGGAAAGCGTTGACCCCTTCAAGCTGATTGGGGTGGTTGAACAGGCCCATGAATCGCTCTCGCTCTTGAGCCAGGGCTGCTGCACGCGGCACACCATTGCGGGCCGCGTGTATCAGGTCCTTGCATGCCAGCACGCTGTCTGGGCTTTGGCTGCCGACACGCTCGGCCAGTGCCAGGGCCCGCTCCAGTGCCTTGCCGCTGTCCACCACTTCTTCGACCAGGCCAATGCGCAGGGCTGTGGCGGCGTCCACGCGCTCGCCCAGCAAGATCATGCGTTTGGCCCAGGCTTCGCCGACGAGCCAAGGCAGCGTCTGTGTGCCGGTTCCGCCAGGCAGCAGCCCGACGCTGGCCTCAGGCAAAGCGAGCTGGGCGTGCTGTTCGGCGACTCGTATATCAGTGGCCAGCGCGCATTCCAGCCCCCCACCCATGGCATAGCCATTGATGGCCGCCACGGTGACCAGCCGCGAATTGGCCAGCGCTTCGAAGGCGGCCCCGAAGGCCTGGATCATGTCCAGCGCCTTGGCGCGGTCGCCGTCTGCAAAAGTGTTGAGGTCTGCGCCCGCGCTGAAAAACTTGGGGCCACTGCCGGTGATGACCAAGGCGCGCACAGCGGCGTTGGCATTCAAGTCATGGATGGTTTGCCGCAGCTGACGCAAGCCTTCCAGGCTGAAGGCGTTCGCCGGAGGGCGGCTCAGGGTCACGAGGGCGGTATTGCCTTGAAGTTCAAGCTCGATCATGGTGTGTGTGTGGTGTTGAGAGGTGTGATTGAACGAGGCTTGTCCACGTTCGGATTGCTCAGCAGCTGGATGATGGAGGAAAAATCCAGGTGGCCAGCGCCGCGCTGGCTCCACACTTGGTACAGCTGTTGCGCCAGCGCGCCCATGGGCAACGGCTGTTTGCCTTGACGGGCCGCTTCGGTCGCCAGGCCCAGGTCTTTGAGCATGAGGTCCACGCCGAAACCACCTTGGTAGCCATGTGAGGCTGGCGCGGTCTCGACGATGCCGGGATAGGGGTTGTAGACCTCCGAACTCCAGCAGCGGCCAGATGATGCATTGATGATGTCGGCCAGCACCTTGGCATCGATGCCTTCCTTGACGCCCAGTGCCATCGCCTCGGACACCGCAATCATCGAAATGCCCAGGACCAGGTTGTTGCAAATCTTCGCGACCTGGCCGTTGCCCACGTCACCGCAGTGAACGATGCGCCGACCCATGCCTTGGAGGATGGGCTCGATGCGAGCGAACAAGCCTGCAGGTGCCCCGACCATGAAGGTCAGCGTGCCAGCTGCAGCGCCAGCGGTGCCGCCTGAGACCGGGGCATCGGCAAGATCGTTGCCTTGGGCCAGGGCCAGTTCGGCTAACCGCCTGACGGAGGCTGGATCGATTGTGCTGCAGTCCACGATCGGCACGCCGCGTCGGATGGCGCCGAGTACGCCTTGATCTCCGGTGAGCACCTTGTCCACATGTTGCGGCGCGGGCAGCATGGTCAACACCAGATCGGCGTTGCCCACTGCTTCGGCCGGTGACTGGCAGGGGCGGGCGCCCTCGGTCACCAGTCGCTCTACGGCCTGCCCGTTGAGGTCGTGCACCGCCAGCGCATGACCTGCCTTGAGAAGGTTGAGGGCCATGGGGGCGCCCATGTTGCCCAATCCGATGAACGCGATCTCCATGGCTTGTTCCTTGTTCATTTCAGGCTGATGGTGGTGTTCACGCCTGTGGAGACAGCATCGTCGTCAAACCACCGCGCGGTGACGGTCTTCGTCTGCGTGTAGAACTGCACGACCTGCTTGCCGTATGGCCCCAAGTCGCCGAGTTTGGATCCGCGTGAGCCCGTGAAACTGAACATCGGCACGGGCACAGGAATGGGCACGTTGATGCCTACCTGCCCAACGTCGATTTCATTCTGGAAACGCCTGGCGACCGCGCCGCTCTGGGTGAACAGCGCGACCCCGTTGCCATAGGGGTTGGCGTTGACCAGCGCAATGGCATCGGCCAGGGTTGTGACCTCCAGGCAGACCAGCACGGGGCCGAAGATTTCTTCTGTATAGATGCGCATGGTGGTCTTGACACCACCGAACACGGTGGGACCCACGAAATTGCCAGACTCGTAGCCTGGTACCTTCACTTGCCGTCCGTCCAGAAGCAGTTGGGCGCCTTCACTCACGCCGCTGGCGATCAGTGCTTCGATGCGGGCTTTCGCGTTCACCGAGATGACTGGCCCAATGTCTGTACTTGGCTCGCCCCCTGCATTGACCTTCAGTGCCTTCGCACGTTGCGCCAATTCCGGCAACCACTGGCTTGACTCACCCACAAAGACTGCCACCGAAGCGGCCATGCAGCGCTGACCCGCCGCACCGAAAGCCGCGCCCGCCAAGGCATTGAGCGTGTGCTCCTTGTTGGCGTCGGGCATGACCACCGCATGGTTTTTCGCGCCCATCATGCTCTGCACCCGCTTGCCGTGCCGACCAGCCAGGTCGTACACATGCGTGCCGACTGCCGTGGATCCGACGAACGACAAGGCCACCACATCCGGGTGGGTGCACAGGGCATCTACGACCTCTTTGCCGCCATGCACCACGTTCAGTACGCCCGGTGGCACGCCAGCTTCCAGGGCCAGTCGCACGATCTCCATGGTGCTCATGGGGTCCTGCTCCGAGGGCTTGAGCACAAAGGTATTGCCGCATGCTATCGCCATGGGGAACATCCACAGCGGAATCATGGCGGGAAAGTTGAAGGGCGTGATGCCTGCGCACACGCCGATAGGCTGGCGCAAGGAGTAGGTATCTACGCCGCCGGCCACGTTCTCGGCGAACTCACCCAGTTGCAGCGTTCCCACCGAGCAGGCGTGCTCGACCACTTCCAATCCTCGGATGATGTCCCCTTCGGCGTCGGCCAAAGTCTTGCCTTGCTCCTCTGTGAGCACCCGAGCGATCCGTGGCAAATTTTCGCGAAGCAGCGCCTGCAGTCTCAGCATCACCCGCATACGCGTGGCTATCGGAGTGTTCCGCCACGTGCCGAAGGCCGCTTTGGCGGAAGCCACTGCGGCATTGATCTCATCTGCTGTGGCGAAGGGGGTGTATGCCAGCACTTCCTGGGTGGCTGGGTTGACGATCGGACGACGTTCACTTGCGCGTGAAGCGACGAGTTCACCGTTGATGAGCAGGCGGATGGTTCGGTCATCGGTGTAAAGCGAAGCGGTGATGTTCATGAGTGGTCCTGTGTGTCGATCAACAGTTGGCGGGAGATGACGAGTTTTTGTATCTCGCTGGTCCCTTCGTAAATCTGGGTGATGCGCGCGTCGCGGTAGTGGCGTTCGACGGCGTAGTCCTGCAGGTAGCCGTAGCCTCCATGGATCTGGATGGCCTTCGAGCAGATCCACTCCGCCGCCTCTGAGGCGAACAGCTTGGCTTGGGAGGCCTCTGAAATGCACGGCACGCCCGCTGAGCGCAAGCGCGCGGCGTGATGAACGAGCAAGCGTGCGGCGCTCAGCCTGGTCTGCATGTCTGCCAATGTGTGACCGACAGCTTGGTGCTGTGCGATCGCCTGGCCAAACTGAATCCGCTCATTGGCGTATCGAGTGGCGGCCTCCAAGCTGGCGCGCGCAATGCCAACAGCCTGAGCGGCGATGCCAATGCGGCCCCCTTCCAGGTTGGACAAGGCGATCTTCAGACCTTCGCCCTCCTGGCCAAGCAGGTTCTCAGTGGGAATGCGGCAGTCGACCAGAGAGATGGGGCAGGTGTCTGATGCCCGGATGCCCATCTTTTTCTCGGGTCGGCCCACCTCAAAGCCTGGTGTGTCGGTCGGCACCAGGAAGGCCGAGATGCCCTTCTTGCCTGCAGACGGGGCTGTCACGGCGAACACGATCGCCACGCCTGCACGCGCGCCGTTCGTCACGAACTGTTTGGCGCCGTTCAGCGCCCAGGCGTCGCCATCCCGGACTGCGCGCGTCTTGATCGCATCGGCCTGTGAACCCGCTTGGGGCTCTGTCAGGCAGAACGCCCCGATGACCTCGCCCGTGGCCATCCTCGGCAGCCATTCGCGCTTTTGATGCTCGGTGCCGAACTTGAGAATGGGGACACACCCCACCGAGTTGTGCACGCTCATCAACGTTGAGGATGATGCGCAGCCTGCAGCCACCTCTTCGATGCACAGGGCATATGCGAGATCGTCCGTCTTGCTGCCGCCCCATTCAGTGGGCACTTGCAGTCCGAGCAAACCCAACTCACCCATCTGCTGCACGGCCATGTCGGGCAGCGCACCAGCTTGGTCCCATTCACTTGCATGAGGTGCCAGCGCTTTGCGGACGAACGATCGTGCCGCGTCTCGTATGGTGCGTTGGTCCTCAGTGAGGACGGTATCAGATGGGCTCATGGGTCATGCTGCAGTTGATGGACTGCGCGCAATCCTATGAACACGAACCGGCTTTGTCGATGACCATTTTTGACGTGCCGACTGAGCATTTCGATCAATCCTGGCACGCCAACTGCGGAGCCGGCCCTCTTGTGTTGTGAGGGGCAGCTTGCCGTCCCGCTTTACAATCTGACGGGTTGTCGGCTGGCATTTTCGTGATTGGTGCGTTCCTCCGCCCAATGGCTTGAACATCGTCCTGAAAGAGGCACCTCAATGTCACTGAACCTGTCATGGCTTGATGATTTCTTGGCGCTCGCGGCCTGCGGCAATTTTTCTCGTGCTGCACAAGAGAGGCACATGACACAGCCTGCATTCAGCAGGCGCATTCGGGCGCTGGAAGAATGGCTGGGCACCGACCTGTTTGACCGCAGCAGCCAGCCAGCGCGTTTGACTGCGGCAGGTGAGTGGTTCCGCAACGCGGCCCGCGACCAATTGGGGCGGGTGGCGCGTCTGCCTGGCGAAGCCAAAGCCGTGGCAGAAGCGAACAGCACGACGCTTCGCTTCGCTGCCACACATGCGCTGTCGTTCACCTTCATGCCCAACTGGCTGCGTGGCCTGGAGTCGCACATCAGCTTGGGCCCGGTCAACCTGGTGTCCGACGTGTTTGTACGATGCGAGGCGCTGATGCTGCAAAGTCAGGTGCAATTTGTGCTTAGTCATTCGCACCCGCAGTCAGGCAGCGAACTTCAGGCGCAGGAGTACCCCTTCATCTGCATAGGCGAAGACACGCTGATTCCGGTGTCTGTGCCTGCGGCCGATGGCCGACCACAGCACGAGTTGCTGGCGCCCAATGCCGACGCACCGGTGCAGGTGCTCAACTACAGCATGGATTCGGGTATGGGTCGAATCCTCAGGGATGTGCGAGGGCTGGCCCTGGAGCGTTGTCAGGTTCAGAGCGCCTTTCAGGCTCACCTGGCTTCTGTGTTGCGCACGATGACCCTGGATGGGCGGGGCATGGCATGGCTGCCGCAATCCTTGATCGATGAGGACTTGCGCTCCGGGCGATTGGTCGAAGCCGCTCCGCCGGACTGGCGAGTCGACATGGATATTCGCCTTTATCGAGACCGTTTCTCTCTGGGGCAGGCCGCGGAAGCATTTTGGGTGGCCGTGTCCAAGGCCACGTCCTGACCAGTTCGACAGGCGCTGGTGCTTTGAAAGCATCAAAGCAGAGAAAATGGGCATTGGCCATGTGAGCGGCCATTGACGATCATTTGCCCTGTGTTCCCCAACCCCAAGAGGCACAGATCATGAAGATCGTCGAAATCCGGGAAAAGACCATCCCGATCAGTTCCCCCATCCGCAACGCCTACATTGACTTCAGCAAGATGACTCTGAGCCTGGTGGCGGTCAGCACCGATGTGATCCGCGACGGCAAGCCGGTGGTGGGCTATGGCTTCAACTCCAATGGCCGCTACGGTCAAGGCAAGCTCATGCGCGAGCGCTTCATCCCTCGCATCATGGAGGCGGGACCTGAATCGCTGTTGAACGATCGTGGCACGAACCTGGATCCACACAAGATCTGGAACACCATGTTCACCAACGAGAAGCCGGGTGGCCATGGTGAGCGCTCGGTCGCCATCGGCACCATCGACATGGCCGTGTGGGATGCTGTGGCCAAGATTGAAGGCAAACCCTTGTTCCAGTTGTTGGCCGATCGGTACGGCAACGGCAGTCCCAACCGCAAGATCTTTGTCTACGCAGCAGGCGGTTACTACTATCCGGGGCAAGACCACAACAAGCTCAAGGATGAGATGCGAAGCTACATTGACCGTGGCTACACCGTGGTCAAGAAGAAGATCGGTGGTGCGTCGCTTGATGAAGACTTGCGTCGCATCGACTCCATCCTGAGTGTGCTGCAAGATGGTCAGAAGCTGTGCGTAGATGCGAACGGTCGCTTTGACCTGGAGACGGCCATCGCCTACGCCAAGGCCCTGTCCCAGTACGACCTGTTCTGGTACGAAGAGCCAGGAGACCCCCTGGACTTCGAGCTTCAGGCCACGCTGCGCCAGTTCTACAAGAACCCCATGGCAACCGGTGAAGATTTGTTCTCGATGCAGGACGCCCGCAACCTGATCCGCTACGGAGGCATGCGCCCTGACCGTGACTGGCTGCAGTTTGATTGCGCACTGAGCTATGGTCTGGTCGAGTACCTGCGCATCCTGGACATGCTCAAGGAGCATGGCTGGTCGGCCAGCCGCTGCATACCACACGGGGGGCACCAGATGTCCTTGAACATCGCCGCTGGACTGGGCTTGGGTGGCAACGAGAGCTACCCGGACCTTTTCCAGCCCTTCGGAGGGTTTCCGGACGGCGTCAAGGTCGAAAACGGCTTTGTCAGCATGCCCGATCTGGACGGGATCGGCTTTGAAGGCAAGGCCGATCTGTTCGCTGAGATGAAGGCTCTGTCGGTTTGATCAAGCATTCCGAAGGCGCCGGTCCGCGCTCAAACGAACAAGGAGTCGCTGGCGCGGGCCTGCTTGATCCTCATAAGGTTGGGCTCCGACCACTGAGTTCAAAACGGTGGTCATGCGATTTACGCCGGTGGACGACTGAACCCGCAGGAGCATCATCGGTCTGGCAGGCAGGCTGGGCGCACGCTGCTTATCTGTGCCGATGCTGTGCCAGCTAACCACTGCCGCGCCTTCTTGTAGACGAGCCCCACTCAAGGTAGCCTTTCAACCGCGAGGTTATCGAGCCCCGACGTGCTTGCACTCATCAACCCGTGGATTCGATCAACGCACATTTTCTGGCTCGCCCTGGACACTAAGTGGTGCGTTATGGCTGTCGGCTAGCCGGCAACCATCGTTGCAATCACCACCTTTCAGTGACGGTAGAAAGAAATCTTGAAACATCAAGAACCCAGTGTTCATGCGGCTCTCAAGGCGCCGGAAATGATCGAGTGGGAGTAGGCCCAGCAAGTCTCATGACGTCTCATGTCGTCCCAAAGGGTTGAAATATTTCGACAAATCAGTCAGTTAGCGTCGATTTTTTTCCTTGTCGTGTCATGCAAGCCCAATGACTTTCACTGTATCGCGGTCGGTATCAGGCGGGTGCGATCAGAGGCAATGGGTGTGATACCGCGAGGCAACTTCAGGCTGAGCATGTGACGCAAGGATAGGTCTGGAGAATCTGTGTGTCTCGCCTGAATCTTTGCTTTTTGGTGGGGCTTTTGCGATCAGCGAACGCAGTCCATCGCGGGCAGAACAATCAAGGCGCCATGGCCGCCATGCCCAGCGCTTGCCTCCGACATGGCGTCATCGGGCGGTCCTCAGACAACATTTGCCTGACCCGGCTCTCGGTCGGCTGGTTGTGGTCGGCGTTCTTGTCGCGTCCAGGGCAAACCGATAGGCCTCACGTGCATCCATGGCTGTCAGGTCATGGCCATGCCCCATTGATATCCAATGCAAAGCGGCCAGAGTAGCTTCGGTGGCGAATGCTTGTTGGCTTTAGCAAGGGCACAAGGGTGTCAGCCCACCGCGACGCGATTTCAATGGGAGACGCACAGCTCACCCCAGTGCTCTCCCAGCGACTCGATGTATGGCGGATCGTCGTCTTGTATGTCGGCGAATAGTCTCCCCAGCCAATTGACACGCACAGCATCGTCAACCTGGGCGTCGGCGATGAACGGCACCAGCGTCTCCACATCCGAGTAGGTGGCGTTGCCCAGTGCTTCCGATGAACTGTCGACCTGGCACAGTGCCGGTGAGATCTTTTCCAGCAACAGCACGGCACCTTCAGCAGCATCTGTTTGATCGTGGCGAGCGACGGGGCATGGATTTCTGCCAAGGCTTCATCGATTTGGCTGATCGCGAGTTTGGATCCCGCCCAGCCGAAAGCTGAACGGCGGAAACGGGTGCGAAACGCCCACGCGGTGGTCGGTGCTTTTGCTTGTGTGACCATGATCAGCGTCTAATTTTCATCAGTGAGGATGGCCGCGATGTCCTGGCGATCACCGAGCAAACGAACGACATCCAGATGACTATCAGTCTCGAAGTAGAGCCACTGAGCAGGAAAGCCGGAAACACGCCAGGAGCGAAGGCCAGGAATGTCGCACAACTGGCCAATCCGTGGTGAGCCGATGCTCGATTCATGCTGGATGGTTTCAAGAGCGGCCAGTCCCGCATCGAACATCTTTGCGCCGAGCGCGTGACCGCCGACTTGTACGTAGTAGCGCGCGGTATCGACAAGATCCTGTTCCGCCTGCGGGCGCAGTTTGGCGGGCTTCAACGTCAATTGCCCAGGGCCCGTTGCCTCAGTTCCATGGCCACCTCAGGTGTGAAGGTGCGGCCGACGCCAGAGTTCAAGCCTTCTTCGATCAAGTCGCGCAGGCGCTTCCTGGCTTGTTCGTCCTGGTCACGACGGACCAGTTCCCGAAGGTACTCGCTGGTGTTGCCGTACTGGCCCGACTGGACACGCTGGTCAATGTAGGCGCGCAAGGCATCGGGCAGGGCGAAACTCATGGTGTTCTTGCTCATGGCTCTAATCATCGCGCCACTATCAATAGTTGTCAATATGGGGTGGTGGAGCACATGATGTTCGAGAGTTCGCGGCGAGGGCTAAACCCGCGATCTGGTCGGGATTCCCGTCAGCCGAACGGTATTGAAGCGATACCGTGGACATGGTGGCTCTGATACTTGGTTCCCTGTCCGGCGTTTCACAAGCCGATCAGATGGAGCTAGCCATGATGAAGCCACCTTTGGTTGCGCAGCGGTGGTGGACTGACTTAAGTCAAGCCGCGTCCACTAAATCCGGGGCGATTCACAATGCCTGAACGGTGGCATTCACGAAATGCTGGTGCAAGCCTTCCACGACCTTTACAACGAAGGTATCCCTGGATGCAATCAGGAAGATTTCGATCTGCGACCAATCTTGCCCCGTCCTCCCCCAACTCTTCCAGGTTGCGCGGTGCGTGCCGATTCAGCGCCAGCGTTACCAAATCAAGGCGCGTGCGGCAACAAGAAGAGGTCGACCCATTCGGCAATCCAGCCCAGGCATCCACCCCGCGGTAGGTCAGCCCTCTTGCACCGCTACCATTACACCGACACATCGGCGGCAATAACACGACATTGAATGTATTTGGTATGCGGAATTCCTGTGTATGGATCGCGGTCTCGGATATCCACGATCGAATTGACGAGCATGCCAACGGATTTAAGCTTGCCTGTGACCGGGTCTGGATACTCCAGACCGAACCCGTTTGGAATTTGAAGATGCCCGATGGCCGTATTGACATCGAATTTCGCGGGACCCTCCAAAAAGCCCCGCCTGGTTTCCAATCGCACCATGTCGCCGTCACCAACCCCCAGCGAGGCTGCATCGCTGGGATGCATCCACACAGCGCAATGCGGGCCCTTTCCTTTGCGCCATGCCGGGTCTCTGACAATGGTGTTGGCGGTCCAACCGGTGCGAAGCCCCCCGTTGAGAACGAAAGGATAGGACGGGTCTCGTTGCGAAGGAGAGGTCAGCGCAAGCTTCTTGATGTCTGCCATCCATTCTGCATGGTAGATCCGGGCCTTTCGATCCCGGTGACGGCAGCCCACTTTGAAATTGTCTTCAAGCGGTAGCTCCCCAGCCAAGAATCCTTCGGGGTGTGCCAGCAACTTTTCAAAAACAAGCTCGCCGACGGCAAATGGGTTCTTGTGCGTGCGGGCTTCCGGAATCGCCTTATTGAGTGCTTTGCGGTGCGTCAACGCATAGCCTTGGCAGATGAGCCACAAAGGCGCCAACGCGGGCGAAGGCAAGGTCTGACCCAAGGTTTCGTACAACCACGTCATGATGCGACCGAGGATTGGATAGAGGCCGCCACCTCGCACAGCGGCCAACGCAGCCAGCGTCCCCAAGTACAAAGGCGCGCCCAAAGGTGACCTTGCCTTCTTGGCAAGCATGTGCAATATGCGCGGAGCTTTGGGAACCAAGCCCATGGCACGCGTGAGGCGGTAATAAATTTCTTGCTCAGGCAAGGCTTCGTCCGGCCCTTTCACAACAGGCGGACGCAGTTGCGGTGTGAAGTGCATGTGGGGGAACGTCGCATATTCCCACTTCTCATACCCCACGGGTGCGGGCAACACATAGTCAGCCACTCGCGCCGTTTCAGTCATGGCGACTTCGATCACCACCATCAGCTCGAGTTCTTCGAACGCGGCCTTCAAGGCCTTGGTGTCGGCGTAGCTCACCAATGGATTCGTGGAATCCACGATCAACGCACGGATGCGGTCTGGGTGCTTGTTCTGGATTTCTTCGGCCACCAGGTTGGGCGAAAACATGCCTATGGGCAGGATGAAGGGAATCGCCTCGATGCCGGATACCAGGGCCTTGGCCTGCGTCTCCAGATAGCGGCCTCTTGGTCCAAATTGTTGGACAAACAGATTGCCCTTCTCTCGACCCGCATTGCCCGTGATCAACAACATCACATTGATGAGGTAGGAGTTCAAGGTCGAGTTGACGGTGTGTTCCACGCCCAGGTCCCAGGCGATGCACGCCGATGGGGCGGCAGCGAACTCCCGAGCGGTGAGGACAAGGTCCTCTTGACTCACGCCGGCATACTCTGCCATCTTCTGGGGATCCACACCCTTGAAACCTTCGGCCAAATCCTCGAAGCCGTTGACGCGGCTTTCAATGAAGGCCTTGTTCTGCAGTCCCTCTTGAAGGATGGTGGCCACGAACCCCATCAGCAGGTACGCGTCGCCTCCCGGCTTCACGCGGATGTGGCGGTCTGCCCTTTTGGCCGTTTCCGATATTCTCGGGTCGATCACCACGAGCTTTCGGCCAGCATCAGAGGTCAGCTTCTTGTACTCATCGACCGGCTTCAGGCCCCGGTTGCTGATGAGCGGGTTCGTGCCCATCACCAGCACGTAGTCAGACTTTGCCTCATCCGCAGGTAGATAGATGTCCGGCCCTGCGCGGTACATGTGACGCCACACCAGGGCGTGCTGCGTCTTCTCTTGGCCCAGCGCATTGAAGAACACGGGAGAGTTGATGCTGAACATGAACGGCAAGGCGCCGAAAGCATCCATGTGATTGCCCTGGCCGCCCAGGCCGAACATGGCGATGGCGCGTGGCGCGTGCTTCTTGCGGATGGCGTTGAGCTTCGCCGAAATTTCACCGATGGCCTGGTCCCAGGAAATTCTCTGGTATTGCCCATCGGGCATGCGCTTGAGCGGATGCTCCAGCCGCTGCACGTGCCTGACGTAATTGGGAATGGCCTGCGCCTTGTTGCACATGTAGCCACCAGTGTTGGGGTTGCGTTCATCACCCCTGATGGCTGTGATCACATTGTCTTTGACATCGACCGTCAAGCTGCAATTGTGGGTACAGAATACACAGACCGTCGGCACGTCCTTCGCGTTGGCTGGCACGCTGGCTGGACCGTTGATGATGGTTCTCGTCTCGGACATAGGGTTGGCCTTTGCAGCATCTCAAAAGGGTTTCAGCGAGCCATGCATGGCATTCCATGCTTGGACATCGCTGTTCATTCGACCTGGGTCAGCAAGGCCGGGGCCGTGCGGATCTCGGTGGCCTTGCGGCTCAGTCGCCAAAGCGATGGGGTCTGTCCCGTCGTGCGCTTGAAAGCGCGTGTGAATGCGGCGGCATCGGCGAATCCGACGGACTGTGCGATCTGAGCAATCGGTTTTTCCGTTTGCAGGAGCAGCATCTCGGCATATTCGACGCCCACCTCGCTGCGCAACTGTGGCAGCGTCGAGCCCTCAGCTTTGATGCGTCGGCTCAAGGTGCGTGGTGACATGGCCAAGGCTCGCGCCAACCCGTCGGCGTCCAGCACCTGCTTCTGGACAAGGGCAGCATGCAGCATTCGCCTGACTTCTTGCGTCAAGGGTTTCAGGCCATGAGCGGCCACGTACTGTTGCTCCAACGTGGCCTTCATCAGCAAATGCGACGCCCGGCTGCGCGCGATGAGCGGAATGGCCAGGGCCTTCGTGGGAAAGACGAATTTGTTCTGACGCGCATTGAAGAAAAACTTCAACCCGAAGGCCGCTTCGTAATCGGCTGGGTCGCCCGTGGGACCATGCATGAGGTGCACCGAGGCGCCGGTGATCTTCTCGGTCAGGAACGGCATGATCTTCAAAGGCGCTGTCACCACCGTTTCAGTGAAGAAGTCATTGATGACCCCGAAATCGCATTGCTGTTCCACGATCGTGTGCACCTCGCCACCCAGGTCTTGGCGTCGCATGCTGAAAGCGGGCATGACCAAGGGCGCGTAGGTCAGCGCGCCCTGCAGGGCTTCTCCCAAGGTGGCGGAAGTGATGGCCAACATGCCGATCGGTCCGTGGGTCGTCAACGGAAAATGCTCCATGAACGTGACCAGCGGAGGCCGACCCGGGGGGCACATTTTCAGGAAGTACGCCAACGCCAGCTGCATTTGCTTGCCGTTGATGGTCTGCCACGGCATGAAGGGCGTTGGCAGGTCAATACCGCAGTACCGGTACAGTGCTTGAAGATCGTGTCCACCCTCTCGGGCCAAGGACTCGCCGATTTCCAGGTACTGCACGGGGAACGTCAGATTTCTAAGAATGCGCTCGGACACGACTTGACCACCTCTACGGTATGGGGGAAGCCCTGCATCACGTGGTCAAGGGACCCTGGAACACTTCGGAGGCCTTGATGGGGTCGCCCGTCTTTTCGTAGGTATGCACCCAGGATTCGTAGCCGGGCATCTCCTTGTGTTGCCAGGGATGGAATCCGGGCTTGAAGTACGACAGGTAATAGCCCAGGACCGGCATGAATACACCGCCCGGCTTGTACAGCCACCAGGCCCCCTTCAGCAGCATCTTGGTGCGGGCCCATGCACCAAAGCCATCGGCCTTCAGCATCTGATTCACACTCCACCAGTTGCCAATGGGATACTCGATGCTGAAATAGATCAGGCCTGCGATGCGTGTGAAATAGTTCGCCTTGGCGACCTTCGTCAGCACATCGAAGGCCACGGCCTTGTGCTCGATCTCTTCGATCGAATGCCAGGCGTAGATGGCGACCATTCGCGGATCAGCGTTCTTGAACATCTCGGGACGCTGGACGAAGGTGGTGCCCATCATGGCCGTCAGGTGTTCTGCGGCGGCCGTGTAAGACAGGTTGAAAGCCTTGGACCAACGACTGCTCTGCCATTTGAACTTGCGTTCAAGAAAGCGTTCTGTCCAGCGAACCGCCATGCCTTGCTCGGCCAGCATGTCATTGAACTGGGCGTGCACCATGCCGTGCTGCGCCTCCTGGCGAATGAAGTCCTTCACTTCCGCGGCCAGCTTCGGATCCTTGATGTCATCGCGGTAGGCCCGGACCGTGCTGATGAAATAGCGCTCTCCGATGGGAAACGTCAAGGACATCGCATCGAAAAAGCGTGTCTTGTACGGATCACCGCCATTCCAGAAGCGCGGCAATCCAGTGTCCAGCTTGAAGTCCAGCCGCTCGCGGGGCTTGATCTCGACGCTTGCAATTTCCGTGGTCATGATGTGATGTCCTTTTGCTTCAACGATTTGATTACAACGGCTTTCGATTGATTCGTGCCGCCAACTTCATGCTGCATGTGCCAATCGAATGAGAAGGCCGCGGCGATCCGCGATGGGGTGCCATGCCTGTGCCGTCCCATCAGCCGCCCGTGGCCGACATGAACCGCACAACCCGTTCCGGTCTTTCGTGAAACTCGTGCCGTTCGGGCTTGTGCGCCACGGCCGACAGGATCGCCTCTATCAATTCAGCGTCCGACGCACCGCGCCTCATCATCCGACCCAGGGGCGTTGCGTCGTTATGGCCAAGGCATGGATAAAGCGTTCCGTCCACACCCAGCCTCAGCCTGTTGCACGCTGCGCAGAAATGTTGAGACATGGGTGTAATCACACCCAGCATGGCGGAACTGTTGGGTACGCGCCAATTTTGCGCAGGGCCTGTTCTAGCTGGCTCGATGTACGGTATGAGCCGGTGCTTTTCGACAAGCCTACGGGTCAGCGCCGTCAAATCGACGGCGGTTTTTCCCAGGCCTGCGTGTCCGATCGGCATGGTTTCGATCAGACGCAATACCAAGCCATGCTCCACCGCGAACTGCAGCATGTCATCGACTTCATCGTCATTGACACCGGCTTGCACCACCATGTTGATCTTGATGGGACTGAAGCCCAGCGCAAGCACGAGCTGGATTCCCGCCAGCACATCCTCCAGGCAATCCCGATGGGTGATCTCGTGGAATTTCGCCGGCTTCAAGGTGTCCAGGCTCACGTTCAGGCGGTGCAGACCGGCGGCCTTCAGAGCAGGGGCGTGCGCGACAAGATGGGCGCCATTGGTCGAGAGTGACAGGTCTGTCAAGCCGGGCAAAGAAGACAGGTTGCGGACCAGATCAGGCAGGTTCCGACGCAGCAAAGGCTCCCCTCCTGTGAGCCGCACCTTGCTGATGCCCAGACCGACGAACAAGTTCACGAGGCGGCCTGTTTCTTGATGACTGAGCCAGTTGGCCGGCTCCTGAAATCCTTTGAATGCCTTGGGCATGCAATAGGCGCAGCGCATGTCACAGCGATCGGTCACAGACACACGCAGATAGTCAATGACGCGGTTGAAACCATCCTTCAGCTGGTCGGTCTCGGCTCGCGCAGCAAGCCCTGGTTCAAGTCCCATGGCCATCAAGCAAATGGAGCTTGCCCTTGAGGTCCTTGAACTGAGCATGCTCGGGCAAAGGATCCTTTCGCTCATTGATGACAGGCCACTTGCCTGCGGCAGCAATCTCCGCATTGAGCCTCAGAAAGTGTTCTTGCTCTGGTGGAAGGTCCTCTTCGGCATAGATGGCTTCTACCGGGCATTCAGGAACACACACTGCGCAATCAATGCAGCCACTGGGGTCAATGACCAGGAAGTTGGGCCCCTCCATGAAGCAGTCCACGGGGCAGACGTCAACGCAATCGGTGTATTTGCATTGAATGCACGCATCGGTCACTACAAAGGTCATGGATGTTTCCTCGGTTCAATGGGCTGCAAGGCAGACACATGGATGCTCTCGTTTAGTAAATGATCGTTTAGTAAATGAATGTTATGTTACGATGAACCCTCTGTCAAGGAGCCATATGCGCTACTCGAAAAGCCACAAGGAAGACACCCGCCGCAAGCTGCTGGACAGCAGTCGCGCACTGGTCAAGAAGGGTGGTTTCGACTCCACAGGGGTCGAGGCCTTGATGTCCGCCATCGGCTTGACGCCCGGGGCGTTCTACAGCCATTTCCCCTCCAAGCAGGCTCTGTTGGAAGAGGTCATCCGGGAAGAAATGCAGTACAGCCTGTCAATGCTCAAACCACAGCCGGCCGACGGTGGCTCAACCTTGAACCAACGCACCAAGGCCTACTTGAGTGTTCCGCATGCCGAGCATCCTGAAGCTGGCTGTGTGCTGCCAGCCTTGGGCTCCGAGCTGGCACGCATTCCTGTCGAGGTGAAATCCATCATCGAAGACGGACTCAAGGACATGCATTCCGTGTGGAATGACGAGCTCAAGGACGAAAACGCTGCCTGGGCGGTCATCGCTCAATGCGTCGGCGCGGTCATCTTGGCTCGCTCGGTCAAGTCTGACGCAACGCGCCGCGAGATCCTCCGGGCGAATCGGGCGCAGGTGGATGCTTTGCTCCGGTCGAGAGCTCGAAGTGACTGAGGGATCGGCGATAGCAACCACCCGATTGGAGAGATGAATGCAGCATGCTTTGGATACCGCGATTGAGCTTGAGAGCCTGGAGGCGGGCCGCTTTGTGGGTGCCACGAGCCCGTCCTACGCAAACATGGTCGGCCCCTTTGGTGGGACGACCAGTGCCGTTCTGCTGAAGGCTGCGTTGCAGCATCCCGACGTGCTGGGGGCGCCCATTTCTTTGACGGTGAACTTTGCCAGCCCGCTGGTGGACGGCTCCTTCGAGATCGTGGCCAATCCAGTGCGCACCAACCGTTCGACGCAGCACTGGATCTTGCAACTCACGCAGGGTGGCATCGTGGCCGCCACGGCCACCGCCGTGTTCGCCGTGCGACGCGAGACCTGGTCCGCCCCCGAGGTGTTGATGCCTTCAGACCTGCCCTCAGCTTTGGATCTGATCTGTACACCCGTTGAGGTCAGTCTGCCTTGGGTGCATTGCTACGACATGCGCTTTGTGAATGGCGAGATGCGCTTTGATGGGCAAGAACAATCGAATTCGAACAGCCAGCTGTGGGTGCGCGACGAGCCGCCCCGGCCACTTGACTTTGCCTCGCTGGCGGCCATCTGCGACTGCTTTTTCCCTCGCATCTTCATCCGGCGTCGGGTGCTGGCCCCCATTGGCACCGTCTCGCTCACGACGTACTTTCACGCAGATGCTGCCATGCTGACCGCGCAGGGTGACCGTCATGTCTTGGGGTGTGCTCGAGCGGTGAACTACCGCAATGGGTACTATGACCAGAGCGCTGAAGTCTGGGGTGACGGGGGGCAACTGCTGGCCAGCACGCACCAGATCGTCTATTTCCGAGATTGAATTCTTTCACCGACAAGCTCTGCACCGCCAGTGAAATCAAAGGATGTGCATGACCATCAAGAAAGGTCCGTTGGCGGGGCTGCGTGTCCTGGATTTTGGCCACTACATTGCGGGCCCGCTGGCCGGCGTCTTTCTTGCCGACCAAGGCGCGGAGGTGATTCAGGTCAGGAATCCACGCGCCAAAATGTGGGACAGCAACACCGAGGCCGCTCTTGCTCGTGGCAAACGCAGTGTCGATGCTGATCTCAAAGACATGGCTGAGCGGCAACGAATATTCGCGCTTGCTTCTGAGTGCGATGTGATCCTGGAGAACTTCCGGCCGGGTGTCATGGCGCGTCTGGGCCTGGGCTACGAAGCCATTGCGGCCGTGAATCCCGGCGTCATCTATGTCTCGATGCCGGGTTACAGCCGACACGATCCGCGTGCACCTCTGCCGGTGTGGGACGGCTCGGTCAATGCGGCCAGCGGTTTGTACACCGATTTGGCCATCGGGGGCGCTGCGGTTGATCTTCCTCCCATCTACACGCCATTGGCGCTGCCTTCCGTTTACGCCGGGCTTTGGGGCGCGATTTCCGCGCTGGCGGCGCTTTATGCGCGCCAATCTCATGGACACGGCGACCGGATCGAAGTGCCGCTGATGGACGCCGCGATGTCGGCGGCGGCAGGGGTGATTTTCCAGATTGCCGATCAGCCGGCGCGCTACAACGCGCCACCAGTCTCACGCCGGTGGCTTGATCGGGTTTCCCTTCGCCGGTTGCCGGCTGGCATGGTGGCCAAGACGCATGACCTGGTGGCGAGGATGATGCCTCCCCTGTTCCGCAACTATGTGTGCGGCGACGGTCAGCAACTCTTCATCTGTGCCATCGACAACGCCAACCACATCGCCAAGCTGGTGGCCGTGATGGGCATGCACGAGGAAGTCGAACGTCTTGGCTTCGTCTTCGGTCACGTGCTGGACGTGCCGCCGACGCGCAACAACATCACCGCCTACCGCGGCACCTCAGCCAAGTGGAGGGCGCTCAGGACCTTGCTGAAACGTCGCTTCGCCACCGCCACGGCCGATGATTGGGGTGAACGACTGGCGCTCGCTGGCATACCAGCGGTCCGCCAGCGCAGCCTCCCGGACTGGTTGTCGATGCCTGTGATGCACGACAGCGGGATTCTGGTCAAACGCACCACCGCGGCTGGTAAGACCATGATTCAGCCAGCGCCTCAGGTCGATGTCGAAGGCATGCGTTGCTCGACTCAGGCGGTTTTGGCCAACGATCTGAGCAAGGTGTCGACCCAAGGCTGGGCCACGGCCAAAGCGTTCTCGGCCGTGGCCCAGTCAGGCGACAAAAATGGCGCGCGCCAAGCGCCCCTGGCGGGTGTGCGTGTCCTTGACCTGGCCAATGTCATCGCGGGCCCTGCGGCGGGCCGGACACTGGCAGAACTGGGTGCTGAGGTCATCCACGTGTGTGCCGTCACGCCCCGGATGGGGCCGAGGATGACGCTCTTGCTGGGCATGGAAGTCAACCAGGGCAAGCGCAGCTTGGCGCTCGACCTCCACCAGCCGTCAGGGCGTGAAGCGATCCATAGCCTGCTGCCCGAGACCGATGTCCTGCTCTACAACAAGCTCCCTGATCAGGCTCGGCGCCTGGGTGTGGCCCCCGAGCAAGTGCATGCGATCAACGAGAGCACGGTGGTCTCAGCCGTGACTGCTTATGGCGGCACCCAAGCTGGCGGCTGGGAAGGCCGCCCCGCCTACGATCCGGTCATCCAGGCCCTGACGGGCGTCATGCAGCGCTTCGGCAGCGAGCAGGCTCCGGCGGTGCACGGCATTGCGTCCTGCATCGACTATTTCACTGGGTACTCTGCGGCGTTCGGTGCGGTGCTGGGATTGGTCGCACGCAGCCAAGGCGATCACTGTCTTGTCGCGCGGACATCCTTGGTGCGCACGGCGGGCTGGGTACAACTGCCGCAGGTCTGCAATCCTGAGCAAGCAACGCCCACGGGATTGGCAGCACTGGGGGGTGAGGTCTTCGATCGCCTGTACCGTGCACGTGGTGGCTGGGTGCACGTTGACGCTGGTCCAGCCGGCGCGCCTCCTGATGTGCCGACCACTCCTGAGCAGGCTCGGGCATGGCTGACGCGCGAAATGAGCAAACGAGACGTGGAGGCCGCTGTTGCTTGGGCGCGCGGACGCGGGCTTGTGGCGCAGGCCGTGCTGTCGGCGCGCCATCTGCGCAGCAGTGCTGTCGAGGCGGAGAGTCGCGGCTCGCTCATTGATCCGACCCAGGTATCGGGCTGCATCGTCCGGGTCCGTCATCCAGCGGGCGAGTCTTATTTCGCCCCAGATGCCACGTGGATGCGCTTCGCGTATGCCCAACAGAGGCGCATTGCCCACGCGCCTGCGCCAGGGCAACACAGCGTGGACATCCTGACGCAGGCAGGCTATCTTCCAGAACAAATCGATGACTTTTTGGCTAAAGGCATTTCAGCCGAATGCTGGCCCGCACTGCGTACTTATATCCCTGATTGATTCCCGAACGAGTTCACATGGATGTGTCAGTTGCTGCGTGGTGTAAGTCATGTCCAACTCTCTTATCAAAGGATGACTTTGAGGGGCAAGTTGGACCGCCATGGCACCTCCAATCACCCCGACACGGGCTTGTAGCCCATTCGGCCGATGCGTTGATACCTCTTCAGGTGATGCGCTTCGTGAACATGACCGGCGATTGAATGAATGCCCTTGCTATTGACTTGACACACACCAAGGCACATGACCATGGCTACATCCTCTCCTGAATGGATAAAGACGGCGTGCATCCTCTGCTCGGTCAATTGCGGACTGGAGGTGCAGGCCGGCGGTGAAGACGGCCGTCGTATCATCAAGATCCCTGGTGACGACGCGCACCCCGTCTCGCGGGGTTACCTCAGCTTGCGCGTCAGCCCACAAGACGCGCAGGTGCTGAACGTGAGGAATGGCGATACCGTTCGCGTGCGAACGCGGCGTGCATCGCTGCAGGCGCAGGTCGAAGTCACAGCCATCATGCAACCGGGCCACATCTCCTTGCCTAATGGGCAGGGGCTGGATTGCCGGGACGCCACGGGCCGAATCGTCAGGATGGGCGTGCCGCCCAACGAGCTGACCGACCGCGCGCGCCGTGACTTCCTGGTCGGCACGCCATGGCACAAGTACGTGCCGCCGCAACTGGAACGCATTCAGCCAGAACAGGCTGCTTGAATCAAGGGGAGCCCTGTATGCCTCACGCGTCGTCAAAAGAAGCGGACCTCTTTCGCCAGACCCTGGAGGAACGCTTCCATGCGTGCTTTGCCGACTGGCCGCAGTTTCTGCAGCTGTTCTCGCGCGAGACATTGAAAGAAGGAGCGCACTGGGTTCGCGCAGGGGATCGGTGCAGCGACTTCTTTCTCATCTCAGCAGGATTGCTGCGGGTCTACCTGATCGACCAACAAGGGCGGGAGATCACAGAAGGCTTCTACGAGCCAGGTATGTTGCTTGGCCCTCTTGTCAGCATGCTGGGCGAAGGCGACAGGCCCTGCCCATTTCATGTGCAGGCCATGTCGCCCTCCACATTGTGGGTGAGCAACTATCCTCGTTTTCATCGCTATGCCATGGACAAGCCGGACGTCCTGAACTTCGAGATTGCTTTCTTGCAGGACCTGTTCGTGCGCAACGCCAAGCGGGATGCCAAGCGTCTGATGAGCAATGGAGAGGCGCGCTATCGATGGTTCCTCACCAAGTATCCCCATCTGCTGGATCGCGTCCCGCTCTGCCAGATCGCATCCTTCCTTGGGATGACGCCGGTAAGCTTGTCGCGGCTGCGCAAGCGGGTGGCCACGGGCTTGCATGAGGCTCAGATGACCAGCGCCAAGCGGGTGGCCTGATCGATGGCGCGTTTTGCGTCGAGCTGAACGGCCACGTCTGCACCACCAATCACTGAATTCGGGTTGTAAGCGTAGCGGCCCGTGTGCAGGATTTGCATGCAGATCTTGGCGCCCTCCTTGTGCACGGCATCGGTGATGACGCGATGTTTGAGCGCCTGTTCATGGGTTTCGATCAGCTGCGTGGCTGCGTGGACCGCTCCTTCGGCGTTGGGCGCAAAGCCGCCGGTGACGATCAGCCCTACGCCACCCTTCGCGCGCTCGCCAAAGAATGCGGCCATGCGCTCGATGCCGTCTTCGGCCTCATCCAGGCCAGTGTGCATGGAGCCCATCAACACGCGGTTCTTCAGCGTTGTGAAGCCAAGGTCGAGCGGCCGAAGCAGGTGGGGATGGGTCGAAGCGAGCATTTGCAATCCTTGAGACTGAGGGAGGTTGCCGTGACACCGAGCAACCTGGCGTGGCCATGCTATCGGTGGCGCGAAACACCTTCCTTATCCATTGTTAAGGCGTCCTTGGCGGCCACACGGAACAATTCAGCCCTCATGCAACACCGGACATCAGCCATGGCCCATCCCTACCGTGCACCGCTCGCCGACATGCGACTCCTGCTGTTGCAGCATCCGCCTACACAGGCTGATGCCGACGTGCAGGTGCTTTCCGAGTTGGCCACCTTTGCCCAGGAGCAATGGGCCCCATTGAACGCCACGGGCGATGCCGTTGGCTGCAGCTTTCAGCAAGGTCAGGTCAGCTTGCCGCCAGGCGTCAAGGCAGCGCTACGGCGCTACCTGGATGGCGGCTGGCTGGGCATGACGCTGCCCGAAGCTTGGGGTGGCCAGGCCCTGTCTGCCACACTGGCCTCTTTCGCAGGCGAAGTGCTCAGCGCCGCCAATCCTGCCTTGAGCATGTTCGCTGCACTCACCACGTCAGCTTGCAAAACCATTCTGGCCATTGGTTCTGACGCCCTGAAAGAGACCTACTTGCCCAGGATGGCATCCGGAGAGTGGACAGGCACGATGTGCATGACTGAGGCCCATTGCGGCTCCGACCTGGGGCTCATCAAAACCACCGCTGTGCAGGTGGAGGACGGCGACTACGCGATAAGCGGCAACAAGATCTTCATCTCGGGGGGTGAGCACGATGGCAGCGCCAACATCGTTCATCTGGTCCTGGCTCGGATCAAAGGCGCGCCCGAAGGCAGCAAAGGCCTGTCGCTCTTCGTGGTGCCCAAGTGGCTGCCGCATTCCGGCGCTGCGAATGCCGTGCATTGCCTGGGCATCGAAAACAAGATGGGCATCCATGCCAACCCCACGTGCACCTTGAGTTTCGAGCAGGCGCGGGGCCAGTTGCTGGGCAAGCCCCACGAGGGCCTGAAGGCCATGTTCACCATGATGAACGAGATGCGCCTGGTTGCGGCCCTGCAGGGGGTGGGCTTGAGCGAACGTGCCTTTCAGCAAAGCTTTGATTACGCCACATCGCGTACACAGGGCAAAGCTTTGGACCGCGCGAACCAATCAGAAGGCCAGGCGGATGCGCTGGTCTGCCACGCCGACGTGCGTCGCATGCTGCTGACCCAGCAGGTCTTTGCAGAGGGCGGCCGGGCCCTGTGCCACCATTGCGCCCTCCTGTTGGACACAGTCAATGCTGGAGGAGAGCAAGGCAAATCGGCAGAGAAAATGCTGGGGATGCTGACACCGATTGCCAAAGCCTTCTTGACCGAAACAGGCTTGGAATCGGCCAGCCTGGCCATCCAGGTGCATGGCGGTCATGGCTACATCAGGGACAACGGCGTGGAGCAAAGTTACCGCGATGGCCGGATCGCCACCCTGTACGAAGGCACCACTGGCATCCAGGCGCTGGACTTGCTTGGACGCAAGGTGCTGGGCGATCAAGGCCAAACACTGCTGGCATTCACCCAGGACATCCGGCACTTGTGCGAGATCATCGACCAAGATACTGCGGCCACCGCGCAGGTGAAGGCCTGGGCTCAACAGCTGCTGCCCTGGGTGACAGCGTGGCCTGAGCTCGTTCAGCAAATCGGCGTCAAGGCCATGGACAACCGCGAAGAGGTGGGCGCCGCAGCCTACGACTTCCTGATGTACTCCGGTTATGTCTGCCTGGCCTATTTCTGGCTGCGCACGGCGCACGCTGTATCCGAAGCAGGGCAAGACTTTGACCCCATCTTCTTGGCCTCGAAGCAAAACGCAGCCGCCTTTTATTTCGCCAGAATCCTGCCAAGGGCACACGCCCACCAGGCGGCGATGAGTTCTGGCCGGGAGGTCTTGTCGATGGGCGGCTAAGCCCAGCACGCTTGAGCGCTCTGGACAACGCTGGTCGCCCGCTCAGTTGCTGACGTAATAGCAGGCCTTGCTGAGGTACCAGATCGGGTCGCCCCCGAACGTGCCGGTGTTGCATGCCACCTTGCCCGACAGGCCGGTGCGTACTTTGTACGAGGACCAGGCCCCGAACCACACCGTGGCCGTCTTGCCCGCTGGCAGCGCGCAGGCGCCGTTCTGGCTGGCACACTTCACCGCGCCCGAGGGCGCGGGGTGGCGCTCGGTGCGTTCACCGTCACATTCACGCTGGCACTGGTGGTGGCGGCGCCCTGGTTTTTTAAGTCCACGGAACCGGGTCAACTCCAGCCTCAAGGCTCGTGTTCAGTCACAGGCGTTTGGCCGGGGTTAGCGGGCAAGTTTGGCGTGCGTGGCCGGGCTGTAAACCGACACCACGAACGCGGTCACCAAGCTCGTCCATTGACCATAGGCGGCCAGTCGATAGGCGTGGCCTGCTGTCACGTAGTGTTCTGGCATGCCCACGTTGCCCATGATCGGCAGAAGCAAGAAGAAGCTCGGCGTGGCCACCAAACAGGCGATCGCGAACCACGACCACTCCTTGGCCCAGTTCTCCTGCCCTCTTGCCAAGGCGGTGGCCAGCAAGGTGGCGAAAATCAAGGCCATGGTGCCGCCAAACAGATGGAGCGCGCCACCATGTTGGGCCGTGAAGCTGGGCATGCCCCACTGCAAACCCCATTGCCAAAGTGCAAGTCCAACCATGGCGGTCCCAAGCGACAGAGCCCAACCTGCCCAGGCGGTGTCCCGACTCGTGATGTCGCCATTTGAGCGGAAGGTCGTTCCCCATAACCACACCATGGCGCTCAGCAGCCCGGTCAAGGTGCCCAAGACAAAGAGCCAGCGGGTCACTGGAGCCGAAGCCATGATTTGCTGATCCAGCTGCAATACTGAATGCGGAATCAATGCATTGGAATTGCTTGCCGACGTGAGTCCCAGATCGAAAACGAAATGCTGCACCGTGGTGACCATGGACGCCGCAAGAACAAGCTGCATGACCATGGCCACCACTCGCCCCAGACGTGCATGCGGCTGGAACGAAGCGTGAACGCGTGTGAGCAGTGCTTTGGGCTGATCAGCCTGCAGGAGCCGGTTCAATGTGTACAGGCCATAGCCGATCATGAAAGACAAAGGTATCAACATGCCGCTGACCGCGTAGTTGGCCTCCAACTGGCGCATCCCCTCAGGGGCTACTGCCGCAAATGCAATCCAGCCATATCGCTGTATGGGCGCGGTGAGCAGCATGCCGAAATTCAGGGCCATCCATGCCTGGTGCTGAGCAATGCGCTTGCGGACCAATGCATGGATGGACAGCCAGAGCGTGACGGTCACCCCAACATCGAGGACCCACAGCCCGACATAGAAGGTGAGTTGGTCATAGATCAAATGCACGGGTGTGCGCAACAGATAGATGGCTGCCGCAATCATGGCTGTCTGCACGAGCACCATGTAGGCCAGGCCAAAGCCTCGGTGCCAACGCGGGTAGTTGCGCCGAAAGGCGGGCCAGAACTGGAGTGCGCCAAACAGCATCGCCGTACCGGCCAACATCGAGTGCATCGCTATAGCAACGATATTGGCCCGCGGCATGGTGGTGTAGTGAATCCACGATTCACTGAGCCCCTGCTTGCCAAAGGCGTGCAAGGGTGTACCGACGCTGGCCATCATCGCCACCAATACATTTGAATGCGAGGCGATGTCGCCCGGGGACCCCAGGTCTTGTCCGGCTTCTGCAGCCCGCTGCATGCTCAGCCGTTGTTCAGCAATCGTCGGATCGTAGGTAGAGCGGTAGTTGACCACAGCTGCGTCGATGGCCGCCAAGCCGTAAAGCAACGTGGCCGCAGCCCCCAGTGCTGCCAGCGCCTTCAGAAGCCATTTGCGCAAACTACTCGTGGAAGACGTGGGGATGTAAGCAGTCGCAGTCATGGAAGTCTATGCCCTCGGATAGAGATGCCGAATCCTAAAAGGATGCAATTCACCTGAGGCGCCAAGATCATGCTCCAAAGGCCAAGGTTGCCAACGCCATGTTCAAGGCGAGGGCCAACCGAAGCTTGAATGAAGGTCGGGAGCCTCGGAACGAGGGGCTGACAGCCAAGAAGGAGGTCTGGCTCATGCGCTAGGATCAGATGCAGGACGAGAACTGCTCCATTGCCAGGACGCTGTCGGTCATTGGTGATCGCTGGACGATGCTGATACTGAGGGACGCATTTTTGCGTATCCGCAAGTTCGAGGACTTCCAGAAAGACTTAGGCATCTCCAGGCAGCGGCTGTCGGAGCGGCTGAAAAAGCTGGTAGATGAGGGCGTGCTCAAGAAGACGGCTTATCAAGCAGGCCCGACTCGCTTTGAGTACTGCCTGACTGCCAAGGGCCTGGATCTTTACCCGGTGATCATGGCGATGGTCAATTGGGGGGACAAGTATTTGGACAAGGGCATGGGCGCGCCGATGCTTTACAAGCACGTCAAGTGCGAACACTACTTCACCGCACAGTTGAGTTGCTCTGAGTGTGGCGAGGTGCTGAGCCCGAGAGAGGCGAGGCCTGAGATCGGCCCGGGAAAAGCCAATGTGCGACTGACCGCGGAGCCGGATTGAAGGTCGCGTTTACTTGGTGAGGGCGCAGCTTCCGGCGTCGGTAAAAATGGCGGTAGAAAGAAATCTTGGTACGTCGGAAACCCAGTGTTCATGCGGCTCTCAAGGCGCCGGAAATGATCGAGTGGGAGTGATTGGAGACTCTCAGCGCGTCTATCGTGCTCAATCCGACGACCATCGTCCCAGGGAAACGACGCGCATTTTGAGCGGGGGGGCGGCATCTGCACAGACCGCCATCGCGAAGCGCACTTATTTTCCCGGTATCGAGGATGGCCTTACCCGCCCTTGACCAGTTTCAGCCAGTTTGGCTCAAGAGAAGTTGGCCCAGGATCAGCCGCTGACTGACGTTTTCCAGATCGCTCAAACGGTCGGCTTGCCCATCTTCGATCTTGAACAGGATCAATTCGTTGATGCCAGCCACAATCGCCAGGACCAACTCGGGATCCAGGGGCGGTAGCGATGGCTGCAGCGCGCGTTCCGCGTCATACGCGGCCAGCAGCACATCCGCGAACTGTTGCAGCACCTCTCGCTTGGCCTTCATGCCTTCCGTACCCAGGTACAAGATGTCGATGTACAGCCGCTTCATCAGCGCAGACTGTCCCTGCATGAACGACAGGTAAGCCTTGGCCCCCAGTTGGATGCGCTCCAGCGCAGTGAGACCGGCGGTACCGGAGGCCTCCTTGAGGACGCCAAGCACCCGTGCACTGTTCTCGCGGTACAGCGCCAGGAAGCAGTCTTCCTTGTTGGCAAAGTGCTGGTAGAAGGTCCGCTTGGATACCCCAGCCTCTTTCACCACATCGTCGGCGTAGAGCTCGGACAGTGAGCGTTGCTCCAACACCTTGGCCATGCCAGCGATCAGGCGACTGCGCGGAGAAATGCCATCTTTCGTCAAGGCCATGAGTGAGCGGTGAAAGCGCCTTAGCGATCTTTGGATTATTGCGGTACACTTTTGTACCACTTTCCTCTGTCGTCGCTTCATGGCTATGCAAAACATTTGCCCCACATCAACCGGTCGTGTTTCCACTCAGGTCGCCATCGTCGGCTCAGGCTTCGGCGGATTGGCCGCAGCCCATTACCTGAAGCAGGCAGGTTTCCATGACTTCCTCATCCTTGAGCGTGCAAGTGACGTGGGTGGCGTGTGGCGCGACAACAGCTACCCAGGGTGCGCCTGCGATGTGCAGTCCCATCTGTATTCGTTCTCCTTCGCGCCCAATCCGGACTGGAGTCGGGCTTTTTCGCCTCAAGGCGAAATCCTGAGCTATCTGAAGCGCTGCGTGCAGGAGCTGGGGCTGATGCCTCACGTGCGACTGAACCACGACGTCCAGCAAGCCGCATGGGAAGAGTCCAGCGCCACTTGGTGCATTCAGACCAGCCAAGGTGAGGTGCGCGCCCAGCACCTGGTGGGCGCTTTCGGCTCACTGAGCGATCCTTTGATGCCGAAACTTCCTGGCCTGGACGCGTTCAAGGGTGACGTCTTCCATTCGGCCAACTGGCCCAAAAGTTTCAACCCGAAAGGCAGGCGCATCGCGGTCATGGGCACTGGCGCGTCTGCGTTGCAGTTCATTCCGGCCATCCAGCCGGAAGTGGCGCACATGCACGTGTTCCAGCGCACGCCACCGTGGGTTTTGCCTCGCCATGACGGGCCGATTTCAACAACCGCCCGGAGCCTGTTTCGCAAGCTGCCTTGGCTGCAACAACTGGCGCGTGCTCGGGTCTATGTCCATCGCGAAGCCTTGGCCCTGGGCTTCTTGCACCCGCGGCTCATGGCGCGTACCCAAGCCAAGGCACTCAGGCACATGCATGCGGCGGTGCGAGACCCCGCCTTGCGCAAGAAGCTGACACCTGACTACACCTTGGGGTGCAAGCGGATTCTGATCTCGAACACCTATTACCCAGCGCTGGCGCAAGCCAACGTCGAAGTCATCACTGACGGCGTGAAACAGGTCCTGCCGGATGGCGTCGTCGGGCAGGACGGTGCTTTCAGACCGGTGGACACGATCATTTACGGCACCGGCTTCAAGACCAAGGATTTGCCCTTTGCCCACCTGATCCATGATGGAAAGGGGCGCACGCTGGCATCGGCCTGGCAGGGCAGTCCACAGGCCTACATGGGCACCACGGTGCACGGCTTTCCCAACCTGTATCTGCTGCACGGCCCCAACATTGGTTTGGGGCACACCTCCGTGGTGTACATGCTGGAAGCGCAGGCCCGGCACATCGCGGGCGTGATCAAACTGGCGCGGTCCAATGGTTACGACGCGGTGGAGCCCACGGCATCGGCGCAGCAGCGCTTCCTGACCCGGATCGAGAAAATGATGCGTGGCACCGTGTGGGTGGCTGGCGGCTGCGAAAGTTGGTATCTGGACGACACTGGCCGCAACTCCAGCACCTGGCCGGGGTTCACGTTCAGCTATGCGCGGGCGGCGAGCAAAGTAACTGAGACGGATTACGCGTGGCGGCGCATTGCGCCAGTGAGACCAGCATCCAGCACCACCAAGGTCTCCCCGTGAGTGCGTCCCGCGTCAAAGGGCGTTTCCTTCGTGGCCTGGACGGCATGCTGGATGCTGGCGCTCACCCGGCCAGCCCGGATACCCATGCGGTCGATCAACTCTCGCCCTTCCTTCAGGTGCTGCGCTGCCTTCGACGCTTGGGGCGTCGAGACGGTTCGGCCATGGCTTCTCGCCAACGTTTTCGCGCAGACATGGTCGCCTTTCAAGCGGGCTTTGCCGTTGGCTCCACGCAAGACCTGTCCATCCCCACCGATCAGGGATCGCTGGCCGCCCGGCTGTATCACCCCAGTTCGCCTGCCAGCCTGGCGCCGCTGACCGTGTTCTTCCACGGCGGGGGGTTCATCATGGGCGATCTGGACACCCACGATGATGCTTGCCGACTGTTGTGTGAGGGCAGCGGCATGCCTTTGCTATCAGTGGCCTACCGACTTGCACCAGAGGCGCCGTTTCCCGCCGCAGTTGACGACGCAGTGGCCAGCGCACGTTGGGCGCTCAAGCAGCTTGATGCCTTCGGGGTGACAGGCCTGGCATTGGGCGGAGACAGCGCAGGCGCCAACCTGGCCGCGGTCGCGGCGGCGCGCCTCGCTCAGGAGGGGCAGCATGTCGTCGCGCAACTGCTGATCTACCCCGGAACCGACTTGTCGCAGACTCGGCCATCGCACGCACAGTTCGGGGCTGGCTATTTCCTTGACCGCGCTGAAAGAGAAACGTTCTACGGAGCTTACCTGGGGGACGTCCGGGCGCTCGCCACGGACCCGCGGGTGTCCCCGCTGCTGGCCAGCGTGCCGCTTGAGATGGCGTCGGCGCTGGTCGTCACCGCTGGCTACGACATGCTGAAGGATGAAGGGCAGGCCTATGTGCACCACCTCCGGCGTGCAGATACCCCCGTTCAGCACCTTCATTTTCCTCGCCTGGGCCATGCCTTCATCAACTTGGCCAGCGTCCACCGGGAATCGCGTACAGCGGTGGCGCAAATCGCCCGCCAATGGCGCGCGCTGGCATTGAAATCACCAAGGAATTGACCATGAAGCCACAAGGACAGCGCGTGCTGATCACGGGAGCAGCCCGAGGCATCGGTGCAGAAACTGCACGACAACTCGCCGCGCAGGGCGCCACCTTGGCCCTGGTGGGCCTGGAGCCTGATCGGCTGGCCGCACTCGCGAAGGAACTGGGCCCCCGCCACTGCTGGGCCGAATGCGACGTGACCGATCAGGGCTCGGTGCAGCGTGCCGTGACGGCGGCCCTGGCCCACCTGGGCGGGTTCGATGTGGTGATCGCCAACGCTGGCATTGCCAGCAATGGCACGGTGGCCGTCAGTCCTGTCGAAGCCCTGGTCAAGACGGTGGAGGTCAATCTGATCGGCGTCATCCGAACGGTGAGCGCCACCTTGCCCGCCATCACCAGCAGCCAAGGCTATTTTTTGTTGGTCTCGTCGGCTGCAGCACTCAAGTCCATGCCTGGCACTTCGGCCTATGCCGCCTCCAAGAGCGGGGTGGACCATTTCGCCAACGCCCTGCGCCTGGAAGTGGCCCACAAAGGTGTGGACGTCGGGGTGGTCTACCCCGCGTGGATCGACACCGACTTGGTGCGTGACCAGCGACGCGAACTGGCCTCGTTCAACGATGCTCTCAAGCAACTGCCCTGGCCCTTCAATGTGGTCACTTCGGTGGAGGATTGCTCCCGCTCCATGGTCAACGCCGTGAACCGGCGACAACGAAAAACCTATGTGCCTGCCGCGCTGGCCCCCGTCGGCGCGATACGCCAGTTGTTCATGAGCCCCGTGTGGGAGTTCTTCGTCAAACGCAAGGCCCGTGTCGCGGTACCGAAGGTCGAAGCAGAAGTTGTGGCGATGGGCCGCTCTTTTGGCGCCAGCAGCATGGGCCACGCCTTGACGGCCAAGCACAAAGAGGACTGACATGGCCCACAGCTCATTTGAGAACCAGGTCGTCTGGATCACCGGGGCCTCTCGCGGCATCGGGGCCGAGTTGGCCAAAACGTTTGCGGCGCAAGGCGCTCAACTCATTCTGTCCGCACCCGAGTCCGAGCGCCCCGGTTTGGACAAGACGCTGGCCATGTGCCAGCGCCTGAACGTCAACGGCCAATACCGCCTTGAGACCTTCGACCTCACCTCCAGCGAAGACGTTGCGCAGGCCTACGCCCGCATCAAGTCAAGCGGATGGCAGGTGGATGTACTGGTGCACAACGCGGGCATCACGCACCGCTCCATGGCCCTTGAAACGAGCCTGGATGTCGATCGAAAGATCATGGCGGTGAACTACTTTGGGCCGCTGCAGCTGACCAAGCTCGTCGCGCCGGACATGATCCGCCGCGGGCGCGGCAGCATTGTGGCGGTGGCCAGCGTGCTGGGCCTGATCGCCACGCCGCATCGCTCGGCCTACATCGCCGCCAAGCATGCCATGCACGGCTTTTTCGAAGCCCTGCGCACCGAAACCATGGACCAAGGCCTGCACGTGATGCTGGCCTACCCCGGTTTCGTGAACACGGACATCTCGGTGCATGCCCTCACGGCGCAGGGTGGCACCCATGGCAAGCAGGACCCAGGGCAGTCCAAGGCCATGCCGCCGCAGCGCGTGGCCCAGGCGATTGTCGACGGACTCGTTCAACGCCAGCCCAGGTTGCTGATCGCGGGCAAAGAAGGCTGGTTGGTGCGCCTTCAACGCCTGGCCCCCAGCCTGGTCACACGCATCGTTCGACGCGTTGCCACCACTTGATCACACCGACTTCACTCCTGCGATGACATGATGACAAAGCCGCTCCTGACATCTGCCGCACTGGCCATCGTTGCCCTGGCGGGCTACCTGCTTTTCTGGCCGACCGGTGTCCATCCGGTGGCCTGGCAGCCTCAGCCTTCGCCGGGCTACAGTGGCCCCTACACACGCAATGAGCGCTTGGCCGACTTGCGCCTGTTGCCACTGACCTCGGGGGGCGGTCCCGAACATGTGGCCCAAGGCCCCGACGGTTTGATGTACACCGCGCTGGACAATGGCCACATCGTGCGCCTGCAGCGCGATGGCAGCCACCTTGAACTCGTGGCCGACACTGGTGGTCGCGTGTTGGGCTTCGACTTCGACCGCGACGGCAACCTCATCGCCGCCGATGCCTACAAGGGCCTGCTTCGCGTGACGCCCAAGGGCCAAGTCAGCCTGATCACCGATCGGGTGTCGGACACCGATGCCATCGTCTTCGCCGACGCCGTGGCCGTCGCACCGGATGGACGCATCTATTTCACCGAGGCCAGCCACCGCTTTCAACCCGGCCCCTGGGGTGACCCGATGGCAGTGAGCCTGGCCGAGATCCTGGAGCAGCGTGGCAACGGGCGGGTACTGGTGCACGACCCGGCCACGCACACCACCGAGGTGATTGCTACCGGGCTGGTGTTCGCCAACGGCATCGTGCTGGCCGAGGATGGCCAATCGCTGTTGGTGGCGGAGACCGGACGCTATCGCATCTGGCGCATCCCCATGTCAGCCAGGCAGCTCGACATCCGTTTGCCGGGCAACACGGCCCGCGTGATTCTGGACAACCTGCCCGCCTTTCCCGACAACCTGACCAAAGGCGAATCGGGCCGCTACTGGGTGGGTCTGCCCAAAGCCCGCAGTGTGCTGGCCGATGCGCTCGCACCCTGGCCCTTCTTGCGTGCCGCTTCATTCCGCCTGCCCCATTTTTTGTTGCCGGTGCCCAAGCCCTATGGTCACGCACTGGCCTTCAACGAGCAGGGCCATATCCTCGCAGACCTGCAGGACCCCAGCGGGCGCTACCCGGAAGTGACCGGCATCACGGAAGTGGAAGGCACCTTGTATGTCCACAGCCTGGTGGCAACGGCGTTCGGCATGCTCAAGGTGGCAGCGGGTGAGCTGCCCCAGTGATTTCAGCCAGTCTCTGACACGGCATCGTGGCGGCCTTGCATCCATGCTTCAGCCAGCTTGAATTGGTCACTGCCGGCGTCCGGGTGGGTCACGATGCTGACGTGGTCATAGTCATGCATCGCGCCGCCCCGCTTTGACAGGACGTGGACCCGGGAGAAGTGCGGGCCGGACTCAGCACGAAAGCGCTTCACGTCCTCGGGATGCCCGCGACACGGATCGTCGATGGCAGCCAAATAAAGGGTGGGCGGCAGCTTGACTTGCTGCGCAGCGCGGCCGTAGTCAAAGCCGTCGTCATCGTCCACCCAGCGGTCAGCCTCGACCCACGCCTGAATCTGGCGCCGCGTTTTGCGGGTCTCGTTGTCTGAACCGATGCGCAGTTGCCTGGCCGGCAAATAGCCCATCCAACGCGTTACCCGCTTCAGGACCCGATTCCACATCAGGTCGATTTCTATCCTCCGCTGCAGGTTGCGAACCCTGACGCTGCGCTTGGCGGCGAAGTGCACCACACTGGCCACCTGGGCAATGAGGGCGGGATGCCGCAGCAGGCAGCTGTTCATCACCACGCCGCCCCAGGAATGAGACACCCAGTGCACCTGGCTGGCCTGCGCCTGGTGCCGCACGGCGGCGTGCAAGGCCGGCAGGTCGACGCCAATCATTTCGCTCTGACCGTGCCGCGCATTCCGGTCGATGAGGGGCATGCTGCCGCCTTTGCCACGCAAGTCCGCCACAAAAACATCGTAGCCACGCTCGGCCAGCCACGGCGCCAGGCCCTTGCCTGAGCGGCTGTAGAAGACCCGCCCGTTGGACATCATGCCGTGGAGCATCAACACCGCTGGCCCGTGACCATCAGGTCGCTTGAACCGGTGCAGGCACAGGCTGGCGTCGTCCACAGTGATGGATGTGCGCGTTTGTTGAATCTTCATGGAACTGCTTGGGGCCAAGCATGCTCGTTGTTGAACTTGCGCATCTCAAAGTCATGTGGCGTCGTGATTGGTACATGTTTGTACCATGTATTGCTGCCGAATCGGGCCACAACACGGACTTATGCCTGCATCGGATGCGGCTCAGCCGTAGCCGGATGGCTTGCGCCGCAGGGTGCTTGCACAGCCGCGAGGCCGCGCCGCGGCCCCAGGTTTTGCAAATGGCTCCGCAGAACGCGGTTCATGTCTCGCGGCACGAAGGGTTTGCTGACGTAGTCGTTCATGCCGACCTCCAGGCAATGCCGATGGTCATCAATCTGGTCGCCAGCACTCATGGCCACGATCGGCATGGCCGACCAGCCCTGGCGCACCTCCATTTCGCGGATTCGACGCGTGGCTTCGATGCCGCCCATCTCCGGCATGTGGAAATCCATCAACACCAGATCTGCCTCATGCGCCGCCAGCCATTCGAGCGCACGCAGTCCATTTTCCGCCACCACGACCTCCAGCCCCAGGCTTTCGAGCGTGGCCTTTGCGACCAGCGCGTTGACGAGGTTGTCCTCGACCACCAGCACTCGCCCGGCCAGTCGCGGGGCACCGTCATCGTCATTGAATAGGTCATGCGGCAGGCCGGCACTGGCCACCTCATCCGATGGGCGATGCGTTCGGGGCAAAGCCAAGTTGAACGAGAACGTCGTGCCAATGCCCACACGGCTTTCGCAGCGCAGCTTGCCGCCCATGGCCATGCAAATTTGCTGGGAGATGCTCAAGCCAAGCCCCGTGCCGCCAACCTGGTAGTCGTCGTGGGCCTCGACCTGGTGAAAGGCGTCGAATATCCTCTCGATGTGCGCTTCGGGAATGCCTCTGCCCGTGTCCTGCACCTCGAATACGACGTGGCAAGCGCCTTCGTCAGGCCCTGCGGTGTCGCCGCCGTCCAGTCCGAGTCGAACGACGACATGCCCCTGCGCAGTGAACTTGACGGCGTTGCCCACCAGGTTGGTGAGCACCTGGCGCAAGCGGTCCGGGTCAGCCTGTAGCCACAGGTGGTCAGGCAGTTCGGAGCGCAGCATCACCACCAAGCACTTGTCGCGCGCCGTGACCTGGGACAGCTCGCACACATGCCTCGCCAGCTCATTGAGCAGCACAGGCCTGGCGTTCAGGCGCAGCCCATGGTCCTTGAGCCGAGAGAAGTCCAGCACATCGTTGATGACGCCGAGCAGGTGCTCGCCAGCGTTGTGCAGCAGGCCGATCTGGGACAGGTCCTCGGGCTGGCGCAGTCGGGCCCGCAGCATGCGCGACAGGCCAAGGATGCCGTGCAGCGGCGTGCGCATCTCGTGGCTCATGGTGGCCAGGAATCGGCCCTTGGCGGCGCTGAGTGATTCGGCTTCGTGCAGGGCCTGGGCGCGGGCATGCGCCAGCTCCTCGCTTTCGAAGCGCAGACGCAGCATCTCGCTGATGCGGCGGTGTGCGCGGTCCGCCTCCAGCCACAGGATCACCAGGAAACCCATGATGCTGATGAAGCCGAACCATCCCAGCGGTCCGCCGGTGTTCGCGCAGTAGATGGCGGAGGACGCCAGAATGGGCACCGTCCACGCACGCACATTGGCGCGGTCGCTGCTGATCTGCGCGGCGCCCGTGGCTGCCATGCCGATCATCACGCCGATGATGGCAGTCGCCAGTTGCTGATCGTGGCTGATGGGAAGTGCCCAGGGCAGCGCACCCCAGCACACACTGAACACCAAGCTCAGCCAGTAGTAGCTGCGCCGCCAGAACGGTGCCTGACGGTTGGCCGAACGGAAATACGACTGCGCGTGCAAGGCTCGGGTGACTGCCAGCACCAGCGCCAGCGTCAGCCAGGCCAAGGTTGGCAGGGTCAGCGGTGCAGGCTGAGTGAAGTGGATCAATCCACCGATCACGATGATGAAACCACCCAGCGTCCAGGCGGTGACAGGCATGTGGCCGTAGAGCATCCGGACGCGCGCATGGGTGATGCGTTCTTGGAGGGCGTCGGCGATTGTCGTATCGATCGGGGCAGGGGAGCCTGCGGCGTTGTGGGGGCGAAAGTCTTCCATCGGGTAGCGAGAAATGGCTGGGGCGCGTGTCTTGTCCGCCCGCTTTTGCCAGTGTGAGGCAAGCGCCATTGATCGTCACGACGGTAACGACCGCCAACCCGGATTGATCCGTGGACTCTGCACCAATTCAGCGTTTCTGTTTTCGGAGGTCATGGGATGCATGCCTTGTCGGACCTCCAGAGATTGTTCCGATTGCCGGATCGGTCTATCTGGATTCGCGATGTTTATCTCTTTGTCTGCCACCATTAGAGTGCAGTCATTGCAGCGAGGTTGCTGCGCCATCGCCCTGCCGCAGGGCGCCAGGAGAATCACCATGGCTCGACTGCCCACCGTATTCCTTTCGCATGGCGCCCCCACGTTCGCGCTGGAACCGGAAATGGCTGGTCCCCGTTTGGCTGCGCTTGGTCAGGAGCTGCCACGCCCACAAGCAGTGCTGCTGGTGTCGCCGCACTGGATGACGATGGCCCCCACCGTCAGCCTGGCCGCGCGCCCTGAAACCATCCACGATTTCGGCGGCTTTGGGCCCGCCTTGCACCAGATCCATTACGCAGCCCCCGGACACCCTGGGTTGGCAAACAGAACGGTCCAGGTGCTCCGCCAGGCCGGGTGGTCACCGCGTGCCGATGATGTGCGCGGACTGGACCATGGCGCCTGGGTGCCGATGCGCTACATGTATCCGGCGGCCGACGTGCCCGTCTTTCAGGTGTCGCTGCCAGCTCGGCTGGATGCCGATGGCGCTTGGGCCTTCGGTCAGGCACTCGCGCCTTTGGCGGATGAAGGCGTGCTGATTGTTGGCTCGGGGAGCCTGACGCACAACCTGTCCGAGTTCATGCACCGCTCACTGGATGACGCAGCCTACGTGCGTGAGTTCTCGGCATGGGTCAGCGACGCGGTCATTCGCGGCGATGCTGAACGGCTGCGCCGCACCCTGATCGACGCCCCCCATGCACGCCGCGCCCACCCGACATCCGAACACTTCCTGCCGCTCCTGGTGGCCGCAGGCGCAGCGGCCGAGCCATGGGCTGCCACAGTCATCGAAGGCGGCATCACCCATGGTGTGCTGTCCATGGATGGCTTTGTTTTTCACAACGGTGCAAGCCTGACGACATGAACTACCCGAATGGCTTGGTACCGCTGGGCCAGCAGTTGGCGTCCGCGATCCCTGACGCGTGGATCGTCATCGTTCGATCGGCCCCATCCAAGCGACCTGGGTTGAGGCTGGCAGTGGTTCTCCATACAAGGCATCACCGAGGCCTCCCGCCCCGCTCGCATTGCCGTTGCGATGCCGCTCTTCAAAGAGAGCATCAGGGCATGGCGGCTCAGATCCTCGCAAGGTTCGAACATTTCGCTGACCTCCAAGTATCGGGCTCAGTTTTCGGTCGGTGGCACGGCCAATAAATCCAGGTGCCCAACCTCCAACGACAGCAAGCCTTGCTGCGCACTGGCCAAACGTTGGGCCAGCCAGTCGGACACGGCGGGTGCGTTGGCCGGGTTCGCTTCAATGGCCACGGCTGCCGCTTCCTGCGCCATGGTTACCAGCATCTCGCGGTGCTCCGGGCCAATGGCCCAATCGCTGGCCTGGGTGCTGACTTGGTAGCTCGCCATGGCAAGACTGTCGGCCAGATAGTCGGCGGCCCCAATCCCCAGTGATGGTCCGAAGCCCTTGTCACTGCCCTGATGGGACAAGAAGGCATCAGCGACCAGCTGGTCGGTCGGTCGGTCTGGAGACCAGGTGCGTCGGCCGTCCACGCTCAAGGTCGCCAGCAAGGGGCGGCGGGTCCGCGTCAGCAGCGTGCTCAGCCTGTCCAGCCAGCTGGTGGACACCAGATCCAGAAACGCGGTGGTGACGAGGCCGTCGCATGAAGCCAGATCAAGGGCTTCGAGGTCGCGGGCCAAGTCCAGTTGTTGGCCACGAACAAGCCAGCGGGTCGGGCCGACATGGATCGAGAGCGTGCCAGCGTGATCCTGACATGCCCACCCTTGCCGGGCCGCCCACCGGGCAATCTCGGCTCGCTGGGCTGCCAGCAGCAAAGGATCGTGGTCGAGCATGAGCCACTCCTGGTCGGCTTGCAAAAGGGGGGCCAACGCCCGGAAGTTCGCGCCAGATCCGCAGGCCAGGTCGATGACGCGCAAGTTCGCATCGGGAGCACGTTGTACCAGCGCGGCCCGAAACTGGAGGGCGAGCGTTTGACTGCGCGCGGCCAGGTCGAAGGGTTCGCGCTGGCGCAACCAGTCAGCTGAAAATCCGGTCATCGGGTCACCTTCTCCAGGGCCGCCATCCAGTCCTGCACAGTGCGGTCCCAGTCGGGCAGCGTGCTGGCAGCTCGCAGTGCCGCGGCCCTCAGGCGTGCACGCAGGTCGCCATCGCACAGGGCCCGCTCAAGTGCATCGCGCAGGGCTGGCAAATCGCCCGGTGACACGAGCAGCAAAGCGTCAGCCGGTATGGTGTCCGTCAGGGCCACGGCGGTGGTTGCCAGAATGGGCAGCCCGTGGGCGAGCGCTTCGGCGAAGACCATGCCGTAGCCCTCATGGTAGGAAGGCAGTGCGAAGAGGTCGGCTTGCCGGTAGGCCTGGGCCAGCTGCTCGGGGGTTTGTTCGCCAAGCAGGGCAATGCGGTCACCCAGGCCATGGGCTGTGATGCGTTCTTGCAGCGCGGTCGTGGCGGCGGGGTCTCTCGTCAAGCTGCCGATGCAGCTCAGTCGCCAATCGAGCTCAGGTAGATGGGCCAGGGCGTCGACCAACAGCAGGTGGCCTTTGCGCGGCGTGATGGTGCCGACGGCCAGCAGTTGCAATGGGGCATGGCTCGTGGCTCGGTGGATGCTCGCTGGGCGGTGTGTTCCCGGGCTGACCACGGCCACGCGATCCGCTGCCAGGCCTGCGGCCAGAAGCGCGCGGGCAGTGTTCTCGCTGGGGCAGATGGCGCCTTGCAGGTGTGGCCACAGTTCGGCTTCGAGCTGTGCGTAGTGGCATGCACTGTCCGCATCCAACCCTGTTTCCAGGGACAGTGGATGGTGGATCATGCCCACCAGGTGCAAGCGGCTGGCCTGTGCTTGCAGGCAGTCGGCAAGGCCGGGCAGCGCCAGGCCATCGATGATGACCATGCTTTGGTCTGGCAGTTGGGCGAGCGCGGCGGCGGCGGACGCGCGGGTGGGCGCATCGGCTTGCGGATACTGCCCGGGCAGCTCCACGACAGTGACCGCTTGGCCACGCGCGCGCAGGCCTTCAACGATGTGGCGGTCATAAAGGTAGCCGCCCGTGAGCTGATCAAGTTGCCCGGGCACCAGAAAAGCCAATGCCATCAGCGAAGCGCACCCTCGAAGCTGGCCCAGGCGACAGGCGATTCACGCAAGACCACCCGCAGTGATGCCAGCTCGCCAGCCGTGCCGGGCCCCACGTCACCTTCGGCCACACGGGCTTTCACACGGGCAAAGATCTCACCGGCGAGCAGTTCAGTGGTGGTGTTGCGGCCTTGGAATTGAGGCAGTTCATCGAGGTTCTTGTAATTGAACTCCGCCAGCACTTCACGCAGCAGCTGCAAGGCCAGGCCGATGTCGCACACCAGGCCATGCTGGTCGAGCGTCGGGCGGCGAAAATCGATTTCGACGTTGTAGGTCGCGCCGTGGAGTTGCTGGGCCGGGCCAAAAACTTCGCCACGGAAACTGTGGGCGATCATGAAATGATCCGAGACGGCAAGGCTGTACATGTTGATGAGTTCTCAGTGGTTGGTGCCAGGATTGAAGTCGCACTCGATCATGGTGTCCTGACCCAGCAGGAATCGGCGGGTGAGCGGTCGCAGGCTGTGTGCCAGATCGTGGATCTCTGGCAGCACCACGCTGGGACGGCCCGAGCCCAGGATGACCGGTGCGACGGTGATCTGCAGGCGGTCGAGGGCACCTGCAGCGAGGAAGCGGGATACCGTGATGCCGCCGCCTTCCACGAACAGCCACGACAGCCCGCGCAGCGCCAGTGTCCGGCGGATCGCGAAGGGGTCGAGGCCGTGCTGGCCGCGCGGCAGGGGGATGATTTCGGCATGCCCCCACTGGCGCTCAGCCCCTTCGCGGTCTGCGGCGACGAGGAGGAGGGTGGGCACGCCGTCATCGATGAAGACGCGTTGGCTGCCATCGAGCCGATGCTCCGGATCAATGATCACCCGCACCGGATGGTTGCCCGCGCAAAGCCGCACCGTGAGTTGCGGGTTGTCGTGAAGGACCGTGTTGGCGCCCACGATGACAGCGTCTGCGATGGCACGCATGCGGTGGGTGTGGATCAGGTCTTCCTGGCCGCTGAGCCAGCGAGAGGCGCCGCAAGTGGTGGCGATGCGCCCGTCCAGGCTCTGCGCCAGGTGGCCGACCACGAAAGTGCCCTGCTGCTGCTTCGTGGCGAAGAGCGGGCCGTAAAGTGTGTGGATGTGCGAGCCGCCACCCATCGCGCACGGGTCTTGTCCCCGCAGCAAGTCCAGCCATTCGGCTTCGTCTTCGTGAGGGAGGGGCGTGGTGCTCATCTGGCGCCTCACTGCGGATAGTCGATGCGGTGACACAAGGTGGTGTCAAGCCTGGAGGCTGCCAATCGTGCGAGCACTTCAGGCAAGGCGGCAAACGGCGAGGCGTCGGTGATCAATGCGTCCAGCGCTGGGTGATTCAGGAATGACAAGGCCAGCTCGAAGCGCCGCCGGTGGCTCCACCGAGCGCGCTGCGCGGTGGCCACCTGGCCCACTTGCGAGCTTTTGAGGATGAGCCTGCGCGCGTGAAAGGCACCGCCCAGCGGCACGGTCACGGGGCGTTCGCCATACCAGCTCAGCTCCAGCACGGTGGCCTCGAAGGCGGCCAGGTTCAGGGCCGTGGCCAGGCCTTCGGATTGGCCGCTGGCATGGATCACCAGGTCGGCCTCGCCGCGTGCAGCATCGGGCAAAGCGAAGTCGACATGAAGGCGCTCAGCGACAGCACGCCTGGCCTCTTGCGTGTCCACCAATTGAACCTGGCAGCCGGGCAAGCGCGCCGCCAGCCAGGCCACCAGCAGGCCGACGGTACCACCACCCACCACGGCGATGCGGTCGCCCACACGCGGTGCCGCATCCCACAGGGCATTGACGGCCGTTTCCACATTGGCGGCCAGCACGGCCCGCGCTGGCGGCACGTCCGGGGGCAGCAGGTGCACGGCGGTGGCGGGCACCACGTAATGGGTCTGATGCGGGTAGAGGCAGAACACCGTTTGCCCCAGCAGATGAGCGGGGCCTTGCTCGACCAGGCCAACGCTGTTGTAGCCATACTTCACTGGCGCTGGAAAGTCGCCAGCCTGAAACGGCGCGCGCATGCGCTCAAACTCGCTGGCAGGCACCTCGCCGCGAAACACCAGGGTTTCCGTGCCTCGGCTGATGCCGCTGTGCAGGGCTTTGACCAGCACTTGATCGGGCCCCGGCTGCGGCAAGATTTCTGTGCGCAACTCGGCGTGGCCGGGTTGGGTCAGCCAACAGGCCTGGGCAAGGGTATCGCTCATTCAGGCCACCGATCCATGGGCCAGGATGAGTTGCCGCATCTGTGCTGTGACGCAGTGGCCAAGCGCTTTTGCATCGCCTTGATCGGCGCTCAGTGGTGCGCCGAAGGTCACCCTCGCGACCAGGTCACGGTAGCGTGGCAAAGCCACCTGCAGCGCTGTTGCCAGCTTTTCTTTCTGGCGTGCCGTGCGCCGCAACAGGGTGAGCGGATGCCGCTGGGCCGCGGGCGAGATGACGTGGCTCACCAGCGTCGGTACAAACTGTGTTTGGGGCGCCATGCGGGCGAACAAGGCATAGCTGCTGGACCAGCTCCGCAATGAGTCCACTGCCCGCTGCGTGCCGAAGGTGGCGGGGTCGGGCTCGATCTCTCCGGCCGGGAATGTCAGCAGGGCGCCGCCTTCCTTCAGGTGTTTGGCGCCAGCGCGGACCACGGCCATGCGCCCGGATTCTTCCTCGGGCAGGAAGATCAATTGCCGAGCGACATGGGGCAAGGCGCGCAGGAAGGGGCGATCCAGCGCAATCACCCGCAAGTCAGGGCGCGATGCCAGGCTGGCAAACAGTGCCACTGTGTCGGTCATGCCCGGGTGGTTGGCCAGGATGAACACGGGGCCCTGAGCCGGGATGTGCTCCAGGCCCGTGGTGCACACGCCAGCCGTCATCTGGCTCATCAGCCAAGCACTGCCTTGCGCCAGGCCGTGGTCGCCCACGCGGTTGTCAAATTCATTTGCCGTGCGGGCAAAGCGGCGTGCCGCAGGCCTGAACAGCCGACGCAAAGGTGTGCCCTGAAAACGCAACAGGCCGATCGAATCCAGCAAATCAACGATGTTGATCTCGGTGAGCGTATCGATTAATGGCGATGAGGCGGCAGGCATCACTCGGTGTGGGGTGGACGTTTGCGCAGTCTAGGGCATTCGCATGGAGCCCATCTGGCCGATGACGAGGCCAGCTGCGGCACGTCAATTGCCATTTTGTCGGTTTATCACTGGCATGAGTCACAGGAGCCGACATGGACGACCCTTCAGACCTGGACGCGACGATCTCTCGCCGTGACCTGCTCATCGTGGGCGCGGCTTCTGCCGCTGCGGTGGCGGCACCGCCGGCCGGCGCAGCCGAAGCGTCAGCGCGCGTGTCGAATTTACCGACGCCGTTGGCAAAAGTGTCGCTGACCATCAATGACCAAACCCATGCTCTGGCGCTCGACACGCGAACAACCTTGCTCGACGCGCTGCGTGAACACCTGCACCTGACTGGCACCAAAAAGGGCTGCGACCACGGGCAATGCGGCGCCTGCACCGTGATCCTGGATGGCCAGCGCATCAACTCATGCCTGACGCTGGCCGTCATGCACGACGGCGCCCAAGTCACCACCATCGAAGGGCTGGGCAATCCTCGGCGATTGCACCCCATGCAGGCCGCTTTCGTCAAACATGATGGCTACCAATGCGGTTACTGCACACCAGGGCAGATCTGCTCGGCGGTGGCCGTGCTGGAGGAAATCAAGCGCGGCATTCCCAGCCACGTGAGCGCCGACCTCAACGCCAGGCCACTCCTGTCGGCTGAAGAGCTGCGCGAACGCATGAGCGGCAACCTCTGTCGCTGCGGGGCTTATTCCAACATCGTCGATGCGATCACCGAAGTCGCTGGAGGCCAGGCATGAAACCGTTCACGTACGAGAAGGTGAAATCTCCCGCCGAAGCCGCCTTGGCCGTGTCCAGGCACCCCGGTGCCAAGTTCATCGCGGGGGGCACCAACTTGCTGGACCTGATGAAGCTGCAAATCGAGGTGCCGACGCACCTGGTGGACGTCAACGGCCTGGCCCTGGACAAGATCGAAGCCACGCCCGAGGGCGGTTTGCGCATTGGCGCCCTGGTGCGCAACACCGATTTGGCCGCCGACCAGCGTGTGCGGCGCGACCACGCCGTGCTGTCTCGGGCCTTGTTGTCCGGCGCCTCGGGCCAATTGCGCAACAAGGCCACCACAGCGGGCAACCTGTTGCAGCGCACGCGTTGCGCTTACTTCTACGACACAGACCAACCCTGCAACAAGCGATTGCCCGGCAGCGGCTGCAGTGCCATCGGTGGCGTCACGCGCCAGCACGCGGTGATCGGGGCCAGCAAGGCCTGCATTGCTACCCACCCAAGCGACATGGCCGTGGCCATGCGGGTGTTGGATGCGACCATTGAGACCGTGCGGCCGGACGGTGCCAGGCGCGTGATTCCCATCGCTGATTTCTACCGCCTGCCGGGCGACACTCCTCACATCGAAACGACTTTGGAGCGGGATGAACTGATCACTTCCGTCTTGTTGCCCAAGCCGCTGGGCGGCACACACGTTTATCGAAAAGTGCGTGATCGCGCCTCGTACGCGTTTGCACTGGTGTCCGTGGCAGCGATCGTGCAGCGCGATGGATCGGGCAGGGTGGCGCTTGGTGGCGTGGCGCACAAGCCATGGCGCGTGGAAGCCGCAGAGACCTCGATGTCACGAGGTGCTCCGGCCGTGATGTCACAACTGCTGGCCGGGGCACAGCCGACCGAGGACAACGCATTCAAGCTGGTCTTGGCGGAGCGCTCGCTCGCTGCCGCCTTGCTTCAAGCGAGGACTTGACCATGAAATTCGACACGCCTGCCACGACCAATCCGATCGACCAACTCAAAATCATCGGCAAGCCGACGGACCGCATCGACGGACCGCTGAAGACCTCGGGACGCGCGCCCTACGCCTATGAGCGCCACGACGTGGCGCCCCAGGCCGCTCACGGCTGCGTGCTGGGCGCTGGCATTGCAAAGGGACGCATCGCTTCCATGGACCTGAGCGCGGCCCGTGCTGCACCCGGCGTGATCACCATCGTGACCGCCCGCAACGCTGGCAAGCTGGGCAAAGGTGATTTCAACACCGCCAAGCTGCTGGGCGGACCGGAAATCCAGCACTACCACCAAGCGTTGGCCCTGGTGGTGGCAGACACCTTTGAGCAGGCGCGCGCCGCAGCGCAACTGATCCGGATCGACTACGTGCGCTTGCCGGGCAAGTTTGACCTTGCCAAGGAAAAAGAGGCGGCACGGCCACCCAAGCCGACGCCCTCTGCCGGTCCGCCGGAATCCAAGGTCGGTGACTTTGTCGGCGCTCATGCGGGGGCGCCGGTGCAGTTCGACGCAACCTACACCACGCCAGATCAGTCCCACGCCATGATGGAGCCGCACGCTTCGACCGCAGCCTGGAAAGGCGACAAGCTCACGGTCTGGACATCCAACCAGATGATCGCCTGGAGCGTGGGCGACTTGGCCAAGACCTTGGGCGTGCCCAAGGCCAACGTCCGCCTGGTCTCACCCTTCATTGGTGGCGGCTTTGGCGGCAAGCTGTTCGTGCGGGCCGATGCACTTCTGGCCGCCTTGGGTGCGCGGGCAGCGCAGCGGCCTGTCAAGGTGGCGCTGCAGAGGCCCTTGATGGCCAACAACACCACGCACCGTCCAGCCACCATCCAGCGCATCCGCATCGGTGCCACGCGCGATGGCAAGATCACCGCCATGGCCCACGAGAGTTGGTCTGGCGACTTGCCCAATGGCCAAGCCGAAACTGCCGTCAACCAGACCCGTCTGCTGTACGCGGGCGCAAATCGCCTGACGACGACCCGCCTGGCCGTGCTCGACCTGCCCGAGGGCAATGCCATGCGCGCTCCTGGCGAAGCGCCCGGCATGATGGCGCTAGAAATCGCGATGGACGAGATGGCGGAAATGCTGGGCCTTGACCCCATCGAGTTTCGCGTGCTGAACGACACGCAGGTCGATCCTGAAAAGCCTGGCCGCCCGTTCTCGCAACGTCGCCTGGTCGAGTGTCTGCGCACAGGCGCGGAGCGTTTCGGCTGGGCCCAGCGCAAGGCCCAACCGGGCCAGGTCCGAGATGGTCGGTGGCTCGTGGGCATGGGCGTGGCAGCGGCCTTCCGCAACAACATGGTGATGAAATCGGGTGCCCGCGTTCGCCTGAACAAGCAGGGCCTGATCACGGTGGAAACCGACATGACGGACATCGGCACCGGCTCCTACACCGTCATCGCCCAAACCGCTGCTGAAGTGATGGGTGTGCCATTGAACAGGGTGGCCGTGCGACTGGGTGATTCGGCGGACCCTGTATCGGCCGGCTCTGGTGGCCAGTGGGGCGCCAACAGCTCGACCTCCGGCGTCTATGCGGCTTGCATGAAGCTGCGCGAAGCCGTGGCGAACAAGCTCGGCATCACGTCGCCCGATGTGGCGTTTTCTGATGGCATGGTCAAGAGCGGCGACCGCGCGATCCCGCTGGCGCAGGCAGCGGGGGAGGCGGAACTGGTGGTCGAAGACGCCATTGAGTTTGGTGACCTCGACAAGAAGTACCAGCAATCGACCTTTGGCGCGCACTTCGTGGAGGTGGGCGTTGATGCCGTCACTGGCGAGATCCGGGTGCGGCGCATGCTGGCCGTTTGCGCCGCAGGCAGGATACTGAACCCCAAAAGTGCGCGCAGCCAGGTGATCGGTGCGATGACCATGGGCGTTGGTGCTGCGTTGATGGAGGAACTCGCTGTGGACAAGCGCCACGGCTTTTTCGTCAACCACGATCTGGTGGGCTACGAGGTGCCGGTGCATGCCGACATTCCCCATCAGGACGTGATCTTCCTGGACGAGACCGACCCGATCTCCTCGCCCATGAAAGCCAAGGGTGTTGGCGAACTGGGCATTTGCGGGCTCGGTGCCGCCGTGGCCAATGCCATCTACAACGCGACAGGTGTCCGCGTGCGAGACTATCCCATCACACTCGACAAGTTTTTAGACCGCTTGCCACCAGTGGCTTGATGCGGTGGTTGAAGGGAAGTTACATGCAAGATCAAGCCATGCTGGAAGGTTTTGACGCGCCTTCGGCGCCGACGGATCGCCTGTTTCTGGCTTTGCTGCCGGACCTGTCCGCTGTGAAACGGGTGGCCACCTTGACGCAGCAACTGCGTGACGAGCATGGGTTGAAGGCCAAGCCGATCAGCCCCGAGCGGCTCCATGTCACCCTCCACCATGTCGGCGACTACCTGGGTATACCGACCAGCACCATGAGCGCGCTTCGGGATGCGGTGGGCTCCTGGTCGTCCCCATCGTTTGTCCTGACCTTTGACCGGGTTTCGAGTTTTTCAGGCAAACCGGGCAAGTTGCCCTTGGTGCTGTTGGGAGGTGAAGGGGTTGCCGAGGTGACGGCTTTCCAATCCCAGCTTGACCAGATCCTGGCGCGCGCAGGTGTGTCCAAGACGTCAAAATCAAGTTACACGCCGCACCTCACCTTGCTGTACGGAGACCGCAGGGTGGACGAACGGCCTATCGAGCCCATCACTTGGCCGGTGCAGGACTTTGTCCTGGTGCACAGTCTGATCGGACAAGGGCAGTACACCATCTTAGGCCGTTGGCCCTTGGTGGTTGACAGGCTGAAAGGCTGAACTGTTTTGTGGATTCAGAGCGCGCTTGCCTCCAGGTGATAATCCACGCGAATCCACCCCAAAAGGATGAGATAGATGCGCGGCCTGTTTTCATTGGTGGGATTGCTGGTCGTGCTGGCCATCGTGGGCCTGGTGGCCAAGCGTCAGTTGGCAGCAACGGGGGTGCACAAGGCGGCCTCGGTGGCGTCATCGCCCGCCAGCGATGTCGTGGGTGGCGCGGCGCCTCAAGTCACCACCCCTCAGCAAGGGCAGCAACTGCAAAAGCAGGTTCATGATGACGTCAACAAGTTGATGCAAGGTCGCGCCGCCGATGTCGATCAACAAATCGAGCCCAAGCCGTGAGCGCTGAAGAGTCTGAGTTCACCCCCGCCGACGAAAGCGCCATGCGCATCGCGCTGGACCAGGCCCACAACGCCTGGCTGGCCGGGGAGGTGCCCGTGGGCGCCGTGATCATGCGCGAGGGCCAGGTCATTGCCACCGGCTACAACCGCCCCATCACCACGCACGACCCGACCGCGCACGCGGAGATCGTGGCCTTGCGCCATGCCGCGCAATTGCTGGAGAACTACCGCCTGCCCGATTGCGAGTTGTACGTCACGCTGGAGCCCTGCGCCATGTGCGCGATGGCCCTGATGCACGCGCGCTTCAAACGGGTGGTGTTTGCCGCGCCCGATCCCAAGACCGGCGTGGCCGGTTCGGTGCTGGACCTGTTCAGCCATCGGCAGTTGAACCACCACACTCAGATCGTGGGAGGTTTGCTGGCCGAGCCGGCCTCCAGATTGCTGAAGGAATTTTTTGCCGAACGCCGTGCACAGTTGAAGGCCGAACGCGATGCGGCAAGGGCGCTCGACGAGCCCATTCCTGTCGGCCATGTCATTGAACTGCCCGTGGGCGACGACGTGGGCGACGACCACTGAGCGCGGCCGCCCCAGGCCAACTCTGATGTCAGAGCTTGCGCACCACCACGCTGCCCACCGAATAGCCCGCGCCAAACGAGCAGATGACACCCACATCGCCTGTCACCAGGTCGGCGTGGTGATCGTGGAAAGCGATCACGGACCCGGCTGAGGCCGTGTTGGCGTACTCGTCCAGGATCAAGGGGGCAATGTCTTCGTTCGCTTCTCCGCCGATCAGCTTGCGGATCACGAAGTCGTTCATGCTTTTGTTGGCCTGGTGAAGCCAGAAGCGCCGCACTTGCGTCGGCACCTGGCCCAGCGTCGCCAAGTGAGCCTCGATGTGGGCAGCGGCCATCGGCACCACTTCCTTGAACACCTTGCGGCCTTCCTGGCGGAAGGTCTTGTCGCGGGCGTTGGGATCGCTGTCTTCACTTCGATTCATGAAACCGAAGTTGTTGCGGATGTTGTTGGAGAACTGCGTGGCCAGCTTGGTGCCCAGGACTTCCCATTGGTCGCTGGACGTGGCCGTGTCGGCGCGCTCCACGATCACGGCCGTGCACACATCACCAAAGATGAAGTGGCAGTCGCGGTCTTTCCACTCTTGGTGGGCCGAGGTGATCTCGGGGTTGACGACCAGCACGCAATTGGCGCTGCCCGAGCGCACGGCGTTGACCGCCTGCTCAATGCCGAAGGTGGCAGACGAGCAAGCCACGTTCATGTCGAAACCATAGCCACCGGCACCCAGGGCCTGCTGGATCTCGATGGCCATGGCGGGGTAGGCGCGCTGCATGTTGGCCGTGGAGCACAACACCGCGTCGATGTCCTTGCCTTCCTTGCCAGCGATCGCCATGGCCTTGCGGGCGGCGTCCACCGAAATTTCGGCCATCAGCGAAAGTTGGTCGTCGGCACGTTCCTCGAAGCGGGGATACATGCGCGAAGGATCCAGGATGCCCTGCTTTTCCAGCACGTAGCGGCTCTTGATGCCCGAGGCCTTTTCGATGAACTCGGCGCTGGAGTGAACCATTGCCTCGCGCTGCCCGGCCGCGATCTCGGCGGCATGCTGGGCATTGTGCCGATCGACGTAGGTGTTGTATGACTCCACCAGTTCTTCATTCGTGATGGTGAACTGGGGCTGGAAGATTCCAGTGCCGCTGATAACTACTTTGGTGGCCATGGTGATTCCTGCTTGCTGTCTTGCTTACATGCCTGCGTAGTTGGGGCCGCCGCCACCTTCTGGCGTGACCCAGACGATATTCTGGGTGGGGTCCTTGATGTCGCAGGTTTTGCAGTGCACGCAGTTTTGCGCGTTGATCTGCAGTCGATCTGTGTTGTCTTCGTTCTTGACGAACTCGTACACCCCGGCCGGGCAGTAGCGCGACTCGGGGCCGGCATACTTGGCCAGATTGATGTCCACCGGCACCGAATTGTTCTTCAGCGTCAGGTGAGCAGGCTGGTGCTCCTCGTGGTTGGTGTTGGAGACGAACACCGAGCTCAGGCGGTCAAAGGTGATCTTGCCGTCGGGCTTGGGGTAGTCGATCTTGGCGCACTCAGCCGCGGGCTTGAGGAAGGTGTGGTCGGCAGCGGGGTTGGGCAAAGTCCATGGGGGCACCTTGATGCCCAGCTTGGGCAGCACCCAGTGCTCCACGCCGGTCATGATCGAGCCGACGTACAGGCCCTTCTTGAACCAGGTTTTGAAGTTTTTGGCGCCGTTCAGTTCTTCGTGCAGCCAGCTCTTCTCGAACGCGACTGGGTAGGCGTGCAGTTCGTCGTACTGGCGGCCTGCGGTGACGGCCGCAAAAGCGGCTTCAGCGCACAGCATGCCGGACTTGATGGCGGCGTGGCTGCCCTTGATGCGCGAAGCGTTCATGTAGCCCGCGTCGCAACCGATCAGGGCGCCACCAGGGAACACGGTCTTGGGCAGGCTGGGCAGGCCACCGTTGTTGATGGCGCGTGCGCCGTAGCTGATGCGCTTGCCGCCTTCAATGTGCTTGAGGATGCTGGGGTGCTTTTTCCAGCGCTGCATTTCTTCGAACGGGCTCAGCCAGGGGTTCTTGTAGTCGAGGCCGACCACCAGGCCGAGGGTGACCTTGTTGTCTTCCAGGTGGTACAAAAAGCCGCCACCGAAGGTTTGCGAATCCATGGGCCAACCGGCGGTGTGCACCACCAGGCCGGGTTGGGCCTTGGCTGGATCGATTTCCCACAGTTCCTTGATGCCGATGCCGAAGCTGGGCGGTGCCTTGCCATCGTCCAGCTTGAACTTGCTGATCAGTTGCTTGCCCAGGTGGCCACGCGCGCCTTCGGCGAAGATGGTGTACTTGGCCAGCAGTTCCATGCCCAGCTGGAAGTTGTCGGTGGGTTCGCCCGCCTTGTTGATGCCCAGGTTGCCCGTGGCCACGCCCTTGACGCTGCCGTCGTCGTTGTAGAGCACTTCAGCTGCGGCAAAGCCAGGGAAGATTTCCACGCCCAGGCTTTCAGCCTGTTGGCCCAGCCAGCGCACCACATTGCCCAGGCTGATGACGTAGTTGCCTTCGTTGTGGAAGTTGTTGGGGATCAGCGCCTGCGGAGTCTTGAAGACGCCGGTTTCGCTGGTCATGAACAGCACTTCGTCGGCGGTGACGGCCTGGTTCAAAGGCGCGCCGAGTTCTTTCCAGTTGGGGAAGAGTTCGGTGATGGCGCGGGGGTCCATCACGGCGCCCGACAGGATGTGCGCGCCGGGCTCGGAGCCCTTTTCAAGCACGCAGACTGACACCTCTTTTCCAGCGGCGGCGGCCAGTTGTTTCAGGCGGATGGCTGTGGCCAAACCACCTGGGCCGGCGCCGATGACGACCACGTCGTATTCCATCGATTCGCGTGGGCCAAACTGGGCAAGGATTTCCTGGGGCGTCATCGTGCTTCCTTCTACTGGACGGATGAAATGTTGTTGTGGTGTTCTGAACTGAGTCGGCGATTCTAAAACGCGCTGTGTTTCATATTTTGCCAAAAAAAAGCACGGTCGTTCGAAAATCTGCATTTCGAGGCCAAATGCGATGTCGCGTGCTAAGGTTCAACGCATTGAATCCAGAAAAACCCCTTGAGAGATTTGCAGAGGAATTGCCACAGCATGAGCTACAACATTGACCTGGCTGGCCGCGTGGCCCTGATCACCGGCGCTTCCAGCGGCTTGGGCACCCAATTCGCGTTGACTTTGGCGCAAGCGGGCGCCGCCGTCGTGCTGGCCGGTCGCCGCATCGAGCGCCTCAAGACCTTGCGCGCCGAGATCGAAGCCGCGGGCGGCGATGCCCATGTGGTCGGCATGGACGTGACCGACATCGACAGCATCCGCGCCGCCGTGGCGCATGCCGAGACCGAAGTCGGTGCCATCGACATCCTGATCAACAACTCCGGCGTCAGCACCACCGAGCGCCTGCAAGACGTCACGGCCGAAAGCTATGACTTCGTCTTCGACACCAACACGCGCGGCGCGTTTTTCACCGCGCAAGAGGTGGCCAAGCGCATGCTGGCCCGCGCCCAAGGCTCGGCGCCTGGCACCTTCACCGGTGGCCGCATCGTCAACATCGCTTCGGCGGGCGGCTTGCGCACCATGCCCATGATCGGCGTGTACTGCATGAGCAAGGCGGCCGTGATCCACATGACCAAGGTGATGGCGGCGGAGTGGGGCCGTTTCGGCATCACCACCAACGCCATCTGCCCGGGTTACATCGAGACCGAGCTGAACTCGCGGCACTTCAACAGCGAAGCGGGCAAGAAGCTGGTCAACATGCTGCCGCGCAAGCGCCTGGGCCAGGCCAAGGACCTGGACGCCTTGCTGGTGACCTTGTGCGCCCCGCAAAGCGATTTCATCAATGGTGCGATCATCTCGGCCGACGATGGCATGACGGCGGCTTGAAACGCGGGGCCTTGGCCCCATTTGAAGCACCATGCGACTCGACATTCCTGAACACAAGATCCTGGTCCACGATGTGACCCTGCCCATTTACTGGGGTGACATGGACGCCCTGGGGCACGTCAACAACACCGTCTACTTCCGCTACATGGAACAAGTGCGGGTGTCGTGGATTGCCTCCATGAGCGGCCCTGTCACCAGTGGCGTTGAGGGCCCGGTGATCGCCAACACCTTCTGCAACTTCTACCGCGAGCTGGAGTTTCCGGCGCAGGTGATCGCCAAGCTGTACGTGGCCAATCCGGGCCGCACCAGCTTTGACACCTACGTGACCATCGAGCGGGCTGATCAGCCTGGCGAGGTCTGCGCGGCGGGTGGCGCCACCTTGGTCTGGGTCAGCTCGGCGGAAAGGCGGCCAATCCCGTTGCCACCGTTCTTGCGCGCCATCGTGGGGCCAGCACCGGCTTTGCCTGGTGTCGAGGTGCCGCCCGCTTTACCGGGGTAAGTGGCCGGCGGGGTGGTTTTTCGTCCAATTCTCTGGATTTTTGCGGGTCACCCGGTGTACGCTGGCAATGTTGCAGTGCAGCGAAACCGGTTGGCCGGGCCTGCACTGGTGTGACCCATGCACTAGGAGTGATTGGATGAACAAGGTCTATCCCGATGCGGCCAGCGCTTTGGCGGGCATCGTCAAAGACGGTCAGTTGATGGCAGTCGGTGGCTTCGGCCTTTGCGGCATCCCCGAGGCGCTGATCGATGCCCTGGCAGCCTCTGGCGTCAAGGATCTGACGGTGATTTCCAACAACGCGGGCGTTGATGGATTCGGTTTGGGCAAGCTGCTCAACACTCGCCAGATCACCAAGATGATTTCCAGCTACGTGGGCGAGAACAAAGAGTTCGAGCGCCAGTACCTCAGCGGTGAGTTGCAACTTGAGTTCACGCCCCAAGGCACCCTGGCTGAAAAGCTGCGGGCGGGCGGTGCGGGCATCCCGGCCTTCTTCACCAAGACGGGGGTGGGCACCCTGGTGGCCGAAGGCAAGGAAACGCGCGAGTTCGATGGCGAGACCTACGTCATGGAGCGGGCCTTGTTGCCCGAGGTGTCCCTGGTCAAGGCCTACAAGGCGGACAAGTCCGGCAACCTGATCTTCCGCCGCACGGCGCGCAACTTCAACCCGGCGGTGGCCATGGCCGGCAAGGTCACCATCGTCGAGGTGGAAGAGCTGCTGGAGATCGGTGAGCTGGACCCCGACAGCGTGCACTTGCCCGGCATCTACGTGCACCGCATCGTGGTGAACGCGCATCCTGAGAAACGCATCGAGAAACGCACCATCACCGAAAAGGCAGGAGTCTGACCATGCCCTGGACGCACGATCAAATGGCGGCCCGCGCCGCCCAGGAACTGCAAGACGGTTTCTATGTCAATCTGGGCATCGGCCTGCCCACCATGGTGGCCAACCATGTGAGCCCCGACATCGACGTCTGGCTGCAAAGCGAGAACGGCATGCTGGGCATCGGCCCCTTCCCAACCGAAGACCAGGTGGATGCCGACCTGATCAATGCTGGCAAGCAGACGGTGACGACCATCCCCGGCTCGTCGATCTTTGGCTCGCATGACAGCTTCGCCATGATCCGTGGCGGCAAGATCAACCTGTCGATCCTGGGCGCGATGCAGGTGTCGGACAAGGGCGACCTGGCCAACTGGATGATTCCCGGCAAGATGGTCAAGGGCATGGGCGGGGCCATGGACCTGGTGGCCGGTGTGGCCCGCGTCGTGGTGCTGATGGAGCATTGCGCCAAGAGTGGTGAGCACAAGCTGCTGCAACAATGCACTTTGCCGTTGACGGGCCTGGGCGTGGTGAACCGCATCATCACGGACTTGTGCGTGCTGGATGTGGAGCCGGACGGTTTCAGGTGCGTTGAGTTGGCTCCCGGCGTGACGGTGGAAGAAGTGCGCCTCAAGACGGGGGCGCACGTGCACCTGTCTCATCTGGCGGCCTGATCCTCAAGGGCTTGATCCAAGGGGACTAAAGGGCCGCCTTCGGGCGGCCTTTGTCATGGGCGCATGGATGGACGCATGGGCACGTCTGAGACAATGCCGCCATGAACTGGATCTCCTGGATTTTGCTGGCCCTGGCCATCTTGAACGCCCTGTTGTTGCTGTGGCTGGCCACGCGGCGGGGTGACGACGAGCCCTTGAAACGCGCGGCCGACGAACTCAAGCAGGACCTGCGCAACCAGACCGATCAACTCGACCGCAACCTGCGCGATGAAGTGTCGCGCAGCGCTGCTGGCACGCGCCAGGAGTTGGGCTCCACCTTGGCCAATTTCCAGCAAATTTTGCTGGCGCAGCAGGGCGATGTGATCCGCACGCAGAACGAGCAGCTGGACAGCTTCCGCGTGCAACTGGCGCAGATGCAGCAGTCGCTGAGCGACACTTTGCGCCAGACCACCACCACCTTGGCCGAGCAGGCGCACGCCACGCGCGAGACACAGGATTCCGCCTTCAAGCGCTTCTCCGACACGCTCAACGAGCAATTGCGGCAGCTGTCCGACACCAACGAGCGCCGCCTGATCGAGGTGCGAACCACGGTGGACACGCGCCTGCAAGCCTTGCAGGCCGACAACGAAAAGAAGCTGGAGCAGATGCGCCAGACGGTGGACGAAAAGCTGCATGCCACCCTGGAAGCGCGCTTGGGTGAAAGCTTCAAGCAGGTGGCCGATCGGCTGGAGCTGGTGCACCGTGGCCTGGGCGAAATGCAGCGCCTGGCCAGCGACGTGGGCTCGCTCAACCGCGTGCTCAACAACGTCAAGACGCGTGGCATCTTTGGCGAGGTGCAATTGGCCGGCTTGCTGGAGCAGGTTTTCACGCCCGAGCAATACGCCGTCAACGTCGAGACCGTGCCGGGCAGCGGCGCGCGGGTCGAGTTCGCGATCCGCCTGCCGGGTCGTGGCGCGCCGGGCTCCGCGCCCCTTTGGTTGCCGCTGGACGCCAAGTTCCCGCGTGAAGACTATGAACGCTTGCTGGATGCCCAGGACCGTGCCGATGTGGCCGCGGTCGAGGCCGCAGGCAAAGCCATCGAGCAACGCCTGCGCGTCGAGGCCCGCACCATTGCCGAAAAGTACCTGGCACCACCGCACACGGCCGATTTCGCCATCCTCTTCCTGCCGACCGAAGGGCTGTACGCCGAAGCATTGCGCCGCCCTGGTCTGTTCGAGGCCTTGCAGCGTGAGCACCGGGTGATGCTGGCGGGCCCGACCACTTTGCTGGCCACGCTCAACAGCCTGCAGATGGGTTTCCGCACCTTGGCGCTGGAGCAACGCTCATCCGAGGTCTGGCAGGTGCTGGGCGCGGTCAAGACCGAGTTCGCCAAGTTTGGCGATGTGCTGGCCAGGACCAAGAAGAAGCTGGAAGAGGCGGGCAACACGATTTCGTCTGTTGAAACACGCACCCGCATGATGGGGCGCGCACTCAAGAGCGTCGAGTCCATGCCCGAGGCGCAAGCCCAGGCCTTGCTGCCGATCGAGAACCCGCTGGACGCGGACGAAGGTACTCCCGAACTACCCTGATCAAGTTCACCGCCAAGCCGCCGATAACCAGGGTTGCCTTCAACCAACAAGGTGCTCGGTGGCACGGATTCTTTGGGTGGTTTTTCTGTGGTGCGGCATGGTGGCCATGGCCCATGCTGTGCAGCCAGGTCCTGGCGTCGCCAATGTATCGGCGCTGCTTGGCCGTGGTGAGCAGGTGCCCATCTCCATCTGGCGGCCAGCCCAAGCCGCGTCTGAAACGCAAGCTGTGCAGCGGCCATCGTCGTCTGAAACCTGGGTGCCTCAACCCTTGGGCATCCGCCCCTTGGGGTTCCGAGGTGAGGGCGTGTGGACCTGGGCCAGGCTGTCCAACCCTTCATCCAAGGCCATGTCGGGTTGGCTGGCGGTGGCCGAGCCTTTCACCGACTGGCTGGACTGCGTGGTCAGCTCCCCCAACAGCGCCCCCATCACCTACCGCCTGGGCGACCAACGCCCTTACGCCGAACGGCCCGTGCTCCATCCCCGTTTCATCCTGCCTTTGAAATGGCAGGCGGGCGAAACCCTGGACGTGCAGTGCTACATCCGCAACAAGGGCGCCAACCTGGTGGCCTTTGAATACTGGCAGCCCGACCACTTCTGGGCCATCGAGCGCAAGGTGGCCTTGACCAAGTTCCTGGGCTATGGCGCCGTGTTGCTGGTGGTCGTGTGCGGCTTCGTGGGCCTGGTGGTCAACCGCATCCCGGCGGCCATTTTGCTGGTGATCGAGTTGATCCCCGTGGTGATGGGCACCTTGGCCGGCGAGGGCGATGCCTTCGAGTTCTTGTGGCCCACGCACCCTGAATTCAACCTGCCGCCCTTCATGTGGACCTTGAGCGCCTGCATCGCCGGGACGGTGGTCGTCACCCACATCCTGCCGCTGGCACGGTTTGAAAAAATCCTGGTCAGGCTGATGATCGCCACGTCGGCGACCTTGATGCTCCTGGCTGTGACGATCCCGGTGGGGCAGCCCATGGGCGTGGCGGTGAATGTGGTGCCGCTGGTGTACCTGTTGATGCTGATGTCCTTGTGTTTGCGGCACTGGCGTGGCGGGCACTTGCCGCGGATCCTGGCCGTGGGCGTGGGTGCTCAGGTGCTGGGCTTGATGGGTGTGTTGGCTGGGGTGCTGGGTTGGTTGGGCCCCAGTGCACGCCTGACTGCCTTGTTTGCCAGCGTGGTCAAGGCCATGAGCCTGGCCGTGGCGTTGGCTTACCGCATGCGCGTGGAGCGGCAGCAAAGCCTTCGCACGCAGGAGGCGCACACGCGAGAGCTGGAGCAGCGCCTGGCCTTCGAGTCGGAGCTGCGCCATGTGGCCACGCACCACCTGCGCTATGGCTTGCCCAACCAGGCTTTGCTGGACGAAGCCATTCGGCGCACGGCGCTGTCTTCACCGTCCGTGGGCTTGTCCTTGTGGGTGATCCGGCTCAACCGCCTCTCGTTCCTGGAGTCCATCCTGCCGCGCGAGCGCCTGGCCAAATTGGTGGAAGGTTATGCCCAGAACATTGCCCATTGGCTGAAAGCTCGGGACGACTTGGACTTGCTGGCGGTGGAAGCCTCATTGCACGTGGCCGCGCTGGACGATGGCACGCTGGCCTTCGCGTCCATGGGCCAGCCGCCCAAGGCGGTCATGGTCGAGCTGACGGCGTTCCTGACGCACCGCTACGAAGAGGATGGCCTGTTCATCGCCTGGGATCCTCATGTCGGCGTGTCTTGCACGCCCTCCGACCAGACTCTGGCACACGACATGATCGACGAGGCCCGGGTGGCCTTGCAATGGAGCACTGCCCACCACCGTGTGGTGATGTTCGATGCCGAGCGCATGAAGCGCGAGCAGTTGTCGTATGGCCTGACGCTGGACCTGGAGGGCGCCATCGTACGCGGCGAACTGGTGTTGCACTACCAGCCCAAGGTGGACCTGCCTTCACGCAAGACCAAGTCATTTGAGGCGCTGGTGCGCTGGCGCCATCCCATCCGCGGCATGATCCCGCCAGGTGCCTTCATCGCCGAGGCCGAGGCCACGGGCGCCATCAATCGCCTGACCATGTGGGCGATCCGCGAGACCGCGCGGTTCCTGCTGACCTTGCCCGATCCCACGGTGCGTGTGTCGGTCAACATCTCAGCCTTTGACCTGGCCACGCCCCGCTTTGTGGAGCAGGTGCTGGACATCCTGCGCGAAGAAAACTGCCCGCCTGAACGCCTGATCCTGGAGGTGACCGAGTCGGCCGCCTTGAGCGACCGCGAACGGGCCTTGGGCACCTTGTCGGCCTTGCGTCGCCATGGCGTGCAGATCGCGCTGGACGACTTCGGCACCGGCTACTCATCACTGGCCATCTTGCAAGAACTGCCCCTGGACGAGATGAAGGTGGACCGCAGCTTCGTGACCGACCTGGGCGTGTCCGAGCGCAAGCAGGAAGTGCTCAAGGCCATGATCGACGTGGGCCACCGCTTGGGCCTGACCGTGACCATCGAAGGCGTCGAGCAGGAAGACAGCGTGACCTGGCTGGCCCAGCACGACTGTGATGTGATCCAAGGCTTTGTGTTCAGCCGACCACTGGAGGCGCACATGGCCCGCCAGTGGCTGCAGGACCAGCAGCCCCGGATAGACAGCGCTCAGGCCGCCTTGCGCGACGCGGTCTCGGTGTGAATGACACCCCGGTGCAGCTCGTACATCTGGCGCACCCATTGCAAGGCCGGGCGATCGCGCCAGGGTTCCGTCGCGCCCACCATCGTGCGTTGGTAAGCCGGGTCGCCATACACCGGGTGCTGGCTGGGGCAGGCGATCGGCGCGAGCAGTGAGGCCGCCGTGATGTCGGCCGCCGTGAAACTCTGGCCCACCAGGTAAGTGCGGCCATCACTGAGTTGCCCTTCCAGCCAGTCGATGACCTCGGTGATGCGCTTCTGGGCTCGGTCGGCACCCTTCGGCGTGATGTTCAGCTTGCGCCTGAAGGCCCAGCGAATGAAGGGGTAGGCCGCGCGCACAAAGGCCGCCTTGACTGGCGTGGCGTCATCCGTCCACAACTTGATGATGTGCGCGTCGCCCGTGCCGAAGCTGGCAGCGTACAGAAAGCGCGCCACGTCTTTGCCGATGGCATCGAAGTGCTTTTCAACCGCGTGGATGTCCTGGCTCAATGCCTTGGGGATCAAGGCCAGCGGCGCCTGGTTCTTTTCCAGCCACAGCAGGATGCGGCTGCTGTCCTGGATGGTGGCGTTGGGCGTTTTCAGGACGGGCAGGGTGGTCTTGCCGCGCTTGCCCATGAACAGCGCTGGCCCGATGTGGAAGACCGGCGTCATGCGCACTTCCTGGTAGTCGACGCGCGACAGGTCCAGCGTCCAGCGGATCTTCTCGCTGTAGTGCGACATGGCGAAGGTGTACAAAGTCCAGCTCATGATGGTTTCACTTCACGGATGCGGTAACCCAAGCGGGGGAAATGGATGTGGACCTGGCCAGCACGTTCACTGTGCAAGGCCAATGTCAGGCGCTGCGCGTTGATGCCCACCAACTCGCCTTGCACGGCGGTGCCATGGCCCAGCAATTCAGGGGCGACGCTGACGCGTTGTCCCAGGCTCAAGCCGGATGCGTCGGGTGACACGCTGTCGTAGGTCAGGGCCGCAGGCTCATGGGCGGCGGCCAAGGCCAGGGCCTCATCGGCCGTCATGTCAATGCGTTCGCCATGGCCAAAGGCCTTCATGCGCTCCATCCAGGCGGCCGTGGCGGGAAAGCGGCTGAAGTCGAAGCGGCCATTGCGCGCGAACCACAGGGTTGAATAGAGCGTGAAGTCGCCACTGCCGGGCGCGCTGCCATTCACGAAAGGCTGAGCGCCCAGGCCGCTTTCAACCCAGGCCACGTTGATCGCCAGCTCCTGCTCGGCCAGTGGCACGGCGCGCTTGAGCGCTTCACGGTCCAAGGGCGCGCCACGCAAGGCGGCACGGTCGGCCAGAAACTCATCGGGCAGGTAGTCCACATTCTTGCCAAAGGTGTAGGCCACGGCCTTGCCGAACAAGTTCAGATCCACCCAGTGCTCGACCACCTCATTCCAGCCAGCATCGGTCTTGGCCGCAGGCGAGGGCGCCAGGCGTTCAAGTTCCCAGGCGATCAGCCGGGTGTCGCAAAACACATCGGCGCCAACCTGCAGCACGGGCACTTTGCGGTAACCGCCGGTCAGCGCGACCATGTCCGGCTTGGGCGCGATGCGCGGCACCATGACCGAGCGCCAGCTCAAACCCTTGTAGCCCAGCAGGGCGCGGATTTTCTCGGCGTAGGGGGATTCGTTGTAGTGGTGCAGAACGATGTCACTCATGGGGTGCCTTTCTCAGCTTGGGGGCATTGTGGCCGTTGGGCCGTGTCCTTAGAATTGTCGTTTTGGACATCTTTGATGCTGATGTGGTCAACGTGACGAAACAAGTTCACCGTGTGGGTGTTTACGTGTGCCGCCACCACAGCCTGGCCAGCGTGGGCCTGGTGCTCGACACCTTCCGCATGGCGAACCAGGTGCCCGGCCAGCACCGATTTGCCTTGACCCGCATCAGCCAGGATGGCCGGCCCGTGCCGCATCCCGATGGCGAACTGGCCATGGACGGCGACCTCACGGCCATGGCCAGCATGGACCTGATCGTGATCCCTTCACTGTGGGCGCATGGTGATGCGGCCGTGGCCGACAACCCCTTGTTGATCGAAGCCCTGCAAGCTTTGCCACCCCAGGTGCTGGTGGCCACCATGTGCACTGGTGCCTACCTGCTGGCCGCCAGCGGGCGCCTGAACGAGCGCCGCGCCACCACCCACTGGATGCTCGCCGACGGTTTCCATGAGCGCTTCCCGGATGTGCAACTGAAGTCATCGGAAAACCTCACCCACGACGGCAACTTCATCTGCTCGGGCGGCTCACTGGCGGCGGTGGACGCCTGCCTGTATGTCGTGCAGCTGCTGGCGGGGCGCGACACCGCAAAGGAGTTGGCCAGGATGCTGGTGACCGAGGTGCAGCGTGGCCCACAAACCTTGTACGCCCCGCCGCAAGGCTGGCGCCAGCACGCCGATGCCGAGGTGCGCAGGCTGCAGGCCTACATCACCGACCAGCATGCCCAAAGCCTGACCTTGGACGACCTGGCCAGCCAGATCCATGTCAGCGTGCGGACCTTGCAGCGCCGTTTTCTGGCGGCCACCGGCATGACGCCCATCCAGTACCAGCAGGCCGTGCGCATTGAGCGGGGCAAGGACTTGCTGGAGGCCGACAAGCTGCCGGTGCAAGACATTGCCGCCCAGGTGGGCTACCAGGACCGTGTCGCATTTGGCCGTCTGTTCAAGAAGATCACCGGCATGACGCCAGCCGCCTACCGGCAACGCCAGCGCCGGGTGTAGAGTCCAGCTTCCCTTTCTCCCTCTCTTACGCCTCGTCCTGCATTGCCCCTCAGCGGCGTCGTGCCTGTTCGATCCGAACGATGGGTATCCGACGTCAGCGGCCACTGTGCCGCGTCTGGAGCCTTGCATGACTGCCGCCGACATCCCCGACCTGGGTTACCAGGTCAAGTTCCAGTCCGTCTCCATCGAGGGGGGCGATGACCTGCAGATCCGGTCCCTGCTGGACCGCCAGCAGTTTTTTGACCCAGACGGCGCGGCGCAGGCGCAAGGCATCTCAGCAGCTACTTGGCCCTTGTTTGGCATGCTGTGGCCTTCGGCCCAGCGCTTGGCCGGGGTCATGCAGCAACGCGATGACCTGGCGGGCAAGCGCATCCTTGAGATTGGTTGTGGCCTGGGCCTGGCGAGCCTGGTGGCCCACCGCCGCCTGGCCAATGTCACGGCCAGCGATTGCCACCCTTTGGCCGAAACCTTTTTGCAAGCCAATTTGTTGCTCAACGCCTTGCCGGTGATGAAGTACCTCACGGGTCAATGGACCACCGCCAACGCGGGCCTGGGCGAGTTCGACCTCATCATCGGCAGCGATGTGCTCTACGAGCGCAGCCATCCGCAGCAGTTGTCCGATTTCATCGAACGGCATTCCGCTGACGTGGTCGAGATCGTCATCGTTGATCCCAACCGGGGCCACCGCTCACGCTTCACCCAGCACATGCAGGCCCTGGGCTTTGACTACCGCATGACCAACCTGGACAGCACCTTGTCGGCCAGCGAGCCCTACCGGGGCCGCATGCTGCACTTCACTCGGCAGCGTTCACTGCTGAGCGCCTGAGGCCTTGGCCAGTTCGCGCTGGGCGGCCAGAACGGCGGCTGAGGGTTGTTCGGCGCGCTGCGTGGGCCAGCCTTGCAGGTGCCTCTCCACCAGGCTGCTCAGCGCCCGTATCCATTCCAGTCGATCGTTCAGGCACGGGATGTAGTTGAACTCTTGGCCCCCGCTGCTCAGGAAGGCGTCCTTGCCCTCCATGGCGATCTCTTCCAGCGTCTCGATGCAATCGCCCACGAAGCCAGGGCAGATCACATCCACGCGTTGCGTGCCGGCCTTGGCCAGAGCACGCAAGGTGGGTTCGGTGTAGGGCTGCAGCCACTTGGCTTTGCCAAAGCGGCTCTGGAAGGTGACCACGTACTCGTCGGCTTTCAAGCCCAGCTGCTCGGCCAGCAGGCGGCCGGTCTTCAGGCATTCGCAGTGGTAGGGATCGCCCAGGTGCAAGGTGCGCTCGGGCATGCCGTGAAAACTCATCACCAGTTTGTCGGCGCGGCCATGGCTGGCCCAGTGGGCCCGCACACTGGCCGCCAAGGCGTCGATGTAGCCCGCGTCATCATGAAACCGCGCGATGGTGCGAAGCTCGGGCAGGTGGCGCACCTTCTGGCCCCAACTGAAGACATCGTCCATCACGCTGGCCGTGGTCGCGCCCGAGTACTGCGGGTAAAGCGGCACGATCAGGATGCGGTGGGCGCCTTCGGCCTTGAAGGCATCCAGCTGGCTGGCGATGCTGGGCTGGCCATAGCGCATGGCGTGCTTGACGATCAACTGGTGGCCTTGCTCGCCCAGAAAACCTGCCAGCAAAGTGGTCTGCTTTTCAGTCCACACGCGTAAGGGCGAGCCTTCTTTCATCCAGATGCTGGCGTACTTGGCCGCCGACTTGGCAGGGCGCACGCGCAGCACGATGCCGTGCAGGATGAGCCACCAGATCACGCGCGGGATCTCCACCACGCGCGGGTCGCTCAGGAACTGGCCGAGGTAGCGGCGCAAGGCCGCAGGCGTGGGGGATTCAGGGGTGCCCAGGTTGACCAGCAACACACCAGTCTTGGGGGCTTGCCCGTGTTGAAAACGGGGTTCAGTGGCAAAGGTCATGGGGCTGCATTGTCACCCCTGTCGGCCAGCTTGCACAAAACTGACGTCACCTGCTGGATGTCGATGGGCTTGGTCCAGTAACCCGCAAAACCGGCCGCCTTGGCGCGGGCCACGTCGTCGGGCATGGCGTCGGCCGAGCACATGAAGGCGGGCGTGTTTTCCAGCGAGGGCAAGGTGCGCAAGGCGCGCAACACGTCAAATCCGGACATGCCGGGCAGGTGGGCGTCCAGCACCAGCACATCGGGCGCCTTGTCGCGGGCCATGGACAAAGCCATCTGGCCGTCCTCGGCGATCTCCAGGCTCAACTGCGGATAGGGGCGCAAGGCCTCTTCGAACAACATCGCGTTGATGCGGTTGTCTTCAACGTAAAGCACGTGAAGTGGCGTTTGCTCCGCGCAGGGGGCTTCGCGGGTTTGGGTGGCAACTCTGAGGTCGCCATCGGATTTGTCCATGTGTATGTTTGGTATGTCGCCAGCTTCTGGCATGACGCCATTTGCAACTGCTGGCATGACGATGTTGACCCGTGTACCCGAGCCTGGTTGACTTCGAATTTCCATGCTACCCCCCATGGCTTCGATCAGCGAACGCGTGATGATAAGTCCTAGTCCCGAACCTTCAATGGACGAGGTTTCTCGACCCAGTCGTTCGAAGGGCTGAAACAGCTTGCCCAATTGTTGCGGGCTCATGCCCGGCCCGGTGTCGCGGATGACCAGGGCCATGTCACCGTCTGCACGGGCTTCGGTGTCGAACCAGACCGAACCGCCAGCCTGGTTGTACTTGATGGCGTTTGAGCCGATGTTCATCAGTATTTGCCGCAGACGCTGACGGTCGGCATCGACCTGATAAGCCGGATCCACATTGACCTGCAGCGTGATGCCGCGTTGCGAGGCCAGCGGCCCCAGCATGGCAGCGCATTGCTGCACTTCGCCCAGCAAGGTCAGGCGTTCGGCCTTCAGAGTCAGGATGCCGGCCTCCACCTTTTGCAAGTCGAGCACGTCGTTGACCAGGGCCATCAAGTGCTGGCTGCCGTGCAGGATCTGGTCCACGAAGCTGAGGTGTTGCGATGCGGTGGGGGTGTTGGCCAATTGCAGCTTCAGCAATTGCGCAAAGCCGTTCACGGCGTTCAGGGGCGTGCGGATCTCGTGGCTCATGCGCGACAGGAACTCGCTCTTGGCCGCGCTGGCCGCTTCGGCCGATTGCTTTTCGCGCAAGACCTGTTCGGCCCGCTTGATGGGCGTGATGTCCGAATGCGTGCCCACCACGCGAATCGCATGGCCCAGCGCATCGCGGCTGACGATCTTGCCGCGCGACAGGATCCACACGTCGTGGCCCAGCTTGTGGCGCATGCGGAACTCGGCTTGGAACAGGCCTTGGTCGTGCTCCAGGTAGGCGTTCAGTGCCGCCACCACGGGCGCCCGATCATCAGGGTGGATGCGGTCGGTCAGTTCGGTGACCAGGTCGCTGATCTCGTGGTCTTCGTGGCCCAGCATCGCCTTCCAGCGCTGGGAGTAGAAGATGCGATCGGCGCTGGCGTCCCAGTCCCACACGCCGTCGCCAGCACCGTCCAGTGCGAACTTCCAGCGTTCTTCGCTCAGGGCCAAGGCCTGGGCGGCCTGGCGCTCCTGGGTGATGTCCCGGAAGGTGGCCACCACGGCGAAAGGTTGAGCCTGGGTGTTGACGCGCAGCAGGTGGCTGCTGATCTGGACCCAGACCACCACGCCATCACGGCGACGCAAGGGGTGCACGCGGTCGTCCTGGCGCTGCCCGGTCAGGATGGTGGCAATCACCGGCCATTGTTCACGCGGCAAAGCTTGCAGCAGATCGTCCGTCAGCAACTCGTAGGCCAAGGCCTCACTGGTGTTGACGCTGACCAGTTCGTGGGCTTGCACCCCCAGGATCCGGCAACCGGCCTGGTTGATGGCCACCACGCGGCCATCCAGTTGCACCACGATCAGGCCATCGCTGATGGACGAGGCCACCGAGCGGTACAGCTCTTCGCTGACCCGAAGCTTTTCGGCCGCGACCATGCGTTCGGTCATGTCCCGGGTCAGGAAGAGCGTGTGTTTGTCCGGCATGGGCGTCAGCCGGGCCTCGAAGTGCCTCACGCCGCCGCCCATCTCCAGGCTGTAGTCCAGGCGCTGCGGCAAGCCGGTTTCATGGGCCCGGGCGATGGCCAGGGCCTCGCGTTCGGCCAGCTCAGGGGGCACGGCGGCACCAAAGGGCTTGCCCTTCAATTCGCTGAAAGGGCGGACGAGCATGGCGTGCTCTTCATGCGCCGCCTCATAGCGGCCTTGGTCATCAATGACAAACCAGAGGTCGGGCAGGGCGCGCAGCACCGAGGTCAGCCGCGCCTGCGATTCTTCCAAGGCTTTTTGCTGCACGGCCAGGGCCGCCGCATGCCGCTTGGTTTCGCTGATGCCGATCGAGAAGTGCACGATGCTGCCATCCGGCAGGCGTTGTTCTTTGGACAAGACCCAGCCGTTTTTCAGGCGGATCTCTTGAGGTTCGGCCTGGTCGACCAGGCCCATGCGCCATTCAAAGAAAGCGTCTTCGCGGCCAATGGCGTCTGGGTAGAGGCCCTCGGCGATGCACTTGCGAAGCAGGTCTGCCCACAGCGTGCCTTCGACGGCCTGCGCGCCCATGCGCCGACGCCAACTGCTGTTGCTGAGCAGGATTCGCCCGTCCGGCCCCCGAATCATCACGCCCGCGTTGAAGGACTCGATGGCCTGCCGCAGCAGCAGGTCAGCTTGGCGGCTTTGCTGCTCCTCATTGATCTGACGGGTGATGTTGCTGCTGGCGCCCCGGTAGCCCATGAACCGGCCCGCGTGGTTGAACACCGGTGTGCCGCTGATGCTCACGGTGATCTGGCCGCGTGGGGTCATGCGGTCGGCGATCACGTTGCTGAAGGGTTCGCGGCGGGCCCGGGCGGCCAGGAAGCGGTCCCAGGAGGCGCGGGTGTCGTCGCCGCGCGGGGTGTACAAGTCCTTTGCCTTGAGGCCTACCTCGGTCGATGGGTTCAAGCCGGTGTGCTGCAGCAGGCTGGCCGAAACCCACTGGATGACGCCCTGGTCGTTGGTCTCCCACAACCAGTCGCTGCCCGCCAGGCTGGCGGTGCGCACCCGGGCCTCCAGTTTGCGAAAGCGTTGGGTGTTCAGCCTGGCCTCGACCAGGGCACTGGCGGCCAGGGCGAGGTCTTGCAGGCTTTGAAGTTGCTGGGCCGACAGTTGTCGTGGTTCCTGGGCCAAGACGCAGACCGTGCCCAAAGCCTGCCCTTGCACCGATAAAGGCACGCCCGCGTAGAAGCGGGCGTGAGGGGGGCCGGTGACCCAGGCGTTGTGCTTGAATCGCGGGTCGTCGTGTGCATCGGGGATGACCAGCACATCGGCTTGGCAGATGGTGGCGGCGCAAAAGGCGTCGAGCCGAGAGAATTGGCGTTGCTCGATACCGATGCGGGCCATGGCCCAGAGGCGGTGGCTGTCGATCAGGTTGATCATGGCCACCGGGCAGTCCATCTGCGCGACCAGCAGGCGCACCAAAGCGTCGAACGCGGGGTCGACCTCGGAGTCCAGCAACTTGCTGGCGCTCAACAGCGCTAGGCGCGCGGACTCATCGGGTGGAACTGCATTGAGGGTCATGCGGTCGTCATGGGTGGGACGGCAACGAATCACTCTAACCCATGCGTGCCCAGATGTGTCTAAGCGTCAGCACTGAGGCAAAGTGTCAGAAAAGCTCAACACTTCGAAATGAATTTGGGTCGCGGTGGCGTCCGTGGGTGGCGAACCCATGCAGATCACACCGCTGCCGTGCAAGGTGCAGGTGCCGCGGCGCAGGGTCAGGATCTGGTCGTCGTGGTCGAACTTGACGTGCGTGCCGTTGTAGCTGAGGTCGCTCAGGTAGATGTGGCCGCTGTGCGATTCGATGCGCACGTGCGAGCGCGACACACGCGCGTCGCTGACGCAAAAGGAGGCCTGCGGGCTGCGGCCCAGGGTCAAAGGCATGCTGGCGGTCGAGAAAATACGCTCGGTGCCCAGCCAGGTCAGGCGCACGCCGTCGGGCATGTCGGTGCTTTCGGCGCCCATCATCATGGTCGATTCGGTGTCGCCAAACTTGCGGCTTTCCATGCGCAGCACGGGCACGGGCTCTTTGCGGCCGCGCAGGTGCAGGCGGTCGATGCTGCGAAAGCGCTCCTGCTGGTCGGAGGGCAATTCGCGGATCAGGGGGCCGGTGGCCAGGGTTTCGTTGTCACCGGCCAGGTCGATCAGGCGGGCGGCCACGTTGACGGCATCGCCAAAGCAGTCGCTGTCCACTTCCACGATCTCGCCCCAGGCCAGGGCCACTTTCATCTTCAGGGCGGTGGCCTTGCTGGGCAGGCCGTCTCTGGGCAGCGGGGCCAGGCGTTCGAGCGAATCCTGGGCGCTGGCGGCGGCTTCAACCGAGCGCTCGGCGTCGTCAAACACGGCCATCAGGCCATCGCCCAGGGTCTTGACCACGCGCCCGCCACCCTTGGCCACGATCTGCCCGAGCATGGCCAGGCTGTGTGTGACCACCGTGGCCGCTTCCTTGTTGCCAAGGCGCAAATACAAGGCCGTGCTGCCGCGCAGGTCGGCGAACATGACGGCACATTCCTTGGTGGTTCCCATAGCTCGGTATGTTGGCTCAGGTGCTCAGGCAGTGGTGTGAAAAATCACACGGTTTTTGAGGCCTATTCGGTGGCATGCCTTGCGCTCGGCATCCGATCAATGTAGTTGACTGGCGCGTGATCCGCCAGCAGGGCCGGTGGGTTGGTGCGCCAAGCCAACGGATTGACGAGTACACCGGTGCGACCAGGGGCCTTGAGCCGAATTTCCCGGCCCACGTGCCTGAACCCCATGAAAGCAGGCGGGATCATGGTCACCACGTCGATGTCATCCACCACACGGTGGATGGGCAGGTGCCGCAGCGATCGTGCGAACGCCGAATTGCCCACGCGGGGGGCCCCGAAGTTGTAGACCGCCAAGGGCGCGTGCCGGGCGGCGGCCAAGGTGGCCAGGGCGCCACCCAGGCTGTGGCCGGTGAAAAAAACAGGGCAGTTCAAGGTGGCCAGTTCGGCCTCGACCTGCGGCCAGATGGAATCGAGCGCCCACCGAAAACCCCGGTGCAGACCGGGTTGCCGGCGCCTCAAGAACTGCAGGCCCAAGGTGATGTCGGTGAGGCGGTCGCGCGGTGTGTCCGTGCCTCGGAATGCCAAGACCGCGAACCTGGGCGGCGAGCCCGAGGTCACCAGCATGGCCTGGGTGTCCGTTTCCGAACACAGGAAAAAACGCCGCTGCTGCAGGCCGACCTTGTCCAGGAAACTGCGCCGGCTTGGCTGCGGCGGCGGATTGCTTTCCTCGATGTCGTGGCGGTAGACCAGGCGGCTCAGCTCCAACAGCCACAGGGCGTTGCCTTCGACATAGGCGCTGGTCGTGGGATCGAAGGTGGGCAAGGCCACGCGGGTGAAAAAATCGGTGGCGTCGCCGGGGCGCAGCACATCTTGCCAGGTGGTCATCAGTCGATGTCTTTTTCTTGAATGCTGGGGCACCATGAAAAATGCCCGGACGGTGCCGGGCATTCTGTCACTGGGTTGGCTTGAAACTAAAGCCGATCAGAGATTGTCGAGGTAAGTGCGCAGCTTGTCCGAACGGCTCGGGTGTTTGAGCTTGCGGATGGCCTTGGCTTCGATCTGGCGGATGCGCTCGCGGGTGACGTCGAACTGCTTGCCGACTTCTTCCAGCGTGTGGTCCGTGCTCATCTCGATGCCGAAACGCATGCGCAGCACCTTGGCTTCGCGCGGTGTCAGGCTGTCGAGGATGTCCTTGACCACGTCGCGCAAACCGGCCTGCATGGCCGCTTCGATGGGCGCCGTGTTGTTGGTGTCCTCGATGAAGTCGCCCAGGTGGCTGTCGTCGTCGTCCCCGATCGGCGTTTCCATGGAGATCGGCTCTTTGGCGATCTTCATGATCTTGCGGACCTTGTCCTCCGGCATTTCCATCTTGGCGGCCAGCGTGGGCGCATCGGGCTCGAAACCGAACTCTTGCAAATGCTGGCGCGAGATGCGGTTCATCTTGTTGATCGTTTCGATCATGTGAACCGGGATGCGGATGGTGCGGGCCTGGTCGGCGATCGAGCGCGTGATGGCCTGACGGATCCACCACGTCGCGTAGGTCGAGAACTTGTAGCCACGGCGGTATTCGAACTTGTCCACCGCCTTCATCAAGCCGATGTTGCCTTCCTGGATCAGGTCCAGGAACTGCAAGCCACGGTTGGTGTACTTCTTGGCGATCGAGATGACCAGGCGCAGGTTGGCCTCGATCATTTCCTTCTTGGCATCGCGCGAGGCCTTTTCGCCCTCGTTCATGCGCTTGTTGATCGTTTTCAGATCATCAATCGGCACCACGGCTTTGCCTTGCAGGTCGATCAGCTTTTGCTGCAACTCCTGGATGGCAGGCAGGTTGCGCTGCATGATCGCGGCGTAAGGCTTGCCGGTCGCGATTTCCTTTTCAGCCCACTTCAGGTTCAGGATGTTGGGCGGGAAGGACTTGATGAAGTGCTCTTGCGGCAGGCCGCACTTGTCCACCACGATCTTGCGCAGTTCGCGCTCGTAGCGGCGCACGTCATCGACCTGCGAGCGCAGCACGTCGCACAGGCGCTCAATGGTCTTGACCGTGAAGCGGATGGTCATCAAGCCCTGGCTGATGCCGTCTTGCGCCTTGTTGTAAGGCGAAGACTTGTAGCCATCCTTCTCGAAGGCCTTGGCCATCTTCTCGAAGTTGCTGCGCAGTGTGTCGAAGCGTTCCAGGGCCTGGTTCTTCAGCTCTTCGAGCTTCTTGGTCAGGGCCTTGGAGCCGCCGTTGCCATCGTCGTCGTCTTCTTCGTCGAACTCGTCAAAGTCTTCTTCGGCGACGTAGTCATCGGCTTCGCCCACGGACACGAAACCATCGACCACTTCGGAGATTTTCATCTCGCCGCTGCGGATCTTGTCGGACAACGACAGGATCTCGGCGATGGTGGTGGGCGAGGCCGAGATGGCCAGCATCATGGCTTGCAGACCGCCTTCGATGCGCTTGGCGATTTCGATTTCGCCTTCGCGCGTCAGCAGCTCGACCGTGCCCATTTCGCGCATGTACATGCGGACGGGGTCGGTCGTGCGGCCGAATTCGGAATCGACCGTGGACAAAGCGGCTTCGGCTTCTTCCTCGGCTTCTTCTTCGGTCGCGGTGCTGGTGGTGGCGCTGGCCAGCAACAGCGTGGCGGCGTCAGGCGCCTGCTCGTAGACCGCCACGCCCATGTCGTTCAACATGGAAATGATGGCCTCGAGGATTTCGGCCTCGATCAGCTTTTCGGGCAAGTGGTCGTTGATTTCCTGATGGGTCAGGAAACCACGGGTCTTGCCCATCTTGATCAGGGTCTTGAGTTCCTGGCGGCGCTTGGCGACTTCTTCTTCGGACAAGGCGGTTTCGTCGATGCCGAATTCGCGCATCAATGCGCGCTCTTTGGCGCGCGAAACCTTCATGCGCAAGGGCTTGGCCTTGGGCTTGTCGTCGGAGACGCCGTCAGCGACTTCAGCTTCTACGGCCTCAGGCTCACCTTCGAGTTCGGCTTCGATGTCACCGATGTCTTCTTCTTCAAAGGCCGCCTTCTTGGGATCCTTCTTGGCGGCTGCGGGCGCGGCTTCAGCGGCGGCTTTGGGCTTGCGGCCGCGCTTCTTGGGCTCGCTCGCGGCGACACCCTCGGCTGCTTCGGTTTTGGGCACGCGTGTCTTGGCGACCTTCTTGTCGGTCGTCTCTAAGGCCTGCGACGCAGGAGCAGCTTTCGCGGTTTCTGCTGTCGTCTCTGTTTTCGCGGTCTTCTTCGCGGTCATGCGGATCCTCGAAAGATGGGCTGGGGGCTTGTCGAACCCTCCATTATCCTTCATGGAGAGGGTTGCGTCAAAAATAGTCACGCGGCTAGGGCGCAGAAGTGGGGCGCATTCGGCTGATTTCAAGCTTGAGCGCCAGGGATTGGCGGATCAACTCCATTTTTCGAGCCTCCGCTGCGTCGGAGAGTTCACCGGATTGGGTGAGCAATTCCAACTCATCGTTCAGGGCCTGAAGCTCCAGGGGCTTGATCAGGCCCAGCAGGTCGTTCAGAGACTCCTGACCGGTCAGAACATCATGGAAATTGGTGATGCGTTCGGCCAGGGCCGAAAAACCGGGGTCGGACTCGGCCGATTCACGGTGGGTGTCGTCGTCGCCAAGGGTGGCGTGGCGCATGCGGTCGATCAACTCCTGGGAGGCCAGGGCGCCCTGGTCGTGCACCAGCCGGTCCAACCAACGGAAGAAATGGCCATACACAGCAGGCTGTTCGCACAGGATGTCGTGTGCGGTGGCGGGCACCTGCTCCCAGAAATCACTGCGGGCAACCATCAGCCAGACGATGCGGTCCAGCGGGCGGGCGGCCTGCGGCAAAGGGCGGCGGTCGAACACCGGGCTGCCTTTGCGCTGCCAGCGGCTGTTGCCATCCCACGGTTTTTTCCACTCGCGCTTGCCGCCACCGCGTCGGGGCTGCTGCCCACCATCGCCATGGTTCCCGTAACCGCCAAATTGCTCGTCCTGGCCACTGCCATAGCTGCTTTCGTCACCATGAGAGACCGAGGCGTAGCCACCGTCGTCCCAAGGCTGGCCCTGGTCGTCGCCGCGGGCGCGCTGGCCGCCTGGGGCGCCTTTTGATTTGGGCTCGGCCTGGGTCGTGAGGCGGCGGCGCACTTCCTCGGGGGCGGTGCGGGCCATGGCCGCCAGTTCGTCGGCGATCTGTCCGCGCAGGGCGCCGTCGGGCAACTGGCCGATCAGGGGCAGGGCCTGGGCCAGCAAACGGGCGCGGCCTTCGGCGGTGTCCAGGTTGCAGTCGCCCTTGGCGTGTTCCAGCAATTGGCGCGACAAGGGCACGGCCTGCTGCACGCAGGCCTCAAAAGCCTCCGGGCCAAACTCGCGGATGTAGGAGTCGGGGTCGTGCTCGGCGGGCAGGAACAGGAAGCTGATGCGGCGGGTGTCGCTGGCAAAGGGCAGGGCAGCTTCCAGCGCACGGCCAGCAGCGCGGCGTCCGGCGCCATCGCCGTCAAAGCTGAACACGACTTGTTCGGTGAAGCGGAACAGCTTTTGCACGTGCTCGGCTGAGCAGGCGGTGCCCAGCGTGGCCACGGCGTTGCCAAAGCCCCATTGCGCCAGGGCTACCACGTCCATGTAGCCCTCGGTGACCAGGGCGTAGCCCTTGGTGCGCAAGGCGCTGCGGCCCTCGTACAAGCCATAGAGCTCACGGCCCTTGATGAAGACTGGGGTCTCGGGCGAGTTCAGGTACTTGGGCTCGCCCTTGTCCAGCACGCGGCCGCCAAAGCCGATGACCTCGCCTTGTGGGTTGCGGATCGGAAACATGATCCGGTCGCGAAAACGGTCATAGCGTTTGGCCTCGCCATCGGCCCGCGTTTCGCCGTCATCGGGCGTGATGACCAGGCCGGCTTCGACCAGCAAAGGGTCGTCGTACTTGGGGTAGACGCTGGCCAGGCCGCGCCAGTTGTCGGGCGCGTAGCCCATGCCGAAGCGGGCGGCGATCTCGCCGGTCAGGCCGCGTGCCTTGAGGTAGGCCACGGCCCTGGGCGTGCTTTTCAGTTGCTGGCGCCAGTGCTGGGTGGCCTTGGCCATCACGTCGGTCAGCGAGGTCTGCTTTTCCTTCTGGGCCTTGGCCTTTTCACGGTCTTCGGGCTTGCTGTCGTCATCGGGCACGGGCATGCCCTGGATCTGGGCCAGGTCCTTCACGGCTTCGACAAAGCCCAGGCCAGTGTTCTCCATCAGGAAACCGACGGCATTGCCATGCACGCCGCAGCCAAAGCAGTGGTAAGTCTGGCGGCTGGGGCTGACGATGAAGCTGGGCGATTTCTCGCCATGGAAAGGGCACAAGCCCTTGAAGTTGATCCCGGCCTTTTTCAAGGTGACATAGCGGCCCACCACCTCGACGATGTCGGTGCGCGCCAGCAGGTCTTGGATGAATGACGGTGGGATCACAAGCTGAAAACTTCGGTCTCAAGGGTCAAGAAAGGCATCGAAAAACACAACGGCCCCGACGCTGTGACAGCGAGGGGGCCGTGGGCCAAGCCGGTAAGGGCTGTGACGGGTTCTGGCTCAGGCCCCCAGGGCTTGCAGTGCGCGGGCGGTGATTTCATCGACCGTGCCCACGCCGCTGATCTTGGCGTAGCGCGGTGCCGACTGGTCACCCGTGGCGGCCCACTGTGAATAGTAGTCCACCAGCGGACGCGTTTGCTGGTGGTAGACCTCCAGGCGCTTGCGCACGGTTTCTTCCTTGTCGTCGTCACGCTGGATCAGGTCTTCGCCGGTGGCGTCGTCCTTGCCTTCGACCTTGGGCGGGTTGAACTTGACGTGGTAGGTGCGGCCCGACGCAGGGTGCACACGGCGGCCGCTCATGCGGTCGATGATGGACGAGTCGGGCACGTCGATTTCCAGGACGATGTCCAGGTTCACGGCGGCCGCCTTCATGGCGTCGGCTTGCGGGATGGTGCGCGGGAAGCCGTCGAACAGGAAACCCTTGGCGCAATCTGGCTGGGCGATGCGTTCCTTGACCAAGCCGATGATGATGTCATCACCCACCAGGCCGCCAGCATCCATGACCTTCTTGGCGGCCAGGCCCATGTCGGTGCCCGCCTTGACGGCGGCGCGCAACATGTCGCCCGTCGAAATTTGCGGGATGCCGTACTTTTGGCACAAGAACGTGGCCTGAGTGCCTTTGCCGGCGCCAGGCGCACCCAACAGGATGAGTCTCATGGTTCTCCTCGGTATCCGATGACGCTGTTTGACGGCTGGCGCCAAACAGCTCTTGCAAGCCGCGCAGGATAGCACGCGGCGTTCATTCAACCCTCAAGTTCTACCCTCGAAGAGGGCGCGAACACGGGCCAGGTCTTCCGGCGTGTCGACCCCAGGACCGGGGGGCTGCAGAGCGACATGGACTGCGATGCGTTCGCCATGCCAAAGCACGCGCAATTGTTCCAGCGATTCGACCGCCTCCAGCGGGCTGGGTGGCAATTGCGGATAGCGGCGCAAAAAGCCGGCGCGGTAACCATAGATGCCGATGTGTCGCAATGGGGCGCCGACGCCGTTCGCGGGGTGGCCGGGGGTGGGCGCATCTCGCCACCAGGGGATTGGCGCGCGCGAAAAATACAGGGCCCGTCCCAAGGCGTCGGTGACCACCTTGACCACATTGGGGTTGCCAAATTGGCTGGCATCGTCGATGGCGTGGGCGGCGGTGCTCACCACGCAATCGGGGCGCTGGTCCAACTGGTCCGCGCAGGCGTTGATCAGCGCCGGGTCGATCAAAGGCTCATCACCCTGCACATTGACGACGGCATCGTCGCCGTCCAGCCCCAGCAGGACGCAGGCTTCGGCCAGGCGGTCGCTGCCAGTGGGATGGTCGGCCCGGGTGAGCACCACGCGCACGCCATGGGCCTCGCATGCTGCGGCCACTTCGGGCGAATCCGTGGCCACCACAACCTGGCTGGCACTGCTCTGGGCGGCACGTTGCGCCACGCGGACAATCATCGGCAGGCCCGCGATGTCGGCCAGCGGTTTGTTGGGCAGGCGGCTGGACGCCAGGCGTGCCGGGATCAACACCGAAAAGCCCATGTCAGGCGGCTCCAGCGTCGTGCGCAGCGCCGGGCTTGCCAGTCAGCAAGGCGGCATTGGGGATGGGGTCGTCGTTGTCTTCCACCGTTTGCGCTTCGCTTTCCAGCATGACGGGGATGCCGTCGCGGATGGGGTAGGCCAAGCGGTCGGCCGCGCAGATCAAGGCTTGGCCTTGTGGCTTGCGGTGCAGCGGGCCTTTGCACAGGGGGCAGACCAGCAGTTCGATGAGTCGAGTGTCCATCGGGTTGAGTTTTCCGTTAAAGCGGTTAAAGGTGATGGCGGGGCAGCCGTGCCAGCGCCGAATCGATCGCTTGCCAGAAGCTGGGCTCAGGCCTGAAGTCTAGTGCGGCCACCCACACTTGCGTGGCTGGGCGCTCCTGGCGCACCCGTTCAGGCCTGATTTTGACGGCGTCTTTCTCGGTCACGATGACATGGGCAATGCCATCAGGCCAGGGCAGGGTGGTATAGGGATCGTGGTCGTCGCAGGCCACGGGGTGCGTGTTGAAGCCCAAGGCGGCCAGTTGGTCGAAGAACTTGGGTGGGTGGGCAATGCCGGCCACGGCCCAGGCGCCGTCACGGGGCGGCTGCTGGCTGGCATCGCCGGCCTGGCCTGACCACCACTGGCTAAGCAGCTGCATGGGTGCCATGGCGCGCTGCGCCAGGTGGCCCTTCAAGGGGGTGGTGGGTTTTTCAGCGTTGTACAAAACAATGGGCGGGGCCACGAGTGAGGCGGGGGCCATTGGGGCGATGGGCTCGCGCAAGGGGCCCGCGGGCAGCAGCCAGCCATTGCCTGCGCCACGTTCGTCAAACACCACCACCTCGATCTGGCGGGCCAGGCGCAAATGCTGCAGGCCGTCATCGCAGACCAGGATGTCGAGCTCAGGGCAGGCTTGACGCAAGGCCTGGCCACCAGCGACGCGGTCGCGCCCGACCATCACCGGCACCTGGGTGCGCCGCCAGATCAGCAGCGGTTCGTCACCCACATCCGTTGCGCTCAACTGGTTGGCCGATGATTGGCCAATGAGTGTGAAGGGTTGGGCGTCTGCCGCCTGCTTGTAGCCCCGCGTCAGCACGCCCGGATGCCAGCCTTGCCGCTGCAGGTGTTGGACGATGGCGATCGTGGCCGGGGTTTTGCCCGCACCACCGACGATCCGGTTGCCCACGACGAGCACCGGCAGGCCTGGGGATTCGGACTTCATCACGCCCAGTCGATAGGCTTGTCTTCGCAAGGTGACCAGCAGCCACATCAGCGCAGACACCGGCCACAGCAAGACCGGCAAGGCGCCGCGCGACGACCAACTGCGAACGACTCGCTGCGTGATGGAAGCCATCAACAGGATGTGGTCGTGTGAGTGCGGATCAGGGCTGGGCCGCAGCCGCGCCCATTTGCCCTTGGGTGGCGAAGGTCAACTGCGACAAGCCAGCGCGGCGCGCGGCGTCCATCACGTTGATCACGCTTTGGTGCGTGGCCGAGGCATCGGCGGTCAGCACGATCACCGTGTCCCGGTTGGCGCCGGTACCGGCGGTCAGTGCGGCCGCCAGCAACTCCACGCTGCGACCTTCCACCTGGCGGTTGTCCACCGAGTAGCGGCCATCGGCGGTGACGACCACGACCAACTCCTTGGGCCTGGGCTTGGTGGACTGCGCGTTGGCCACGGGCAGGTTGATCTTGAGTTCGGTGAACTTGGCGTACGTGGTGGTCAGCATCACGAAGATCAGGACCACCAGCAGCACGTCAATGAACGGGATGAGGTTGATCTCGGGGTCTTCGCGGTGCCGCGTGCGGAAGTTCATCGCCATGGCGCGTGCTCAGCGGCGGCCCGAGGTCAGGCGCAGGATGTGCGGCACCATGCGTTCGGCGGCTTGTTCCAGATCCAGGGTGTAGGAATCGACCCGGGCCCGGAAGTGTCGGTAAAACGCCAGTGAAGGGATGGCCACGATCAGGCCAAAAGCCGTGTTGTACAGGGCCACCGAGATGCCATGCGCCAGCTCCAGGGGGTTGGCGCCCGCCGTGCCCGATGACGCGCCTGACACCCCGAAGATCTCGATCATGCCCACCACGGTGCCCAGCAATCCCAGCAAAGGGGCGGCACTGGCGATGGTGCCCAGGGCGCTGAGGTTGCGCTCCATGTCGTGCACGGCCTGGCGACCAGCGGTCTCGAACGAGGCCCGCAAATTGGCGTCGGTGATGCGGGGTTCGGCCATGGCCGTGCGCAGCCCTTGGGCCAGCACCAGCCCCAGCGAGGAGTTTTCGGCCAGTTTGTTGACCGTGTCCACGGTGGGCAGGCTGGCGCGCGTCACGGCCATGACCTCATCGACCAACCGCGCGGGTGCCACACGAGAGGCGCGCAGGCTCAAAAACCGTTCAATGATCAGGGCCAGGGCCACGATAGAGCACAGCACGAGGGGCCAGATTGGCCAGCCAGCAGCTTGTAAGATCGACAGCAACGAAGACTCCAAAGGTCACGCTAAGCCGCAGATTATGGCGCTGAAATTTGCGCTTTCCGGCAAGCGCTTGCATCTCGTTTCCGACCAGGCAGTCATCCACCAAAGCTGTGGATAACTTTGTGGGTAAGCCACCTTGTCGGCCCGCCAAACCGCGAAAATTCACGGCCCTCTACAGATTGCTACATTTTTAAGCAGGTAAAAGTCTTTGTGAATCATAAGCTTATGACATTGTTAAGGCTCTGTGACAGTGGTTTAGGCCTTCCCGGCCTTGATCTGCGCGGTTGTGGACTTCCCGATGCCCTTGCCTGCTGGCGATGCGGCGCACCTGAAGCGTTTGAATCCGCCGCGTCCTCCTGGGGTTATCCATGACGGCCCGCGTCTGGGGCGTGTCGGCCCTCATCAATGCCATCAGCGACAGCCTGGCCGCGCGCTTCGCCCAGTGTGTGGTGCGGGGCGAGATCAGTGGCTTCACCAGGGCGGCCAGCGGGCACGGCTACTTCACGCTGAAAGATGAAAACGGTGGGGCCAGCTTGCGCTGCGCCATCTTCCGCCGGGCCTTGTCGCAAGTCGATTTCACGCCCGGCGAGGGCATGCTGGTGGAGGTGCGCGGCAACCTGTCGGTGTACGAAGCGCGTGGCGAGCTGCAGATGGTGGTGGAGGGCATGCAGCGCGCTGGCGCCGGGGCGCTGTACGAAAAGTTCCTGCGCCTGAAAGCCAAGCTGGAGGCCGAGGGCCTGTTCGACCCAGCCCGCAAGCGCGACATCGGGCATTTTCCGCGCCGGGTGGCGGTGGTCACCTCCCTGGCAGCGGCGGCATTGCGAGACGTGCTGACGACCTTGCAGCGGCGCTCGCCCCATGTCGAGATCGTGGTCGCCCCGTGCTCCGTGCAAGGTGCTGAAGCCCCGGCGCAGATCGTCTCGGCCTTGGCCCAGGTGGTGCTGAGCCACCATGCCGGCACCCTCTTCGACACCGTCATCGTGTGTCGAGGCGGTGGTTCCCTGGAAGATTTGTGGGCTTTTAACGACGAGCGGGTGGTGCGGGCCATCGCGCAATGTCCCATCCCCGTCATCAGCGGCGTGGGGCACGAGACCGATGTGACACTGTCTGACTTTGCTGCCGACTTGCGGGCGCCCACCCCCACGGCCGCCGCCGAGCTGGTGGCGAAAGCGCAGGTGCAGGCCTTGGGTGAGTTGGCCGCCATCGCTGGCGCCATGGGACAGCGCGTGTGGCAGCGCGTGGACAACCTGTCGCAACGCCTGGATCAGGCGGCGATGCGATTGGCTCGTCCAGCCCAAGCCTTGAGCCGTCAGCGGCACGACCTGGCCTTGCTGGAGCACCGAATGCTCGGCGCCAGCCAGCGTCGCGTGGGGCTGGCCGCGCAGGCTTTGCCGATCTGGCAGTCGCGCCTGGTTCGGGCGGTGGCTCAGCAAAAATCACTGGCGCATCAGCGCGCCGATGCGCTGCAGAACCGATTGCATGCCCTTGATCCCCAGCGTGTGCTGGAGCGTGGTTACGCCTGGCTCAGCGATGCGCAGGGACACACCGTCACCAAGGCGTCGCAGGCCGCGATAGGATCCACCTTGGACGTGGTTCTGGCCGATGGGCGCTTGCAGGTCGAGGTGTCCGAGCGCGCGATCGGCATGCAACTTTCGGCTGGCGGAGAAGCCACAGCTGCCGACTGAGTTTTGCAGGCCTCAGCGCGATTGCACGGAGCACTTGCCTACAATCACCGGAAATCGTTCACGTTTCAACTCGAAGAGGATCAAGCACCATGGCTCACACGCTTCCCCCCCTGCCTTACGCCCAAGACGCATTGGCCCCTCATTTGTCGAAGGAAACTTTTGAGTACCACTACGGCAAGCACCACCAGGCTTACGTCACCAACCTGAACAACCTGATCCCCGGCACCGAGTTCGAGAACCTGTCGCTGGAAGAGATCGTCAAGAAGTCCAGTGGCGGCGTCTACAACAACTCGGCCCAGATCTGGAACCACACCTTCTTCTGGAGCTGCATGAAGCCCGCCGGTGGTGGCGAGCCCACAGGCGCCCTGGCTGATGCCATCAACGCCAAGTTCGGCAGCTACGCCGCTTTCAAAGAAGCTTTCACCAAGTCGGCCGTGGGCAACTTCGGTTCGGGCTGGACCTGGCTGGTCAAGAAGGCTGATGGCACGGTCGACATCGTCAACACGGGCGCTGCCGGCACCCCGCTGACGACCGCCGACAAGGCCCTGCTGACCATCGACGTGTGGGAGCATGCTTACTACATCGACTACCGCAATGCGCGCCCCAAGTTCGTTGAAACCTTCCTGACCTCGTTGGTCAACTGGGATTTCGCGGCGCAGAACTTTGCTTGAATCGCTTCGGCGGTGTGAGTCTCATCAAGCCGGGCATTGCCCGGCTTTTTTATTGAGCTGTTTTTGATGAAACGATTTCAATACCCTTTTGTCGTCTTTGGTATTTGAAGCTTTTGTACCAATCGCTGCTGAGCGGCTTGAGCAGTGGTACATTCGTCCTCGGTTTTTATCAGGCCCTTCCCGTCGCCTTTCTGGATTCAGAAGTCAGCAAGGCGGGTCGCAATCCGCCAACCGGTCAAGCCGTGTCGCGGAAGGTTTTCAACCAGCCATAACCCAGCAAACCTGGGAGTGAGGTCAGCGAAATGATGCAGCAGTTCAGGTCGAACTCGTACCTGTTCGGGGGAAACGCCCCGTACGTGGAAGAGTTGTACGAGGCCTATCTCGACAACCCGGGCTCCGTGCCCGACAACTGGCGGTCGTACTTCGACGCCTTGTCCAACGTCCCCGCCACGGACGGCACCGATCACCGAGATGTGGCCCACGCGCCTGTCGTCGAATCGTTTGCCCAGCGCGCCAAGGCCAACGCCTTCATGGTCAAGACCAGCAGTGCTGATCTGGCCGTCGCCCGCAAGCAAGTCCATGTGCAATCGTTGATTGCTGCCTATCGTTTCCTCGGCTCCCG
>NZ_JAUSAR010000068.1 GCF_030652515.1 Aquabacterium sp. | reverse complement strand
TTGTGCCGTCATCGAAACGGGAAGTGACGCCTCGAAACGCTTTCCGGGCGGCTTCCCAAGCTGAACGTCGCCGGTTCGAGTCCGGTCTCCCGCTCCAACAACCCCTTCCTTATCAGCGCGTTAGGTGCAATCACTGCACTTCGGATTTTGAGGTGTGACTCCGCAAGACTCCACTCGCCAGTTTTCTCTTGATCTTGGTGTGTTCGAGCTCGTCCCCGCTGCTTCGATCATGCACACGGTAACGTTTGTGGCTGCAGTGTGCTTGGAATCGCAGCCTCAGCATGTTCTGTTTGTCGGTGGTCGCAGCGGCATGTTGCCATTTCTCGTATCGTGCTCCGCTTCCATGAGTGCCTGGAGGATTGCTTGGAGTACTGGTGTTGCTGCGTTGGCGATGCGGTCGTCGTTGTGGTCCGAGGGTGTTTTTTCGCCGTGGAAGATGTTGCATCGTGTCCTTCCGGCAAGGCTGCGTAAGAGTCCGATTGCTCCTATTTCCGGTTGAAATAGGTCGCTAGAATCCGGCGAACCGAGGTGCGTCCGATTTGCAACCGGCGGGCGATCTCGGATTTGCTGACGCCGGCACGATGTAGCTTGGCGACCTGGTCTGCGTGGAGCGCCGCTGTTCGCGGCCTGCCCAGTTTCTTGCCGTTCTGACGGGCATTGGCCAAGCCAGCGCGGACCCGCTCCCGCAATATCTCTCTTTCGAATTCCGCGAATACGGCGAGGAGACCGGCCATGGCTCGTCCGGCCGGCGTGGTCAGGTCCAGGGCCTCGGTCAGCGAGACGAAGCTCACGCCGAGATGCTCGAGTTCCTGCAGCGTCGCCAGCAGATCAGTCACGGACCTGCCCCATCGGTCAAGCCGCCACACCACAACGACATCGATTTCACGGCGCCGCGCGGCGTTCAGTAGTTCCTCGCGAAGTTCTCGCGGCGCTGCTCCCGAGCCGACATCCTTCACCTGCAAAGCGATCGTCCAGCCCCGCCGGACGGCGTACTCACGCAGGGCACGGATCTGCAGCGGGATGGTCTGCTGGTCGTGGGTGGAAACGCGGGCGTAGAGACCAGCGCGAAACATTTTCATCTGCTTCCGTGTCTGGCCAAAAACCCTGGGCGATTTTACGTTCTCATATTCTTGTTTGGCGGCCATTTCGGAGTACCCCTCCCGCATGGCCGAAGACTATCATTTCCGGCCACGTGGGATTCATCATACTCCGGCGCGATCGAGCGTCTGGCGGTAGTTCCACGGCATCCATTCAGTGGGTTGGGCCGCCAGTTCCTGAGCGTGCCTCTGAAGCTGGACCAGGTAGTCGAAGGAGTTGGCGCCGCATAGCTGGCAGGTGTGGATCAGGCTCATGTACAGATCGCCTACCTGGGCTCCATTCAGAGTCCGGTAAAACAGTGCGTTCTTGCGATGCAGCACGGCCCGCTTCAAGGCGCGTTCGCAGAGATTGTTATCCAGCGGTGCGCCCACCTCTCGTAGAAACGCGGTCAGTCCCTTCCAGTGGCGCAGCAAATAGGTGATGGCCTTCCCCAGTCCGGAGTTCGGCTCCGTCTTGCGCTCAGCAAACTGCGCTTCCAGCCACCCGTGCAGTTGCTCCATCACCGGACCGCTGTGCTCCTGATGCAACCGTAGCCGCTCCTCCGGTGTCAGGCCGCGCTCGCGCGCCGCCGCATCGTGGCCATACACCTGGCCCAGCATCTCCAGCACGTAGCGGCATTGCTCGGGAAAGCTCGCCGCCACTTCCACGAACTGTCTTCTTCCGTGGGCCAGGCACTTTGCCAGCAAAATCTCTGCTCCCGCCGGCAGCTTCGGCATGTTGCGCGACAGCGCGTCACACATCTGAATGGGCGGGCTCGACTGCTCGGCCCGATGCTTCAACACGTCGGCGATGTTCTCACCGGCATGCTGGCGTCCGGTGAAGTACAGCGCGATCTTCCAGCCCTGACCGGTGGACACGATGCCGCTGGTGAACACACCCTTGCGTTCATCGGACGGCTCGCGCGCCAGCCGCAGCACCCTCATTCCGGTGTCGTCATTGTGGACTACCTCGCCCTGCGCCGCCTGCCGGATCAGCTCATCCCGCGCCGGTCTGATTACCTCCGCGGCTTCCTCCACGATCTCCCACTGTGTCGCTGCCGGCAGCGGAATTCCGAGCTGACCTTCGAGCTGTTCCAACCGGTAGAATGGGGTCCCGCTGCCGTACTTGAGCTGTGCGATCATTGCCGCCGCCGTCTCGTCGTACTTTTCCGGACCCACTCCTTCCGGCTCTTGTGCCGTAAAGACCTGCCCGCACGCGCCGCAGCGCAACCGCTCGAGCGAGTAAACGGTGGCCGCCAGCGGCGCCTGTCCCACAATCCGCACCAGCACTTTCGGTTCTTTCTGCCCGTATACGTTGCCTCGCTCGCAGTCAGGGCAGCGATCCCCGTGCTTCAACTGCTGGTGCGCAATGGCGACTTTCTTCGCGCCCCGAAATGCCTCGGCTCCATTGCGCCCGTGTCCCGGCTGCGGATCGCCTGGGGATTGCTTCTCACCATTGTCCGGTGTCTTTTCCGTCACTCCGCCGGTGGGCTCCATGCCGGCCTTCTGCAATACATCCTTTGTCTTTTCCGTGCTCGAGCCCAGCAGCAGTTGGCGCAGATGCCGGATCGTGGTGTCCTTGTCGGCAACCAACTCCGTCAGGTAGTCCAGCGTATTGACCGCCGCTTCCAGCTTCCGATAGTCTGGGTCCTCCAACGGCGCTTGCCGCGAGCGCGCCAGCGCCTGCTGCAACTCTTCCATCTTCACGTCGATGCGCTTGATCGCCGGTTTCATCTACTGGCCCAGCCTTTGGCGAAAGCGCTTCGTCAATGGATAGCCGAGAACCTCTTTGATCGACCGGTTCGGCACGTAGCTATTGGATGCCTTTCCCCGGCCCGTCGTCTTGCCCAGCACAATCCAGTTCGCCGCCCGGTAGCACGTGCCGCGGAATCGCCCGGGGTCCACAAACGTCTCCAGGAAGTAAATCGGATGCCCGTACATCCGCTGCCAGTCCTCGGAGATCCGCACCGCCATTCGGCCCAGGATATGCGACGCCAAGTGCTCGACTCGGACCCACGGCAGGATCAGGAAGCGTGTGTTGTAGGCGATAAAGCCAATATTGCGACGGCGCGCTTCGGCACTCCAGCCGATGTAGCGGTCGCGACTGCCCAGGTGCCGCGGAGCCGACGACCATGCCAGGCAGGCGACCGGACGGCCCTGCGCCCACACCAGATACTTCAGGTGTTCGCCCACCGGTTGCTCGTAGCCGAGATAGTGATGTTCCTCCATCAAGCCATTGAACAATGGCTCTTGGGCGGTGCGCCGGACCTGCGTGAACTCCAGCGGCTGGAGATCACGCAACCGGTCTTCCACGAGTGTGGTCTCGATCTGTGCCGGCTCCGGCCTGGCTCGCTTGGCCAACGGATTATGCCGCACGTAGCTCACCGGCGGCAATGTGATCTGGCCGGCCCGCTCCAGCATCAGCAGCATGCCACGGCACACCATGTCGCGCAACGCACCATTGGCCTGGCGCCACTGCCAGGCCTCACATAGTTTGGTCGATAGCGTGCGGCGGCTTTCGTTCGGGTGCCGCTCGATCAGTGCGCGGATAGAGTGGATGTCTTCCTGAGTGATCTCGCGGCCGCGATACCTGAACTCGACCATTGATCAGCAGTATGAATCCGTTCTCCTTGGAACGCAAGGGGGTAACGAGATTATTCTCGCAAAGCCTATTTCAGCGCACTGACCCGCCGCCACATCGGCGCGGCCCGTACTCGTGAAATGTCACCGGCCGCCAGCAGCAGTTGTGCCTCGTATGCTTCCAGCGACTTACCTGGTCCGGTGGATTCCGGCCACCACACGAACCGCCCACGTGAGAGGCGCTTCTGCGCCAGCCAGTACCCCTGGCCGTCGTAGGTGAGGAGTCGGATCGCTGTACCGCTGCGGCTCCGAAACACGAACACGCACCCGGAAAACGGATCCTCGGCCAGTCTCTCCTGGCAGAGCCGTGCTAAGGAATCAATGCCCTTTCTTCCATCGACGGGTTCGATGGCCACCAGCACGCGCATCTGGGCGGTGATCTGAATCATCTCTCTGAATCCCGCCAGGCGCGCAACAGACTCGTCCAGTCGGGCGAAGTGGTGGACTTCCACTGGATTCGCATCTTACTCCTGCCAGAGCACTCGAACTCGACCACATATTCATCGGGCTGTGCGCAGGCAGGCGCAATCAGCTCCACAAATCTCGGCTGGCGCGGGACTTCACTCGCGCCGGAATCGGTAGCCAACATGAGGCGCTTCAGCTTACCGCCATCCAGGTGTAACTCCTGCGCGGTACGGTTCACCCCTTCTCGCCGGGCGATCTCCAGCGCGACAGCCCACAACTCGTCCGGAATTCGCGCCTTTCCCGAACGGTTGCCCCTCCAATGCTCGAAGCGCGCTCGTACTTCTGCGATGTCAACGCCACGACCGATCTTGCTGCCCATCGTCATTCCTCCTTGCTCGCACACCGCGCCGAAGAATGACGTTACCAGTTGTCGTCAGGCGACTTCACGCATCATTGCCGAAAACTCACCAAGCTCCAGGTAATCCCGTAGCAGCTTGATCGCCCCTTCGATGTCATAGTCTACGCGAACTCCAGCCTCCATCAGAACTAACTGCCTGTCATGCACGCCGCTTGATCTGAGTTCCTCGCAAATACCCAAGAATACTCCGTGCTCGCGAAGGCGAAGCGTGCAATTGACTAGTTGGCGTGTGTCGAAACCCATATGCTTCGGCGCCGCTAACCTTTGCCATAGGGGCAAGGCGTCCCTGTCCATGCCGAGGTCCGCCAGCATAAGAGCGGTAAGCCTCACATCCGCATGATCCGTCGCACTCTCAATTGAGTCCCTCGCCCTACTGGCCAATTCGATGGCCATTTCACGGTCGCCCGCCTCTAGCTCAATCCTCGCGCCGTAAGCGTCAAGGGCCGTAGCGGACAGTGAGCTCGATCGAACGGCTGCAAGCAATGATCTTCCTGCCTCCCACCTCTGATTCTTCGTGAAGTTGGCGATAGCAGCTGCGACCGCCTGCATTCTGAGGGCGACGGTCGTCTCAGCCGGGTCGGTAGCGAGCTTCGCGAATAGCGCTCCAGCTTCGTCGCGAGCCTCGG
>NZ_JAUSAR010000065.1 GCF_030652515.1 Aquabacterium sp. | reverse complement strand
GTAGCCGCGCCCCAGGCCTGCTCCGCCCAGGTACAGCTCGCCCACCACGCCTGGCGGCACCGGGTTCAGGTCGGCGTCCAGCACCCAGGTGCTGACACCGTCGATCGGTCGGCCGATGGCCACCTGGCTTTGCCCATCGTCTCGGCACGTCCAGTGCGTCACGTCGATGGCCGCCTCGGTGGGGCCGTACAGGTTGTACAGGCCCGCCTGGGGCAGGCGCTGCAGGACTTGGCCTTGCAGCTCGGCCGGCAGGGCTTCTCCGCTGCACACGATGCGCGTGAGGCCGGTGCACTGGCTCACTTGCTCGTGGGCCATGAAGGCTTGCAGCATCGAGGGCACGAAGTGAATGGTGGTGATGCCATGGGCCTGGATCAGTTCGACCAGGCGTTCGGGGTCCCGGTGGTCGCCGGGGGCGGCCATCGCCAGGCGTGCGCCCACCATCAGGGGCCAGAAGAATTCCCACACCGAGACGTCGAAGCTGAAGGGGGTCTTTTGCAGGACGGTGTCGGTCTCGTCCAGCTTGTAGGCCGATTGCATCCAGCTCAGGCGGTTGTGCAGCGCCCGGTGGCGGTTGGCCGCCCCTTTGGGTTGGCCGGTCGAGCCCGAGGTGTAGATCACGTAGGCCAGGTTCTCGCCGTGCAGCGCCACCTGCGGGTTGTGGCTGGCCTCGCCCGACAGGTCCAATTGATCGATCAGGAGCAGGTTCACGTGCGCCGGGCATGGCAGGGCATGGGCCAGGTGTGATTGGGTCAGCAGCAGCCCGATGCCGCTGTCGCTGGCCATGTAGGCGATGCGCTCTGGCGGGTACTCGGGGTCGATGGGCACGTAGGCGGCGCCTGCCTTCAGGATGGCCAGCAGGCCCACCACCATCTCCAGCGAGCGCTCGGCGGCGATGCCCACCGCGGTGTCCGCCGCCACGCCCAGCGACAACAGCCGGTGGGCCAGGCGGTTGGCCCGTTCGTTGAGTTCGCCGTAGCTCAGCTGTGCCTGGCCAAAGACCACGGCCACGGCGTCTGGCCGCGCCTGAGCCTGCGCTTCGATCAGCTCGTGCACCGGCCTGGCATCCGGACGCACCTGTCCATTCACGCTCCAGCTTCGCAACTTGGCACGCTCTTCAGAGGTCAGCAGTTGCACCGAGCCCACCGGCTGATCGACGTCCTCCACCAGCTTGGCCAACAAGCCCACCATGGTCCTGGCGACCACTGCCACCTTGTCTGAGTCCAAGCGGCCAGCGTCGAATCCAAAGCTCAGGATGAGCTCGTCACCCTGCTGCACCACCAGCGTCAGCGGGTAACTGGTTTCGCCTCGGCTGACCACCTGGCTGAAGCGCAAGCCTGAACCGCCTTGTCCCTCTGTGTTCAACAATGCCTGGTCGATCGGGTAGTTCTCGAAGACCACGATGCTGTCGAACAAGGCCTGGCCACCGTGGCCGGCCCGCCGCTGGATCTCGTGGAGCGGCACCTGCTCATGCTCTCGAGACGCCACATTGCGCGCTTGCAGATCGCGCAGCCAGTCGCCCACCGGGCGTTCGGCCACGATGGGCACGCACATCGGCAAGGTGTTGATGAACAGGCCCAGCATCTGCTGCGCGCCGGGCAGCGCGTCGGGCCGCCCGGCCACGGTCGCGCCGAAGCACACCGTCTGTTGCCCAAGGTAGCGGCCGAGCAGCAAGGCCCAAGCCGCCTGGACCAGCGTGTTGACCGTGATCCGCTGGACCGCTGCCACCTTGGCCAGGCGAGCCATCACCGGTCGGTCCAGCACCATTCGGGTTTCCGTCGGCACGGAGGCCTGATGGTCCCGGCGGGCGATCAACGGCGCCAATCTGGAAGGCTCGTCGAGCAAGGCCAACTGGGCGTCCCAATGTCGGTGCGAGGCTTCCAAATCCGCTGACTTCAACCAGCCGATGTAGTCGCGGTAGAGGCCGCCCGGTGTCTCAAGCGCTTGCCCGGCATGGTGCCGGATCACCTCACTGAGCAACTGCGCCGTGCTCCAGCCGTCCAGCAACAGGTGATGGCTGGTCCAGATGAAGTGATGCCTGGCAGCGTCCAGGCGCACCAGTGCCATGCGCATCAAGGGGGGCTTGGCCAGGTCGAAACCCTGATCCAGTTCGGCCTGGGCGAGCGCATCCAAGGCCTCCCCCGGCTCGGAACGGCCACGCCAATCTTGCTCGCGCATGGCCATGTCCAGCGACCTCGCCACCCACTGCAAGGCCGAGTGGCCTGGCAGGAAGCCCGTTCGCAAAATATCGTGGCGGTCCACCACGGCCTGCCAGGCCGCCTTGAAACGCGCGGCGTCCAGGCCTTCGATGTCCACGCGCAACTGGTTCACATAGGCCTTGGAGGCCGAGTCGTACACGCTGTGGAACAGGATGCCGGACTGGATAGGCGACAAGGGATACAGGTCCTGCAAGTCGCCCAGGGGCACGGGCAACAGATCGAGCTGCGCCTGGTCCAAGCCGGACAGGGGGAAGTCCGACGGCGTCACCCCCTGGGCGCCCTGGGCACAGTGGTCGATCAGCATCTCCAGCTCCCGCTGGAAACGGTCCACCCAGGCCTGGACCGTGTGCCGGTCATGGCGGGCCCGGCTGTAGCTCACGCCCAGCTGGAGTTGTCCTTCGTGGACACGCCCGTTGACCGAGAACTCGTGGGTCTGCGGCGCGGCGCCATCCATGGGGGCACCGCCGCGCTCATCCGCCAACTGCCAGGCCGTGCCGCCGTCGAAACTGCCATCGAACTGGCCGAGGTAGTTGAAGTTGATCCGGGCCTGGGGCAGGCCTTCCAGCGCCGCCTTCTGGCTGGCATGGCCCAGATGCTTGAACACGCCATGGCTCAGTCCTCGGCCTGGCACACGCCGCAACGTTTCCTTCACGCGTTTGACCGCCTCGCCGGGCTCGCCCAGCGGCGCCAAAGCCACGGGGAAGACGCTGGTGAACCAACCCACCGTGCGCGACAGGTCCAGGCCTTCGAACAGGTCTTCGCGGCCATGCCCTTCCACGTCCACCAGGATCTGCGCCTGGCCCGTCCAATCACACAGCGCCCGGCCCAGGGCGGTCAGCAGCAGATCGTTGACCTGGGTGCGGTAGGCGGCAGGGGCAACCTTGAGCAAGGCAGCGGTTCTCGCGGCATCCAGCCGCACGTCGATGACCTCCAGATCCGCCGTCGTGTTCGACCCGGAAGGCCTGGCGCAGGGCAGGCTGGTCGGCACGTCAGACAGGGCCAGCCAATGCGCCAGTTCTTCGGGATGCTGGGCGATGTACCCTTGCAGAGCCAGGGCCCAGTCCTTGTAGCTGTGGGTCCCGGAGGGCAGGACGATGTCGCGCCGGGCCAAGGCCTGCTCGCAAGCGGTCTGAAGGTCTTCAAGCAGCACGCGCCAGGACACGCCGTCGATCACCAGGTGGTGAGCGACCAGCAACAGGCGCCAACCGCCATCGGCCAGTTCGATCGCCAGGACACGCAGCAAGGGCCCCCGCGACAGGTCAAGGCTGCGTTGCGCTTCATCGCACAATGCCTCAAGGCTCTCCGCCTGACAGCCACGGCGGACCCACAAGAGTTCGTCCATGGACTCGTCAGACATCGGCTCGTAGCGTTGCGACCAATGGCCGCCGGCCTGCACCTCGTACCTCAGCCTGAAGCTGTCGTGGTGCGCTACCACGGCCACCAAGGCACGTTCCAGGCTGGGCAAGTCGGGCGCTTCCCGCAGGCGCAGTAACACCGACTGGTTCCAGTGGTGACGTTCAGGCACCTCCTGGGCGAAAAAGGCCGCCTGTATCGGCAACAGGGGCACGTCACCGGAGGTCTGTGAGGCCTTGGAGTGCGCGTCTTGCCCGATGGGCACCGCCACCAAAGCGAGTTGGGCCACGGTTTGCCGTTCGAACAACTGCTTGGGCACGATTTTCCAGCCGGCCTGACGAGCCCGCGCCACGATCTGCAGACCCAGAATGGAGTCTCCGCCCAGTTCGAAGAAGTTATCGCCACGGCCCACCTGGGCCAATCCCAGCACGTCTTGCCAGACCGCGCACAGGGCCTCCTCGACCGCATTCTCGGGCGCCTCGAATGCCCGCTTGGCGACCGTGTCGGGATCGGGCAAGGCCTGCCGGTCCAGCTTGCCGTTGGGCGTGAGCGGAAAGTGGTCCAGCGCCACGATCACACCCGGCACCATGTAGGCCGGCAGGAGCTGGCCCAAGCCATCGCGCAAGGAGGCTACATCGATGGCCTGCCCCGCCTCGGCGGCCACGTAGCCCACGAGCCGAAGCCCCCCGGGCCCCTGACTGGCGATGACGGCGGCTTCACGTACACCTGGCTGCGCCAGCAGGCGCGCCTCGACTTCGCCGAGCTCGACCCGGAAGCCCCGGATCTTGACCTGGTGGTCGATGCGGCCCAGGTAGTCCAGCGCGCCATCGGGGCGGCACCTCACCAGGTCACCCGTTCGATAAAGCCGTTCGCCCGAAAGGAAGGGATGGGGCACGAAGCGCTGCGCGGTCAAGCCCGGCCGTTTCAGGTAGCCACGCGCGATGCCAGGCCCGCCAAGGTAGAGTTCTCCGGGCACACCGACGGGGCACAAGGCCATGTGCTCGTCCAGCACCAGGCCGGACGACGACTGGACCGGGTGTCCAATCGGAATGGAGGGGCCACCGGCCGGCGCCGATTCGAGGTCGATGCGCCAGGCGTGCGACCAGACCGTCCCTTCGGTCGGCCCGTACTCATTCACCAGCGCTGCCCGGGGCACGCTGTGCCGGTGTTGCGCCACCACGTCCGCATGGCAGGCCTCGCCCGCCACGATGGCGCATTGCAAGGAGGCCCCATCCTCCAGGCTCAGCAGGATCTGCTTGTAGAACGAAGGCAGCGCCAGCACATGAGAGATCCGGTGGCCCGCGATCAGTCGCCCGATCTGAAGCGGGTCCTGGTGCTCGTCGTCCGTGGGCAGGTGCAAGGTGCCCCCCTGGCTCAAGGTCCAGAAGATGCCGGCCACCGAGCTGTCGAAGGACAAGGACGACAGCAGCAGGTAGCTGGACAGCGCTTCCTTGTAGAACTGGAAGCGCGCCGCCGTCGAGGCCACCGCGTTCCCATGCGAGACCATCACGCCTTTGGGCAATCCCGTCGAGCCCGAGGTGTAGACCACATAGGCCAGGCTTTGCGGTGAAATGACCGGGGTCTTCAACGGTGACGCGTCACCTTCTTCGTGAAGCTCGTCCACGCACAAGGTGTTCAAACCGGCTGCCGGCAGACGACCGGCGTCACCAGCCAAGGTCAGGACGGTGGAAACCTGCGCATCGCTCAAGACATGGGCGATCCGATCGGCGGGATAAGCCGGGTCGATGGGGACATAGGCCGCGCCCGCCTTGAGGACGGCCAGCATCGAGGCGATCGCATGGACGGAGCGACCGATGTGGACACCGACGACGTCGTCCAGGCCGACACCCATGGACTGCAAGCGGTGCGCCAGGCGATTGGCCTGCCGGTCAAGCTCTCGGTAGGACCAGTGCTCCTGCCCGCACACCACGGCCTTGGCATTCGGCGAGTGCCGGGCATGGGCCTCGAACATGGCCTGCAAGGTCTGATCGGGCAAGGCTTCACCCGCCTCGGCGGTGACACGGCCTTGCTGCAAGATCCAGTCACGCTCATCGGGGCACAGCATGAGCAGGTCCGAACAAAGCGCATCCGGATGGGATCTCGCCGAGGTGGACAAGGCATCGACCTGCCTCAGCCAGGCTTCGAGCGCATGGCCCTCGAAACGGCCATCGCTGAGCCAGCGCCATTCGAAGGTGCCATCGGCGGCCTCGATCCATTCGCAGCGCAATCCAACCTGCCCCAACCCCACATCGACCCGCTTGGCCACCCAGCCCCCCGGCATCTCGATCAGGCGCACATGCTCGAACTGAACAGCCGCCTTGGCCTGGCCCGCCAGGTGCACCGAGGCGTTGAAGCATTCATGCCACGATGCAGCCACTTGGAGCTGCTCGTTCACCGCGCGGGCCAAGGTCTCGATGGGTGAGTTCAACTCCAGGCGCACGGAGACTGGCAATGCCGTGGCGTAGTTGCCCAAAGCGCCCTCCAGTTCCGGCGCGCGGGTGTGGCAAAGCCATTCGAAAGAGAACGCGTCGGTCTGGGCGGCGCGTGCCACCCAGGCGGCCCACCATCCCAGCGCCACCGATGCCGTCGGCATGGCCAGCCGTTCTGCCATGGCCTGGATGGACTGGCTGGCCGGGCTGCTCAGTGCCATGCTCATTGCCCTGGATTGCACGACCTGCTGGCCCCTGGTCGTTTGCTCGAAAGGCAGGCGCGGCGCATCGGCCCCGCCCCTTGAACTGGCCTCCCAGAATCGCTCGCCTTCCTGCCCCAACTCCGTGGCGAACAGTTCGTTCTGCCAAGCCGCATAGTCGGCGTACTGCAAGGGGGCTTCGGCCGTGGTGGCCGGCGACCCGCGCAGGCAATGCAGCAGGCAGGACCTGGCCAGGTCCTGGATGCCTTGCACGTCGAGGCTATAGCGCGGCGCCGCCAATGCCCACCGCACACGTCCCTTGACAGGCCTGGCCATGGCCAGCCCGACCACGGCCCCGGCCTGCGCATCGACCAAGCCACGAGCCGCCGCCAGCAGCGCATCGTCATCGACCTGGCCACTGAGCAAGGTGCAGGCCGGTAAGAGCCCGGCCACCACATGCTGCACGGGATAGAGCAGTCCTGGCACGTTGCGGTAGCGCGTGCGAAGCACTTCGTGCTGTCGAGCGGCTTCATCGACGGCGTGGCGCAGGGCCTCCAGGTCCACGTTCAGCGCGGGGCCCTCGACCAACACGGCCATGCAAGGCTGCTGCGTTACCTCCCAGCCTTGAACATGGTGGGCACATTGCTGAGAAGACAATGGGTACTCTTCGACGCGGTCGATGTGGTTGTTGCTCACGCATTCACTCCAATTTTCAAATCTTCGCCACGGCAAGCGTGGGCCATGGCCACCATCACGCGACGGGGCCCCGTGTATGGGCTGCGCCCGTGCAGCGCGAGCATGTTGTCGAGCATCAGGACGTCACCGCGCTCCCACGGAAACTTCACCATCACATCGAGGTAGAGCCCCTGCAGGTGCCGGATGACCTCGGGTTCGATCGGCGTGCCATCGCCATAGAAAGTGTTCTGCGGCAAGTCGTCGGCGGCGTATTCGCTGCGCAGTTGCTCGCGCGCCGAGGCCGGCAGTGTCAGCTCATGGAAGAAGGTCGCGTGGTTGCACCAGACGGCCTCGCCCGTCTTCGGGTGGCGCATCAACGCAGCCCCGATCTGCCGTGTGCGCAGACCGCCACCGGGCTTCCACTCCGGCCGGATGCCGACGCTTTGGCAGTAGGCTTCGACTTCGCCGCGGTCCGAAGTCTGGAAGACGGTTTGCCAAGGCAGGCCGAAGCCCTCGCCGTAGTTGCGCACGTACATGACCTGCTTGCGCGCAAACGCCTCGCGAACCTCGGGCCGGATGCGGCTGAGCAGAAGCCGGGTGCTGCCGATGGGCGTCTCGCCCTGCGTCAGGGCCGGGACCTCGCAGTAAAGAAAGAGGTGCAAGGGAAACACCGGCGAGTACGAGTGTTCGTTGTGCGGGAAGATGCTTTCCTGCGCCGGGTAGTCCGTGGAGGTGTAGACATTCAGGTCCTTGTGGATCTGGGTCCGTGGCGATGCCCTGAACTGGTACTCCAGCGCGCCGCCAGACACCGCGTCGACATAGTCATTGAAGTCCTGCGCCTGGTTGAGGCCGAAGCCCCGGAACAGGATCGCCCCATGCGTCAACAGGCGCTGGTGCACCTCGGCCTGGTTCGCCGCGGCCCATTGCGGCAGGCTGATGCCCGGCACCCGGGGCTGCACCAAGGCCGGCAGGTCCACACCGTCGAACAAGCGCGACCACCGCACCAGATCGGCACCGGCTTCAGGCAGTGCCTGGCGGCGTACCGCGCCCAGTCTGGGCCGAACGTCATGGGAAGTCATGCTGAAGATCCTTCGCTGTTCAATGCTGAATTCGGGATGGCATCCACGGGCCGCCGCCGCAAGCCACTGCGCAAGGTCGCCAGTTTTTTCGAACGTTCGTCCGCTTGCCTGGCGGCCTGGGCGACCCGCAGTTCGCGCGCAACTTGGCGCAGCGAATCGAGGCTGGCCTCGCTCGAGACCATGAGGACGCGCAGGACCGCCGTGATTTCCTGGCCAAGGCTGTCCATGCTGGGTTCGCCGAAGCAATCGGCGTCGTAGCGAATCGAAGCCTGAACCTGGCTCCCGGTGTGGACGAAACCGACGATCAGGTCGAGCTCGGCCTGCGCGCCGGGCACGAGGCATTCGCTGACCGCCAGGCCCGGCAGCTGCCAGGCCTCGGTCGCCTCGCGGTAGATCACCTTCACCTGGAACAGCGGGGCACGCCCGCCGCGTTCGCCTGCTTTCAGGAGGCCGACCAGCCGGTCGAAAGGCAGGTCCTGGTGGTCGCTGGCGGCGATGACAGTGCGCTGCAATTGCGACAGGAGCTCGGCCGCAGACCGGGGCGTCTCGGCATCGATGGGCAAGGCCAGCTGGTTCACGAAGAAGCCCACCACCGACTCGGTGTCCGCCCGGTGGCGGTTGGCCATGTCGGTGCCCACGTAGAACCGCGCTTGTCCCGAGCGTTCCGCCAGGGCCAGGCTGGCGCAGGCGAACAGCACCATGAACGGCGTGGCCTGGTGTTGCCTGGCCACGGCGGACAGCGTGGCGGTGGTGGCTTCGTCCAGGTCGAACGCGGCCATGCCGAGTGGATGCTTGCGCTGGGCGGGCAAGGCCTTTTCCGGCGGGATGACCAGCGGTGGGATGCCGACCAGTTGGTCCCGCCAGTACCCGGCCTGGCGTTGCATCTCGCCATCGTCCAGCCACCGGCGCTGCGCGATCGCAAAATCGGCGTACTGGCATGTCAGCTCGGGCAAAGCCAGGGCCTGGTCATCGCCGGGGCAGGTGTAGTACCGCGCCAGGTCACGCAGCATGAGCTGACTCGACCACCCGTCGGCCACGATGTGGTGAACCACTACCACCAGCATGTGCTGCCGCTGCGCCAGCCTGATCAACTCGACCCGCAGGAGCGGCCCGCGCGCCAGGTCAAATGGTTGCTTCACCGCTTGGAGGATGTGGTGGTCCATCCGCCCGGGTGTCTCCGGTGTGAACTCGTCCCATGCCACCACGGGGATGGGCAAGGGCAGCGCGGGTTGAATGCACTGCCAGCCCCGGCCATCGGTTTCGCCGAAGACCGTTCGCAAGGCCGCATGCCGCTGGATCAGCCGATGGAAGGCCGAACTGAGCCTGGCCACGTCCAAGTCCCCCTCCAGGCGAAAGGCGGCCGGCATGTTCATGGCCGTGTCGCTGGGATCGAGTTGCCACAGGAACCACAGACGCTGCTGGGCATAGGACAAAGGCACGGGCTCGCCTTCACGGACCGGTGTGCCGCCAAGGGCCCACTGGCTTTCGTGGGAGGCCCGTGTGCCTTCGCCTTGCAAGGCCAAGGCGGATTGCTGCACGGTGGGGTGCGAGAAGATCGCCTGCAGTGGCAGGTCTCGGTGCAAGACGGCGCGAACACGGGCGGCCAGGCGAACCGCCAACAAGGAGTGCCCCCCCAGCTCGAAGAAGTTGTCACGTCGGCCCACGCGGGGCACGCCCAGGACCTCGGCCCACAGGGCGGCCAGCGCGGTCTCCAGCTCGCCTTGCGGTGCCTCGTAAGCTGGCGAGCCACCCAGC
>NZ_JAUSAR010000058.1 GCF_030652515.1 Aquabacterium sp. | reverse complement strand
TGTTGGTGAAAGTGAACATGCATTGCAAGCATTGCAAATGTATAAATTAAACAAGAACTAGAAAACATTAAATTACGTTTAGTTCTTAGCAAATGTAAATTGCTTGCACCACCTGCTATTAATACATCAGATTCTCATGCTCTGCAACAACAGTGTCAAAATATCGGTATACAATTCTGCAAGGATAGTATACAAATATTAGGTAGTATGATTGCTAATGATAATAAATGTATTGTCAATTTTGTGAAAGATAAATTACAAGAGCAATCTCGTTTCCTGTCATTATTATCACATCGTCGTATGAACAAACAGTATGCATTACAGCTGTTAATCAAAGATGTCGTACCAACATTAGGATATCTGTCACAAACAATTGAACCAGGTTTATTACGTCAAGCTGCAACTGATTTTGATATTGAAATCATACGTGTGTTCTGTAATATTGGTAATATTGATTATGATATGTTACCATATCACAAACGTGAACAGATAAATCTCAAAATTTCCAAAGGTGGTTTTGGTCTACGTAGAAACATACAGATTTCACCTTGTTCATATTTTGCCAATATGTATGATATATTAAATGATATCTCTAATATGTTCCCACATGATGTTCATGATAAAACATTATCATCTGCTCCTGTCAAGTATATCAAAACACAGTTAAACGAACTTCTACGTAATGAATTGTTGCCAATGGGAGTCACTATTGAAAAGTTGCATGCTATGCATGTAGACTTACTGGATGTCACTCTGTTTGCTGACGAACAACACATGCAAGTGTGCAGTAAATTAGCAAAAGCCAACGATATACAAAATAGCGATAATATAAAAACCATTACTACTTCTTTACAACATACATTAACGCAGTTAGTTGATATTGAAAATGAACGTATTTTGATACAACAATTAAAAAGTAATGAACATCTGTCATTCGACTATGCTGCATATATGGATGTGTGTGAGAATCATAGTCGTCGTTGGATTACACTTGATTGTAGCAATCCTGTGTATCAATTATTTAACAATGAGATTGAAGTATGTATACAAAATCATTTGGGTGTACAATTTCATAAAGGTCTCCAAGGCCGCACTTGTATGTGTGGTTCATCTTTTGAAGAGGATCCAAATCATTTCCTTTCTTGTGTTTCACGTCTAAATGAACATATCATTCATAGACATGATTTAATTAAACAAACAATAGCCAAGAATATGGAAATATTAAAAATCCAAACTCAAATTGAACCAACTACATTATTACACGATAACATCATGCAAGCTGAAAATGTTCGACCTGATATTGCTGTATATAAAGATCCAACTGCTGTATTAATTGATGTTACTGTTATCAATGCTACTAATCCATCCAACATACGTAAGTATGGTAACAAGGTCGTATCTGAATGCACTAAACAAATTGCTAACACTGATTTTATGAATGAACAACGTACTAAAAATATAACAGTGAAGCAATTACGTGCTGTAGACGATGCCGAAAATCGTAAAATTGTAAAATATGCTAGTCTGTCCTGTGATAATAAAATGGAATTTGATCCTGTTGTACTAACAACACGCGGAACGGTTGGCTATCATACTTTCAATTTTACCAATGGTATCGATTACACCTTGGAAGCAGAATACAATCCAACATGGAAATCACACATGTTTAATTGTATCACTGTTGCTCTTGCTAGAGGAAATGCAAAATGTGTCAAAGCTGGTTTACGTCTCATGGCCAAACATGATGCTACTCACAACAAACAATATGCTCATATGTTTTTACACAACATTCTCCCTTCTACTGCCTCTTCTTCTTTACGCCCTGCTATGCAACTCTATGACGATGTTGCATCCACTGATTCTGATTCTGGATCAGATTAAATTGTCGTCTGAAAATTCATATTGTGCTCTTGTATTGTATACTGTACGAACGAGTTTAATTTGCACTCGCCTTTTGTTGTGTTTCTTTGTAATATATATCCTGCTGCTTGTAACTATAGTCCCTGTTTTTGCGTGTTTTTATATTATCGCTATTTTGTATATCATTAGCTGCTGCTAATTTATTTGGAACACACTATATTACAAACGAATTTGTTAAAAAAAAACGATTGATGCAGGTGAAACTGCATTCCAATCAGCAAAAGAACGGCGAACAGGAGAAAAAGTGCGAATAACACGATAGGAAGAAGGAGAGCCAATACCAGC
>NZ_JAUSAR010000040.1 GCF_030652515.1 Aquabacterium sp. | reverse complement strand
GCTGGGTGGCTCGCCAGCTTACGAGGCACCGCAAGGCGAGCTGGAGACCGCGCTGGCCGCCCTGTGGGCCGAGGTCCTGGGCGTGCCCCGCGTGGGCCGACGTGACAACTTCTTCGAGCTGGGGGGGCACTCCTTGTTGGCCATCCAGTTGCTGGAGCGCCTGCGCCGAAGCGGCTGGACCGTCACGGTGCGCACCTTGTTCCAGCACGCCGTGTTCGCGGATTTCGCGGCCCAGGTGGCTGGCGAAGGCATGGGTGAGAAGGATGCCGCCCCATTGGCCGTGCCTCCCAACCTCATCCCCCTGGCCTGCGAGGCCATCCGGCCAGAGATGCTGACCTTGGTGGCCTTGAACCAAGCCCACATCGATAGCATCGAGGCCGCGGTCCCAGGTGGTGCGCAGAACATCCAGGACATCTACCCTCTGGCACCCCTGCAGCAGGGCATCTTCTTCCACCACCTGTTGCAAACCGAAGGCGATGTCTACGTCAACGCCCTGCTGCTGAGCTTCCACACGCCGGAGCTGTTGCACCGCTTCATCGATGGTCTCAACCAGGTCATCGCGCGGCACGACATCCTGCGCACGGCCTTCCACTGGGAGGGCTTGCCCGAACCGGTGCAGGTGGTGCACCGCCATGCCAGGTTGGACATCGATTGGTTCGACAAGGACGGCGACGAAGACCGCATCGCCGAGCGGCTCACCGCCCATGTCGACTCCAGCCGCTACCGCCTCGATGTGCGCCGCGCGCCATTGCTGCGGGCCATCGCGGCCCACGACCCGGGTCAGGACCGTTGGCTGCTGCAATTGCCGCACCACCACCTGACCCTGGACCACACTTCGGACGAAATCCTCATCGAAGAGATCTCCCTGATCCTGCAGGGCAGGCAGGCCGACTTGCCCGAGCCCGTGCCCTTCCGCCGCTTCGTCGCGCAATCGCGCCTTGGCTTGAGTGAGCAACAGCATGAATCCTTCTTCAGGGGCATGCTGGGTGATGTCAAAGAGCCCACCCTGCCATTTGGCCTGAACGATGTGCAAGGAGATGGCAAATTGGTCGAGGAGATCCGCTTGCCCCTGGATGCCTCGTTGAGCCGCCAGCTGCGCGAAAAAGCACAGCGCCACGGTGTCAGCGCAGCCACCTTGTTCCACCTGGCCTGGGCCCTGGTGCTTTCCAAGGTGTCCGGCCAAGACGACGTGGTGTTTGGCACCGTGCTGTTCGGACGCATGCAGAGTGGCGCCGAAGCAGACCGCGCATTGGGCTTGTTCATCAACACCTTGCCCATCCGCATCAAACTGGGCGCCCGCGCCGTGGACGCCTGCCTGAAGCAAACCCAGTCCGCGCTGGTCGGCCTGCTGGCCCACGAGCATGCCAGCCTCACGCTGGCCCAGCGCTGCAGTGGCATGCCCGCGGGCTCTTCATTGTTCTCGGCGCTGCTGAACTACCGTCACATCGGCCATGAAGACCGCAGCGGCGAGGCGGGCCAGGCCTGGGCCGGCATGGACCGGCTGGACTTCAAGGAGCGCACCAACTACCCATTCACCATGTCGGTGGACGACCTGGGCGCTGGCTTCGACCTGGTCGCGCAGGTGAGCGATGGGGTCGGTGCCCAACGCCTGTGCGGCTACATGCAGGCCACGCTGCAATGGCTGATCCAGTCACTGGGCCAGGGGCGCCTGGCCAGCGAATTGGATGTGCTGACCGAGCAGGAGCACGGCGCGCTGCGCCAACGTGGCACCAACGACCTGCGCTATTTGAATGCACTGCCCGTGCATCAACTGATCGAAGCGCAGGCGGAGCGGCGAGCCGACTCGACCGCGCTGGTCTTCGGCGAGGAGCAACTGAGCCATGGCGAACTCAATGCCCGGGCCAACCGCCTTGCGCACCGCCTGGTCAAGCTGGGCGTGCGGCCAGAGGTCAAGGTGGGCATCGTTCTGGAGCGTTCCATCGAGATGGTGGTCGGCTTGCTGGCCATCCTCAAGGCGGGTGGTGCCTATGTGCCACTGGACCCGCAGTACCCCGTGGACCGGCTCTCGTACATGGTCGATGACAGTGGCGTCGCGCTGCTGCTCACGCAGGGTGAGATCGACATCGGCGTGGCGGGCGGCCAGCCACTGGCCATCCTGTCGATGGATGGGCTGGATCTGCAGGATGAGCCGGACCACAATCCCGGTGTGGCGCTGCGGCCGGACAGCCTGGCCTACCTGATCTACACCTCGGGCTCCACCGGGCGTCCCAAGGGCGTCATGTTGAGCCACCAGGGCTTGAGCCATTTCCTGTTGAGCATGCAAGCCGCGCCCGGCATGACCGAGGCCGACACCCTGGTCGCCGTCACCTCGCTGTCCTTCGACATCGCGGCGCTCGAGCTGTACCTGCCACTCATGGTGGGCGCCAGGATCGTGCTGGCACCGCGCGAGGTCACCCGTGACGCGGAGGCGCTGGCCCGCCTGGTCCATGAAAGCCAGACCACGGTGCTGCAATCGACACCGGCCGGCTGGAGGCTCTTGAGGGAGGGTGGCTGGCCCCCGGCGCCCCTGTCCGGGTTCAAGGGCCTGTGCGGTGGCGAAGCCTTGCAGCCTGACTTGGCCGAGGACCTGGCCGCGCTGGGGGTTGAACTGTGGAACATGTATGGCCCCACCGAAACGACCATCTGGTCGTCGTCGGACCGTGTCGAAGGTGGCGTGCCCGACTTGGCCGCGCCGATTGCTGGCACGCGCTTCCACGTGCTCGACGCGGGCTTGCAAGCCGTGCCTAACGAGGTGCCTGGTGAGCTCTACATTGGCGGCGTGGGTCTGGCGCGGGGCTATGCCCGCAGGCCAGGCCTGACGGCCGAGCGCTTCGTGGCCGATCCCTTCGATGACACGGGGGCAGGCCGGCTCTACCGCACGGGCGACCTGGTCCGCTGGCGCACCGATGGTCGGCTGGAGTACCTGGGCCGCCTTGACCACCAGGTCAAGGTGCGGGGACACCGCATTGAACTGGGCGAGATCGAGGCCCGACTGCTGGCGCAGCCCGAAGTCGGGGACGCGTTGGTCGTGGCTCGCCAGGAGCCCAGCGGGGTCCGCCTGGTGGCCTATGTGTCGCCACACGCGGGGCAGGCCATTGACACGGCCGCCTTGCGAGATCGCCTGGGCCTGGCCCTGCCGGACTACATGGTGCCCGCGGCGATCGCGGTGCTGGAGCGGCTCCCGCTCAACGCCAATGGCAAGATCGACCGCCGAGCACTGCCCGACCCCGGCGTGGTGGTTGAGCGGGCCCATGAGCTGCCTCAAGGCGAGGTCGAAGCGATGCTGGCCAGCATCTGGGCCGAGGTCTTGGGCCTCGAGCGTGTGGGCCGCCATGACAACTTCTTCGAATTGGGCGGACATTCCCTGACGGCTTTGCGCGTCCTCACGCGGGTGCGGGCCAGCGGAGACGCCCGGCTCAAGTTCGAGTTGCCCGACCTGATGCGGTCGCCGACCATCGCCTCGCTGGCCGAGCGCGGCCAAGGCCAGAAGTCCCTGACGCCGCTCAATGGCCTGGCGGGCGACCGGCCGCTCTACTGCATCCACCCGGGCATGGGCACGGTGATGGAGTACCTGCCGCTGGCGCGCAGCCTCAAGGCGGTTCGCCCGGTGCAAGGCCTGGCGTGCCGCACGCTGTTCGACCTGAACCACCAGGATCGGTCGATGTCGCAGATGGCCGATGACTACGTGGCCATGTTGAGGGCGGCCCAGCCGCAGGGGCCATATGCCTTGCTGGGTTGGTCCCTCGGTGGGGCGCTGGCCGCCATGGTGGCCGCCCGCCTGGAGGCTCAAGGCCAGGCCGTGGCCTTCCTGGGCCTGGTGGACACCCATGTGCCGGGCATCGGTTTGTCCGAGGCCGGGGACTGGAGCGAGGCTTTCAACGCCAGCCTCCAACTGGTGTTGCCCGGCCTGGCCCATGCGCACCGGCTGCCAGAGGAAACCGGTGACCTTCGGCTCGACGAGGCCGCGGTCGTGGCCAAGCTGAAGGAGATCCTGCTGGCGCTGGGTGACGCGGTGGACGCCCCTTATTCAGGCGTCGGGGCGGAAGAAATCGCCCGGATCTTCATGGCCGGCCAAGCCATCGCGCGCGCGGTGTTGGGGCCGGTCACGGAATGCTTGCCGGAGCGCTTGGCCACGGAGGTCCATTGCTGGTGGTCCGCCTCACGGCCGGATGAAGAGGTTGCGGAACTGGTGCGCCAGATGCCGGCCTGCCAGTTGACGCAGCGCCACATCGATGCCGACCACTTCGGGATCATCCACCATGCCCTACTGCTGGAGGAGGTGACACAAGCCATGGCACTTCGCTGAGCCCACAGAGAAAATGCCCCTTGAGGTGAATAACCTCAAGGGGCATTGGGGCAGGGCGGGCCGGTCGCCTTACCAGCGGTAGGTCACCGTGCCGATGACCTTGCGTGGTTCACCATAGAAGCAGCCGAAGGTGCAGGAGGCCACGTAGTCTTTGTCGGTGAGGTTGGTGGCGTTGAGCGCCAGACGCCATGGCCCCGTGCGGTAGCTGATCATGGCATCCACCAGTGCAAAGGATGGCACGGTGACACTGGGTGCACCTGACACGGCTGTCGCATCGACATAGCGCAGACCTGCGCCAGCCTTGAAGCCTGGCAGGCCCACATCGGCCAGGTCATGGTCCGCCCACACTGAGAATTGGTTGTAAGGGACGCCACCCGTGCGTGTCACCTTTGGCCCCGCTGCGAGCGGATCGGTGGTGCGCGCATCGGTGTAGGCATAGGCGGCCGACAGGTTCGTGTGACGTCCGATGCTGGTCCTTGCTTCCAGTTCCAGCCCGCGTGAGCGCACTTGGCCGACCTGTCGAATGGTCGTCCCGCTCGGGTCGGTCGGGTCGGAGACGGTGACATTGCTTTTGGTCAGTTGATAGATGGCCGCGGTCAGCAAAAAGTCACTGCCTTTGGGCTGATACCGCAAGCCGGTTTCGTATTGTTCGCCCTTGGTGGGCTTGAGCCGTTCGTTGGTGACGCTGTCGAGGCCGGACGTGGGCTCGAACGACTGGCTGTAGCTGAGGAAGGGTGCAAGGCCGTTGTCAGCCAGGTAGACCAGGCCGGCCCTGCTGGTGAACGCCTTGCTGTCCTCGTTGAGCCAATCAGGGGCCGGCAACACGGGCTGCCTGCTGTCGTTCTGCGACCAATCCTGGCGTCCGCCCAACAGCACCACCCACTTGTCGTTGACCTTCATCTGGTCTTGCGCGTACAGCCCGATCTTGCGGTCGCGAAGCTGCTTGGTGCCCGCGTAGGTCAGGGCGCCCAAGGGGGAGCCGTACCCAGGGGTGAACAGGTCCAGGTCTGGAGCAGAGCCAAAGCTGCTGATCTGCTGGTGCTTCTGGTAGCTGTAGTCGAGGCCCGCCAGCGTGGTGTGCTGGATGCTGCCCATGGACCACTTGTATTCCAGCGATGTGTCGGTGTTGATGGCTTTGGAGCTGTCCTCCACATGGGCAATGCCGCGCGAAGTGCTGCGCATGTCCGGCGTCATTGCCATGGTGGCGTATGTGAACGACCTCTCATTGGCCTGGCTGTACAAGCGCAAGTTGTGCCGCAGCTTCAGTTGTTCATCGAAAGCATGCTCGAACAGGTAGCCGATGGACCCGCGCTTGTTGTCGAACTTGTCGAAGCCCGGCTCGCCGATGAACCGACTCCGGGGCACCTGCCCATTGGGGTTGGGCTGGACCATGCCCTCGGGCGGCATGCCGGGCACGTACTTGGTGCGGTCGTGCTGGAACTCCGACAGCAGCGTGAGCGAGGTCGCGGCAGAGGGTTGCCATTTCAGGGCCGGGGCGATGTAGGTGCGGTCGTCCGGCACAAAGTCGATGAAGGTATCGCTCTTGCGCGCCAGGAAGGTCAGGCGGTAGGACCATTCGGCGTCCTTGTCCAAAGCGCCCCCGAAATCACCTGACACCTGCGTTCGGTTGAAGCTGCCCACCTCGGCGTTGAGTTCACGCAGCGGCGAGGTCGTGGGGCGCTTGCTGACCGTGTTGATGATCCCCCCCGGAGACGCAGCGCCATACAGCACCGAAGCGGCGCCTTTGAGCAATTCGACGCGTTCGAAACCATAAGGCTCCTGCGTGCCGTTGTTGACGTTCACGCTGTACTTGAGGCCGTCGCGGTAAATGCTGCTGTTCTCGGCCCAGACCTCGAAACCGCGAATCAAGAGCGTTTCCGTCGTGCGGTCGCTTCCTTCCACACGCGATACCCCCGCCACATAGCCCAGGGCATCGATCAGGCTTTGTGCCTTGATGGTGTCGATTTCCTCGGCGCCGACCACTGAAATGGACTGAGGCGTCTCGACCAAGGGCGTGTCCGTCTTCGTGCCCGTCGCGCTGCGCTTGGCCACGAAGCCGTTGATGTGGCTGGTGGCGGTCTCGCTGGGGCGAGCCGCGCTCACCGTCACGGCTGGCAACTCGTTCACCTGAGAGGCTTTGTCGATTCGCCGGATGGCGAATGAATTGTCGGCGCTGCGGACGGCCTGCAAAGATGTGCCTGCCAGCAAGGCCGACAGCGCCTGCTCTGCCGTCAAGCGACCCTGGACGGCCGAAGCCTTGACGCCATCGGTGAGCTCGGTGGCGGCCAGCAATTGGATGCCCGTTTGCCTGGACAGCTCGTTCAAGGCGCTGGCCAGTGGTTGGGCAGGCACCCTCATCTCAAAAATCCGCTCCGTGGCGGCGGCTGGCTGGGCGATGGCCAGTGGACTGAGGGACAGGCAACTCGCACTGCAAGCGGCGCCCAGGGCTGCCGCCAGCAGGCGCTGACGAGGAAGGTAATGCATTTGATGACACCAGTGGATGAAAACGCGAGTCGAGTCGCAGGTCAAAAAAAAGGCCCGTGACCACAGGAGACAAGCCCTACTTTTTTCTAGACGTTTCAGCGTCGGAAAAGTAAGACAGCCTTTTTCAAGGACTCGTCGATTTTTTTTGCGCTAGCGGGGCCGCAAGGTCACGACGCCATCCACGCTCGCGTCGGCGGTGATTGGCAAAATGGCGGCCAATGTGGTGACAAGGCCATGGGTGTCGGAAGCACGGAAGCGTCCCGAGAATTTCATTTGGCTGACGCTGGCAAGGGCCATCATCGGCACGCGCCGATAGGCATTGATGGTGGCCAGCGCTTCGCCCAGCGGCGTGTCCTGGAACACGAGCCAGCCGTCCCGCCAGGCTGACAGGGACGCCACATCGACGGTTCTAACCTGCTCAGGCCGTCCATTGCGCACGGTGAGCCCCTGCCCAGGCAGCAGGTCGATGGCCTGCGCCAAGGCGGTGGTCAGATTGTTCTGCGGGCGCAGCCTGACCCGCACCTGACCGTGCTCCACCCCCACGAAAACCGGCCCGCCACGGTCGCGGACAGTAAAGGCGGTGCCCACGACTTCAATGGCCAACTCTCGGGTGAGCACCTCGAATGGGCGTTCGGCATCGGCTTGAACGTCGAAACGAACTTCTCCACGGCTCAGGTTCACCACCCGGCGTTGGCGGTAAAGCCTGACCTCCAGGTCGCTTTGCGGACTGAGCGCCACTTGGCTGCCGGGCGATCCGTCCTCCAGATCGACTTTGAGCAATTGTGCCGTGGCAGTCTGGTGCCGAGCCACGGAGACCGGCTGTTGCCTTTGCCACCGAATGCCCAGGCCGGTCAGTGTGCCCGTGCCCGCGATCGCCGCAGCGCTCAGAAGAAGATGCCGCCGTTGATTGGCGTGCTTCGAGCTGGCGGTGGTGCCAGGCTCGTGGAACCGCGATCGCAATTCCGAAGACAGCGAGAACAAGGCGTTCCATCGCTGGCGGGCTTCTTGTTCGGCAGCCAAATTTTCGGGGGATTGCGTGCGCCATTTTTCCAGGGACAACCTCGCCTGCTGTGCCGCTTCAGGGCTGGCCCCCTCGATCAGCACGATCAAGGTGAGGGCATGTTCCACCAGCTTTTCAGGGCGCGCGCGGGCCATGGCAGGTCTTCAGCAACGGTCTTCAGCGAGGTGGCCGCCAAACTCGCCTTGCAAGGAGACCGCTTGAGGTTCCAGCAATTGAGTGCGCAACTCGGCCAGCGCACGGGAGCAATCGATCACCGACCTCACCAGGTGCTTGGCGACGGCCATCTCCGTGATGCCCAGCCGTTCTGCGATCTCGGCATGGCTGTATCCATGGGCCCTGAACAGGAGGAAGACCTCGCGCCGACGTGGCGGCAGCCGCTCGATCGTTTCAACCACCCGCTCCAGCAGTTGCCGGTGGGCGAACAAGTGTTCACTGGAAGGTTGCGCGCAATGCAGGTCAGCATGGTATTTGTCACGCGCCCAGTCTTGCGCGACGCGGCGGTGACGTGCTTCATCGATGCACAGATTCCGGGCCACCTTGAACAACATGGCGCGGGGCGAATCGATGTGGATAGCGGGCAGATTCAAAGCGTGGGTATACACACGCTCAAATGTAGATTGCGCGATGTCCGCCGCATGGTCGGCGTCACGCAATTCGCGCACAAGGTGCCTGCGCAGGTCGTCGTAGTGCCTGACCAAATCCTGTACCAACGTCTGCATCAGGCCCCCTGCCTAAGTCGCCCTTGACGATAATGCGAATGATTAGCATTTATTGTACATGAAGCTTTCGGCTGTGGGGGCACGGCGGGCTACCAGTGCCATGGAGGCCGCGATGATGTCGGCGACCAGGTCTATCTCCTGCTCCGAGATGGTCAATGGTGGCAACAGCCTGACCACGCTGCCATGCCGCCCCCCCAGTTCCAGGATCAGCCCGCGTTCAAGGCAGGCCCGTTGCAGTTGCGATGCCAGGCCCGGAGCCGCCGCAGGTTGGCCCAATGAATTGGGTCGAGCGTCGGGGTCGATCATCTCCATGCCGATCATCAGGCCCCGCCCACGCACATCTCCGATGCAGTGGTGATCCGACTGCAATTGCCGGAGATGATTCTGCAGGCGTTGGCCCATGCGTTCAGCGTTGTCTTGCAGCCGCTCGCGACGAATGTGCCTGAGCGTGGCACTGCCCGCCGCCATCGCCAACTGGTTGCCCCGGAAGGTGCCTGCATGCGCGCCGGGACGCCATTGATCCAGTTCACCGCGGTAGACCACCACCGACAGGGGCAGGCTGCCGCCAATGGCCTTGGACAAGACGAGAACGTCTGGGAGGATCCCGGCGTGCTCGAAGGCGAACATCTTCCCGGTGCGCCCGAAGCCGCTTTGCACTTCATCAAGAATGAGCGGCACGTCTGCGTTTTGCGTGATCTTCCGGATGCCTCGTACCCAGTCGTCCGGGGCGGGGATAACGCCGCCTTCGCCCTGAATGATTTCCATCACCATGCCGGCGGGCAGGCACACACCGCCTTCCGGGTCCGTGAGGATGGTTTCGATGTAATGGAGGCTGGCCGCGACCGTGCCCTCGGACGTCAGCCCGAAGGGGCTGCGGTACTCGTAGGGATAGGGCAGGAACTGAACACCCGAGCCGGATCCGCCGAGCGCGACCTTGGGTCCCAGGTTGCCCATCAGGTTCAACGCGCCTTGCGTCATCCCATGGTAGGCACCATGGAAGCTGAGCATGGTCTGGCGGCCGGTGGCGGTCTTGACCAGCTTGAGCGCTGCTTCAATTGCATCTGCGCCGGTTGGGCCGCAAAACTGGATGCGCGCGTCACGGGCGAACTCCGGTGGCAGCAGGCTGAACAAGGTCTCGACGAAATCGTCCTTGACTGGCGTGGTCAGGTCCAAGGTGTGCAAGGGGAGTTCGTCGCGCAAGACCTGCTGGATGGCTTGCACGACGACCGGGTGGTTGTGCCCAAGGGCAAGGGTGCCGGCGCCGGCCAGGCAGTCGATGAAAACGCGGCCTTCGACATCTTCCACATAGAGGCCTTGCCCACGCTTGAGTGCGATGGGCAAGCGGCGAGGGTAACTGCGGGCATTTGACTCGCGGGCATTTTGCCGTTCAAGGATCGGGCTCGGCGCGAATTGATAGGGTTGCGCTAGCGCGTTGTGCCTTGGTCCAAGGCGTTCATCGCCATTCGGGGCATGGTCGATCAGAAGTGGCAGCACACTGGACATGGGTTTCTCCGTTGGCGACGACAGGTCGGGCTTGCTGGAGATGACGCCTGCTTGGCCTGTTTGTTTAGGGCCTTTGCCCGGTTAATCGGGCGTGCTGAACAAAATGGGCTCGATTCCGTCTACCAATGTCGGGGTGCCGAATGAGGGTGCTTCAAACGAATTTTCCCGGTTCATTGGAGAGAGGCATGCGCGTGGGGTTTCGCAAGATTTCGATGGGATGGCTGGCGTTGTCGGTTCTGGCCGGGCCGCTGTCATGGCAGGGCGTCCATGCCCGCAGCGCCGGTGCACAAGAAAGCACCGAGGCCAGCTTCGTGGATGTCCGGCGGACGACCGATGGCATTCCGCACATCCGGGCCGAGAACTGGCGAGGCCTTGGCCTGGGTCTGGGGCACGTGCAGGCGCAAGATGCCTTGTGCACCTTGGCGGAAGCGTTTGTCACCTACGAAGGCCGGCGCTCGTTCTTCTTTGGGGCCGAAGCGCATCCGCGTCACAACTCGACCTTTGGCCGTGGCCGCAACCTTGACCTGGACACGTTTTTCCGAGGATTCGTGGACGCCCGCGCCGTGGCGGCTTACCGATCACAGCAGTCGCCTGAGGTGCTCGATGCGCTGGAGGGATTTGCCGAGGGATACAACCGCTCACTGAGCGAGCAACGCCAGCAGTTTCGCACCAAGCGGGCGCGGCCCTGCCTGGCCGAAGCCTGGGTGCGGCCAATCACGTCTGATGACCTTTTGCGCCGCCTGTACGCGGCCGGTCTGGCCGCGGGCTATGCTCATTTCATTCCAGAGATGGTCAACGCCCAACCACCAGGTGCGCAAGCCACGGCCCTCACGAGGCCCTTCCCGCAAACCTCGACCATTGGCGAACGGCCTGGCATTGGCAGCAATGTGATGGCATTTGGCCGCGAAGCAAGCGGTGAGGGTGGTGTGCTGTTTGGCAACCCCCACTGGTACTGGGGCGGGCCAGACCGGCTTTATCAAGCCCACCTCACCATCCCCGGCAAGCTCAATGTTGCTGGTGCGGCATTCCTCGGTGTGCCCGTCATCATGATCGGCTTCAATGCCGATGTGGCCTGGTCGCACACCGTCTCCAACGCCATCCGCTTCAGCCTCCATGGGCTGCAGCTCGATCCCAAGGATCCGCTGAGTTACCGCGTTGATGGGCAGTGGCACCGGATGGAAATCCAGAACATCGTGATCCCGGCTCGGGGCGAGGATGGCCCGCCCACCATCGTCGAGCGCCAGGTTTACCGTACCCGCTTTGGACCGGTCATCAACCTGGGTGGCCAATCCCCAGCGCTGGGTTGGACGCAAGACACGGCCGTTGCGATCCATGATGTGAATGCAGACAACCACCGCGTTTTTCAGAACTACCTGGACTGGAACAAGGCCCGGTCCCTCGACGAGTTTGTCGCGCTTCAGAAACGGGCCTTGGCCATGCCGTGGGTCAACACCGTGGCCATTGGTCGGGGCGATCCCCGGGTCTGGTACGGCGACATCGGGGCCGCGCCCAATGTGCCGGACGACCTTCGCCAAGACTGCCGGACGGACCTGGGGGACGCTTTCGGGCAGATCGATGCCAAGACGCCGTTTCTGGACGGCAGCCGCTCAGCTTGCGGCTGGCGGGTCGATCCTTCGACACCCCAGGCCGGTGTCATGCCGGCCCATCACATGCCGGGCCTGTTTCGACAGGACTATGTGGCCAACATGAACAACAGCCATTGGTTGGCCAACCCGCGCCAGCCCCTGACGGGCTACGCCACCTTGCTGGGCGGCGAGGGCGAGGCCTTGTCCCTGCGGGCGCGCCATGGTCACGTGATCGTCGACCATGTGCTGAGCAGGCGTTTCACCTCTTCCGAGGCCTTGGTGCGCTCGCTCAAGCAAGACGTATTGACGGAGCGCGACTTCGCGGCGGATCAATTCAAGGGGCAGTTGTTGGCAGGGGCCTGTGCCCAAGACCACGTGAAGCTGGCAGCGAACCCTTCGGACGGGCCCGCCGATGCGGCGCCGCGCGATGTCAATGTCCGTCGCGCCTGCCAGGTGCTGGCGCGGTGGGGCAACACGGCTGGGCCGGATGACCGTGGCGCCTTGCTGTGGGCCGCATTCTGGGACCGGCTCGAAGCCATTCCCACAGAGGAGTTTTACGGGCAGCCGTTCCAGGCAAGCAGCCCCTTGAGCACGCCCGCCGGCCCACGGGCAAGCGATCCCAGGGTGGCCCAGGCCCTGGCGGCGGCCGTGGTGCAATTCTCCCAGCAAGGGCGCCCGCTCGATGAACCGCTTCGCCACCGCCTTTTTGTCAATGCGGGCGGATCAAAAGTCGCGTTGTTCGGTGGTTGTGGCGCCGGGTACTTCACCGTGGCTTGCGGCGAAGAAGCGCACATGCAAGGCCATCTTGATGGGCGCAGCCTGGCCAACACCTACCTGCAACTGGTGCGGTTCGGCGCGCAGGGCGTCGAGGCCGACACCCTCCTGGCCCACGGGCTGGATGAGGCCGCGGTGGAGGGTGGGCCAGGGGGGCAAAGCATCCGGCGCTATGCGCGCCAGCAGTGGCTCAGGATGCCCTTCACCGAAAGCGCCATCGCCAGGCACCTCGTGCAGCGGCAACGCCTGAAGGTGCTTGGCACGCCAGCGCCTGTTAAACATCAGCGTCCATGAACCGTCTTCTCCAGCAACATCCCACCAAATCGAGGTCTCCGTGCTCATTCATCTGATCAAACGGTCGCGCTGGCTGTTGTTGGCGGCCTCAATGGCCAGCACCGTGTCCGGGATCTGTGGCGTCTTGTTGGTCATCCAGATCAACGCGGCCCTCACGGCCACGGATGCGGAGCGTGCGCAGCTGGTGTGGTCTTTCTCCGCCGTGGTTCTTGGCGCGCTGATCTGTGGGATCTGGTCCAAATTGCTGTTCGAGTTGCTGCGCTTGCGCGCCATGGCGGAACTCCGCCAGTTCGTGTCGGGGCGGGTGATGGATGCACCCATGCGCTTGTTGGAGCAATTGGGCGCCGCCAGGGTGCAATCCGCCTTGGCCGACCACGTGACCGACGTGGCGCGCTTCTTTGTGAGCGTTCCCAACATCCTCACCAATGGCGTGGTCGTGGTGGGCTGCTTGCTGTACCTGGCGATGCTGTCTCCTGAGGTCTTCCTGGTGGCCGTCGGCGTGATCGTTCTGGGGTCCGCGGGTTACCTGTGGGCCCAGCGCGTTGCCGCACGCCACCTGGATGCGGCGGCCAAAGAGCAAGACCGGCTGTTCGGGCACTTTCGAGCCCTGACCGAGGGTGCCAAAGAGCTGCGGCAAAACCGCCAGAAACGCAACCGTTTCGCATCCACTGTGCTGGGAACATCCATTCACAGCGTGACCCGGCATCGGATGCGTGGCATGGCCATCTTCGAGGTCGCCGCGGGTTGGGGCAATTTCCTGATTTACGCCTTCATCGGGCTGGTGTTGTTTGTCCTGGTCGGGGACATGCCGGACAAGGCCCGTGTCATGACGGGCTTCGCGCTTGTTTTCGTGTACATGGTCACGCCTCTCCAAAGCCTCCTTGATTGGTTGCCCGAGGCCAACCTGGCCAGGGTGTCTTCGGCCCGGATTGCAGAAGTGACCCAGCGCATGGTGTCTCAGGAAACGACGGTGGCCCCGACCAAGGGCCATCGCTTTTCCGCCATCGAGCTCAAAGCCCTGAAGCACCGGTATTTCCACGAGCAAAGTGGTGATTTTTTCGAACTGGGGCCCATCGATCTCCGATTCACGCCAGGTGAAGTGGTGTTCCTGGTGGGCGGCAACGGGAGCGGCAAGACCACTCTGGCCAAACTGATCGTGGGCTTGTACCCCCAGGAATCTGGCGAACTCCTGCTCGACGGGGTCCCGGTGGCCGACGGTAACCGGGACCACTACCGCCAGTTGTTCTCGGCCGTGTTCTCCGATTTCCACCTGTTCGATCAGCTCCTGGAAGGCGGCAATGCCGAGATCGATGAAGCGGGCAATGGCCTGATCGAGAAGCTTCACCTTCAGCACAAGGTGAAGATGATGGATGGTGCTTTCAGCACCCGGGAACTGTCCCAGGGTCAGCGCAAACGGCTGGCCTTGATCGTGGCTCACCTGGAAGACCGACCTTTTCTGGTGTTCGATGAATGGGCCGCCGACCAGGACCCCTTGTTCAAGCAGTTCTTCTACAACGAGGTGCTGCCGGAATTGCGCGCCTTGGGCAAGGCGATTCTGGTCATCTCCCATGACGATCGCTACTTCCACGTGGGTGACCGGGTGGTGAGATTGGAGAGCGGAAAAATCCTCTCGGTGGACGTGTCTGTTGGCGCCGAGTCAAAGTTGAGCCACTGTGCTTAAAATCTTCAGTGACAAAGCGGGCGCAGAAGGCTTCGACCCGTCAAGCAGAAAGACATCGATGAGTCTCGCCAAATCGCCTTCGCTTCCGGTCATCTCGCTGCGCGTGGCCGCTGCCCTGCTTGGGGGCTATGCCTTCACCTGGGGCTTTTCGGCGCTGTTGATCACGGTGCAGATGCATGTCGGTATTGCTTATGGCGATGCCTTGCAGCTGGCCATGCTGCTGGCTTTCCTGGTGTACTTGGCGACTGTGTGCTGGGCCTTCGCGGCTGCCAGCCTGGCGCGCGTGTGGTTGGTGCTGGCAGGTGGCGGTGCCACCATGACGGTCTTGGCATGGCTGCTCATGCCTGCCCTTGGCTGAGTCCGAAAGGGAATTTTTCAGTGTTTTCCAGTTTCCGCCTGTCCATGGCCTGGCTGCACACCTGGTTTGGCCTGGTGCTGGGCTATGTGCTGATGATCTGCTTCTTCTTTGGCGCGCTGTCCGTGTTCGACCGCGAGATCGACCGCTGGGCGATTCCCGAGTCGCGTTTCGAGGCCCAGCCCATGCCCAGCTTTGACGCTGTGCTCAAGCCTGTGTTCGACAAGCTTCGGGCGCATCCCGACGAAATGAAAGAGATGGCCGGCCGGGTGATCGGCGAATTGCCGCACCCGGACAAGCTGCCACTCGAAGCGCTCTATGCGTTCACCACGCACCGCGATCCATTGCTGGTCATCGGTGGCGACTTCACCATCCCCAACAAGCCCAAGGATGCGTCCGAGGACCACCTGCACGTGCATGGCTGGGGCACGATCGATCCCCGCACCGGCGCCTTCCTGCCGGAAGACAGGCTGAAGGTGGGCAGCAGCTTCTTCTACCCGATGCATTACAGCCTGCACTTGCAATGGCTGAACCTGGGCTATTGGATCGTCGGGCTGGCAGCGCTGGCGATGCTGGCCGCACTGGTCAGTGGCGTGGTGATGCACCGCAAGATCTTCCGCGAGTTTTTCACCTTCCGGCCCAAGAAGCACACGCAGCGCAGCGCACTGGACCTGCACAACCTGACCGGTGTCGTGGCGCTGCCCTTCCACTTCTTCTTTGCCTTCACCGGCTTGGTGATCTTCGCTGGCATCTACCTGCCGCTGTCCGAGACCATGCTCAAGCCGCTTGCCAAGCAACACGAGGTGCTGCAGGCCAAGCGCACCGGCTTGCCGCACGAGTCGGCCGGCATCGCCGCGCCCATGGCCAGCGTGGACGCCATGGTGGTGGAGGCCAAGCGACGCTGGGCGGCGCGCGACATGGCAGGCGAAGTGGGCCTGCTCACCATCACCCACCTTGGCGACAAGAACGGCTATGTCAGCCTGTTTCGCGCCGGCAGCGACCAGGTTGCGCTGGTGGGGCAGGGCGTGCACTTCAAGGCCAGCACGGGCGAGGTCATTCGCGAAGACCCGGTGCCCAACGCGGTGTCCAGCGTCAACGAGTTCCTCACAGGCTTGCACCTTCAGCACTTTCGGCACTGGCTGCTGCGCTGGCTGTACGTGCTGGGCGGGCTGGCGGGGTGCGTTTGCATTGCAACGGGCTTCATCTTTTTCGTGGAAAAGCGCAAGAAGCAGCATGCCAAGGCCGGCGGCCAGGCCAGCCGTGTGGTCGATGCGCTGGCGGTGACGGCCGTCACCGGCATGGTGATCGCCACCGTGGTCATCCTGGTGGCCAATCGATTGTTGCCGACCGATCTGGCTGACAAGGGTGGTTGGGAGCGCAACGCGTTCTGGGGCGCATGGGTGCTGGCGATGGCCCACGCTTTCTGGCGGGGTGCGCCCGTGGCGCAAGCACGCGTCAACCCTGCCTGGCGCGAGCAATGCATGGCGCTGACTGGTCTGGCGCTCGCCGCGGTCATTGCCAACTGGGTCACCACGGGTGACCACCTGGTGAAGACGGTGTTCACCGAAACTTATTGGCCGGTGGCGGGCGTGGACTTGAGCCTGCTTGTCACGGCCGCCCTGTCATGGATGGCTGTTCGCCGTCTGGCGCGCCGGGAGCAGGTCATTGCGCGGGAACGCTCGCCGACCGCCGGACTGCATGGGGGGCCAACGCAGGTGCGCACTGCGGGTGCGAAGGTGAGCAATGGCTGATTCAACGTCGATGTTCCTGAGCTTGGCCGCCGTTTCGGCCCTCTTGGGTTTCGCCTGGCTGGCGTTGGCCATGGATGTGCATTGGCAGCAGGTGCTGGGCAGCAAGGCACCTCTGGGCGTGAGTAGAGCAGTGCTTCGCACGCTGGGTGTGGGGGGGCTGACTGCATCGGCCCTGTTCTGCTTCCTCGCCGACCGGCCTACGATGGCCATCCTCGTGTGGCTGATGCTGCTGGCCGGCGGCGCGTTGCTGACCGCGTTCACGCTGGCCTGGCGGCCTCGTCTGCTGCGGGTGCTGTGGCCTTGGGGATCTTGATGTTGCGCAATGGGATCTGAGCCGCTTGCAATGCATCATTGATCGATGCGATGTCATTGGTCTGGTACTGCAAGTCAAGAGTGGGCGGAATATGCACGGATGACCTGTCCGCGAGGTGATTGGCTGGTACGAAAAGCTCAACTTCTTGAGAACGAAGAAGAATTCTACCCATCAGCACCCCACCAAACACGATGTCCTCTATGAAGTCAGTCTTCATAGGGGTTTTTTGTTTTGAGCTATGTACTGTTGCTATGTACTGTGAAAAACCCCGAGACTCTCTGGGAGCACCCAGAGATTGCGGGCCAACAATGGGCCTTCCGGGGCTCCCTTGGCACTCCTGACCTCAGAGAAGCTAATCGGCTGGCCGCTGCAAAGCTATCGGGGACCAGCGGGGCTTGTCTCGGCAATGTGGAGCTTGTTCCCCTATGTTGACCAACACGGAATGCAAGACAAGAAATCCGCATAATGGGAAGGCTAAGAAGTCAGGAATTCAGGGGCATGGTCAGTTCAGGTTGGTCGGCCAGCCTGACGCAATTTCGGCCCTGCGCCTTGGCTGCATAGAGCGCTTGGTCAACGCGCTCCAGTAAATGGCCCAGCGGCTCGCCCATGCGGCGCTCAGCCAACCCGGCGGAGAAGGTGACGGTCAAATCGGGTGCGCTGGGGCACAGGCGCTGTGCCGCCACCTGCCCACGCAGGCGCTCGCAGGCGAGCAAACCCTGCGAACCCGGCTCGGTGTCCGACAGGACCAAGAGGAACTCTTCGCCGCCCCAGCGGGCGATGACGTCGGTGTCGCGGAGCATGCGCTGCGCAGCTTGGGCAAAGCCAACCAAGGCTTCGTCACCCACCTGATGGCCACGGCTGTCATTCACCCGCTTGAAGTGGTCAAGGTCAATCAGCGCCACGCAGAAAGAGTGGCCAGAACGATCATGCCGATGGCATTCGTGCTCCAGGACATCTTGCATGCATTGGCGGTTGAACAGACCGGTGAGCGTGTCACGCATCGTCAGTTGCTTGACCTTCTCCGTCGCTGCGGCCAAGTCGCGCCTTTCCTTGCGGACCGCTTCCCGCCTCATGGCAAAGTTGCGCGACAGCCAGGTTAACCACGCCATGACGAAGAGCGTCATGGTCAGCACAAGTCCTTCGCGAATCGGCATGAAGTTGTCGGGCCTCGTGTAGAGCAACCAGCCGAACATCAGTGCAAACATCCCGATGGCGCTGGCGCCCACGAATATGGCCTGCCGAGGCCGCAGGTTGATGAAGCCAAACGTGAGCACCACGCAGGTCAATTGCAGGTCATAGGAGCGGGTCGCGGGCACAAAACCGTAGGCCAGGGTCAGCGACAGCAGGGCCCACAGCATTTGCGGAACCGCGATCGAGGAGTCCTTCAAACGCGCGGTAACTCCGCTGCGCACCAGTGCATAGGGAACAACGATGCCGATGACATTCAAGGCCACCAACACCATGCCGACCTTTAGCGGCATCATCCCGCTCGGAATGGCGTGCAAGATTTCGGCCAGCAGCACACAGAACCAGGTCGCCGCAGCGAGCAGGCACATGATGATCGCTTCACGCACCTTGGGCTCACGGCCGAGTACCCAATCCACCAGGCGGTTCTTGACCTCAGATCCCGATGAGGCGGGCAGCGCGGTCGCGGCTGAGGCCGGTGCCTCTGGCGTATCCTTCTGGATGACTGTCGGCGCTGGCGGTAGCAGGGCTTCAGCCAGTGGCGCAGTCGGCAAGGCCGATTGCGCGGCCGCACTGTCCGCGCGCTCCGCATCGGTCAGCGGCCTGAACGACTCGACCCGATCTCGCCCTGCGGCCTTGGCCCGATAGAGGGCCTCGTCGGCTGCGGCCAGGGCCTGCGCCAGACTAATCTCCTTGCGGTGCTCGCACACACCTGCCGAGAAGGTGACCTTCAACGACGGGTGGTGCTGCGACCAGTCGTAGGCATGCACCATGGCGCGCAAGCGCATCAGCGCAGCGTGCGCGTGGACAGGGCTGGTTTCGGGCATCAGCAGCAAGAACTCTTCCCCACCCCAACGAGCCAGTGAGTCTGTGCCATTTTGAAAGGCGGTTCGACCCAGGGCTGAGAACTGCCTCAGCACGGTATCACCCATCGCGTGGCCCAGTTCGTCGTTCACGCGCTTGAACAGATCAATGTCCAGCATGGCCACGCAACATTGCCGCCCCGTGCGATGCAGCCGACGATCCTCTTCCTCCAGAAGCCCCAGAATGTGACGACGGTTGTACAGCCCTGTGAGGCCATCGCGCATGGACAGTTGGCGCATTTGCTCAAGCGCTGCGGCCATGCCCTCCTTGAGTTTGATTTGCCGGCGGCCAACGGCTCTGGCTGAAGCGGAGACCAGGAGCAAGACCGGCACGAGCACGGCACTCAGCGAAAGGAAAAACAGTTCGTTGCCAAGACCAAGGCCTGTGGGATTCAACCACCACACCACCACCACCCCAACGACAGGAAGCGCCATGGCCAGGGCGGCGGCCACCAGGGTTTGGCGCCGAGCAAGGCGCTGCATGTCGAAGACGATGAGCAGGCTCAGCCACTCCATGACCACGCCACGAGTGACATCCATCACGGTGTAGGACAAGGCTACCAAGCTGATGCCAAACAGAAGTTGCGGATAGATCAGCATCGGGTCGCGCGAGCCCAATGCCACGCCGCGGCGCAGCAACAGGTAGAAGGTACCCAGTCCCACCACGGCATAACCACCCACCAGCGCGGCTTGCCAGCGCAGCACCAACCCCAACTCCATCGCGACGATCAACATCGTCATAGCCACGGTATAGGGCGGCAGCGTCAGCAGCAGGCGCTTCATGCCACTGCGTTGGAGATCACGGCGATTTGACGCCTCGTCCGATTCTCCGGAGCGCGCCTCTGGCCAGATGGTGTTGATGATCAAGGATTTACTCAATGAGGGCAGAGGGAGAGCAACGTCGGTCGTCCTGGCCGTTTTCGGCCCATTTCAAGGCATCTTGAATCGGACTCTGTTCCCATCCGACGCACAAAGCCAGTCAGGTTGGCACGTTGTTCCCGCATCTCTGGCGACCTAAGATTGCCTGAATTCAGCCGGGTGACACGATGGCAACATGTGATGGCCGGACGCATACGCCGCAAAGACGATGCTGGGCGCTTGAGGCGGCACAAGGTCTGCGGCATCCTGACGCATTCGAGTTTGGTGGTGAGCGGGGAAGGCGTGCCACTGGGGCCGTCGCAGCGCTCACCAAGGCATCGCCTTGGCAGGCTGCTGAAATAGCTACCAATCCAAGTCCACGCCAAATTGACGTTTGCCAGCTTTGCTGGTTCATTGGCTTGTCGATGAACGGTTCGGTGTGGGCGCCCAAGGTGTTCACCAAGAACCGTGAGCAGTTGATCGAGCGAGATTCGGTTGTGGCTTTCATGTGGCATGGCCTGTTCCAGCGCTGTCGCGGGCAGGAGCACGCGCTGGCAAAGGTGCCGGATTGCGCGAAGTGGCAGCGCATGCGCATCAAGGGTTCGCGTAGCCGGGCTTTGCCCGCCCTTGAACCCGTGGCTTCGGGCGCCGTTTACGCCTTCAGATTTCAAAAGAGGCCTTTCATGAATTGAGTAACTCACGGTCACTTTCGCGGAAACTGTCTGATCGCTCAATGCCGTACCCACTTCAGCAACGTGTCGACTAACACCTCTGCCAAGAAAGGCTTGGTCACCATGTCGATCATGCCGGCTTGTTGACATTGCTCCCTGTCCTCAGGCAATACTGCTGCGGTCATGGCAATGATGGGCAGGTTCTGGGCTTGTGGCAACTGTCGAATAAGTCGAGAGGCCTCCAGACCGCCCATCGTGGGCATGTGCATGTCCATCAAGATGGCGTCGAAATAGCCAAGTGCAGTGCTTTCCATGCATCTCACGGCTTCATCGCCATTGTCCGCGGTCTCCACGTTCAAGCCTGCCTGTTGCAAGAAGGCCTGAGCCACCATTTGGTTAAGGCGGTTGTCTTCGACAAGTAACACGCGACGGCCATGCAGAGACAGGCCTCGTTGCTGTAGCTGGTCGAGGGATGACACATCTGAAGGGCGAGCCTCTGCCACGTCACCCATTAGGCGCAGGGCCCGACGCAACGCGCCAGGTAGCACAGGGTGAGTCAGCAACACATCCGACGTTTTGTCTCCAAGGATGTCAACCATAGGTTGATGATCGAATCCCGGCAGTAGATGGATAAGCGGGACGCGTTCGCCTCCGTGTTGACTCAATTGGCCTCTCAGGGTGCGAAGAGTATGTGCGGTGCTGGCATTCACCTCACACCAATCCACGATTACCAAGTCGAATGCTGAATGCTCATCAGCGCTTCTCGCAATGCAGTTGCAAGCCATCTCTAGACTGTTGGCAACAGTGATGGTTTGATTCATGGCCTTGAGATGCTGACGCCTTCGCCCCAAGCTTTCAAGATCATCACCAATCAGCAGTAAACGATACTGTGGCAGAGGCTGTGATGCTTGCGGTACAACAGGAAAAGGTACCGAAAACCAGAACTCGCTGCCTTGCCCGGGGCAACTGTCGACGCCGATTTCGCCCTTCATCATTCCCACCATTTTTTTGCAGATTGCCAAACCCAGGCCTGTTCCACCGAAATGTCGGTAGACAGAGATTTCCCCCTGCGAGAAAGGCACGAACAGGGATTCGAGTTGGGCAGATGCAATGCCAACGCCTGTATCACGCACTGAGAAACGCAATAAGCCGCTGTCAATGTTGATCGTCAACCAAATACCGCCTTGGTCCGTGAATTTGATTGCATTGCTGACGAGGTTATTGAGGATCTGAGAGAGCCGCAGAGGGTCACCCACGATGTGCGTCGGCATGATGGGGCAAAACGCTATATCGAAGTGCAGCCGCTTTTGTTCTACCTGTGCGGAGAACAGGTCGGCCGTACGTTGCAGCAGGTTTTCCAAGTCGAATTCCATCTGCTCCAGCCGCATTTGGCCGGCCTCCACCTTGGAGTAGTCCAATACATCATCGAGAATATGCATCAGCGCCAGGGTCGAGTCATACACTCGTTCAATGTAGTCATTGGCCTTCGGCGGGAGCGGCTCATCCAGCGCCAACCTTGACAGGCCGACGATAGCGTTTATGGGTGTACGAATTTCATGGCTCATGTCAGCCAGGAGTGCGCTGGTGGTGCGCGCGGCTTCCTGCGCCGCATTGCGCGCATTGACCAGAGTTTGGTTCAGAAGCTTTTGCTCGGTCATACAGCGCAGCAACTCCTCAATACGCGTATGAGCGGCTCTGATCAGCGTGATATCAATGATGGAGACATAGAACCCCAGGACTTTTCCTGACTCATCGGTGTCCGGTCGGTACTCGGCCTGAAAATGCCGCGATATGCTGTTGTCCCCATCGGGCAGCGTGTACTCGAACAACTGCGGTATGCCGCGCAGGGCCTTGAGGATGTGGTCATGATGAATAGCGTACGCCTTCTCGCCAATGGCCTCGCGAACAGACATGCTTGGCAAGACATCCTGTTGAACGTCGAACCAATTTTGGTGCGTGCGGTTGCCATAGCGAACGCGCTGTGAGGCATCCCAATAGCCAAGCAAGCTGGGGGCATGATCAAGGATGTCTTGTAGATCGTGCTCTCGCTGGCAGATGGTATTAGCCTCATCATCTACGCCGGTGGCTGTGATCACTGGGCAATCCTGGCACGCTCCTTTGCGCAACTCGTTCAACAGGTCCGAACCCGTCGTGTCACCCAGTTGTTTGTCTATGATGATGCGCCCAGAGTCATCAAGGATGGGTTGACCATAGGGGGAGGCTTCGAACAAGCCTCTGAAAGCCAACTCCAATTCGAGGCGTTCGCTGATATTGACCACTGAGGCCAACTCCAGCGTGCCTTGCGGTGTGCACAGGGGGGTGAGCCGCCTGATTTCTACTGTAAACGCGTGCCCGCGGGCATGCTTCGCATACACCACGCGACTGGCATCGAACTGTTCCTGTAAATCGACATGAATCTGGCGAATCGTTTCAGGTAACAAGGCTTCAAATGGCCCATTCAATATCGCATCAACTGGGTAACCGAACATCTTGATGAACGCATTGTTTGCCGCAACGATCATGCCGGCCTGATTTACCAGAACAAAGCCATTCGGAGCCGCATGAAAGGCGCGCGCGAGCTGTTCCAGTGATGAGCGAGACTGCTGATCATTGACCATGAAATCCTCGCGGACAGCGCAGGGCACGGCACCAATAAGTACGATGCATAGCCAACGTCTCTAACCCAGGCCACGCTGGCGCCGCCATTCTTTTGGCGAGCACCCGGTCCATTTGAAGACCGCCCGTGCGAAATTGGATGAATCCGCGTAACCAACGGCAATGGCTACCTGCTTGATGGAAAATGCTGGATTGGCGAGCATGTTCTCACTGTCCATGCGGCGAACCCGATACCGTCCGCCATGGCAAACTATGTGGGCCAGTACCAGTGCTGAAAAATCGTTCACGGTACCGATCTGCAGCATCTCCAACTCGCAGAGCTCAATGGATGGTTGCCGGCTCACCGAATGGGCGCTTGCGATGGGCTCATCAAGCATGCTGGACGGAAAGCGAATCTGGGCCGCGGGTTTGTTGAAGTGGAAACGGGGCAACCTGGTCCTGTACCGGGCATAGGCTGCAGGTTCCGCGTAAGGCGCCCAAATCTCGCACGTCCAGTCATTCACGTCCGGATCCGAACCTTGCGGTTTGGCAAAAAGGCTGCACAACTCGATCATGACCATATCAAGCATGAAGTTGCACAATTCCTCCGACAACAGCATGTTCTCGCGAAGCGAGATGACCACCTGTTCATCGTCCATGAAGACGTGCGGAATGAAAGCCCCGGTCAACCTTACGTGAAAATGGCGTTCATTGAAGGCGAATGCTTCGCGTAGATTGGCGCAATTCGTGGGCCCATATCCAACAAAGCCATGTTTGATGACCTTGCTCCGCAGCCCCAGCTCGTAGGCGAGCCCATCCAGCGGCTGTAGCTGGCGGGCATTGACGAACATGGCACGGTACTGAAGCAACGCAATCCTGCCCAACTGATTCTGCAGCATGGCGCGATCAAGGTGTGTGTTCTTCAGAAGATCCGCTTCGCTCATCCCCCTTTCAACCAGGGCATTGAGTAGTGTCAAGCCGTACGAGGTCGGAATCGTCACCGAAGGTTTGAGAAATTTCGTAGACATTGGATGCCCTGGCTCACCAGTCTCTTTGCCAAATGCCAAAGCCGATGCAGGCGCCCTTACCGTAAGATGCGTTGGTTGCGACGGCAGCGAATGCGTATCGACAAACGGATATTGGGCATTCAATGAGGTCGAACTAAAGCCGTCATATACGGCTTGATGGTTAGGTGCCATCCCTAGAACAGGGCCTTGGGCGCCAACGAGACTGCCAAGCGCATGGATGCTGATCGGCAAGCGTGTGTCCTCATGGTCTGAAAAAGGAATAAGAGATCCGCAGCCAACTCCAACAGGGGCGATGGCGACATGAACGATCCGCGATTCCTAAAGCATATGAAGACGGTGGCGCGTGCACATTGACTTGATGGCTCAAGTTTTTAACAATTTCACGCTATGCATGTCTCGTCCCCCACCAACTACGACAACGCGAGGATGGGTATGGAGCGCGTGCACGTGAGGAATCGCGTGCTCGGCACGGTGCCTATCGCCCTATTACGTCTGTTGACTGACTATTTGAAAGCTGCGGGACATAACCCGAGTCAGCTGTGGGGGGGCGCAGCGTGGGACGCTGTTTGCGACGACCACTTGGCACCTGTTTCAGCGGAAGAATTTTGCCAACGGCTGTTGCGTGCCGCTGAATACTTGGATGATCCGCTGCTGGGCTTACATCTAGGACAGTTTGTCCAGCTCTCGCATTTGGGGGCGATGGGCTACGTTCTGCAAACTTGTGAAAATCTCGAAGCGGTTTTATTACGCGTCCATCGCTATCACCGACTTCTGAACAACATCAATCCAGTGGAACCTCGAATCGAGGGTGATCATCTTGAGCTGCAATGGGGAATTGCACACGGCAAGCCCGGCGCGCTGTTCGATGAAGCAGGTATCACATCATTCGTCGAAATCGGCCGCAAGCTTTTCGACGACAGGCATGACTTGGTCGTTGCGGTTGATTTCGTGAACCCGCCTCCGCTTGACACAACACCGTTCACCGCCTATTTCAAGTGCCCCGTGCGTTGGCACCAGCCCATCACGCGCTTGGTGACGCGGTTGGCGTGGTTGCAAACGCCCTTGCCTAAAGCGGATCCTCTCCTGCTTCGCTTGATGGAGGCACAAGTTAACCACAAGTTATCGACATTGCCGATCGGCGAAGATGGCGAACTGCGCCATCGCACTGCGCAGGTTGTCATGCATCTGGCTCAAGGCAGCATCCCCCAGTTGGATCGTGTTGCGCAAGCCCTTCGTTTATCTCCAACCGTTTACGCCCGCGAGCTGGCGAAAGCCGGGTTGAACTTTCGGGAGTTGCGCCAAGATGCGTTGCGTCAGCTGGCCGAGGGTCACTTGCTCGAAGGACGACTTTCCATCGCGGAAATCGGCGTGCGACTAGGTTACACACAGACCAGTGCGTTCACCCGCGCGTTCAAGAGCTGGACCGGCGCTTCACCACTTCAATGGAAGCAAAAAGCCTCTAAAAGTTGAGATGGCCGCCAGCCAGCCATCGGCCTCACACGACGCGTGATGCGTAGCATCGCCCTCTAAGAGCAATGCGCGATTGGCGCAAATTGACCGTCCATCAAGCTATGCTCTACTGTACGAGTCTTGCAAGAGGGCCTGCGCTGCAGGGGAACAGCTAGGGGAACAGTGGTGGTTTGACTTTGAAAAGCCAAGCTGCATCGGGGCTTCATTGAAGTGTTCAATCCCCATCAGCTCACCATATTCAGGTCCCCCTATGAGGCATGTTCTCCTAGGGGAATTTTGTTTTGGGCTGTGTATGGTTGCTGTGTATTGTTGAGGGTTAGGGATGAGCAAGGAAGCCGCTGAAGTGAAACCGTTACCCGGCGTGGTCCGCGTACCCCAGTCCTCTCACGGGAAGTACTGGAAAAGAAACCCAACCTGGGAGGCAATGACCTTCATCCTTCGTGCTGCCTCCGCCGTGATGCTCCTGTTGTCTGCTGGCGCGGCTCAAGCAAGTGTCACGCTCACCTCCCAGTCGGAATGGGGCCCTTCAGCCTCCTTTGAGACTGTTGCCGTTGACACCACAGGCGCATCCGGCTTTGTGGTCGGTGTGTTCTCCGGTGAGGGGTCACCGTCGATCGTTGGGGGTGGGAGAACAGTGGTGCCTTTCGGTGACATCAAACCCCCAGCAGTGCCCGAGTCAGGAACCTTTGCCCTCATGGGACTCGGACTGGCTGCCTTGGCTGTGAGAGTCCACAAGGCCAAGGCCAGGTAATCAGGGGAGTGAAGCGCCCCGACGCTGTTCCCTGCGGCCGATGTGGCTCCGAGATGAATGCGCCGTAGTGGTTGGAATTCCTCAAGTGCACGAATGTGCACTCAACAAACTCGGCATTTCGGTCGATATGGCAATGGCGTGCAGGGATAGCCTGAGCACGCGCGGCGTCCATGCGTTGCTAGCCATTCAAAACAACGATCCACCGAAAGCACTGAATGATCAAAAAAGCACTGACGATCCGCGGTCGGTTTGCATTGCTGCTCACGATCTGTGGGCTGGCCATCTCCATTCCCGCCGGGTTGTTGAGTTGGCGTTACATCCACGAGGTGCGCATCGCGCAGCGCGAGGTCGCCGGGATGGCGCCAGCGCTGGCTTTGCTGGAAGTGATTCGTGTCGTGCAGCAGCACCGTGGTCTGTCAGCGGTTTTGTTGGGCGGGGATGAGGGTGCTGCGCCCAAACGCGTTGCCAAACAGGCTGAGATCGAAAAGGCCATGACTGCATTTGCCGCCCATGTGACGGCCGATGGTGCCGAGGCATCGCGATTGGGCGCCGCCTGGAAACTCGACGTCAGCAAGTGGCAAGAAGTCAGTCAGGCGGTGGCGGACAAGCGCATCACCGGCCCGGAGTCTTCCGCGCGCCACACGGCGATGCTGGCCAGCATGCTGCGAACGTTGCGTGGGGTGGCTGATCATTGGGGGCTGTCCTTGAGCGCGGAACCATCGGTCTATTTCTTGACACTGGGCACGCTGGCAGACGCGCCAAGCATGATCGAAATGATGGGGCAGACGAGAGCGCGCGGCGCCAACTTGCTGTCCACCAAGCAGGCACTTGATCCCGCCGACAAGGCGCGCTTTGAGTCCTTGCAGATCCGCATGCGCAGCGCCTACGAGGACATGCTGTTGACCTTTGAGAAAGGCGCGACGGCGCATGCACAGTCGCGTGGCCGCATTGATGACGTGTCGAAGAGGCTTAACGAGCTGGCTCAAACAGGCATTGGCCTGGCTCAGACGCATGTGTTGCAGCCAGCGGTGCCCAGCTATCCAAGCGCGGCGTATGTTGCCGAGACTACCAAGGTCATTGATGCCATGTACGAAACGCTGTGGCAAGCCATGGCCTTGCTGAAGGAATCATCCGAGCAGAATGCCACCGATGCACGCAACAGCGCCATGGTGGCCATGTTGCCCGTGGTGCTGTTGTTCATGGTAGCCGCCGCTTTTGCTTTGCGGACGGGGCATTCCATCCGGCGCGAGCTGGGTGCCGAACCCTTCGAGTTGCGGGCGGTTGCGCGCAATGTGTCGAAAGGCGATCTGTCATCCCCGATTGAGCTGGCCCAAGGCGACGATCACAGTGTGATGGCCGCTATCCGACAGATGCAGGTATCGCTGACGCAGGTGGTGAGCTCTGTCCGTGGGAATGCAGAAAGCGTGGCCACGGCCAGCGCGCAGATTGCCCAGGGCAACCAGGATCTGAGCCAACGCACCGAGCAGCAGGCGAGTGCGCTGCAGCAGACTGCCGCGACCATGGATGAGCTGGGCAGCACCGTGAAGAACAATGCCGACAATGCGGCGCAAGCCAATCAGCTTGCGCAGGATGCCTCCTCCGTGGCGGCCAAAGGCGGCGACGTGGTGCGCGAGGTGGTTCAGACCATGAAGGGCATCAACACCAGCTCGCGCCAGATCGCTGACATCACCGCCGTCATTGATGGCATTGCCTTCCAAACCAACATCCTGGCTCTGAATGCCGCGGTTGAAGCGGCGCGGGCAGGCGAGCAAGGCAGGGGCTTTGCCGTGGTCGCGGGCGAAGTGCGCACGCTGGCCCAGCGCTCGGCAACGGCCGCCAAGGAGATCGGTGCGTTGATCGCCGAGAGTGTGGCGCGCACCGACCAGGGGGCGGCACAGGCAGATCAGGCCGGGCGCACCATGCAGGAAATCGTGACATCCATTCGCCGAGTCACGGACATCGTGGCCGACATCAGTTTGGCCAACACCGAACAGAGCAGTGGCGTTGGGCAGGTGGGGCAGGCCGTCTCACAAATGGACCAGGCCACTCAGCAGAACGCCGCGTTGGTGGAGGAGTCGGCCGCGGCTGCCGAGAGCCTGCGCCAGCAAGCGCAACAATTGGTTCAGGCCGTGGCGGTGTTCCAGCTGGCCAGATGATCGTGACTGCTTGAAGAGGTCACGCGTCGGCGTCGTCTTCCAGCCCACTCAAGCGCTCGGCCTCATCCAGGGCCGCCATCAGGCATTCCTGGCTGGCCTGGGCTCCCTCCAGGTGGTCATCGGACTCAGCCCTGGCCACGATGGCCGCATCGACCGCCGCCAACAGCGTTTCAAGCACCGGCCTGAGCGCTTGCGGGTAGGGGTGGGAAATGATGATGGATTCAATGGCCGCGTGGTACATCCGCTGGTGGCCCCCCAGGTTTTGCAGTAGGGCAACGAGCTCGCTGTTCTGGACGGTTAACTGCGCGATGTCCTCTTCGAGCTTGTCGATGCGTTCTTCGGTGGTCATGGCGTAGTTTTCATCGTGGATGAGGCGATGGTAGTGGCAAGCCGACCTCACGTTGGTGAGGGTTGTGCCTCAGTCTCCACAGATTGCAAAAATACTGTATAAAATACCAGTATGAAAACGCTGCTTGGAAATGACTGGATTGACTGGGGGGTGGACCTCGCCTTGGCCGTGGCCATGCTGGGAACCCTGGTGTACCCATGGTAGGCCTGGCAGTGTCTTCCCTGTGTCACATGACAGGACCACGCTTGAGAGCCCTCGGATGTAGATTCAATATCAAAAAGGAGCCCAGGATGAAACCCACGCCCCGTAGTTCCTTCCTTGTGCGTCTGTTAGGCGACTTTGTGGTCGACATCAGTGCCGCATTGGCATTGGCGGGGACTTTGATCGTGATGTGGGTTGGATAGCCCCATCAATGCTGATACCGGAACTCCTGAGTCAAGCCACCATACCCATAGGCGGCGGCCCGAACATCTTGCACATAGATGTAGCTTTCTTCATGCACGTTGCCAAGGATGCGGGCGAACTCGGAAAACGCTTCCCGGATGTACTGTTCCTTCTCTGACTTCGTGTTCGTTTCATCGGTGATTTTGATGTCGAAATAGAAGCTGCTCTTGCCTTGCTGGGACAGCGGTACCCCCGCAATGATCCAGCTGTCCGGGCTGACATAGTCGATGGCGATGGCGGTCACCTCCGGCTTTTTCTTGAGAATACGGCTGGTCAATTCGATCAGCGTGGCGGCAATCTGAGCTGTGAGCTCGGGCGATTTCTCGGCTGCGATTTTGACGTTCAGGATGGGCATGGTGGGGACTCCAGAAAACGAACTCACTTCAGGGCAGAGCGCACGCCACGGATTTCTTTCACAACCCCCTCAAACGCATCCTCACCCAGCAGCTGCTTGAGTCGCTTGGTGACTTTGGCGCTGGCCTCATTCAGCTTGGCCGCGATGGCCACGGCCTTGGCGGTGGGGTAGACAGCGGTTTGACGCGCGTCATGGTCAGTGGCTTGGCGGGTGATCATGTTTTTGGCGGCCAACCCGTTCAAGGCGCGGGTGGCCGTGGGCCTTGAGATCGCCAGCGTGTGGGCCAATTCAAACTGAAGTGCGCCAGGCTCTGCAAGCACGGCGCGCAGCATGAAGGCTTGTGGGGGCGCGAGGTCAAATGGCTTGAACGCCAGCGACCATTCGCGTTCCAGGCGGCGGGCCAATGCCGCGGTGTTGAAGTACATGCAGTGATCAAACATGCCCTCATCCTACCGTCAAATGGTTAGCTATGCAACCATTAAGGGCAAACCACGCGCTGGTGTTCTATCAAAGCGCGGTGAGTTCATAGAACGCAGTTGTAAAGCCTCTTTGAGAAACCGAGCATTACTGTATAAAATAACAGTATGGATGCGCAGATCAAAGACACCTGGATTCAGCGTTGCGCGCAACGCATTGCCGAGCTGCGCCCCCAGTTACGCCCCCGCCTGGCCACGTTGGTGGCGGTTGAACTGTGGCAGGACGAAAGAGGGCACATCCCACCTGAAGAATGGGCGGAGATCGAGGTCGATACTTGGGGCACGCAGGGGCAGTCATCATCGGCGCAGGCTAGCTTCGGGCCCCATGAATCACGCAGTGGATGAAGTGCAGTTTGGTGACCACTTCGCGCGACAGCACAAAGGGGTAGAAGTCTGGCTGACCCATGCTGCGAGACATCTCGTTCATCACGGCCGTCAGGCCCACCCAGTCATTGAGCAGGGCCAGGAATGGCGGCCCCTCTTCGCCGAGGTCTGCTTTCCAGAGCACATCCGCGCCAAAGGGTTCGGTTTCCAGTCCGATCTGCGTGAGGTCGATGCCGAAGCTGGCGGCCGTGTCGGCGGTGTCCACCATGTGCAGATAGTGGGCCCAGGTTTCGGCCCAGTCCTCCCAGGGGTGGGTGGATGCGTAGGCGCTGACGAAATGCACGCCCCAGTCCAAGGGGGCACCGTTCTGGTAGTGGGCTTTCACGGCTTCGTCGTAGTCCTGGCGCTCGTCGCCAAACAGGGCCCGATAAGGTTCCAGCCAGTTGGTGTGGTCTACCAGGCGGTCCCAGTAATAGTGACCGACCTCGTGGCGGAAATGACCGAGCAGCGTGCGATAGGGCTCGCCCATGCTTTTGCGCGTGCGTTCGCGCGTGGGGTCGTCGGCCTCTTCCAGGTTGATGGTGATCAGGCCGCAGTCATGGCCGGTCAGAACGTGCGGCTCAGCGGGTTGTGAGCGCAGGAAGTCGTAAGCCAGGCCGCGCTCGGGATCTTCGCCCACCTTGGAGGCCACGGGCAGTTTCAAAGCGATCAGCTGAGACACCAGCCGCCGTTTGGCGGTTTCGGTGCGGCGCCACAGTTCCTGGTTTTCGGGGTTGGACAGATCGGGGATGGTGCGGTTGAGGCGGCAGGCCTGGCACAGCGTGACGCCATTGGCAGCCTGCGACTGCGGAATCAGCCAGTTGCACTCGGCCGCGCTGGCGAAATTGGCGCAACGCACGTACTGTTCGGCTTGGCCTTGGGGGGCGTTGGCGGCCACGAAGACATTGGCTTCCTGCCCGGGATCCAGTGGGATGACGCGCGCCTGAGTGGGTTCATAGCCCAATGGCGTTTGGCAGGCCAGGCAGACCGAGTTGCGAAAGAAAACGGGGCGTCCGCAACGGCACCGGTAAGCCCGGGATGACACCGGCTCATAGGCGTGGGGACTTTGGGTGGGTTGGGCTTGCAGGGTATCGTTCACGTTGTGTTTCCAGGGCGTTACATTGCTGCGATCGGCAAATGGCGTGCCCGTGTTTGGAGCGATGGATGGGCGAGGTCGGTGAAACAGCGTGGCATGAATTGCTCATTGAGCCCCTGGGCGTGCGCCTGCGGGTGTCGGCCGAACAGCCTTTGCTGGCCAGTGCACGCGCGGCAGGCATCGAGTTGCCCAGTTCCTGCCGCAATGGCACCTGCCGAACCTGCCTGTGCCGCCTGGTCCGAGGGCAGGTGAGTTACCGCATTGAATGGCCCGGTGTGAGCTTTGAGGAAAAGCGCGATGGCTTCATTCTGCCGTGCGTGGCTTATCCCATGTCTGACTTGGTGATGGACGCGCCCGGGGTCCGACGCGCGAACGCATCAGCGCCTTGAGCGGCTGGCCGAGTGCCATTTCCGAACTTGCGTGGCCACCCAGGGGCCGTCATCCAGCGGCAGGTCGTGGCCTGCGCTGGGGTGCTCGGCGAAATCGGTGTTCCAACTGGCGGCCAGTTGCCGGGAGCATCGGGGGTCGACCAGACCATCGCGTGCACTGCACAAAATCAAGGTGCGGGTTGAGGGGCCTTCAGTGGGGGCGGTGTAGCGCGCGGCAGCCCACAATTGGCGCAGGGCGTTGTCGCGCGAGACGGGGCATTCATCGCGGTAGGCGATCCAGTCCCGCACCTGCTGCTCTGGCTGGGGTGGGTGCCGGGTGGTGATCTTGAGGATGGCTTCTTCCCATTGCCGAGAGGTGCCGCCGAGCAAGGCGAGCTTGAGCATCAAGGGATAGTTGCGGGGCCGCAGGCGCCGGTAGAAGGGGCTGAAAGGGCGCATGCTGGTGTTGATCAGCACGCAGCCCTGGATCTCATCCGGATGGCCGAGCGCCCAGGCGGTGGTCACCATGGCGCCCAGCGACATGGCCAGCACGCGGTAGGGCGGCCTGATGCCCTGGCGAGAGAGTTCGGCCCGGCATTGCTCGGCCATCTCGGCCACGGTGGCCGGGCTGGTTTGGGCGCACAGGCGGCCATTGCCGGGCAAATCGAGTGGCACGATGCGGGCGCCCGGCAGGTGCTCGGTCAGCAGCTTGGGGAAGCCGCCCCAGTGCCTTTGTTCACGCGTGAGCCCGCGCAGCAAGACCCAGGTCTCTGGCGTCTGGGTGGGGCCAGTCATCCGTACCAGCGCTCGTGGGCGGCTTGGCGGTGCGCATCACGCGCCGGGCCTTGGGGCACCCAACTGGCGTGGCTGCTGGCGGCGTGGGTGATGAAATCCAGCCAGGCCATGTGCCGCCGCAGCACACGTTGCTGCCGGTGCTCGGCGAGGGGGTTGAAGATGCCTTGCCGGGAGAAGATCTGACGTGGGTTTTTCTTGATCCAAAGCCAGGAACCCATCTCCAGGGTCAGGGGCAACAGGGTGCGGCCCTCCTGGGCGCAGGCGCGCAGGTAGAGGTGGTCCCACAGGTCGCCATGGGTCAGGTACTGACGGCTTTGCGGCTCGATGACGTAGCGGTGGTGGGGGTAGGCCTGGTCAAAAATCTGGTTGAGTGCCAGCATCTCTGGCAGGTGCTTGATGGGTTGGGTGGTGTGGGCATGCGGAAACCAGATGCGGTCAACCATGCCGAACCCCGAATGGCAATCAATGGCCATGCTGAATCGGCGGCTGAGGAGCTCTTGCTCGACGACCTGGCACAGGGCCTGGCTTTCGACTTCCATCGCGGCATCGGCCGGGCCTCGGTACCAGGGCAGGGCGGGGCTGAGGCGCTGTCCGCCCAGCATGAAAGGCACGGGCTCGGTGGCGTTCACGGGGGCGTTGCGCATCAGGTCCACGCCTTGGGGGTTGGCGCGCGTGCCCGCCCACAAGCCCCCGGGGTTGACGATGGGCATGAACACCAGGCGGATGGATTCCAGCTGGCGGTGCAGTTGCGCGTCCCACTTCAGGCGCATGACGAGGCTACGCAGGTAGGCCATGACCACGCGCGAGCCAATGCGTTCCAGGCCATGCACGCCACCGAAGAAGCCCACGGCCGGGACATCCTTGCTGGGGTTGCCCAGGGTGATGGCCTGCACCGGAAAATGATGTGGGCCGGCTTGCACTTGGCACACCTGGCTGACTTCGACCTGCGGGCCCGCCTCGTCGAGGATGCGCTGAAGATCGGCCAGCTCGATGAGCGCAGCGGGCGCCTCATCGCCGGTCAAACGATGGGGCGTTTGAGAGGGGACGAAGCTGCGGCGATCCAGGCGAAAGAGCTTGGCCATGGTGTTGCTCGATTCAGTCCTGGCATGAGCCGAATGGCTCATTCACCTTTCTTGGGGCGGCCGGTTTTCAGCGGGACCAAGCCTTCCAGCACCAGCTTCAGTTTGGCGTCGGGCAGGGCGGACAGGGCATGGAGCCCGGCGCGCAACAGCTCGCTCTTCTTCGTGGGGCGGCGGAAGGTCAAGGCGCGCTCTTTGAGCGAGTTGATCAGGCTGAAATCGGCGCGCGGCATGGTGAAGCTGTCGCGCACCAGCTTTTGCTTGACCTTGGCCGGGCTGCTGATCTTGATGGGGGTGGTGGCCACCACAGTGGGCTTGGCGGCGGCGGTGCGCGGGGCGGTTTTTTTGGCGGCGGGCGCCGGTGCTGCGACCTTTGCCTTGAGGGGCTTCTTGGCTGCCACTTTTTTGGCGGGTGCTGCGGCAGGCTTGGCGGCCTTGGTGACGGCCTTGGCTTCAGGCTTGGTTTTGGTGAGGGTCTCGGTGTCAGTATTGCTCATGATGACTGCTTGATGAATTGATATAAACGATTTATACAATAAATCAGGGCCGTGTCAACCGTGAATTTGGCGCCGAAATGATCAGGCCCTGTCACATGGTTGTCGGGAAGCCACGTGAAGAATGCGCAGGCATCAGAAAACCCTTCAATCAGGACTCGCCCACATGAACATCAAGCCCCACCGTTTGATCTGCTCAACGATCCTGGCCACTTCGATCTTGGTCGGCAGCGCTGCCTCGGCAGGCGGCCGCTCTGACGACGACAGGCCTCATCGCCATGGCGAGAAAACCAATGTGCAGGTGGGCGTGCGCCCCTTCTACCTGGTGGATGGCCTGGACGAGGGCAGGCTCAAAAGCCGATTGCAGCAATGCGAGGCCGGGCCGTTCTACCGCAGCCAGTTCTCGATCAGCCACCGTGGGGCCCCGCTGGAGTTCCCTGAGCACTCGCGCGAGTCTTACGAGGCCGCGAACCGGATGGGCGCGGGCATCATCGAATGCGATGTGAGCTTCACCAAGGATGGCGAACTGGTGTGCCGCCATTCGGAGTGCGATCTGCACACCACCACCAACATCGTGAACACCCCCTTGAATGCCTCGTGCACGGTGCCTTGGGCACCTGGTGGCCCGGCCCCCAAGTGTTGCACCAGCGACATCAGCTTGAGCGAATACAAATCCCTGAAGGCCAAGATGGATGCCAGCAACCCTGCTGCCACCACGCCCGCAGGTTACCTGGGCGGTACGGCCAATTGGCGCACTGATCTGTACACCGGCCGCCCCGCTGGCAACGTCGTGACTTTGAAAGAGCACATCGCCTTGATCAAGCAATGGGGCGTGTCGCAAACGCCCGAGCTGAAGGAGGGCGATGCCGCGCGCATCCAGGCTGTGTTTGGCGGCCAGGCGCAGTACGCGCAAAAGCTGATCGACACCTACAAGGACGCAGGCGTTGATCCTCGCAAGGTGTACGCGCAGTCGTTCAACATCAACGATGTGCTGTACTGGATCAAGCAGGAGCCTGCGTTTGGCAAACAAGCGGTTTACCTGGATCCGATCGAGCCCTCGCTCAAGATCGAGCGCATGAGCAAGGAGCGTTTGCGCGAGCTGAAAAAAGCGGGCGTCCAGATCATCGCGCCACCCATGTGGGCCCTGTTGGCGTTGAACGATGCCAACGAGATCGTGCCGTCAAGCTATGCGATGGACATCAAGGCCGCGGGCTTCAGGATCATCACCTGGTCGTTCGAACGTGTGAACCTGACCCAAGGGGCTGCGGGTCGGGGCAGTTACTACCAGTTCGACCCTGAAGGCAAGGCCATCAAGAAGGACAGCGACATGCTCAAGGCACTGGATGTGCTGGCCCGTAAAGTGGGTGTCGAGGGGGTGTTTTCCGACTGGCCTGGCACCGTCACTTACTACGCCAATTGCATGGGTTTTTGAAAGGCCCTTCTCGCGTCGAAAGTGGTTTGCAAGCGGCTCCATTCGGATGAACAATCGCCTTCCGCGAAGCGCCAGCACCATGCATTTGGCGCCTCAGTTCTGAGTCATGCCATGCGATTGAAAGGGGTTCACGCCATGAGACGCCAATCAATGAAGTCAGTGTTTGATCGCCTGCTGGGAGACTGGTGGGTGGATGCCGGTGTTGCTTTGTTCGTGATCGTCATGTTGACGATCACGCACTTGAAATGACGCTCACTGCACCAGTGGGAAGTCGTGCTTGGAGATGACCACCGGCTCGGGGCTGGCTTTGGCGACCTTGGCGCGCACGACCGCGTCGATCACCTCGGCGTGTGACTGGTAGGCGTACACCCAGTCTTGCGGGGCCGGGCCGGCCGCAAAGCGTTCTTCCAGGGCTTCTCTGGACACCAGCACGCGCACGCCACGGCCGCCCACTGGCACACGCACGATCACCGCGTCGCGTCCTGCATAAGCTTGCATCATTTGTTCCATGTCAATCCTCCATCAAAGCAAGGTGGCGACCATAGCTTTGCTGAAGGCCGAGCTGTAAGCCAATGCATCGAACCGAACGCCTTGCCTGGGCACGCCTGTCGGCACGCACACACCTGTTGCCGAAAGATACGTGGGCACGGGCATCGGCTAAAGTGCATCCATGACTTCGCCGCTCACCGATTGCCCCCTTTGCGCAGGCCCCAATGGCTGCGCGATGGCCGCTGGTGGGTCTGTGGACTCGCCATGCTGGTGTCGATCGGTGGTGTTCGGTGCAGAGGTTTTGGCACAGGTGCCGCAAGCTCAGCGCGGACAGGTGTGCATCTGCGCGCGGTGTGCCTCATTGGTGGGCACACAAAGCGCTTTGCCTGGGAGATCCGAGGATACCCAGGGTTTCCCCACAGGGTTGTCCACACCTTCGGTGGATAACTGACAGGGTGCGGGGCCCGTGGCGAGCCCCGCACCTCAGGTCAATCAAGCCTTCTTGGCTTTCTTGGCGGCAGCAGCCTTCTTGGCCGGGGCCTTTTTGGCAGCAGCCTTGGGGGCGGGTGCTTTGGCAGCCTTGCGGGCGGCGGCCTTGGGATCCACGGCCGCCTTGAAAGTGGCGCCAGGCGTGAACTTGGGCAGCTTGGCGGCGGCGATCTTGATCTTGGCGCCGGTGCTGGGGTTGACGCCGCTGCGTGCAGCGCGGGCGTGTTGCTTGAAGGAGCCGAATCCAGGGATCGTCAAGGAGTCGCCTTTCTTGACGGTGGAGACGATCACGTCCAGCAAGGTTTCCAGGACGCGACCAGCATCGGCCTTGGTCAGGTCATG
>NZ_JAUSAR010000034.1 GCF_030652515.1 Aquabacterium sp. | reverse complement strand
AAGCGCGACCACCGCAAGCTGGGCCGCGAACTGGATTTGTTCCACATCGACGACCATGCCCCCGGCGTCGTCTTCTGGCACCCCAATGGCTGGACCGTGTGGCAAGCCGTGGAGCAGTACATGCGCCAGGTCTACCGCGACAACGGCTACAACGAAGTCAAGGGCCCGCAGATCCTGGACAAGACCTTGTGGGAGAAAACCGGCCACTGGGACAAGTACCGCGAGAACATGTTCACCACCGAGAGTGAAAAGCGCGACTACGCCCTCAAGCCCATGAACTGCCCGGGCCACATCCTGATCTTCAACCAGGGCATCAAGAGCTACCGCGACCTGCCCGTGCGCTACGGCGAGTTCGGCCAATGCCACCGCAACGAGCCCACCGGCGGCCTGCACGGCATCATGCGCGTGCGCGGCTTCACGCAGGACGACGGCCACATCTTCTGCACCGAAGACCAGATCCTGCAAGAGTGCGTGGACTTCACGGCACTGCTGCAGAAGGTCTACCAAGACTTTGGCTTCACCGACATCATCTACAAGGTGGCCACGCGCCCGGAAGCCCGCATCGGCAGCGACGAAGTCTGGGACAAGGCCGAGCAAGCCCTGATCGAAAGCCTGCGCGCCACCGGCAGCGAGTTCGAGATTGCGCCAGGCGAGGGCGCCTTCTACGGCCCCAAGATCGAATACACGCTGAAAGACGCGCTGGGCCGCCACTGGCAGTGCGGCACGATTCAGGTCGATTTCTCGATGCCGCAGCGCCTGAATGCCGAATACGTGACCGACACCAGCGAGCGCCAGCACCCCGTGATGTTGCACCGCGCCATCCTCGGCAGCCTGGAGCGTTTCATCGGGATTTTGATCGAACAGCACGCTGGCGCACTGCCGGTTTGGCTGGCGCCGACCCAGGTTGTGGTGCTCAACATCACTGATTCGCAGGCGGATTACGTCAAGCAGGTGACCAAAACATTGCAAAAACAAGGACTTAGGGTCAAATTGGATTTGCGTAACGAGAAAATCACCTATAAAATCCGCGAGCATTCGCTACAGAAGGTGCCTTACATCCTCGTTGTCGGTGACAAAGAGAAGGATGCTGGTGCCGTCGCCGTGCGCGCCCGGGGCAATCAAGACCTCGGTGTGATGTCGCTAGACAGCTTCTCCCAGAGGATTGCTCAAGACATCGCCAGCAAGGCTTGAGGTGAAGCGTGGGTGTTTTCAGCCCACGCCAGCTTCGCTTTCCGGGACGCGTGTTTCATTGTTGACTGGTGCGAGCTCCATTGAAGAGCCCGTGGCCTGAAGGAATTCGAGATCGCTAACTTTTTTGACCGCCGGACGCCCAATGTTGAGCGCAAGCACCGGCTGAATCGTGAGATCACTGCGCTAGAGGTCCGTTTGAACGGGATTGAGAACGAGCCTTTGGGCATCGTGAGCATCCAGGACGCTTTGCGCATGTCTGCCGAAGCCGATGTGGACCTGGTCGAAATTGCCGCCGCGGCTGAGCCGCCGGTCTGTCGTCTGATGGACTACGGCAAGTTCAAGTACCAGGAGCAGAAGAAGGCTCACGACGCCAAGCTCAAGCAGAAGGTGATCGAAGTCAAGGAAGTCAAATTCCGTCCGGGCACGGACGAAGGCGACTACCAGATCAAGATGCGCAATTTGCGCAAGTTCCTGGAAGACGGCGACAAGGGCAAAGTGACCTTGCGCTATCGGGGCCGAGAAATCACCCACCAGGACATCGGCATGAGGTTGTTGGAGCGTGTGCGTGATGAGCTCACCGATGTGTCGGTGGTCGAAAACATGCCCAAGCTGGAAGGACGCCAGATGATCATGATCCTGGGTCCGAAGCGGAAGAAGTGATTGTTTGTTTGAAGTGACGAGATGACATCTCCCGGGCAACCGGGGGTGTTTGCCCTGGAGAAGGTTTGGTCGCCGTCTCCGTGGGTTCAAAGTGCCTGCAGGCCATCAAGACGCGGAGAAGTTCGCGGCGCCTGTCAGGAACAATTTAAAAGGAGCAGAACATGCCCAAAATGAAGACCAAGAGCAGTGCGAAAAAGCGTTTTCGCGTGCGTCCGGGTGGCACCGTCAAGCGCGGTTCCGCCTTCAAGCGCCACATCCTGACCAAAAAGTCCACGAAGACGAAGCGCCAACTGCGCGGCATCTCCAACGTGCATGAAACCAACATGAGCTCCGTCGCACAGATGTTGCCCGGGTTTGGTATCTGATTTTTTGATTTTGATTCATCGCCTGAAGGAGTTCATCCATGCCTCGCGTTAAACGTGGTGTAACAGCCCGTGCTCGTCACAAAAAAGTCCTCGCCCTAGCCAAGGGTTTCCGCGGTCGCCGCAAGAACGTTTTCCGCATTGCCAAGCAAGCGGTCATGAAAGCTGGGCAATATGCCTACCGTGACCGCCGTGCCAAGAAACGCGTGTTCCGTCGCTTGTGGATTGCCCGGATTAACGCCGGCAGCCGTTCACTGGGCTTGACTTACAGCAAGTTCATGGCCGGCATCAAGAAAGCGTCGATCGAGATCGACCGCAAGGTCCTGTCCGACATGGCCATCAACGACCCGGCTGCTTTTGCAAGCCTGGTTGAGATCGCCAAGTCCAAGTTGGCCGCTTGATAGCCTTGCACAGCACACCATGCTGAAACGGTTCGGCTGAATTTCAGCCGAGCTTTCACAAAGGCCTGACCCCGTGTCCGGCCTTTTTTTTCGACGCCATACGCCCAAAAACACGACGAAGAACGCGACGACATGAACGACCTCGAACTACTGGTTCAAACCGCTGCCGAGGCTTTTGCCGCCGCTGCAACCCCTGCCGATCTGGAGAACGCCAAGGCGCGCTTTCTGGGCAAGTCTGGCAGCCTGACGGAGCTGCTCAAGGGCATGGGCGCGCTGAGCGTGGAAGACAAGAAGACGCGCGGCGCCGCCATCAACCAGGCCAAGCAGCAGGTCGAAGCTGCCTTGACGGCACGCCGTCAAGCCTTGGCCGATGACGAGCTGGCCTTGCAACTGCGGGCCGAAAGCCTGGACGTGAGCTTGCCTGGTCGCCGTCGCGGCGAGGGCGGCCTGCACCCCGTGTCACTGACGCTGGAGCGCATGGAAGCCATCTTCGGCTCGATGGGTTTTGCTGTGGCCGATGGCCCGGAAATCGAGACCGATTGGTTCAACTTCACGGCTCTGAACACCCCTGAAGACCATCCCGCGCGCTCCATGCACGACACCTTCTATGTGGAAGGCGGCAACCTGCTGCGCACGCACACCAGCCCGATGCAGGTGCGCTACGCGGTGCAGCACGTCAAGCAGCACGCCGAGGCCGTGGGCCGTGGCGAGCGCATCCCCGAGATCCGTGTGATCGCGCCGGGCCGCACTTATCGCGTGGACAGCGATGCCACTCACTCGCCGATGTTCCACCAGTGCGAAGGCTTATGGATTGGCGAGGCCGTGAGCTTCACCGACCTGAAGGCGGTGTTCGCCGATTTCTTCCGCAATTTCTTCGAGACGGACGACCTGGACATTCGTTTCCGGCCCTCGTTCTTCCCCTTCACCGAACCTTCGGCCGAGGTGGACATCGCGTTCGCCAGTGGCCCCTTGAATGGCCGTTGGCTGGAAGTGGGCGGTTCAGGCCAGGTGCACCCCAATGTGGTCCGCAACTTTGGCCTGGACCCTGAAAAGTACATTGGCTTTGCCTTCGGCCTGGGGCCGGATCGCCTGACGATGCTGCGCTACGGGGTCAATGACCTGCGCTTGTTCTATGAAGGCGATCTGCGCTTTTTGTCGCAGTTTCAGTGAAGATGGGTGTTTCCACCTCAGGAGCCGAAGCAATGACCACCGCCGCCACGTCCATCCAAGCCTGGGCCGCCAATGCCGCGAAGCAGCCGCTCGAGCCTTTCAACTACGAGCCGGGCCCGCTGGGGCTGGAAGAAGTCGAGATCCAGGTCGAGCACTGTGGCCTGTGTCACTCTGATCTTTCATTGATCGACAACGAGTGGGGCGTGGCGCCTTACCCGATGGTGGGTGGCCACGAGGTCATCGGGCGGGTGGTGGCCTTGGGTTCGTCGGCCAAAGGCCTCAAGCTGGGCCAACGCGTGGGCCTGGGCTGGAACTCGTCCAGCTGCACGCATTGCAATCCTTGCTTGAGCGGCCTCCAGCAACTTTGCCGAAAGGCTCAACCCACCATCATCGGTCACCATGGCGGCTTTGCCGAACGGGTGCGTGCGCATTGGGTTTGGGTTGCGCCCATTCCTGAAGGCCTGGATGCCAGCAAGGCCGGGCCTTTGTTGTGTGGCGGCGTGACGGTGTTCTCGCCTTTCCTCACGTACGACGTCAAGCCCACGCACCGCATCGGCGTGGTGGGCATCGGGGGGCTGGGCCACCTGGCGCTGAAGTTTGGCCGGGCCTGGGGTTGCGAGGTCACGGCCTTCACCTCGTCCGAATCCAAGCGCGACGAAGCCTTGCAGTTGGGCGCGCACCGCGTGGTCTCCAGTGTGGATCCGGCGTCCATGAAGCAGATCGTGGGGCAGCTTGACCTGGTGCTGGTCACCGTCAACGTGATGCTGAACTGGAAGGCCATCATGGGCACCCTGGCGCCGAATGGCCGCTTGCACCTGGTAGGGGTGCAGACAGAGGCCGTGCCGGTGGACATCCGCAGCCTGATGAATGCACAGCGCAGTTTGTCGGCCTCGCCCACGGGCTCGCGCACCGACATCGACGCCATGCTGGCCTTCGCCGCGCGCCATGGCATCGCCCCGCAAACCGAACATTTCCCGATGAGCCGCATCAACGATGCGCTGGACCACCTGCGCGCCGGCAAGGCCCGTTACCGCGTGGTGCTGGACGCCGATTTCACGCAAGCTTGATTTCATAGATTTCCCAAGGATCCCTCATGCAATTTCCCGAGTCCTGGCTGCGTTCGTTTTGCAACCCTGACCTGAGCACCCAGCAACTGGCCGATCTGTTGACCATGGCCGGTCTGGAGGTGGAAGAGCAGCAGCCAGTGGCGCCTCCTTTCACCGGCGTGGTGGTGGGCCTGGTGCTGGAAGTGGCCAAGCACCCCGATGCCGACCGCCTGAACGTGTGCAAGGTGGACGCGGGCACGGGCGAGGTGCTGCAGATCGTGTGTGGCGCGGCCAATGTGGCCGTGGGCATCAAGGTGCCTTGCGCCACCGTGGGTGCCGAGTTGCCGCCTGGTGCCGATGGCAAGCCTTTCAAGATCAAGCTGGGCAAGCTGCGTGGGGTTGAGAGCCAGGGCATGCTTTGTTCTGCGCGCGAACTGGGTGTGTCTGAAGAAGCCTCGGGCCTGCACATCCTGCCGGCCGATGCGCCCGTGGGCACCCGCATCCGCGACTACCTGAAGCTGGACGACACGCTGCTGACGCTCAAGCTCACGCCCAATCTGGCGCACTGCCTGAGCGTGCAGGGCGTGGCCCGTGAGGTCGCGGCCCTGACCGGCGCGCACTTGAACAAGCCCGTCATCAAGCACGTGGTGCCCACCATCGATGACCGCGTGCCAGTCAAGCTCACGGCGCCCGATCTGTGCGGACGTTTTGCCGGCCGCGTCATCAAGGGCGTGAATCCCAAGGCCCCGACACCAGCCTGGATGGTCGACCGCCTGGCCCGTTGCGGACAGCGTTCGGTGTCGGCCCTGGTCGACATCTCCAACTACGTGATGTTTGAGCTGGGCCAGCCTTCGCATGTGTTCGATCTGGACAAGGTGCATGGCGGCCTGACCGTGCGTTGGGCGCAGCCTGGCGAGACGCTCAAGCTGCTCAATGGCCAGACCGTGGCCCTGGACGAGCATGTGGGCGTGATCGCCGACGAGCAGCAGCTGGAGTCGCTGGCCGGTGTGATGGGTGGCGATTCGACTTCGGTGGGCGACGACACGCGCAATGTCTACCTGGAAGCGGCTTTCTGGTGGCCCAAGGCCATCGCGGGTCGTGCGCGCCGCTACAACTTCTCGACCGATGCCTCGCACCGCTATGAGCGCGGCGTGGATCCGGCCCCCACGGTGGAGGCCATCGAGCACATCACGCGCTTGATCCTGGACATTTGCGGTGGCCAAGCCGGCCCGGTCGATGACCACGTCGTCAAGGCCGTTGAGCGCCCGCCTGTCACGCTGCGCCTGTCGCGCGCACAAAAAGTCATCGGCATGCCCGTGACCCTCGCGCAATGCCAGGAAGTGTTCACGCGCCTGGACCTGCATTACAGCACCCAGGCCGCCAAGGGTGGCGACACGAACCTGGTGGTGATCCCGCCCAGCTGGCGCTTTGATCTGCAGATCGAAGAAGACCTGATTGAAGAGGTTGTGCGCGTGATTGGCTTCGACCAGTTGCCCAAGCGCCCACCCATCGCGCCCATCGAAGCGCAGGTGTTGCCAGAAGCCAAGCGCAGCCTGTTCGCCGTGCGGCGCTCGGTGGCCAGCCGTGGCTATCAAGAGACCATCAACTTCAGCTTCGTGGAAGAACGCTGGGAGCGCGAGCTGGCGGGCAACGAGAACCCCATCCGTGTGCTCAACCCCATCGCCAGCCCCTTGAGCGTGATGCGCTCCAGCCTGGTGGGCAGCCTGGTCGAAGTGCTGCGCACCAATCTGTCGCGCAAGGCCGACCGCGTGCGCATTTTCGAGATTGGCCGCGTGTTCAAGCGCGATGCCTCGGTCATCAACAGCGACCAGACCGTGGCTGGCATCGATCAGCCCGTTCGAGTCACGGGCCTGGCTTACGGCCCGGCCGATGTGCAGCAATGGGGCGCCGCATCGCGCACCGTTGATTTCTTCGATGTGAAGGGCGATGTGGAGGCCTTGCTGGCGCCGCGTCAGCCTCGCTTTGTGGCGGCCGAGCATCCTGCCTTCCACCCCGGCCGCTGTGCCCGCGTCGAACTGGACGGCCAAGCCGTTGGTTTCATTGGCGAGCTGCACCCCAAATGGCGCCAGGGCTATGAGTTGCCCCAGGCCCCGGTAATGTTCGAACTGGATGCCGCCGTGCTGACCCAACGCGTGGTGCCATCCTTCCAGTCGGTGCCGCGCCTGCAATCGGTCTACCGTGACCTGGCCCTGGTGGTGAATGACAGCATCACGCACGATGCCTTGATGGCGGCGATCACCGAGGCGCCCTCTGAAGGCTTGGTGCGTGGCGCGCGCCTGTTCGACATCTACAAGCCCAAGGCTGCCGTGGCCGGCATGGCCGAGAACGAGCGCAGCCTGGCTGTGCGCATCGAATTGCGTGACGACGAGCAGACCTTGACCGACGAGCGCATCGAAGCATCCTTGAAAGGCGTGCTGGCGTCCTTGTCCGAACGCGTCAGTGCGCGGGTGCGATCATGACCGACAAGATTCCGCCCGAAGTGCATGTGCTGTTGCCGACCCTGGAGACGCCCACGCTGACCAAGGCCGACCTGTCCGAGATGCTGTTTGACCGGCTCGGCCTGAACAAGCGCGAGTCCAAGGACATGGTCGAGGCGTTTTTCGAGCTGGTGCACGAGACGCTGGACCAAGGTCAGGACGTGAAGCTGTCGGGCTTTGGCAACTTCCAGATTCGGCGCAAGGCACCCCGTCCGGGGCGCAATCCGCGCACCGGCGAGGCCATTCCCATCGCCGAACGCCATGTGGTGACCTTCCACGCCAGCCAGAAGCTGAAGGGCATGGTGCAAGGAGACTCACCCATCGAGGACGAGTTGGAGTAAAGTCTCAGGCCCTTCACCGATCTTGTTGATTTAGATCGGGAAATTGCCAACACGGGCCTTTTGACGATCATGGACAGCGCCTTGCCGCCAATTCCTGCGAAACGCTACTTCACCATCGGTGAAGTGAGTGAACTGTGCCTGGTCAAGCCATATGTGCTGCGCTACTGGGAGCAGGAGTTCGTCCAGCTCAAACCCATGAAGCGGCGCGGCAACCGGCGCTACTACCAGCACCACGAGGTGCTGCTGATCCGCAGCATCCGCGGGCTGCTGTACGACCAGGGCTTCACCATCAGCGGGGCGCGCAACCGCCTGACCGAGTTGGGCGCCCGTGGGGCCTTGCCCAAGCTGGATCCAGCCTTGCTGGGCGAAGAGGCCGAGCCTTTGGACGAGGCAATGGAGCAGCACCCCGCCGTTGCCTTGCAAGCTGGCACGCGTGCGCCTGCCACGTCCCAGCGCGTGGCCCATGCCACGCCCGAGACCGCCTGGTTGGGGCCCGATGTGCGCGAGGTGCAAAAGGCCAGTCCGCAAGCTGTCGAACAACTGCGCGAAGCCTTGTTGTCGATTCGCGAATTGCTGGAATGACCAAAATCAATGGTATAGTCTAAGTCTTCGGGGCGTAGCGCAGCCTGGTAGCGCACTTGCATGGGGTGCAAGGGGTCGTGAGTTCGAATCCCACCGTCCCGACCAAGCATCACGAGGGTTAGTAGGTTAGCGCCTACTAACCCTTTCGTGTTTCTGGGCCACCTTGATGCCCGAGTTATCCCCGGCTTCTGTGGATAACCTTGTTGGCAAGTGCTGGGTAAAGCGTCCCTCCCCAGGCAAGCGCTTTCTGTGCTGCGAAATGAGGCAGTTCCGTGACATCTGGAGCATCCTTTGTCCCTGAGAAAAATGGCCCCGACCAAAGAAGAGACTGCGGTGATGCCGCCGTTCCCAGGTTTGCCCCTGGAGCGCATCTTCGTGCCCAGAACCCAGGCCGAGTTCGCTGCGGCGTTTGAGGAGATCGTGGCGGCAGGCCGGGCGGGCTTCGACACCGAATCCAAGCCCACCTTCACGTTTGGCGAGGTCAGCGAAGGCCCGCACGTGGTGCAGTTCGCCTTGAACGACAAGGCCTTCATCTTCCAGCCGCACCGCAGCGAGGGCCACGACTTCCTGACCGAGCTGTTGCGCTCTGACAAGGTGCTCAAGGTGGGTTTCGGGCTTCAATCCGACAAAGGGCAGATCCACGCCAAGCTGGGCGTCCAACTTCAGGCGGTGCTTGATCTGAACAGCGTGTTCCGCAAAGAGGGCTACAACAACTCGATGGGTGTGCGGGCGGCGGTGGGCGTGGTGTTTCAGCAGCACTTCCACAAGTCCAAGAAGACGACCACCTCCAACTGGGAGGCGCGTGAACTCACGGACAAGCAGTTGCTGTATGCCGCCAATGACGCCTATGCCGCGCTCATGGTGCTGGAGGCCTTGAAGCTGTCGCACCCCGATTTGCCATAGCGCTCACCGGGGCCTGATGGCCTGATCAGGCCATCCGATCAGACGGGCATGCGTTGCTCGACCCGGTCCAGCACGGCTTCCGGCTCTTGCGCCTCTGCCTCGGTCTCATTGTTCAGTTGCCTGTGCAGGCGGGCCTTGTCCAGGTCACCGGTCATGTTGGCCACCACGATCGTGGCCACGCCATTGCCCACCAGGTTGGTCAGCGCGCGGGCCTCCGACATGAAGCGATCAATGCCCAGGATCAGCGCCAGCCCCGCGACCGGCACGCCGCCCACCGCCGACAAGGTTGCGGCCAGCACGATGAAGCCGCTGCCGGTGACACCAGCAGCCCCCTTGGAGGTGAGCAGCAGCACGGCCAGCAAGGTGAGCTGCTGGGTCAGTGTCATGGGGGTGTTGGTGGCCTGCGCCACGAAAATCGCGGCCATGGTCAGGTAGATGGAGGTGCCGTCGAGGTTGAAGGAATAGCCGGTGGGAATGACCAGGCCGACCACCGACTTGCGCGCGCCCAGGTTCTCCATCTTGACCATCATGCGCGGCAGCACCGATTCGGACGACGAGGTGCCCAGCACGATCAGCAGCTCTTCCTTGATGTACTTGATGAACTTCCAGATCGAGAAGCCGTTGAGCCAGGTGATGAAGCCCAACACGATGAACACGAAGAGCAGGCAGGTGATGTAGAAGGTGCCCATCAGCTTGCCGAGCGACAAGAGCGAGCCGACGCCGTACTTGCCAATGGTGAAGGCCATGGCGCCAAAGGCACCGATGGGGGCCAGCTTCATGATCATGCCGACGATGCTGAACAGCACGTGTGAGCTCTTCTCGATGAAGTCGAACACCAGCGTGCCGCGCCCTCCAAACTTGTGCAGCGCAAAGCCGAACAGCAAGGCGAACAGCAGCACTTGCAGGATGTCGCCCTTGGCGAAGGCATCAAACACTGTCGAGGGGATGATGTTGAGCAGGAAGTCGGTCGTGGTCTGCATCTTGCCGGGCGCCGTGTAGGCGGCGATGCCATGCGTGTCCAGTGACTTGGGATCGATGTTCATGCCCACGCCTGGCTGCACCAGGTTGACGATCACCAGGCCAATGACCAGTGCGATGGTGCTGACCACTTCGAAGTACAGCAAGGCCAGGCCGCCGGTCTTGCCGACCTTCTTCATGTCCTCCATGCCTGCGATGCCAACCACCACAGTGCAGAAGATGATCGGGGCGATGATCATCTTGATGAGCTTGATGAATCCATCGCCCAGTGGCTTCATGGCCTCGCCGGTGGATGGATAAAAATGACCCAGCAACACGCCAATGACGATGGCGGTGATGACCTGGAAATAAAGCGACTTGTAGAGGGGTGGTTTGGGCATGCTCATCTCCTGGTGGACACCGCGGGATCACGAGGCAGTATGCCGATTTGCACTGCTTGCGCCGTACGTAGATCCCACAGAGATGAGCAGGGGCCTGGGCCTCGTGGGCTACTCTCGCTGGGCCGCGGTGCGCGCTGCGTATTGGCGCGCCATCAGCGAACACACAAACAGTTGAAGCTGGTGATAGAACATGATGGGCAGCACCAGCACGCCCAACGCAGGGTCGCCACCGAACAGCAAGCGCGCCATGGGTATGCCTGAGGCCAGCGTCTTCTTCGATCCGCAGAACACTGCCACGATCTCATCCTCGACCGGGAAGCCCATGGCCTTGGCCACGCGCTTGGTGAACCACAGCATGGGGAAGAGGAACAGCGCCGCGCCCACCAGCGTGATGGCGATCAGGCTCAGGCCATGCTTGCTCCATAGGCCATCGGCCACCGAATCGCTGAACGAGCACCACACCAGCAGCAGGATCACGCCCTTGTCCACCAGCGTGGTCTTGGGCTTGATGCTTTTGAAGAAATTGCCCAGCCAGGGCCGCAGCAATTGGCCCAGCACGAAGGGCAGCAACAACATGCGCGCCACCTTCAACATGGTGTCACCCAGGTCCATTCCCTGGCCAGCGCCACCATGGCTGCCAAACACCAGGCTGGCCAGCAAGGGGGTGAGGAACACGCCCAGCAAGGTCGACAGCGTGGCGTTCAAGATGGCCGCGGCCACATTGCCCCGCGCCAGCCCCGTCATCGTGACCGAGGATGAGACTGTGGACGGCAACACCGCCAGGTAGAAAAACCCCAGCAGCAGATCGTGCGGGATGTACGGGCCCAGGCCCAGGCTCAGCAACCACCACCACAGCGGAAATGCCACGAAGGTGCACACCTGCACCACCAGGTGCAGCCGCCAGCGCGAGGCGCCTTGCTTGAGGCTGTCGGTCGACAAGCCCATGCCGTGCAGGAAGAACACGATGAAGATGCCGACATTGCCCACCTGGTCCAGGTGCAGGGTGCCGCCGGTTTTGCCCAATTGGGGCAGCAGGGAGGCCAGCAACACGGCGGCGATCATGCCGACGAGGAAGCCGTCAACAGCGCCGCGTTGCGTAGAGGGTGGGCGTTGCATCATGATGGTTGGGTCAACAAACAAACGAACAGCGAAGGCTCAAGGGTAATGCCTGAGTGCTTGTCCGCTTTCAACACTGGAGAACCAGGATGACGACCCACCAAGGAAGCTGCCATTGCGGCCGCGTGAAGTTCGAAGCCGAGGGCGAGATCACCTCGGCTTTGTCGTGCAACTGCTCCATCTGCCAGCGCAAGGGATCATTGCTTTGGTTCATACCGCGCGCGTCGCTGCGACTGCTCACGCCTGATGAAAACGCCAGCACCTACCTGTTCAACAAGCACGTGATCAAGCACCGCTTCTGCGCCAACTGCGGCATCCACCCTTATGGCGAGGGCACCGCGCCTTCAGGCGAAGCCACGGCGGCCATCAACCTGCGCTGCATCGAGGGCATTGATCTGGAGGCCATCCCGGTCAAGCACTTTGATGGGCGGGCGATGTGAACGCGGCGATCAATCAGGGCCTGCGCCACACGCTGGCCAGCCAGGGTTGTTGCTCGCGCGGCAGGCCCTCGGGGCGGTAGTAGTGCGTCAGCTCGGTGAAGCCGGCCGCCGTGAGGTGATCGCGCCAGGCGGGGAGGTCGTGGTAGCTGCCATAGCGGCCACCGCTCCAGCCCTCTTGGCCCTGGCCGCGCGGGTTGGAGCTGAACAGCACGCCGCCGGGTTTGAGCGTGGTGTGCAGTTCTTTCAGCACGCGGGGCAGCTCCTGGCCGGGCACGTGGAAGAGCGAGGCGTTGGCGAAGATGCCGTCGAAGTGCGCGGGCGGCAGGTCGAGCGCCAGGAAGCTTTGGTGCCAGACCTCGCAACCTGTGTGGGTGCGCGCCATCTCGGCGAAGCGCTCGGCGCCGTCCAGGCCGATGGCGTGGTGGCCCATTTGCGCGAAGGCCTTCAGATCACGGCCGGGGCCGCAGCCGAAGTCCAGCAGGGTGAAAGGGGCGGGCGCCCGGATGTGGGTGAGGAGGGCGGTGATGTTCTGACGGACATCGTGGTCGCGCGTGCCATGCCAGAACTGCTCGGCCTGCTGGTTGTAGTGGTCGAGGGTGGTGGTTGCGATGAGGGTGAGGTCGGTGGGGGTCAAGGGCATGCTGGATGATGGCAGAAGCTTGTGCGCGACGCTTTGATCGTGGGGCGCCAGGCTTTGAGGGTGGTGCTCGAAGGTTTTAGGGTGGTGAGCCAGGCTTTTTTGCTTGGCGCGTGCGCCAAAAATGGTGGTGCACGAGGGGCAGCGGGCGGCGGGCTAGGCTTTTAGTCTGGCGCGCGAGGCTTTGAGGGTGGAGGACCGAGCCAAAAAGGGTGACGTGTGCCCCTTTATGGTTGGCGAACGAGGCTTTGAGCTCGGGCGGGCGAGCATTTGGGGTTTGTGTGCAAGAAAAATCGGCTCATGGCTGGCAGGGATGGGGCATGATGGAGCGCGTTTTTTCCATGACAGGGAGGGTACTAATGAAGCAAAAGCTTGGTTCTGAGTGGATGCTTTGGGCCATGCTTGGGTTTACTAGGTCATTTCCCAATTTTCTTTGGACCTCTAAACGCAGGTAATTCCTCAGATCGTGGCCTAAATGATAATTGGGATTTTGGTTGCCTCAAGTACCCTACTAAACAAAATTTGCGAATAGGAATTCCATAAATGAAGGTGTTTCTTAGTTGGTCAGGCGAACTGAGCCACAAGGTGGCCATAACATTCCGGGACTGGCTACCATCTGTAATTCAGTCAATAGTTCCATATGTATCATCCGAAGATATTGACAAGGGTGCTCGCTGGAGCACTGACATAGCTAAAGAGTTAGAAAATTCCACATTTGGCATATTGTGTGTCACAAAAGAAAACGTTCATGCGCCTTGGCTGACATTTGAGGCTGGAGCATTATCGAAGACGATGGAAAAATCTGCCGTTAGCCCGTTTCTTTTTGATATTAAACGCTCAGAAGTTAGTGGGCCAATTCTTCAATTTCAATCCACCATACTCGAAAAAGAGGACATTAAAAAATTAATGTTCTCTCTCAACAAGGCTTGCGGGAGTGAAACTCTCAGTGATGAACGCCTTGAAAAGGCATTCGCTGTCTGGTACCCAACTTTAGAGGAGCAGTTGAATGGGCTGCTCAGGTCCATGCCTTTACCATCAACACCAGATGAAGACGCGGCAATTGATTCAGCTGGTGAAATATTAGAAGAAATTCTCGATCTCACAAGAAACAACCAAAAGCTTCTACGCAATCCAGATGGCGAATTTGTAAAAGAGGTTGAATCCATAAAGATCATGCTTGAAAAAATAACAAAGCGCATAGATTTGGAAATTGAGCCCAGGCGATTTAGGCGCGACAAAAGAATGCATCCTATGTTTATTGAGGAGCTTCTTCATGCTTCGCCCCGGTTTGAGTCAAACCTAACCGGATTTCAAATCGCAGTAAGCCTTTTTAGAACAGATTTCCCTTGGCTTTACGACGCCGGCTTAGATGTGGCGCGTACGCTTCGCAGCACAGTCCCGGTAGAGGAAAAGAATGCCGCAGTAAGTGCATTTTTTGAACTCATTGAGTTCACGTTCGAGCATCCAATTATGCGGGAAATGTATATGCCGGACAAAGAAATGTGGGTAATGGTACGAGAGCTGCCAAGAATACTAAAGCGTTCTCTTGATCGTTATATTTAATATTATGGTGTTTCCTTTGCACAATGGGCATCGCCGCGCGGGCCCGAAATCCTAACTTGGTGTCCTGCGCGCTCGCGCTCCGGCGCCGGTTAACTTTGGCGTTAGCCTTATAAAATTAGGGGGCATATGAAGTTTATTGGAAAGTTCGGTGAGTACCTGACTCTTACGCGCCTGCTTGAAAACGAGGTTGAGGCTTATCCAGCAATCAAAATAAACCAAGACAGCTACGATTTGACTGCGATATCAAAGTCAGGCCGAATCTTAAGAATCCAAGTAAAAGCCACTGAACTGCAAAATAAGAGTACGAACAACAACATTGGTTCATTGGCTCGAGAGTTTGACTTCTTGGTTGTGGTCGTAGTGCATGGTGAGCGCGAAGCTGATTGCTATGTACTCACCCATGCAGAAGCCCATGCAATTCGTGGCACGTCAAAACTACTTGGTATCAGTCGCTTGGAAAAGCGAGCGTCTGTTGTCAAAGCAGAACTCGCTCAACATAAAGAACAATGGAGGCGAATCCGTGACGCCTAACTGTTGATGTTCTGCGTTTCGCTCCGGCACCCTTTAATGTTAGACACTAGGCATGGAAAGAATTTTGGCATCGCTAAAAGGAACGCTTGATAAGTCATTTTTAACAGACTTAAGAGCGTTTCTTTCAATTCACAAAAATGAATCTCAATTCGCAATTTTTAGCGACTATTGCATTGACGCAAAAAACAAATTCAACAATGTGGCTTCATTTACCATTGCCCCATCTTGGGCTGCTACACCCAAAATTGTTGAATTACTTGCAGAAAAAATTCCCAAAGACATTAAAAAAACGAAATGCATTGATCGAGATATAATTGAGGCTCTAAGTAACAGAACTTTTTTTCATGTCACATTTATATTAAAAAGCACTGCTGGCGTACTCTACTCAAAGGGTCACACCGACCAGCATGTTGCGCTCCTCAATATGGACAGCGTGACAGAAATGATAAAGATGTGGATAATTAACCAGCCAGAGGGTAAGGAAAAATTTGAAGAGCAAATCAAGCGATTTTCAATAGCCAAGTCAGAATTAAGTAAAAAGAGTGCAAACATGAAACTCTTTAAACTAATTTCGGTTGTTGCTATGTTGGCAGCATACCTGGCGTTCCTCCTATCAAAGGAGGCCAAATGTAAAAGTATCGTTTGGTTTTCGGATCGAGACAAAATTATTGATGCCTTTGGTGAAATATGTCGAGAGCTATTTGAAATCAATCACTATGGGCTGTGTCTGAAAGAAATGGCCGAGATGGAAATATCAAAAGTCGGCTATGGCATTGATGATGCTGGAATTGACAGACTTTGGTTCGACAGCCTAATCCGCTTACCGGACTACATGGCAGGCACCATTGCATCATGGGATATGAATGAAAATCTAGTATCCAGCCCCAAACATTCAGAGTTATTGAGAAGAGTTTTTGCACAAAATCCGTTTTGCGTTTTAATCAGCGCAACCATCGGAAGAAGTAATTTTAGCTTTAGCCGAATTGACGTTAGCAAGGCTCATTTTGGTGTGTAGCTCATGAGCTACACAGTGCCTTCTCGCAGCGGCCTAACTGGAGTCCATCCATCAGTCGACGTGTTGCGCACGTTGCTGCCGATCAACTGGGGTGTTGGCTTTTCAATAGGTTCCGACGTCCTTAAAATCATTCACAAACAAAAATGAGTACAAATTCAAAGCTCTTTCTCTCCATTGCAATCCTTTGCATGGCAGGATGCGCTTCGCAACCACCGGTCGTGTCCAACCTTGTGATAGCAGCGCAGACAGACAAAATAGTTTTGCCTGAGCGCATCTCGTACAAGGTCAAGCAAGGTATCAAAGACACGCTATGGGAGCACGGAATCATGCCCGGAGCTTACGTTGCGGCGCTGAGGAATGAATTCGGAACCTTCTACCAGGGCGAAGGCCGGCCAATTTGGCTATTGCCAGTCGACTACAAAACCGCCGTGACAATTCGGCCGGGTGGCATTTGGATTCCCAGCGACAAGAGCGCGAAGCCTCGCATATATTCCATTTATGAGAGTGGCATATGCACCTCCGAAAGCCTTGAAAAATACCTTCAATCGTTCGCGCAATCAAAGGGTGGCTGCGTGATCCCCACACCGTACGGCGGAACGGTGGGAGCGATTATTGGAAGTGCGGACGTGGACAAAATCTATCTCTTCGATGAAAGCCCCGACATCGACTTCAACAAAAAGCTGGTGGCTGCGATAGCAGCCAAGAGATGAGGCTCGACCATGTCTGTGCTGGCCGTTGGCGGTGAGAAATCGTTCGGGGCGAACGAAGCGGCCGTGATGCGCAACGCGGCGACCGACGTGACCGAACTTGTCGTGCCGAATGCCGGGCATTGGCTGATGGAAGAAGCCCCCGCTGTGGTGATCAAGGAAGTCCGAGCCTTCCTGTCAAAATAGAAATCCTTGATAGAAGAGATGACGAAATGAAGTTTCTAGTCAGTTTGCTCGTGACGGCATTCTTGTTGGGATGCACAACCCAACACGCACCTTTCCAGGCCTACGAGCAGAAAGTGCCGTTGTCGCAAACTGCTGTGTTCATGGCGATGAATCAGACCGGTCCTTTGATTCAGTCGCGGATCAAGCAAACTGATGGGAAAGACATGCCCTGCGCGGTGGCCGGGTGCCCATACTGGGTCCGCGTGTTGCCAGGCACACACTCATTTGTGTTGGACTATCGATCCAATTTCGGCGTGGGCCTGGTGGCGGTTGGCGCGGTTTCCTGGACTGGGGCGGGGCTCGAGGTCAACGTGCCCAATATGCTGCCCAAGCATGTGTATCGGGCGTCCTACTGGGAATCCGATGGCAAGGTCCATGTGAATGTGGTCGATCTTGGGGAAAATTCAGAGGTTGGCCTCGATTTCAGCTACATGGGCTACCACAAGGCGCGCTTTGACGACCAATGACATGAAGAACCCTTTCTCACCGCCAGAGGCCCACGTGCAAGACCTCGCGGTTGAAAAACCACCCAGTTGGTACCGAACCGTGTTCCTGGTCGCCATCTTTTCGGCCATGTCGCTGGCGCTGAGTTGGCTGATCGCACCTTTCATCGCGAGCACGGTGGCGCTATTGCTTGGCATGGGATGGAGCGGAGAAACGCCGCCTGCTTTGTTGGCGCTCGACATGGCGCTTTCCTTGTTGGCCTTCATCCTGGGATGCTATGGCGCCGCTCGACTGTCGCGTGGACATTTTCTCTTCGCTGCCGCTGGTGTCGCCCTGGTTGGCTGGGTGGTCTATTTTGCCGAGGCAGGGGGCGTTCAGGGCATGCTCAAAAGCCAGTATCCGATTTGGTATGAGTTCTTCCCGTCTCATTTCTCTGCGGCACTGTTGGCGATCTACCTTGTGCGTCGCCGAAAGGCACCTTGATGGACACTCTTGCTGTGACAAGATACTTGGCATGCAGAAGCCGGGAGTCCATGTGCAGCACGTCTTGATCATCCACGAAGTTGAAAGCTACCCCGCCTGGAAAGCCATCTTTGACCAGGCGGCGCAGATCCGCAAAGACGCTGGCGAGATCAGCTACCAGCTGCTGCGTTACGACACCGATGCCAACAACATCGTGCACTTCTCGCGGTGGTCATCGCTGGCCAATGCGCGGCGGTTTTTCGAATCCCCTGAGCTGGTTGAGATCCGAAAGCATGCGGGCGTGAAGGCGCCAGACTTCATCTACCTGGACGAGATCGAGCATGGGGTTTTGTAGGCCAAGCCTGGTCCGGCGGGTGGCCTCCTCCTCATCGGCACTGGTCATCGTTCTGGCCGCCATGGTTGGCGCGGTTGGCGCCAACCCCGCGCGGCCTGTGCAAGATCAGGCCACCAGCGACCCGGTCGCCGCGGCTCGCTTGCTGGATTCAACAGCGGAGGTCACCATCCGCCGCCTGCCCACGTGCGAGATCGCCATCAACACCCGCGTCTCCGAGTGGAAGGCGTCGGCGTCGATCGCTTGCAGGAAGTCATCGGCCGCCGTCCCAGCCTGTGTGGCCGCTCAATTGACGGCGCGTGCCGGGCAGTTGAAGCAGCTCAGGTCGTGCCGATCGCTTTGATCCAAGCCTTTTATGCCTGGGATCGCAGGCATTGCTCAGGTTTGGGGTCAAGCATTTCTTGAAAATACCTGCAATCGCGGGCATTAAAGGCAAAATATCAATTGCCTATTCCATAATGCCTGCGATCGGAGGTATTTCAATGAAGCAAGCCATCCATTCCGTCGAAGACCTCGGCCTGGTCATCCGCGCTGTCCGCAAGAGTTCCGGCGTGCGGCAAGACGACCTGGCGAGCACGGTGGGCGTGAGCAAGCAGTTCACCGCCGACGTTGAGCGAGGCAAGCCCACCGCGCAAATGGGCCGCGTGCTGCTGCTGCTGAAAGAGTTGGGCATCGCGCTGAATGTTGATATTCCTGAATCGGCCTTGCCAGCACTCCAACAATTGCAAGCACGGCGTTCTGAAAGCAAGGCTTGAGCATGCGCAGCTTGCAGGTCTTCATTGACCACCGATTGGTCGGCACGCTGAGCGAGGGTGACGACCTGTGGACCTTCGAGTACGACCCGCTGTGGGCCGCCGCTCCCGATGGATTCGACTTGTCGCCAGCGTTTCCGCGTGCGCAACTTCGTCATGAAGACGGCGGGACTTTGCGGCCCGTCCAGTGGTACTTTGACAACCTGCTGCCTGAAGAGTTACTGCGCCAGACCGTGGCCAAAGAAGCGGGCATCAGGGGAGAGGACGCCTTCGCGTTGCTCGAACACTTGGGGGCGGAATCTGCCGGTTCGCTGACGCTTCTCGCGCCAAGCCAGGCCTTGCCCGATGAGGCCAGATTGCAGTTGTTGAGCGATGAGTCCTTGAGCGGGCGGATTCAAGCGCTGCCTCGCCAGACGCTGGCCAAGACTTCCCCCAAGCGGATGTCCTTGGCGGGCGCGCAGCACAAGCTGTTGGTGGTGATCAAGGCGGGCTTGTTGTACGAACCCGAAGGCGCCACGCCGTCCACCCACATCCTCAAGCCTGAGCACCCCGATGTGGAGAGCTACCCGGCCTCGGTTTTCAACGAGTTCTTGACCATGCGCCTGGCACGTGTGGCCCGCCTGTCGGTCCCGCCGGTGGCCATGCGCCATGTGCCGCAGCCGGTCTACCTCATCGAGCGTTTTGATCGTGTCATCGACCAGCGCTCCCTCGCTGGCAACAAAGATCCCTTGGCGGCGCCGTCGGTGCAGCGGCTGCACATCATTGACGCATGCCAACTGCTGAACAAGGCGCGCACGTTCAAGCACGTTGGGGCCTCACTCGATGCGCTGGTGGAGGTCATTGATCGGACGACGAACAAGATTGACACGCGGCAGCGGCTTTTCCGGTGGCTGGTGTTCAACATCCTGGTGGCCAACGATGATTGCCATTTGAAGAACTTGTCTTTCCACGTGCGACCTGATGGCGTGGCGCTGGCGCCTCACTACGATTTGCTGTGCACAGGTGCGTACCACACGCGTGCACTGGCCGATGACAAAGCGATCTGGGATCAAGTGCCCATGGCTTTCAGTTTGCCGGGGGCCAAGTATTTTGGTGATGTCACCTTGACCAGTGTTTTGCAAGCAGCAGCTGTGCTTGGGGTGCCAGAGCGAGTGGCCCGCCGCGTGGTGGCCGAGGTCACGACACGCGTCGCCAGTGCGTTCGAGGGCCTGGTCGCCGAGCAAGAGGCGCGTTGGCAGACGCTGCCCAAAGCATGGGCTCCTTACGCGGCCTCAGAGTCCCGACTGCTGCGCGTGGTGCAGCACATCATCCTGCCCGAGATGCTGTCTCGATTGCAAGGGTGATCAACGGCCTCCGGCTTATATTCCCGATGTTCTCCCTCGCCTTCGCACCATGTCCAGCACGCCAGTCACGCCAGCCGCCTCGTCCCACCGCAAACACTGGGCCTTGAAAGCCGGCATCGGCTTGGTGGTTTTCGCGCTGATCTGGACGGTGCTCCTGGGGTGGTGGTTGCCGCGTTGGGCCAGGGGCCAGGTCGAGTCGGTGGCTACCCAGACGCTGGGCACCCCGGTCACGCTGGCGGATCTGAGCGTTCAGCCCTGGACCCTGACGTTGTCCCTGAAGGATCTGAAGGTGGGCCCGCCCAAGGCCGAGTTGCTGCAATTGCCCGCAGCGCAGGTTCAGCTCTCGCTGGAATCCATCTGGCGCCTGGCCCCGGTGGTGCGGCGCATCACGCTGGAGCAGCCGCAGGTGTGGGTTGAGCGTCAGTCTGCCGAGCATTTCAACTTCACCGACATCGCCAAGCGGCTGCAGTCGGGGCCACCGCAGCCTGCGAAAGATCCCGCGCGCTTTGCCGTCTACAACATCCGCATCAACCACGGGTTGGTGCGCTATTCAGACCGCGTGCTGCAGCAAGAGCACCGCATCGAGGCGCTGAACGTGGGCGTGCCCTTCGTGTCCAACCTGCCCACCCATGTCACCGTGGACGTGGAGCCCTTGCTGGAGGCCCGTGTGGATGGCAGCCCCTTGCGCGTGAGCGGCCGCACCTTGCCGTTCAGCGAAGGCCTGCGCTCCACCCTGGAATTGAATTGGCGTGACGTGGATGTGGCCCATTGGATGCTGGCGGCCAAGCCCTTCATGCCCCCGTCGGCCATGGTGAACGTGGCCAAGGGCCGGCTGGACACCCACCTGACCGTGAGCTTTGAAGAGCGCAGGCCGCCCGCAGCGGCCACCTTGACGATCCGGGGTGGCTTGAAGGTGTCGGGCATTGACCTCGGCTGGCCTGCCGGGGGCGTGCAGGGGCGCTGGTCGGCCCTGGACATCGAAGGCATTGATGCATCGCCCTTGGCCCGTCAGGTGAAGATCGGCAGTGTGGCCCTGGCGGGCTTGCAGGTCGATGCGAAAGACCGGCCGGCCGCTGCTGCCAAGCCGGTGATAACGCCTGACAAGCCTGACAAGGTGGCCGAGGCTTCCAGCCTTGAGGCGCCCTGGGCCTGGTCGGTGGACAAGGTTCGCCTGGCCGCCACGAGCCTGCAGGCCGAAGCGCCGGGCGGTGGTGCCTTGCCCAAGCTGGGCCCCGTGAGCTTGAGCATCGATGGCCTGAACTCGAACAACAAGGCCGCGCCTGCCGCCCTGACGCTGGTGGCCAGGGATGCCCATGGTGGCCAGTTCAATGTGAGCGGGGTGGTGACGTCCATGCTGCCGCAAGCTACCTTGAAGGTCTCGGTCAGCAAGCTGCAACCGGTGCCGTGGTTGGCCGCCTTGGGCAAGGCCGTGCCCTTGCCTTTGCAGGTGTTGTCGGGCGAGCTGGCCTTGAGCACGGAGTTGCAAGCCAATGCCGAGGCCTTGAACCTGCTCAATGGGCAGGTGCAGTTGACGGGCCTCAAGACCAAGGCGGCCAAGGCCAAAGCCACGGACCATGTCGATCTGGCGGGCCTGGATGTGCAAGGCCTGGAAGCGCGCGTGGGCTTGGCCCCCACGGCCTTGGGCTTGCAGTCCCTGACCGTGGCCTCCGTGACGCTGGACAAGCTGGACGCGCAAGCCACCCGCGACCCGCAAGGCCAGTGGGTGATGCAGCCCGCGCCCGCTGGACCGAGCGCTGCCCCCGCACAGCCTGCTGCAGCGCAGGCCGCGCCCTTGATCAAGGTGGGCGAATTGCGTTGCAAGCTGTGCAAGGTGCAGGTGGATGACCAGTCGGTGACACCCGCCGCCCGCCTGTCCTTGCACCAGGCTGATCTGGGCTTGAAGAACCTGTCCAGCGATCTCACGCAAGTGATGGGTTTTGACCTGAACGGTTTGGGCCAAAGCAATGGCCGCGTCAAACTGAGCGGCGATGTGCGCGTGCAGCCTTTGCGGGTGAATTCGCAACTGGCCATTGCCGGGCTCGACTTGAAGGCCTTTCAGTCCTACATCGCGCCTTACCTGAACGTGGCTTTGGTGTCGGCCAAGACCAATGTCAACGGCAAGCTCAGCCTGGAAGCCGGGCCCGGCAAAGATCCCCATGCCGTCAATGCCCGCTACCAGGGCCGTTTTGCCCTGACCGACCTGCGCACGCAAGACAGCGTCAACCAGGCCGATTTTTTACGCTGGCGTTCCTTGGCCCTGGACGGCCTGGACGTGAACTGGAAGGCCGGTGCACTCAATGCCGACCTGGGCCGCATCGCGCTCAATGACTTTTACGGCCGCCTCATCATCAACCCCAACGGCAAGCTCAACCTGTCGGATCTGGTCAAGCATGAAGCGGGCGCTGAAACCAAGTCCCTGACCACGCCGCAAGCCAACGCGCCAATCGCCGCACCGGTGGCCGCCAGCGCCCCGGCATCATCGGCCAGTGCCCCTGCCACGTCTTCGCCCGCCATGGCCGGCATGAACCTGCGCTGGCAAGGCATCAAGCTGAGCAAAGGCCGCGTCGATTTCACCGACAACTTCATCAAGCCCAATTACTCCGCCCGCCTCACGCAGGTTGAGGGCGACGTCTCGGCCGTGGCCTCGTCCAAACCCGAGCCTGCCACCGTCAAGATCTCTGGCGCGGTGGATGACAGCGCACCCTTGCTGATCACCGGACAACTGCACCCGCTGGGCCCGCGCCTGTACACCGACATCCAGGGCTCGGCCAAAGGCATCGAGCTGACGCGCCTGACGCCTTATGCCGGCCGCTACGCTGGCTATGCGATCGAGAAGGGCACGCTGTCGGTGACGGTGCGCTACAAGGTCGACAACGGCAAGCTGGAGGCCGAGAACCACATCTTCCTGGACCAGCTCACCTTTGGCGACAAGGTGGACAGCCCCGATGCAACCAGCCTGCCTGTGCAGTTCGCCGTGTCCCTGCTCAAGAACAGCCGGGGCGAGATCGATGTGAACCTGCCGGTCTCGGGCTCGCTGGACGATCCGGAGTTCTCGGTGGGCGGCATCATCTGGCGTGTCGTCGTCAACTTGCTGACCAAGGCTGTGACCGCGCCATTCTCATTGCTGATGGGCGGCGGCCAGGACGAGTTGGGCTTCGTGCCCTTCGAGCCCGGCGATGACGACCTGAGCGACACCGCCCGCCAACGCCTGGACACCCTGGTCACCAAGCTGGCCGACCGCCCACAGGTCAAGCTGGAAGCGACCGGACGCGCGGACCCCGCCGTCGACGAAGAAGGCCTGCGCCAGCGCCACGTGATGCGCCTGATGCGACAGGCCAAAGCCAAGGCCACCGAGCAGTCACTGGGTTCGGTCACCATCGCCCCCGAAGAGCGCGACCAGTGGCTCACCGCTGCCTACAAAGCCGCCGACATCAAGAAGCCCCGCAACCTGGTCGGCTTGGCCAAGACCTTGCCCGCGCCAGAGATGGAGGCCTTGCTGAAAGCCGCCGCGCCGGTGGAGCAGGCCAGTTTTCTGACCTTGGCGAATCGCCGTGGCGATCGGGTCAAGGCTTACCTGGCCACCAAGCTGTCGCCCGAGCGGGTGCTGCTGACGGCCTCCAAAGTGGGCACCGACAAGTTGCCCGACGACAAGGGGCCGACCACGCGCGTGCAGTTCGCGCTGAAGTGATGAGCGGTCAGCGCTTCTTGCCGCCAGCCTTCAACCGCTTCTTGATCCCGTTGTCGAACTCCTGCTGAAGCACCACGGGGAAAGCTGCTGAGATGGAGCCGATGGCCAGCGGCCGCAAGCGCTCGAACACCGCGTGCAACTGCGCGATCTGCCGAGCGTCAATGGGGGACGAGGAGGCATCAGCGCCTGGCGCCTTGTCCTTGGTCATCATCTGGATCAGGTCCAGGAACAGTTGCTCGACGTAGGTTTTGGCGATGGCGCGCGTGTGCCGGATCAAGTCGTCCTGCAGGTCCAGCACGGTGTCCAGTGACACGCCCAGCTCGGCGAGCTGGATGCCGATGCGCTCCAGCGACGGGCTGAGCATCTCGACCTCGTCACCCTCGACCGGCCGGTACAGGCCGTTCTTGGCCAGGCGCTCTTTTTGCGCCGGGCTGGCGGTGGCGCCCCAATGGGCCGCCATCTCGGCCATGGCCTTGCGCTGCGAAGGCTCCACCGTGAAAAAGCTTTTGGAAAACAGGTGGGTGACCAGCGAGTACTCGGACCATGCGCCATCGGGTGTGTTGGCCAGCATGCTGCCAATGGCCTCCAGCCCGAAACCCTGCTGACGCAGGTCGCGGATCAACTCCAGCTTGCCCAGGTGCTCTTGCCCGTACAGGCCCAGGCGCCCTTGCAGGCGTGGCGGGGGCAACAAGCCGGCGGTTTGGTACGCGCGGATGTTGCGAACGCTCACACCGGTCTGGTTGGCCAAGTCTTCCACCGTCATGGCCGAAGCGTCGGCGGGGCGGCGGCGAGACCGTGAATGGTTGGCAGAAGAGGCGGTCATTGCAGGGTAACGGGATGCGGTAAACAGGATGATACCGTTGCAATGTTGCATTGACGATGTAACATATATTGTGTCGCATTGGTGCGGCGATTTTGCAAGACGTCAAGGATCGAGATGAAGGCAGTTGCTTCGATGGTGTTGGCCCTGGGCCTGTGGGGTGCGGCCGCGTTGCCGTCTGTGGCGCATGCGGCTCAAGTGGTGGCCGGCGTCACGTTCGATGACGGGTGCGAAGTGGCGGGGCAGCCGCTGGTGCTCAATGGCGCGGGCTTGCGCACCAAGCTGATCCTGAAGGTCTATGCCGTCGCGCTTTACCTGCCAGGCCGCGATCACCATCCCGGCGCGGTGCTGGCCCAGCCCGGGCCGAAAAGCGTTCACATCACCATGCTCAGGAACGTGCGCGGTCAAGATCTGTCGCACGCCTTGGTCAAGGGCATGGAGGCCAACCTGAGCCCCAAAGAGCTGGTGGCCATGCAGTCACGCCTGGACGACCTGCACACCGCCTTGCTGTCGGCGGGCGATGCCAAAAAAGGTGATGTGATCCAGCTGGACTACCTGCCGGGTTCGGGCGCACGCATCATGGTGGCTGGCAAACCGATCAGCAAGGACATCCCGGGCGAGGACTTTTACCAGGGCTTGCTGAAAATCTGGATTGGCGAGAAGGTCTCTGACCAAGACCTCAAGGCTGACCTGCTGGGCTTGTCTTCGCGCTGAAGGCTGAGCTCAGCTCAGCACTTGATGCCCATGTGCAGGGCGACCACGCCGCCCGTCATGTTGTGCACGTCCACGTGGCCAAAGCCGGCCGTTTTCATCAGACCCTTGAGCGTGGCCTGGTCGGGATGCATGCGGATGGATTCGGCCAGGTACTTGTAGCTGGCCGCGTCGCCCGCCACCAGTTGGCCCAGCTTGGGCAGCACATTGAACGAGTACCAGTCGTAGGCTTTCTCCAGCGGCTTGGCCACCTTTGAAAACTCCAGCACCAGCAAGCGACCGCCCGGCTTGAGCACGCGGCACATCTCGGCCAGGGCCAAGTCCTTGTGGGTCATGTTGCGCAGGCCAAAGGCCACGCTGACGATGTCGAACGTGCCGGTGGGGAAGGGCAGCTTCTCGGCATCGCAAATGGTGGTGGGCAGCACCACGCCTTCGTTGTGCAGGCGGTCGCGGCCGGTGCTGAGCATGGCCTCGTTGATGTCGGTGTGCACCACGGTGCCTGAGGCGCCCACACGCTTGGCGAAAGCCTGTGCCAGGTCGCCCGTGCCACCGGCGATGTCCAGCACCTTCTGGCCTTCTTTGGCGCCACTGGCGGCGATGGTGTAGGCCTTCCACAAACGGTGCAGGCCCATCGACATCAGGTCATTCATGACGTCGTACTTGTTGGCCACCGAATCGAACACCCCGCGCACGCGCTGGGCCTTTTGTGATTCGTCAACCGTCTCGAAACCGAAGTGTGTGGAGCTCATGGGTGGGATCTTACCAAGCTGCGGGCGCAGGCGGCCGCGCTGGCCCAGGCCCATTGAAAGTTGTAGCCGCCCAGCCAGCCGGTCACATCGACCACCTCGCCGATGAAATGCAGGCCGGGGACCTTTTTACTCTCCATGGTCTGCGAACTCAGCTCTTGCGTGTTCACACCCCCCGCAGTGACCTCGGCTTTGGCATAGCCTTCGGTGCCTTTTGGGGTGATGGACCAGGCGTTGGCGGATTGGCCCAGGGCTTCCAGGTCGCGGTCTTTCATCTCGGCCAGGGGCGCGTCGGTGCGCAAGGCGGGCGTTTTCAAGGCCGCCTGTTCGAGCCAGGTCTGGGCCAGGCGTTGCGGCACACCTTCGGGCAGGGCTTGTGCCCAGGCCGACGACAACTGCTTGCGCGAGCCTGTTTTGGCCTGTTTCAGGGCATCTGCCAGCTTGCCTTGGGGCGCGATGTCGATGGTCAGGGCCTGGCCGGGGCGCCAGTAGCTTGAGATCTGCAGCACGGCAGGGCCGCTCAAGCCTCGGTGCGTGAGCAGCAAATCTTCCAGGAAATGCACGCTGGCCGATTGTTTGCGCTTGCCGGTCGATTCCACGTTCACCGACACATCCACGGGCAGGGCGATGCCCGACAGCGCCGACCAGGGCGCCCACTCGCCAGCATCGAAGGTCAGGGGCACCAGGGCGGGCCGCAGCGGGACCAGGGTGTGGCCCAGTTGCAGCGCAAGTTTCTGGCCGAAATCGGTGGCGCCGATCTTGGGAATCGACAGGCCGCCCGTCGCAATGACCACCTGGTGGGCTTGCACCACGCCTTGGTCGGTGTCCAGCTCGAACAGGTGACCGGTCTCGTCGTTGGTGCGTCGCACTTGCTGGACCCCGCAAGGTTGCCACCGTGCCACTCCACCGCTCTCGCATTCTTTCAACAGCATCTGGATGATGTCGTCGGCGCGCCGGTCGCAAAACAACTGGCCCTTGTGCTTCTCGTGCCAGGCGATGCCGTGGCGTTCAACCAGCCCGATGAAATCCTGCGGCGTGTAGCCCGCCAGGGCTGAACGGCAGAAGTGGGGGTTCTCGCTCAGGAAATTGGCGGGCGTCACGTCCCGATTGGTGAAGTTGCACCGGCCACCGCCTGAGATGCGGATTTTTTCCGCCACCTTCTCGGCATGGTCGATCACCAGGACTTTGAGCCCCCGTTGCCCGGCGATGCCCGCGCAAAACAGACCGGCCGCGCCTGCGCCGATCACCACCACGTCAAATTGCTGCATGGGCGGGATTGTCGCGCCTTATCAGCCTGGGCTCATGAGTGCAGTCAGTGCGTGCTCATCCCGAAAGGGCGGGTGCGGGTGAACACCGCTTCGCCATCCGCGGCCTCGGCGGCCACGGCACGGCTGCGGCCCTGGCGCTTGGCCTCGAACAGGGCCTGGTCGGCGCGGTGGGTGGCTTCGGGCAGTGACTCGCCCGGCATGATCTGCACCACGCCAAAACTCAGGCTCAAGGGGGCCTGTTGCAGGCCATGGCGTTCGGTGTCCACGTGGCGCACCATGCGGTCAGCCACATGCAGGGCGTCGTTCACGCTCGTTTCAGGCAGCAGCGCGATGAACTCGTCGCCCCCAATGCGGCCCAGCAGGTCGCGGCTGCGCAGCATCTTGCGCGCACCACCGGCCACCAGTTTCAGGGCCTCATCGCCCGCACCATGCCCGAACTCGTCGTTGATCTGCTTGAAATGGTCGATGTCGAACAGCATCAGCGAGGCGCTGCCCGGGGCGCACAGGCGCAGGGTCTGGCTGGCGATCTCGTTGAAGTGTCGGCGGTTGGGCACCTGCGTGAGCATGTCGAAATCGGCCAGCACGCGCAGTTGCCGGTGCGATTCGCGCAGGTCGTGCTCGGTGCGCTCGTAGGTCAGAAGCAGGCACATGTACACCGAGAACATCACGCCAATCACCAGGCCCAGCATCGACGAGGGCAACTGGATCAGGCTGGGATCGTTCACGGTCATGCCCCACGAGGCCATGCCCGTCAGCATGCGCGGCACCTGGAAGATGGCGCCGCCCAGCAGGAAAAAGAGGATGACCTTGAGGTAGACGCTTTGCCGCCAGTCGCGGATGCAACTGACGATCCAGGCGCAATACAGGTAGCCGCAGATGTTGATCAGGCTGAACATGGCCACGCGCGCGCCCACGTCTTCGGGGTTGGCCAGCCAAACCCACATCCAGCCGGAGAAGCCGATGAACAACAGGAAGTGGTCAACCCAGGGTTCGGTGGGCAGGTTGCTGCGCACGTAAAAACGGCGCATGCCGCCCAGCATGGTCAAAGGCCACTGCAGCGACAGCAGGACCGACACGGCCAGCATGGAAGGGTGCGCGTCCTTGAACAGCAGTGCCCCAGCGCTGATCGTGTTGCCCCATTGCGCGACGGTCCACCACCAGTAGCCACGGTAGGTGCGCTGCGTCAGGCCGACCAGGGTCATGATGCCCGAGGCGGTGAGCAGAACCAGCCCCAGCGCCAAGGCCAGGGTGGGGGAGTGAAGGGGCTCTAAGTGAAACATCGATGAACGCTGATCTTGCTCGTGGCGTGGGTGGCTTTGGGCGACAATTGACGGGGCTCGGCCACACCCGATCATGAATGAGTTTGAAGGGGTTGTGGTGCCCTTAGTTTCCCCAGCACCGCCTTTAGAGGGTGATCAAAGCTGGATAAACATTGCGTATTTAACGAATCAGGAGACCAGAGATGGCCATGGATGTGGTGGATTTCGAGATCAAAGGTGCAGAGATGCAGTTCGTCGAGGTGGAGCTCGACCCCGGCGAGGCGGCCATTGGCGAGGCCGGCAGCATGATGTTCATGGACGCTGGCATCGACATGGACACCATCTTTGGCGATGGCTCCAACAACCAGCAAGGCGGCCTGTTCGGCAAGCTGCTGGGGGCGGGCAAGCGCCTGATCACGGGCGAATCCCTGTTCACGACCATTTTCACCAACCAGGCGTCAAGCAAAAAACGCGTTGCGTTTGCAGCGCCGTATCCAGGCAAGATTTTGCCCATGGACCTGAGCAAGCTGGGCGGCCGCTTGATCTGCCAGAAAGACTCTTTTCTGTGTGCCGCCCGCGGCGTGTCGCTGGGCATCGCACTGCAAAAGAAGCTGGGCACCGGTTTCTTTGGTGGCGAAGGTTTCATCATGCAAAAACTGGAGGGCGATGGCATGGCTTTCGTTCACGCGGGTGGCACCGTTGTGCGCCGCGACCTCAAGCCGGGTGAGACCCTGATGATCGACACGGGCTGCGTGGTGGCCTACACCAGCGAAGTCGATTTCGACATTCAATACGTGGGCAAGATCAAGACCGCCTTGTTTGGCGGGGAGGGCTTGTTCCTGGCCAAGGTGACGGGCCCCGGTCAGGTCTGGCTGCAAAGCTTGCCGTTCTCTCGCCTGGCCTCCCGCATCTTTGCCGCAGCGCCGCAAAACCGTGGTGGCGGTGGCCGAGAAGAAGGCTCCTTGCTGGGCGGCTTTGGCGCCGGTGGTTTGCTGGGTTCGGTGTTGGGCGGCAGCGACGACTGAGGGTCTCGATGGGGCAGTGAACGCCGCGCGTACACTGCCCGGCTTGATCCCAGGTGACCCAATTGACGAAGTTCATTCAACAGCGTGCGTCACGGTTGATGCACGCGGCGGCTTTGCTGCTGGCATTTTGCATCTCCAACGCGAGCGCGGCCCCCATTTTTGCCTTGAATTCACTGGATGCGACCATCAGCGTCATCGACCCCGTGACCTTCAAAGAGGTCCGGCGCATTCCCACCGGCAAGGAGCCGCACCACCTGTACTTGTCGCCGGACGAAAAGTCACTGATCGTGGCCAATGCCCTGAGCGATTCGCTGACCCTGATCGACCCCAAGACGGGCCAGGTCCAGCGTGTGATCGAAAACATCGCCGATCCCTACCAGTTGCGCTTTTCGCCCAACATGAAGTGGTTCGTGACCACGGCCAACCGCCTCAACCACATTGACATCTACCGCGTTTCCGTGCGGGCCGGTGGGGGATTCGACCTCACCCTGGCCAAGCGCGTGCCCACCGGCAAGACGCCCAGCCACCTCAGCATCGACAGCAAAAGCACCGTGGTCTATTCGACCATGCAAGACAGCGATGAATTGGTCGCCATCGACCTGGCCACGCAGACACTGCGCTGGAAAGTCCCCGTGGGCAAGATGCCTGCCGACGTCTTCATCACCCCCGACGACAAGCGCCTCCTGATCGGCCTGACGGGCGACATGTATGCCGAGGTCTACGATGTCACCGGTGCCAGGCCCGAGATTGTTCGGCGCATCGTCACGGGTGCTGGCGCCCACGCTTTCCGGGCCTGGGGCGACAAGCGCCACGTGCTGCTGAGCAACCGCACCGCCAACACCATAAGCCGGATCGACATGAAAACCCTTTCCGTGGTGGACACCTACCCCGCACCGGGCGGGCCTGATTGCATGGACCTCTCGGCCGACACCAAGACCATCATGGTCACCTCGCGCTGGGCCCGCAAAGTCACCTTCATCGACACCGTCACCAAGAAGGTGGTGCGGCAAGTGAAGGTGGGCAGCTCACCCCATGGCGTGTGGACCCTGGACCACGCGCCGATGAACTGAGGCCAGCATGATGAGTCTGTGGTCATCGCCCCAACCCTGGTTTCACGCCATCGTGGCCTTGGCTTCGGCTTGGTGCAGTGCGGGGGCCTTGGCTGAAGAGCCCTGTCCGAAGCCTGTTTACCTCACGATCGACACCGGCCACATGGGCGTGGCCCCCTTGATCGGCGATGTGCTCAAACGCCAGCACGTCAAGGCCACCTTCTTCCTGGCTAACGAACGCACGCAAGCCGTGGGCGGCAAGGCTGCGGGCACCTCGCTGGACGACCAGTGGGCCCCTTGGTGGAAGGCCCTGGCCGCTGATGGCCATGATTTTGGTTCCCACACCTGGAACCATGTGGTCTGGCGTGCCGGCGAGCCCAAAGGCTTTGTGCTGCAACCCACGGCCGGCCCTCAAGCGGGGCAGAGGCTGCACCTTGGCCAGGCCGACTATTGCGAAGAGCTGGCCAAGCCCGCGCGCCGTTTTGAGGCGATGACCGGGCGGCCCATGCGAGCCTTGTTTCGGGCCCCGGGTGGCAAGACCTCGCCCGCCTTGCTCAAAGCCGCCAAGGCTTGCGGCTGGCAGCACGTGCCGTGGACGGCGGCGGGTTTCCTGGGTGACGAGTTGTCCAGCGATCGCTACCCCAACCGCGCCTTGCTGGACCGCGCCTTGCGCCACATCCGCAGTGGCGACATCCTGCTGATGCACCTGGGCATCTGGTCCCGCCAGGATCCTTGGGCCCCTGCGGTGCTGGAGCCCTTGATCATCGGCCTGAAAGCCAAGGGCCTGTGCTTTGCCACCTTGCGCGATCACCCCGGGTACGCGCACGTGGGCACGGCCCCACGCTGAGGCATTGGCCATGATCGATCTCGACATCATCGCCAGCTTGAGTGACGCCTTTGGCAACGTCCAGCAATGGTTGTTCGAAACGCTGGTGCAGCCCATCGTCTACGGCCTGGGCATGGGCAATCTGCTGGAAGATGCCTTCGAGGCCACCGGTTGGCTGATGGTTGGCCTCATCCAGTTGCTGGTGATGCTCTGCCTGCTGGCGCCTCTGCAGCGTTGGCGCCCGGTCGAGCCCTTGCGCGACCGCATCGCGGTGCGGGTGGACATGGTCTACACCTTCATCCACCGCCTGGGCCTGTTCAGACTGCTGATGTTCTTCTCGATCGACCCCCTGCTGGACGAAGCCTTTGGCTCGGCCCGTGTGCAGGGCATCGACGGCATTCAGCTGGATGCGCTGATGCAGGGCTGGTGGCCCGGCGTGACCGACACGGCCCTGGCCAGCTTCGCCCTGTACCTGGTGGTGTTCGACCTGGTGGACTACTGGATCCACCGTGGTCAGCACGGCCTGAATCGCTGGTGGGCTCTGCATTCGCTGCACCACAGCCAGCGCCAGATGACGATGTGGAGCGACAACCGCAACCACCTCCTCGATGACCTGCTCCGGGACACCATCATCGCGTTCACCGCCCGTGCCATTGGCGTGCCGCCCGGGCAGTTCATCGCCATCGTGGCCATCACGCAATTGATGGAGAGCCTGGCCCATGCCAACCTGCGCCTGAGTTTTGGCTGGTTGGGCGAGCGTTTGCTCGTCAGCCCGCGCTTTCACCGCATTCATCATGGCATCGGGGTAGGGCATGAGGGCCCGACCCCGGGCAGCCTGGGTGGTTGCAACTTCGCGGTGCTGTTCCCGGTCTGGGACAGACTGTTCGGCACGGCCCGCATCGACACCCGCCATGACCTGACCCTGGAGCCCACCGGCGTGCGCGATCAACTGCCAGAATTTGGCAGCAAAGACTATGGTCGTGGCTTTTGGGCCCAGCAGTGGCTGGGTTTGAAAAGACTCTTCCAAGGCAGCTGAACCCGACCTTGGGTATCCTGTCGTCATGCAAAAGACGATTGATGCTTTCTGGCGCGCGGCGGCCTACTGCCTGCATCCCCGCGTGATCTGGCTGTCCCTGCTGCCATTGTTGGTGGCGGCGGTGCTGTCGGTGGGGCTGGCTCACTTTTACTGGGAAGGCGCGGTGGCCGGGGTGCGCCAGGGCCTGGACAGCTGGGCCATCAGTCAGACCTTGCTGAGTTGGCTGGACACCGTGGGGGCTTCGGGCTTGCGCGCATTCATCGCGCCCTTGATTGTGGTGGTGCTGGCCGTGCCGCTGCTGGTGGTGCTGTCACTGCTGCTGGTGGCCACCTTGATGATGCCTGCGCTGGTCCGCCTGGTGGTTCAGCGCCGTTTCGCGGGCCTGGAAGTGCGGCACGAGGCGCCCTGGTGGACCTCGCTGTCCTGGTCGCTGGGTGCCACCCTGCTCGCCGTGCTGGTGATGGTGGTCAGCTTGCCCCTGTGGCTGATCCCGCCGTTTGGCCTGGTCCTGCCGCCGCTCATCTGGGGTTGGCTGACCTACCGCGTCATGGCCTATGACGCGCTGGCAGGGCATGCCACGGTTCAAGAGCGCGTCACCTTGCTGCAAGACCACCGCATGCCTTTGCTGATCATGGGGGTGATCTCGGGTTACCTGGGTGCTGCGCCCACGGCCCTGTGGGCGGTGCTTGGCGCCATCTCGGTCGTGGTGGCGCCCTTGCTTATCGTGGTTTCGGTCTGGGTCTACACGCTGGTGTTCGCCTTCTCGTCACTGTGGTTCAGCCACTACCTGCTGGCCGCCCTGCGTGACATGCGCGCGGCCGACCCCACACCTCAACTCGTCACCCTGGATCTCGCATGATCGGCATCATCATCATTGGCGACGAGATCCTCAGCGGACGTCGCGAAGACAAGCACCTGGTCAAGGCCATCGAATTGCTCAATGAGCGTGGCCTGCGCTTGTCGTGGGCCCGCTATGTGGGCGACGAACCCGAGCAGATCACCGCCGAGCTGCGTGCCGCCTTGGCGGGCGGCGATGTGGTGTTCTCGTTCGGCGGCATTGGCGCCACGCCCGATGACCACACCCGGGCCTGCGCCGCGGCCGCTTGGGGCCGCCCACTGGTGCTCCACCCCGAGGCGCGCGAGCTGATCCTGGCGCGCGTCAAAGTGATGGCCGACAAGGAGGGTGTGCCCTTCTTGCCCGACCACCCCGACACCCTGCGCCGCCTGGACATGGGCCGCTTTCCCGAGGGCGCCACCATCGTCCCCAACCCCTACAACCAGATCCCGGGTTTTTCGATCGAGCGGCGCGTGCATTTCCTGCCGGGCTTTCCCGTCATGGCTTGGCCCATGATGGCTTGGGCACTGGACGAACTGCATGCCGATCTGCACGGGCGGGCGCGTCAGGTCGAGCATTCGGTGATCGTCTATGCCATGGCCGAGTCGGTGCTGACGCCGATGATGGTGGAGCTGGAGCAACGCTTTCCGGGCGTCCGCGTGTTCAGCCTGCCCAGCGTGGACCACCCGGTGCATGGCCGCCACATTGAATTGGGCGTCAAAGGCCTGGCGCCGGCTGCCGAACAAGCCTTCGCATGGATGCAAACGGGTTTGTCTCAAATTGGTGCATCAGTTGGCCCAACAATGGTGCGTTAAGATTTATGATTCATTAATGCACTGTATTGGTGCTAATTAATGGTTTCCTGGCTTGGGCTCAGCCTCCTTTTTGGCCGACTTTCCCCGTCGTGTGATGCGTTGGGGTGCATCAAGCACTGAACTTGGGGCATTGCACCGTTGGCGGATCACCGAATTCCCTAAGGTAGGCGTCCGGACGACGGCACGCTTTCTGCTATTACACTGCGCGCTGTTTCTGATCTGGAAACAACCTCATTCGATTACCTCGCTTTAACTTAAGCCTCTGGCTAGGAGCTTCTGATGGCCAATAAGACCGTCGCCGACGTGATGAAGTTGGTGAAAGACAACGAAGTCAAATTCGTTGATTTCCGTTTCACTGACACCCGCGGCAAAGAACAGCACGTCACCGTGCCCGTGTCGCACTTCGACGAAGACAAATTCACCTCGGGCCACGCCTTCGACGGCTCCTCGATCGCTGGATGGAAGGGCATTGAAGCCTCTGACATGCAGTTGATGCCTGACCCCAACACGGCCAACATCGACCCGTTCTTCGAAGAGCCCACCCTGATCCTGTCTTGCGACGTGGTCGAGCCTGCCGACGGCAAGCCTTACGAGCGCGATCCTCGCTCGCTGGCCAAGCGCGCTGAAGCCTACATGAAGGCCTCCGGCCTGGGCGACACCGCTTACTTCGGCCCCGAACCCGAATTCTTCGTGTTCGACAGCGTCCGCTGGGGCAACGACATGTCCGGCTGCTTCTCGAAGATTGACTCCGAAGAAGCTTCGTGGAACACCGGCAAGGAATACGAGCACGGCAACACGGGTCACCGTCCTGCTGTCAAGGGTGGCTACTTCCCCGTGCCTCCCGTCGACAGCTTCCAGGACATGCGCTCGGAAATGTGCCTGATCCTCGAATCGCTGGGCATTCCCGTCGAAGTGCATCACCACGAAGTGGCCAACGCCGGTCAGATGGAAATCGGCACCAAGTTCAGCACGCTGATTCAGCGCGCCGACTGGGTCCAGCTGCAAAAGTACGTGATCCAGAACGTCGCTCACGCCTATGGCAAGACCGCGACTTTCATGCCCAAGCCCATCGTTGGCGACAACGGCTCCGGCATGCACGTTCACCAATCGGTCTGGAAAGATGGCAAGAACCTGTTCGCAGGCGACGGCTACGCTGGCCTGAGCGAATACGCGCTGTTCTACATCGGCGGCATCATCAAGCACGCCCGTGCCCTGAACGCCATCACCAACCCTGGTACGAACTCGTACAAGCGTCTGGTGCCTGGCTTCGAAGCCCCGGTGAAGCTGGCCTACTCGGCCAAGAATCGCTCGGCCTCGATCCGGATTCCTCACGTGGCGAACCCCAAGGGCCGTCGCGTGGAAGCCCGCTTCCCCGATCCACTGATGAACCCCTACCTGGGCTTCTCGGCCCTGCTGATGGCGGGTCTGGACGGCGTGGAAAACAAGATCCATCCTGGCGAAGCCGCCACGAAGGACCTGTACCACCTGCCGCCCGAAGAAGACGCACTGATCCCCACCGTGTGCCACAGCCTGGATCAGGCTCTGGAATACCTGGACAAGGACCGCGCGTTCCTGACCAAGGGTGGCGTGTTCACCGATGCCTACATCGACGCTTACATCGAGCTGAAGATGCAGGAAGTCACCCGCTTCCGCATGGCCACTCACCCGGTCGAGTTCGACATGTACTACAGCCTGTGATTCCTCCCGGGATCACGCCATGGCGTGTGTAAAAGGGGCGACTCCGGTCGCCCCTTTTTGCTTTTCAGGCGTTAAGGGTGCTGGGCTGAAGGCATACTTGGCCCGAATCACGCTGGAGCGCCCCAACATGCACGACAGGAAGAACACTTTGACGACCAAGGATTTTTGGTGGGCCCATGCGGCTCATGGGCTGGCTTTGGCGGCACTGCTGCTGACGAGCGGCGCCCAGGCGCAGGCGGATGACAAGCCGGTTTACCGTTGTCCGGGCAACCTCTACACCGATGCCTTGTCGGCCAAAGAGGCCATCGCCAAAGGGTGCAAGACGCTGGAAGGCGCGCCCATCACCGTCATCCAGTCGATCAGGCCCAAAGGCTCTACCGCCACGCCATCATCAGGTGGTGAAAAAGTGGCTGCCGATGACCAGAAGGCCCGCGACGCCGACAAGCGCCGCATCCTGGAAGCCGAACTCCAGAAAGAAGAGGCCGCGTTGGCCTCTTTGCAAAAGCAATACAACAACGGCCAGCCTGAGCGCCAGGGCGACGAGCGCAATTTCCAGAAATACCAGGACCGCGTCAATGAGATGAAGGCCGCCGTGACCCGCAAAGAAGCTGACGTTGCCGCCCTGAGGCGCGAGTTGACGGCGGCAGGCAGCGGCAAGTGAGTCAGGTTGCATCATCTGGCCGGGCGGGTGCTCACTCGGGGCGCCAGGCCAGCATGGCCCGGGGCGGTTCCACCGTGGACCCAGGCGAAGTTCAAAAGCTGCTGCCCAGCAATCTGGACGTGTTCGACTACCTGGCCACGATGGTGGCTGTGGTCGAGCCCGACGGGCAATGCCTGTTCGCCAATGCCGCGTTTGAAGAAGTGCTGGGCCTGTCGCGCCGCAGTGTGCTGCGCGAATCCATCTTCGACTGGTTCGAAGACCCGATGCTGCTGCAAGACATCGTGGGCGCCGTGGCGCGCAACGAATACGCCACCAGCCGCATCGAGGCCCAGCTCAAGCGACATCCCCACGTTTTTGTGGATTCCCTGCCGGTTCAGGTGATCGTGACCCGCTTGGAGCATGCCGACCTGGTCTTGATCGAGCTGGTCGAGGTCGAGCAGCAAACCCGCCAGGAGCGGGAAGAGCGTGCGCTGGACCAGGCCCAGGCCAACAAGGAGCTGATCCGCAACCTGGCGCATGAGATCAAGAATCCGCTGGGCGGCATCCGTGGCTCGGCGCAATTGCTGCAGATGGAGCTGGAATCCAAATCGCTGACCGAATACACCCAGGTCATCATCCACGAGGCGGATCGCCTGCAGGCACTCGTGGATCGTTTGCTGGCGCCGCACCGCAGGCCGCACCTGGTGGGCGATGTGAATGTGCACGAGGTGTGCGAGCGTGTTCGCTCCCTGATCCTGGCCGAGTTTCCCAAGGGGCTGAAGGTCTGGCGCGACTACGACACGTCCTTGCCCGAGTTCCGGGGCGACCGCGAGCAACTGATCCAGGCCGTGTTGAACATTGCCCACAATGCCGCCCAGGCCTTGTCGGACCGAATTCAGACCGGCGACGCCATGCTGACTTTGCGCACGCGGGTGGCTCGCCGCGTCACCATCAACCGGCAATTGCACCGCCTGGCACTGGTCTTGCATATTGAGGACAACGGCCCGGGCATCCCCGAGTCCATCCGCGATCGCATCTTCTACCCATTGGTGTCTGGGCGAGACGGTGGTTCGGGACTGGGTCTGACATTGGCACAAACCTTCGTTCAACAGCACCAAGGCACCATCGAATGCGAGAGCGAGCCAGGACGCACGGTTTTCAAATTATTGATTCCCTTGCCGTGACCGGGCTGCCCTGTCAGCATTCGACCATCGGGTGCACACACTGACAGGCCGGCATGAAACCTATCTGGATCGTTGACGACGACCAATCCATCCGCTTTGTGCTTGAAAAAGCGTTGGCGCGCGAAGACCTCCCGGTGCGCAGCTTCACCAATCCGCGTGACGTGCTGGCTGCCCTTGAAGACGATGAGCCCCAGGTGCTGGTGTCGGACATCCGCATGCCGGGTGGTTCGGGCATCGACCTGCTGAGCAAGGTCAAGGCGCGCTTCCCGGGCCTGCCCGTCATCATCATGACGGCGTATTCCGATCTGGACAGCGCCGTGTCGGCCTTCCAGGGCGGCGCGTTTGAATACCTGCCCAAGCCCTTTGACCTGCCCAAGGCGGTGGAGCTGATCCGCCGCGCGGTGGACGAGAGCGTGCGCGAGGACGTCTCTGACGAGCGCTTGCAGCAAATGCCCGAGATGCTGGGCCAGGCCCCGGCGATGCAGGACGTGTTCCGCGCCATTGGCCGCCTCAGCCAGAGCAACGTCACCGTGCTGATCACGGGCGAATCAGGCTCTGGTAAAGAATTGGTGGCGCAGGCGCTGCACAAGCACAGTTCGCGCAGCAGCGGGCCTTTTGTGGCCATCAACACGGCGGCCATCCCCAAGGATCTGCTGGAATCAGAATTGTTCGGCCACGAGCGCGGCGCTTTCACCGGTGCGCAGACCATGCGGCGTGGGCGTTTTGAGCAGGCCGATGGCGGCACTTTGTTCCTCGATGAAATCGGCGACATGCCGTTTGACCTGCAGACGCGTTTGCTGCGTGTGCTGAGCGATGGCCAGTTCTACCGCGTGGGCGGCCACCACCCGCTCAAGAGCAATGTGCGCGTGATCGCGGCCACCCACCAGAACCTGGAAGACCGCGTGCGCCAGGGCGTGTTCCGCGAGGACTTGTTCCACCGCCTGAACGTGATCCGCCTGCGTCTGCCGCCCTTGCGCGAACGCCGTGAAGACGTGGCCGCCTTGGCGCGCTTCTTCCTGCAGAAAAGCGGCAAGGATCTGGGCGTGGATGCCAAGCGCATCTCCGAGCCAGCCCTGGCCAGGCTCACGGCTTTTGATTTCCCTGGCAATGTCCGCCAGCTGGAGAACATCTGTCATTGGCTGACGGTGATGGCGCCCTCGCAAGTGATCGAGTCCAAAGACTTGCCGCCTGAGTTGATGGGCGTGCAGCCTATGGCACCTTCTGCGCCCAACAGCCTGTCGGCGCCCATGCAGGCTTATCCGCCGCCTGAGCCCGTCGCACCGGTGGGTTTGCCGGACAGCCATGCCGCCACGGTGGCCATCACAGACCCTGCGGCGGTGTCCGGTGGCCACATGGTCGGGGGCGTCGAGGCGTCCTATGTGCCGACCGGCTCGTTCCCCGGCACCTTGGCCCCCAGCACGCCCGCGGCGGCACCCGCCAGTTGGCTGTCCGACCTGGAGCGCGAGGCGCGTGTCAGGCTGGAGTCGGGGGCCACGGATGTCTGGGATGTGCTGACCCGACAGTTCGAGGCGCAGTTGATCCACACCGCGCTGGAGATCACGCGCGGACGGCGCATCGAGGCCGCGCAAAAACTCGGCATTGGCCGCAATACCATCACGCGCAAGATTCAGGAATTGGGCATCGAAGACTGAGGCGACGCCGGGGTGACCCGGTGTCAGCCAGGGGTGAGGGGGATGCGTTAAAGTGACTCAACAGTCGCTGAGGACCATTCCCATGAAACGCTTTGTGATCGCCGCCAGTACCGGCTTGATGTTGGCCGTGCTGGCCGCCTGTTCCACCACCAGCCCCGACGTGGTCAAGCCGGGTGACGCGCAGCGCCTGTCGCAAGTTGAAGATGCCGTGGTGCTGAATGTGCGGCCCGTGGTGGTTGAAGGCTCGCAAAGCGGAGCCGGTGCGGCCACGGGTGCCGTGATCGGTGGCGTGGGCGGTTCGGCCGTCGGGGGCTCCCGCGAACAGGTCATCGTGGGGGTGATTGGCGCGGTGGTGGGCGGTGTGGTTGGCAATGCCGCTGAACGCTACGGCACCCGCGAAGACGCCAATGAGATCCTGCTGCAGATGAGCAATGGCCAGCGCCGCTCCATCATCCAGGCCAAGGGCAACGAGACCTTCAACCCAGGCGATGCGGTGCTGCTGGTGACCACGGGTGGCAAGGTCCGCGTGATGCGTGCGCCACCGGTTCAGCGGCCCGCTCGCTGATCGACACGATTTGATTCAGTCCAGCGTCTGCCGGTAACGCAGCATGGCAATGGCGCCAACCACCAAGGTGAACAGCGCCATGGGCCACAGCTGCGGCCAAATCTCCATCAAGGTGGAGCCCTTGAGCATGATGCCGCGCACCACCCGCAGGAAGTGCGTGATGGGCATGACCTCGCCCACCCACTGCGCCCAGGTCGGCATGCCCCGAAAGGGAAACATGAAGCCGGACAGCAGGATGTTGGGCAGGAAGTAGAAGATCGTCATCTGCGTGGACTGCATCTGCGTGCGCGCGATGGTCGAGAACAAAAAGCCCACCACCAGCGTGGCGATGATGAACACCAGCACGGTCAGCGTGAGCAGCAGGTGGTTGCCGAACATGGGAATGGCGAACAGCCAGCGCGAGGCGATGTAGACCATCAGCACCTGCAGGTAGCCGATCAGCACGTAGGGCATGATCTTGCCGATCATCACCTCCAGCGGTTTGACCGGTGTGGCCAGCAGGTTTTCCAAAGTGCCGCGTTCGCGCTCGCGGGTCATGGCCATGGCGGTCATCATCACCAAAGTCATCACGAGGATGATGCCCATCAGGCCGGGCACGATGTTGTACTGGGTGATGCCTTCGGCGTTGTAGCGGCGGTGGATGCGCAACTCAAAGGGGGCAGGGCCCGCCTGCAGTCGGCTCAAGGGTCCGCGCAGTTCGGCGTTCAAGGCGATGTTGGGCAGCATGCTCAGGGTGGCCAGGGCGCCGCCTGAGGTCGATGGGTCGCTGGCGTCGCTGTAGACCGCGATGGCAGGGCGCTCACCACGCATCAACTTGTGGGTGAAGTCAGAGGGAAAGACGAGCGCGAATTGGGCATCGCCTTCGGCCAGCCAGCGCTCGGCCTCCTGCTCGGTGACGATGGCCTCGACGTCGAAGTACCCGGTGTTCTCAACGGCCCGGATGATGCTGCGCACCATGGGGCTGGCGTCGGGGGCCACGACCACGGTGGGCAGGTGCTTGGGGTCGCCATTGATGGCATAGCCGAACATCACCAGTTGCAGCAAGGGGATGGCGACCAGCATGGCCAGGGTCAGCCGGTCGCGCTTGATCTGCACGAACTCCTTGCGCAGCACCGCCCAGATGCGGCGCCATGACAGCGGCTTATCGGTAATTGTCTTGTGCATGCTGGCTCAGGTGGATGAAGACGTCTTCCAGGCTGGTGGGGATGGTCTCGACCAGCCAGTCGTGCTGGGGCGACTGGGCCCGCAGCCATTCGGCGAAGTCTGACTGGCTGGTGCTGCTGACGTGGACGGCCGTGCCAAAGGGAATGGCCATCCAGTCGTCGCTGTGGTTGGTCAGGGCCATCACCTTGTCGAGCTGCTCGCCGCGCACTTGCCAGGTCTTCAGGCCGGAGGTGTCGATCACGTGCTCGGCCGTGCCCGCGGTCAGCACCTTGCCATAAGAGATGTAGGCCAGGCGGTGGCAGCGCTCGGCCTCGTCCATGTAGTGGGTGCTGACCAGCACGGTCAGGCCCTCGGCGGCCAGCAGGTGGATCTGGTGCCAGAAATCGCGGCGCGCCTTGGGGTCGACACCAGCGGTGGGTTCGTCCAGCAATAGCAACTGGGGCTCGTGCAGCAGGCAGGCGCCCAGCGCCAGGCGTTGCTTCCAGCCGCCCGAGAGCGATCCGGCCAGTTGATGGCGGCGCTCGGTGAGGCCCAGTCGGTCCAGCGTTTGCTCGACCTTTTGGCGTCCGCCGGGCATGCCGTAAACCTCGGCGATGAAGTAAAGGTTTTCTTCGATGTTCAGGTCTTCGTAAAGGCCGAACTTTTGCGTCATGTAGCCGGTGCGCAGCTTGATCTGGCGTGATTGCGTGACCAGGTCGAAGCCCAGGCAGTGGCCCTGGCCTGCGGTGGGCTCCAGCAGGCCGCAGAGCATGCGGATGGTGGTGGTCTTGCCGCTGCCGTTGGGGCCCAGGAAGCCGCAGATCTCGCCGCGTCGAACCTGGATGTCGATGCCATCCACGACCATGCGGTCACCGAAACGCTTGCTCAGGCCCCGGACGTCGATGGCCAACTCAGAGGACGACGGCTCGCTCATGTCTTGGCGGCGGCAGGGGCGGGCGTCACGCTGAGGGGCTGGCCGGGCTTGAGGGCGTCGGTGGCTTGGTCATCGGGTGTGGCCTCGACCATGTAGACCAGCTTGCCCTTGCTTTCGTTGCTGTAGATCACCGGGGGCGTGAACTCGGCCTGGGGCGACACGTAGCGGATCGTGGCGGTGCCTGCCGTGCAGCCGTCGCAGTTGTAGCGCACGGCCTGGCCCACCTTGGTTTGAGCCAGGGCCTCTTGCGGCACAAAGAAGCGCACCTTCACGGCGTGGTCGGGCAGCAGGGCAACCACGGGGGCGCCTGCCGGCACCCACTCACCCAGTCGGTACAGGACATCGAACACGCGGGCGGCAACTGGCGCGCGCCGCACCTTCTGATCTTCAGCCCAACGCTGCTGCGACACCTGCGCCTTGGCCGCCTGAAGCTCGGCCTTGGCAGCGGCCAGGGTGTCGGGGCGGGCGCTGTCTTCGGCGGCCGCCAGTTGCGCTTGCAACTCGTGCACGCGGGCAGTGTCCCTCGCCTTGGCGGCTTCCAGCTCGTCCATCTGCGAGGGGGTGATGAACCCTTGGCGCACCAGGTCCCGGTTTCGCTTGAGTTGCGCGGTCGAGATGGTCAACGCCGCCTTGGCTTGGTCCAGCTGGGCCTTGATGGCCTTCAGCTCGTTCTGGCGCCGCCCTTTGCCCAGGTCGGCCAACTGGGCGGCGGCCTTGCTTTGCTGGGCTTGGGCGGCCTGCTTGCTGTAGATCTCGGAGGCGGCGTCGATCTGGAACAGATCGGCCCCGGCGGACACCACATCGCCCCGCTGAACCTGGATGGTGCTCAACACGCCCGCGCCCGAGGAGGCCAGGTAGACCAGGTCAGCCTCGGCATAACCGGACCATGGTGTGACGTCGTTCTTGCCACAGCCGGACAGCAAAACCAGCCCAGCCAGGCTGGCCAAAACGGTGACTGAACGTGAGCGTCGATTCATGTTGATGTGAAGTTTTGTGATGACAGCTGTGGCGCCCATCAGCATAAGGCCAGAAACGGGAACCTTTCGGGCCCGCGCCTACACTGAACCGCATTGCCACCATCCGATCCAGTCGGCGCCGTGATGACTCCCATCCGATCAAGAAATGCATTTGCCTCCGTGTTGAGCCTGGCCTTGGCCACGGCCTTGATGAGCCCGGCGTTGGCCAAAGGCCCGGTCTCGCCAGCGGCCCTGAGCCAGGTCACCGCGGTGGAAGGCATCCGTGAATACCGTTTGCCCAATGGCTTGCAGGTGTTGCTGATCCCGGACGATTCCAAGCCCACGACCACGGTCAACGTGACCTACCGTGTGGGTTCTCGCCACGAAAGTTACGGCGAAACTGGCATGGCTCACTTGCTGGAACACATGCTGTTCAAGGGTTCTCCCCGCCATCCCCAGGTGTGGGGCGATTTCAACAAACGCGGCTTCAGCGCCAATGGCTCCACGTCCTATGACCGCACCAATTACTACGCCAGTTTTGCGGCCAACGATGAGAACCTGCGCTGGTACCTGGAGTGGCAGGCCGATGCCATGGTCAACAGCTTCATCGCGCGCAAGGACCTCGACAGCGAGATGACCGTGGTGCGCAATGAGATGGAGATGGGCGAGAACTCGCCCGGCCGCGTCTTGCTGGAGAAAACCGTGGCTGCCATGTACCAGTGGCACAACTACGGCAAGTCCACCATCGGCGCCCGTGCTGACGTGGAAGGCGTGGACATCAGCCACCTGCAGGCCTTCTACCGCAAGCATTACCAGCCTGACAACGCCACCCTCATCGTGTCCGGCAAGTTCGACCAGGCGAAGGTGCTGGCCTGGGTCCAGCAGTACTTCGCCGTCATCCCCAAACCCAAGCGCGTGTTGCCCCCGCTGTACACGCTGGACCCGGTGCAAGACGGCGAACGGGCCGTGACCTTGCGCCGCGTGGGCGGCGTGCCGCTGCTGTACGCGGCCTACCACGTGGTACCTGGCGCCCACCCCGATTTCGCGGCGGTGGAGTTGCTGGAAGTGATCATGGGAGACAACCCTTCGGGCCGTTTGCACAAGCGCCTGACCGAGCAGCAACTGGCCGCCGGGGTGTTCAGTTTCTCGCAAGCGCTGGCCGATCCGGGCTTCATGATCATGGGCGCCCAACTGGCCCCGGGGCAGGATCTGGAGGCTTCCCGCAAGGCTTTGCTGGACGTGGTCGAGTCGGTGGGCCGCGAGCCCATCACCCAGGAAGAGCTGGACCGTGCCCGCACCAAATGGCTGAACGATTGGGACATGGGCTTTGCCGATTCGCAGCACGTGGGCGTGGCCTTGTCCAGCGCGGTGGCGCAAGGCGACTGGCGCTTGATGTTCCTCAGCCGTGATCGGGTCAAGGCGGTCAAGCTGGCCGATGTGCAACGCGTGGCCCAGCGCTATCTGGTGCAGTCCAACCGCACGGTGGGCGAGTACCTGCCCACCGCCACGCCAGCTCGCGCACCGACGCCCGAGCGCGTGGACGTGGCCGCCATGCTGAAGGACTTCAAAGGCCAGGATGCTGGCGTGCAGGCCGAGACCTTCGTGGCCAGCCCCGCCAACATCAATGCCCGCACCCAGCGTTTGACCATCGAGCCTGGCTTGAAAGTGGCCCTGCTGCCTAAGACCACGCGAGGCCAGGCTGTGCGCGCCACCTTGACCCTGCGCATGGGCGATGAAAAATCGCTGGCCAACTGGGGCGAAGTGCCTTCAGCCTTGGGTGAGTTGCTGGACAAAGGCAGCAGCACCTTGAACCGTCAGCAGGTGCAAGATCGGATGGACGCTTTGCAAGCCGAGGTGTCCTTCCAGGCCGACGATGGCACCTTGAGCGTGGGCATCTCGACCAAGCGCGAGAACCTGCCTGCTGCGATCGAGCTGGTCGGCGATTTGCTGCGCCACCCCAGCTTGCCGGCCGATGCGCTGGAGGAGATTCGCCGCCAGGCCCTGACCGGGCTGGAGGGCCAGCGCAAGGAACCTCAAGCGGTGTTGAGCGAAGCCTTGTCGCGCCACGGTAATCCGTATCCGCGCGGCGATGTTCGCCATGCTCGAACCTTTGACGAGATCGAAGCCGATTGGCGCGCGGTGAAGATTGAGCAGGTTCGTGAGTTCCACGCCAAATTCGTGGGCGCCAGCCAGGCCCAGTTTGCAGCCGTGGGTGATTTTGATGCCAAGGCCGTGACCCAGGCTTTGCAACGGGCCTTGGGTGGCTGGTCCAGCCAACAAGCCATTGCGCGCGTGCCATCACCTTTGATACCCGTGGCGCCCGCCCGCCTGGTGCTGCTGACGCCCGACAAACAAAATGCGGCCATGCAGGTGCTGCAAGATTTACCCTTGAACGATTTGCACCCTGACTACCCGGCTTTCATGCTGGCCAATCATTTGCTGGGCTCCGGGGGCGATTCCAGATTCTGGAACCGCATCCGTGAAAAGGAAGGTTTGTCTTACAGCGTTTACAGCGCGGTGCAATGGAATTCGATCGAGCCCAATTCGCAGTGGGTGGCCTCCGCCATTTTTGCGCCGCAAAATCGGGGCAAGGTGGAGGCGGCTTTCCGGGAGGAAGTGGCCAAGGTGTTGGCCCAAGGGTTTACGCAAACCGAATTTGAGTCCGGCAAACGGGGGCTCTTGAATTTCCGCCAATTGTCGCGGGCGCAAGATGCGCGCTTGGCCGGGGCTTGGGTGAGCAACCTTTACCTGGACCGCACATTCGACGTGTCGGCCAAAGTGGACGCGGCTTTGGAGGCCTTGACCTTGGATCAAGTCAATCAGGCTTTGAGGCGTTATCTCAAGCCGGATCAATTTGTGTTTGGCCTGGCGGGTGATTTCAAGGACCAGGCCCCTTGAGGGTTTGATGCGCCAATAAAAAAAGCCGACGCGTGAGCGTCGGCTTTTTGCAGAACTAACCGAAGGTTAATTCAGATTCAGATCGCGAAATCTTCGAGTTTCTTGCCCGATGCCACTGCAGCCTGAACCCACTTGGGTTGCAGGCCCCGGCCGGTCCAAGTTTCACCGGTGGCGGTGTTGCGGTACTTGGGCGCGACCTTGCGGCCAGCGCTGGCCGAAGGGGCCTTGCCAGAGGCGCCAGCCTTGCCGCCACCCAGGTCGGCCAGGGTCAGGCCATGCTCGGCCATCAGGGATTTGACTTGGGCGATGACGCCAGCACGTTCAGCGCGGCGAGCATCTTGCAATTGTTTGTCGAGTTCGGCCGATTGCTTTTCGAGGGCGGCCTTTTTTGCCAGAAGATCTTGGTAGTTGCTCATGAAGAGTCCTTGTGGCCCGAGGTCAGGGGCGTTGAATACTTATTGAGGGAATCAGAGCCGGGCGTTAAACGCCGCGGCCGAATTCTAAACACAAATATATTCAGTTTGCAAATCGGGCCCCAAGAATTTTTTGTAATTGCCTGTCTGGAATTCATGGCGAATTGCTGGCATCCCGGGACACCGCCTGCCCCAGTTGAATCACGGCCAAGGCGTAATAGCTGGACTGGTTGTAACGCGTCACGGCATAAAAATTGTCAGTTCCTGCCACATAGGTGGGTTCCGTTTCACCATTTTGGAGTTTCACCAAGGCCAGCAAACCCGTGTGAGTTTGGGCCACATCGGGCAAGACAGCGCCCAGGCTTTGCATCGTGCCCACGCTGAAGCTGGGCACGATGTCCGGCGCCAGCAATTTGGCCAGTGCCTCCGCATCGGTGGGGGGCGTTACTTCATAGTATGTGGGCATGTCTTTTCGCCAGCCATGCTCGGCCAGGTATTTGGCCACGCTGCCAATCGCATCCACCGGGCTGCGAAGCAGGTCAATGCGGCCGTCACCATCAAAATCAATGGCGAAGTTGCGCACCGAGCTGGGCATGAATTGCGGTAAACCCAAGGCCCCGGCGTAAGAACCCAGCACGGTGCTCGGGTCCATGTTCTGCTCGCTGCAAAGCTTCAGGAAATGGCCCAATTCTTTTTGAAAAAAAGCACTGCGGTCGCTGCGCCCTTTTGGAAAATCCAAACCCAAGGTGGTCAGTGCATCCAGCACACGGTAGCTGCCGGTCTGGCGGCCGTAGATGGTTTCAACCCCAATGACGCCTGCAATGATGCTGGCGGGCACGCCCCAACGTGCCTCCGCACGCCTAAGGTCCATTTCGTAGGTGCGCCAGAAGGTCACACCTGCCCTGATGCGGATGGGTTCAATGAAACGACTGCGGTAGACCGCCCAATTCTTGGCGGTGCCACTGGGCGCGGGCATGACCAACCTGGTGATGCTCTCCTTGAAGCGCGCTTGGGACAGCACCGAGAAGACCCAGGCTGGATCCAGCTGAAAGTCTTTCGCCAAGCGATCGGCCAGCAGGCGGGCATCGTCTCTTTGTCCGTAGTTGCCAGGTTCGGGGGCAGGTACCTCGGTCTGAACCAGCGCGGGTGCTGGAATGGCCTGGCCATCGGGCGCCTCAGGCGATGCCAAGGCCGCGTCAGGTGCGGCCGACGCGGTGATGGAGGCCAGAGGCGCTGGCGCGGGGGGGCTGGCACAGCCACTCAAGCCCATGACCAGCGCGCAGGGCAAGGTGAGGCGGAGTTGCAAAAAAAAGTCTGGCAATGTCGTCATGGGCGCGCGTGATGTCTGGTGGCGCCCCAATGGGCGCCTCGGACATCAGTGTGCCCGATGCCGCACCTTGGCCCGGTGGGCGCGCCACTGGCGGGCAGCTTCTTCGATGGACCTGCGCAGTGGCCTGGCTTGGGCCACCTGTTGGCGTGGCTTGATGGGCTGGCCAGCAGTGTCCAGGTTCGGGCCATAGCGCAGGGTGTCCAGCGCCTGCAAGGCAGACACCATCTGGCTCACCAGGTTCGCCTGGCGTTCGTCGGCAGTGGGCCCCAGGTTTTGCAAGGCATGAACCCAGTTCAGCGCCGAGGCCGGGGCCAGGCCATCGGGCGGCGGTATGCCTGCCTTGACCAGGGCTCGGTGGACCTGTCCCATGGGTTGCAACCAGGGCGATTGATGAAGGCGTTCACGGGTCAGCCACAGCCAGCCCACGCCCGCCAGGGCAATGCCCGACAAGGCGATGGTCAAGGCCCGCGCCACGTCCGTCCAGTCGTTGGCATCCCAGCCCAGTTTGCCCAGCAGTTGCTGCTGACGGCCTCGCGAGTATTGCAAGACCCAGACGTTCCAGCGGTGGTTGGTCGCCTCCCAGAATGCCTTGCCTTGGCGCCAGATGGGCGAGTCAAACTGGGGCAGGGCACCGGCGAGTCCGCTGCGAGGTGCGGCCAGTGGGCGGCTGCGGTCGATCCGCTCGGGCGCGACGGCGGCAGTGGGGTCGGCACGCACCCAGCCCTCGCCCGCTTGCCAGTATTCGGCCCAGGCGTGAGCGTGGCTGTTCCTGATGATGTACAGGCCATTGACGGTGTTGAGCTCCGCCCCCTGGTAGCCCGTCACCACGCGGCTGGGCACGCCCATGGCCCTCATCACCACCACGAAGGACGAGGCGAAGTGCTCGCAAAAACCGGCGCGCCGGTCCAGCCAGAAGCGATCGACCTGGTGCGGCTGAGGTTGGTCTGGCGAGACCTCGTCATTGCCGGGCGCCAGGGTGTAGCTGTAGTTTTCTTGGCGGATGTGGGCCAGCACAGCCTGAACCAGTTGACGAGGCGTGGCCTGTGCCAAAGCCGGATTGCGTCGGAAGGACTGCGACCAGGCGATGGTGCGAGGGTTGAACCCGCGCGGGAGTTGCACCCAGGTGGCCAGCTCTTGCGGGGTGTGGCTCACGCCGTGGCGGAACTGGGTCCAGGCCTGGGCGTCAAGTTGAATGCGTTCATGGAGGGCGTTGCCCATCGTCCAGGCCAGCCCTCGACGCTCCAGCCTCAAAGCGGCTTGTTGTGGCGGTGTCTGAACTTTCAGTGTGGCTTCCAGCAGGGGCAAGATCCTGGCGTGGGTGGCTTCCATCGTGAGTTGGTAGCGGATGGCGGGGCCACGGGTGTCGATGGGGTGGTGCTCGATGTCTTCAACGCGGTCACGCGACGCACGGCGGGTTCGCCAGGTTTGGCCATCAAAATCGTCCAGCACCGGCCCACGGAAATACATCTCCGATGGGGTGGGCGGTGTGCCTTCAAAACGAAGGTGCATGGCGATGCTGTCGTCCAGGGCCAGCTCAGCCACATTGCCCAGGGTCAGACTGTCGGACAGACCTGAGCGAGCTTGTGCATCCGAGGGCAGGGCCCACAGCGGGCCAATGCGCGGAAACAGCAGAAACAGCACCAGCATCAAGGGCGCGCCCCACACCAGCGTGCGCCCAGCCTCGCGGGCCACGGTCATCAAAGGCGGGCGGCCCAAGGGGCGCTGAGCCAGCACCAGCGAGGTCATCAGCCCCCAGACGGCCAGTGCCATCAAGGCGGCCAGCACGATGCTTTGCGAGTAAAGGAACTGCGTCAGGATCAGGAAAAATCCCAGCGAGGTCACGACGAAGGCATCGCGGCGGGCGCGCAACTCCAGCGTCTTCAGCCCGGTCAGCACGACCACGAGGGTCACGCCCGCTTCGCGGCCAAACAGCGCACGGTGAGTCAAAAAAGTCAGCCCCACACACGTGGCCAGGGCGACCAGCAACACCCAGCGTGGTGGCAGGCGGCTGTCGCGCCAGGCCATGTGGGCGCGCCATAGCATGGCCAGCGTGGCACCCACGGCGCACCACAGCGGCAAGCGGGCGGCGTGGGGGGCCATGATCAAGGCCAGCATCGCCAACAGCCAAAGCGTGTCGCGGCCTTCGCGGCTGATGGCCAGTTGAGGCACCCTCATGGGCGGGCCTTTCGGGCGGGCGGTGCCACGAGGCCCCACACGGCCAAGGCATCCAGGCAGGTTCTGAGGTGGATGCTGCCCTGCCCACATTCAATGGTCTGGCCGGGCAATTTCAGCCCATAGGCCATGCCGGTTCGCTGGTCGGCCAGGATCACCCAACTGGCCAGGCGGCTCAAGCGCGCTTCAGTGTCCAGGCCTTGCAGTCCTGGGCTTTGGTCCCAGTCCAGCCAAAGATCGGGCGTGCGGCCAGCGGCTGGTTCTCGGCTGACCAGCCCGGTGCCCGAAGCCAGGGCGTGGCTTGATTTCTTCCAGGCAATCCAGCGCAGCGGGTCACCACGACGGTAGGCCCTCAAACCCTCGGGCATCTCGGCGGAAGGGATGAAAGGGCGGACGGTGTGCGCGTCTGGCACTTCGCTGGCGCTGTCGGGCAAGGGCGGTGCAAAGGGATCAAGCGTGGGCCAGACCAGCACCCGGCCTTGAGGGCGCCAATAGCCCCAGGCCCGGAACAGGCCCAAGGGATAACGGCTTTGCAGCGTCAATCTTGGCAGGTCAAGCCAGCCACGCAGGGCGGCGGGCACATCCATCTCCACGGTGGTTTCGCTGGCAGGCCCCACTTCGCATTCGACCTTGGCCTCCTCGTGCGAAGCGATGCCCGCGGCAATCGGCCGGGTCACTTTCAATTCCAGGCCAAAACGGCCGCGTCGCTTGCCCGTGTGGGCCAGGACCACGCCCACCCGCAGCACATCGCCCGCGTGCAGGCTGCGCAAGGGCAACAGGCGCAGGCTCAAGCCGCGCACATTGGCGTGCGTGATGTGCATCGTCATCAGCGCCGCTCCACTGACCATGAAGGTCAGCGCATAGCCGAGGTTGATCTGCTCATTGATGGAGGCCAGCAGCATCACCATGATCACCACGGCAAAGCCCCAGCCGGCCGGGGTGGGCAGGATGTACAGGTTGCGTTGCGTGAAGGTGACCTGCTCGCGGGGGTGCAGGCGCGAATCCCACCATTGGCGCCACCACACTTGCGGCCGCCGCACCAGCCACCTGAAGGCATCGCCAATGCTCATGGCACTTGGGTGGCCTCCAGCAGCGCACGAGCCTGGGCGGCGGCGCTGCGGCCTGATTGCGGCAGCGACACCAGCCGGTGCGCCACGGTGGGTACCCACAGCGTCTGGATGTCTTCGGGCGACACGTGGCCGCGCCCCAGGAACAAGGCGCGCGCCCTGGCCAGCTTGAGCAAGGACAGCCCCGCGCGAGGGCTGAGCCCCTGCGCAAACCAACGACCGTCGCGCGTAGCGGTCAGCAGGGCTTGCAGGTAGTCCAGCAAGGCATCGGCCACATGGATGGTGTTCACTTTGGCTTGCCAGGCTGCCCATTCGCTGGGCGACAACAATGGCTGCAGGTGTTGAATCGCCTCGCGCCGGTCTTCGCCCATCAGCAGGGCGCGTTCAGAGGCCGGGTCCGGGTAGCCCAAGGACAGGCGCATGGCAAACCGGTCCAATTGGGATTCAGGCAAGGGGTGTGTGCCCAACTGCTCGGAGGGATTCTGCGTGGCGATCACGAAAAACGGCGAGGGCAGGGGGCGCGTCTCGCCCTCCACCGACACCTGGCGTTCTTCCATCGCTTCCAGCAAGGCACTCTGGGTGCGGGGGCCGGCGCGGTTGATTTCATCGGCCAACAGCACCTGGGCAAACACAGGCCCCGGGTGAAAGACGAACTCTTCGCGCTGGCGTTCATACACGCTCACCCCGATCAGGTCGGAGGGCAACAGGTCGGCCGTGAACTGGATGCGTGAAAAACTCAGGCCCAGGCACCGCGCCAGGGCCTGCGACAGGGTGGTCTTGCCCACACCCGGCACGTCTTCGATCAGAAGGTGACCGCCGGCCAGCAAGCAGATCACGCTGAGGGTGACCTGCTCTCGCTTGCCCACGATGATCGTGCTAATCTGATCAACGAGCTGTGTGATCTGAGAGGTCTTCAAGGCGGCGGCGCTTGGCGCTGCGGCAGGGAGCGGTTCGGTGCGAAGAAGCATGGCATTACCTTAACCCAAACCGGCGGGCCACACCGCGCGGGACTGACCCATGTCGACCGGTTATTTCACCCATCCAGATTGCCTGGCCCACGACATGGGCCACGGCCACCCTGAGTGTCCCCAACGCCTGCTGGCGATCGCCGACCACCTGCGTGCCCAGGGCCTGGATGCCTTGATGTCGCAGCACGAAGCGCCGCTGGCCAAGTTGTCCGACCTGAGTTTGGCCCACGAGAGCAACTACGTGGCGACGCTGGATGATTTCCTGCACCAGCTGGAATCCACCGGCGACACGCGTGCGCTCGACCCCGACACCCTGGCCTGCCCCGGCACCCGCTCTGCCGCATGGCGGGCCGCAGGGGCCGCCGTGGCGGCCACCGACGCCGTCATCGATGGCCAACTGCACAATGCCTTTTGCGCGGTGCGCCCGCCTGGCCACCATGCCACGCGCCGCCAGACCATGGGCTTTTGCCTGTTCAACAACGTGGCCGTGGCGGCCCGGCATGCCCTGGACGTGCGGGGCCTCAAGCGTGTGGCCATCGTGGACTTTGACGTCCACCACGGCAATGGCACGCAAGACATCCTGGCCAACGACGACCGCGTCTTGATGGTCAGTTTCTACCAACATCCTCTCTACCCTTACAGCGGTGAAGAGTGCCGTGCCGCCAACATGGTCAACGTGCCCGTGCCGGCCCGCAGCAACGGCAAGGTGATCCGCGAAATCGTCGAAACCTACTGGATGCACCGGCTTGAGTTCTTCAAGCCTGAGATGATCTTCATCTCCGCCGGTTTTGACGCCCACCGCGAAGACGATCTGGGTGGCCTGGGCCTGGTCGAAGCCGACTACGCCTGGATCACCAGCAAAATCATGGACGTGGCCAAACGCTTTGCCAAGGGCAGGATCGTCTCCTGCCTGGAAGGCGGCTACAACCTGGACGCCTTGGGCCGCAGTGTCGCGGCCCACCTGCGCGTGTTGATCGACGAGTAGTAACTTCATCCATGCCGACGACGCCATCCTCCCTGCACTCTGCCCAGCCCCTGACGGCCGAAGAACTCACCAAACTCTGGACCCAACTGCAGCAGCCCACGGCCATGGCCGAGTTGGGCCTCCTGCTGGCTTGCCTGGGCGGTGCCTGGCTGATCGTGCGCCTGACGCGGGGTCGCCAGGCCGACCCCAAGTCCATTTGGTTCGGCCAGCATGTCGTGGACGGCGTGCTGTTCCCCATCCTGGCGCTCCTGCTGGCGCTGGGTGCGCGCCGCTTCCTGGCGGGCGTTGAAATCCCCTTGGCCGTGTTCCGCGTGGCCATCCCGGTGCTGGTGTCCCTGGCCGTCATTCGCCTCACCGTCAAGGTGCTGGGGGTGGTGTTCCCCAACGCACCGGCCATGCGTGTCATCGAGCGCACCGTGTCCTGGATGGCCTGGGCAGGCAGCGTGCTGTGGATCATCGGCGTGATGCCCTTGGTGTTGGATGAACTGGATGGCATCACCTGGAAGATTGGTTCCAGCCAGGTCAGCCTGCGCAATCTGATCGAAGGGGCGTTCAGCGCGGTTCTGGTCTTGATCCTCTCGCTGTCACTGTCCTCGGTCATCGAGAACCGCCTGCTGAAAGGCGCCACCGACAACCTGTCGCTGCGCAAGATCATGGCCAACCTGTCCCGGGCCTTGCTGCTGACCGTGGGCTTGATGATGGCCTTGTCGGCGGTGGGCATCGACCTGACCGCGCTGTCGGTGCTGGGCGGCGCCATCGGCGTGGGCGTGGGCTTTGGCCTGCAAAAACTGGCCGCCAACTACGTCAGTGGTTTCGTCATTCTGGCCGAACGCAGCCTGCGCATTGGCGATCTGGTCAAGGTTGATAACTTTGAAGGCCGCATCACCGACATCAATACCCGCTACACCGTGCTGCGCTCGTCGGCGGGGCGCGAAGCCATCGTGCCCAATGAAATGCTGATCACCCAGCGGGTTGAAAATGCCTCGCTGGCCGACAACAAGCTGCTGCTCATGACCGAGGTGCAAGTTGCCTATGGCACCGACCTGGACTGGCTGCGCCCCTTGCTGGCCGAGGCCGTGGCCAAGGTGCCCCGCATCCTGCCCAGCCCGGCTCCGGCGGTCCACTTGACGACCTTTGCCCCCGATGGCCTGGGCCTGACCGTGGCCTTCTGGATTGGTGATCCTGAAAACGGGCAATTGGCGGCGCGGTCCGAGGTCAATCTGGCCATTTTGGCCACACTGAACCAATTGAACGTCGATATTCCCTATCCTCAAAGGGTCGTTCATGTCCGTCCCCCGCTTGAGGTATCCTCCGCCGAACATGACATTACCCACGACGCAACCTGACCCAGCCTCGACCCGAGTGGTCGACCTGCCCCTGGATGACGCGGAAGACTCGCCCAGCACGCGTCGGCGCCGCAAGGGCATCTTCATCCTCCCCAACCTGTTCACGCTGGCGGCTCTGTTTGGCGGCTTTTACGGCATCGTCATGGCCATGAACGGGCAGTTCGAGCAATCCGCCATCGGCATTTTCTGCGCCATGGTGCTGGACAGCCTGGATGGCCGGGTCGCCCGCATGACCAACACGCAAAGCGCGTTTGGCGAGCAGATGGACAGCCTGTCGGACATGGTGTCCTTCGGTGCTGCCCCCGCGCTCATCGTCTACGAGTGGTCGCTCAAGGGCCTGGGCAAATGGGGCTGGATCGCCGCCTTTGTGTATTGCTCCTGCGCCGCCTTGCGCCTGGCTCGTTTCAACACCAACATCGGCGTGGTCGACAAGCGCTTCTTCCAGGGCTTGCCCAGCCCCGCTGCCGCCGCTTTGGTGATCGGCCTGATCTGGGTGGTGACCGACCTCGACCCAGTGCTGCGCTCTGCACCGTGGATGGTCTGGCTGGCATTCGCCTTCACCCTCTACGCCGGTCTCACCATGGTGACCAACGTGCCGTTTTACAGTTTCAAGGACGTCAGTTTCAAACGCACGGTGCCCTTCATCGTGATCGTGGCGATCGCCTTGGGTATCGCGGTGGTGACCATCCACCCTCCCGTGGTGCTTTTCGGCGTTTTCGTGGTCTACGGCGTGTCGGGCTACGGCGTTTATGTGTGGAAGCGCCTGAAGGGCAAACCGGTGAGCGTGATCTCCACCTCGACCGACGAGCCCGATGAAGAAGGGCTACACCGCTGATAGCTTTTTCGGGGCTTTTGCCCGGTATCAAGCCATGAGCCACGTGCTATATTGCTTTCCATGACGACCTTCAACGCCAACCTGCTACTACTTCTAGGAGTGCCCCGGGCGCGTTGATCGCTTTCGTTTGTACACAGTACACATCCGAACTTTCGCAAAACGGCCCGCCAGCATTGCCCGCGGGCCGTTTTGTTTGGTAGCAGTCATTTCAAGTGTCGCCAAACCCAAACAGCCCTCAGTGCTGAGGTTTGAACAGACCCTTTGACTTGTCCCACGGAGACCACCATGACCGACAAACTCATCATTTTCGACACCACCTTGCGCGATGGCGAGCAATCGCCCGGCGCCTCCATGACCCGCGAAGAAAAGCTGCGCATCGCCCGCCAGCTGGAGCGCCTCAAGGTGGACGTGATCGAAGCCGGTTTTGCCGCCTCGTCCAATGGTGATTTCGAAGCCGTCAAGGCGATTGCCGCCGCGATCAAGGACTCCACAGTGTGTTCGCTGGCCCGCGCCAACGACCGCGACATTGCCCGTGCCGCTGAAGCCCTGAAGGGTGCCAACTCCTGGCGCATCCACACCTTCATTGCCACCAGCGCGCTGCACATGGAAAAGAAGCTGCGCATGTCGCCCGAGCAGGTGCTCGAGCAGGCCAAGCTGTCGGTGCGTTTTGCCCGCAACCTCACCAATGACGTCGAGTTCTCGGCCGAAGACGGCTACCGCTCGGACATGGACTACCTCAGCCGCGTGATCGAAGCGGTGATCGCCGAAGGGGCCACCACCATCAACATCCCCGACACGGTGGGCTACGGCATCCCCGACCTGTACGGCAACTTCATCAAGACCCTGCGCGAGCGCGTGCCCAATTCCGACAAGGCGATCTGGTCGGTGCACTGCCACAACGACCTGGGCATGGCCGTGGCCAACTCGCTGGCCGGCGTCAAGATCGGTGGCGCGCGCCAGGTGGAATGCACCATCAACGGCCTGGGCGAACGCGCGGGCAATGCCGCGCTTGAAGAAGTGGTGATGTCGGTGCGCACGCGCCGCGATTATTTTGGCCTGGACGTGGGCATCGACACCACGCAGATCATGCCGGCCTCCCGCCTGGTCTCGCAAACCACCGGTTTCGTGGTGCAGCCCAACAAGGCCGTGGTGGGCGCCAACGCCTTCGCGCACGCCTCGGGCATCCACCAGGATGGCGTGCTCAAGGCGCGCGACACCTACGAAATCATGCGCGCCGAGGACGTGGGCTGGGCCGCCAACAAGATCGTGCTGGGCAAGCTGTCGGGCCGCAATGCCTTCAAGCAACGCCTGACCGAACTCGGCATCACGATCGACTCCGAGGCCGACATCAACGCTGCTTTCGCCAAGTTCAAGGAACTGGCCGACCGCAAGAGCGAGATTTTCGACGAGGACATCATCGCCCTGGTGGGCGACGAAAGCCTGACCGCCGAACAGGACCACTACCGCCTGGTGGCGTTGTCCCAGCACTCGGAAATGGGTGAGCGCCCGCACGCCAGCGTGGTTTTCGCCGCGGGGGATGTTGAACACCAATCCGAGAGCGATGGCAATGGCCCCGTGGATGCCAGTCTCAAGGCAATCGAGGCTGTCGTGAAAAGTGGCGCGGAAATGGTCCTCTACTCCGTCAATGCGATCACGTCCGGAAGCACAGAATCACAGGGAGAGGTGACCGTTCGTTTGCAACACAGTGGGCGCGTGGTCAATGGGGTCGGAGCCGATCCGGACATCGTGGTGGCATCCGCCAAAGCTTATCTGTCAGCCTTGAACAAGCTGCACAGCAAGGCCGAAAGGGTGGCTGCTCAGGGGTAAACCCTTGGTCATGATGGCCTGAATGGCGAGGTCACTTTACAAAAGGCGCGTAAGTCATTGATCTGGCGCGCCTTTTTAATTACACTTCGCACTGTGACGAAAGGGCTGTGATGGTCGTGCTCAAGAAGTTCAAGAAAAGTTGTTTGACGTTGTTGGTGATGCTGTCGGTGGCCTGCCTGGCCCTGAGTACACCAGGCCTGGCCGAGGCCAAAGCCAAAACCAAGTCCAAAGCTCGCACCACCGCCACTGCCAAGTCTTCGCGTGTCGTTCAAGGCAACAAGGTCAAAGCCAGCAATGTGCGCAAATCCCGCGTGGTTCGTGCGCGCGCGCCCGCCAAGATCTCCCGGGCCCCAGCTCGCAGGCCCCTGGTGAAGTCACGGGCTACGCCCGTCAGCCGCTCGGTCACCAAGGCCACGGCGGTTGGTGCTGCCGTTGGCGTGTCCGCAGCATCGGGCGCCTCTTTCGGCCAGCTTTATGGTCTGCACCACACTGCTGATCCGCTGGATCTCAAGTCCAGCGTGGCTTTCGTGATGGATCAGGACACCAACGAGGTTCTGTTTTCCAAGAATTCCGAAGCGGTGTTGCCGATTGCCTCGCTGACCAAGCTGATGACCGCCATGGTGGTGGTCGAGGCCAAGTTGTCGCTGGACGAGTCCATCACCATCACCTCTGACGATGTGGACACCGAAAAGAACAGCAGTTCACGCCTGGCCGTGGGTGCCACGCTGACCCGGGGTGAATTGCTGCACCTGGCCTTGATGTCATCTGAAAACCGCGCGGCGCATGCTTTGGGCCGCATCTACCCAGGCGGCATGCAGGCCTTCGTGGTGGCGATGAACCGCAAGGCGCAGCTCTTGAGCATGGCCGACACCAAGTATGTCGAGCCCACCGGCTTGAGCAGCAAGAACCAATCCAGCGCCCGCGATCTGGCCATCCTGGTCAAAGCCGCCTACCAGCAGCCTTTGATCCGTGAGCTGTCCACTTCGCGCGAGTATGCCGTTCACCTCGGCGCACGCCAGCTTCAGTTCCGCACCACCAACAGCCTGGTGCGCAGCCCCAACTGGGACATCGGTCTGCAAAAAACCGGTTACATCGTCGAAGCTGGCCGCTGCCTGGTCTTGCAAGCCCGCATGGCGGGTCGCAAGCTGATCATGGTGTTCCTCGATTCCACGGGCAAGTACTCGCGTCAGGCCGATGCCGAGCGTGTGCGCCGCTGGATTGAAACGGCACCTCCGGTGCCGCGTGGTTCTGCCGACCTGATCGCCATTCCCAAGGTCACGTCCTGATGGATCACGTGCCTGCCTGAATGGCTCGGGCAGCTCAAAGAAAAAGGCCCTGCGGGGCCTTTTTTCATGTCTGGAGAGAGGGCCCCCTGCCTGCTCAGCGCCCCGACCAGCCCATGGATGTCGAGATCCGGGCGGCTGCCCCCTTCAGGGCCTCGCCCCACTCGGCACTCAGCCGCAAGCTGGCGGTGTTCAAGGCCAGGCTGGCCACGACCTGGCCATGGTCGTCAATGACGGGTGCCGCCGCTTGTTGCTGTGCGGCTTCCACCGAATCACCATCGACCGCCAGGCCATTCGCGCGGATGTTTTGCAGCTCGGTGTGCAGGGTGTCAGCGCGGGTGCCGTTGGCTTGGGCCAGCGTGTACAACTGCGCCGCCGTCCATTGGCTGATCAGCACCTTGCCTGATGCACTGGCGACCAAAGGCGTGCGGGCGCCGAGCACCCGGTTGACCTGGATGCCATTGCGTTCACTGCTGGTGCGCTCCACGCAAACTGATTCATCGTCCTGGCGAACATGCAAAGCCACGGTCTGACCGGTCAGGCGGTGCAGTTCCTGCATGGGGCGCATGGCCAGGTCGCGCACATCCAGGCGGGACTTGACCAGGTTGCCCAGTTGCAGCAAACGCAAGCCCAGGCGGTATGTGCCGGGGCCGGATCGTTCGACAAAACCGCCCACGGCCAGATCGTTGAGGATGCGGTGGGCCGTCGAGGGGTGCAAACCCGTGCGTTCGCTCACGGTTTTCAGCGAAACGGAGTCTCCTTCATGGGCCAATGCGTCCAAAAGACTGAACATTCTGGCCATGACCTGGATCGAAGTGGAGGGCGAAGTGGATTCACTCATCGGGTTTTCCTTTGTGGCAAACCATTTTGAAAGGTGGGATCCCTCGTCATTCGGCGAAATAATCAGTGGCTTGAGGCCCATATAGGGGCACATCAGCCCACTTTCCGGGATTTGATAACGCCTTATGAAAAATATCTTCCATGAAGCACTGGTTCGGGCGGGTTGGGTCGGCGGATTGGCGGCGGGTTTCCTCCTCTGCCCGCCCTCATTGAATGCGGCGGTGCCCTCCCTGGCGGCCGAGTTCAGTGAGGCGGCGGCCAGTGCCGCCTCTGCGGCATCAGGGCGTCGATGGATGACCATGCCCCGTGTTTTTGGGCACCTCACGGCCAAAGACCTCGGCGTGGTCATCAACACCGATGATCCATATTCCGTCCAGATCGGCGAGTACTACGCCAAGGCGCGCGGCATTCCTGCCAGCCGGGTGCTTCGGCTGAGCCTGCCGATGAAGGCCACCCTGGCGCCTGATGAGTTCGAGGATTTCAAAAAGCAGATCGACGATTTCTTTGGCGCCAAGGTTGAGGCGCTGGCATTGACGTGGCGGCTGCCTTTTGGGGTGAACTGCAATTCCATCACCGGGGCGCTGGCCATGGGCTATGACGCCAAGTTGTGCTCTAACACTTGTGCCGCGCCATCGAAAGCTTCCACCTATTTCGGCTCCAGCTCCACCAAACCCTTCAAGGATCACCGCATGCGCTTGAGCATGCTGCTGGCGGCCAAGGATGCCGATTCAGCCAAGGCCTTGATTGACCGAGGCGTGCGTTCTGACGGAACCTTGGGGCTGCGAGGTGCGCCTGCGGTGAATGCCCATTTCGTCACCACCACGGACAAGATTCGCAGCGTGCGCCAGCAACTGTTTCCACCAGCGGGCAGCAACCCACCCTTTGGCGTGGACGTTCACCTGGACCAGACTGATGCCTTGAAAAACGCTGACCGCGTCTTGTTGTATCAAACCGGGCTTACGCAGGTGGATTTTCTGGACACCAACGAGTTTGTTCCTGGCGCGCTGGGGGATCACTTGACCTCGTTTGGCGGCATCCTGGACAAGCCTCACGGGCAGATGACGGTGCTGTCGTGGATTGATGCCGGGGTCACCGCCAGCTACGGCACGACCAGCGAGCCCTGCGCTCATCTGCAGAAGTTTCCACACCCCCAGGCCTTGATCGGGTTCTATCTGCAAGGCGCCACGGCCCTGGAGGCCTACTGGAAAAGCGTGGCTTGGCCTCAGCAAGGTTTGTTTGTGGGCGAGCCTCTGGCCTCACCGTTCGGACGCTGAAAACCAAGCCCAGCGCACTTGGGTGGCGATCCACCATTTGCGCAGTGGCGTCAGCATGATGCGTTCGTGCAGCACGCGCGCGCCTTGTGCGGCAATCTCGTCAATCAAAGCGATCTGCAATGCCGCCAACACGGCCAGAGGGCGCAGTGTCTGTCGCTCAGCTCGGGGCAGTTGGGCGATGGCGTGCCATGACGCCGTCAAGTTTTGGCGGGCCTGCGCATGCAGGTAGGTCAACAGCGCGGGCCAATGTTCAGGCGCCTGGCCTGGCGAAGGGCGCAGCAGTTCATGCGCCTTCACATCGTGCTGCTGCAGGATGCTGACCGGGGTGTGCAGCCAGCCTAGCCGAGCGTCCTGCCCCAAGCGGCTCAGATGGTGGGCTTGTCGCAGCCCCCAGCCCAGTTCCCGGGCGGCTGACAGTGCGGCGGGCGACCGGGCACCCAGCAGGTGGGCTGCCGCTTCGCAGGCGGCGCCGGTGGTGGCCAAGGCATGTTTTTTCTGGCTGACCTCGTCCAGCCACCGAGTCTGTTGCACCAGGGCTTGCATGCCATCCACCTGCGCCAACCACAAGTCTTGTGGCGGCCATTGCCCCGGGGCAGGCACAGGCTGGGCCAATGGTCTGGTCAGTGGATGAGCGGGTTGGCCGTCAAAGCTGTTTCGCACCTCCTGATGCCACCAGGCCAGTTTGGTCTGGGCCACACCCGGGTCGTTCACCGTCAAGGGAATGGCGCTGACCTCGTGCCAAAAATGAACCCAGGCTTGCAGGGACGGGCGAAGTGCCAGTGGGGCGGATTGCAGCGCATAGTAGTGACTGCTGCCCGGCCTGATCAGGGGCAGGGGGGCATTGGGGGTTTGAGGCATGGGCTGGATGTGGACAAAGACGCCACATTGTCGCCATTGGTGCGGTGCTCTCGCAAAAAATCAGATTACTGACCCGTTGGTCAGTTACGATGACGACCTGAAAGTCAGCGGATTCACACCATGACAGGGATGAACCATGTGCCGCTGCCATGGCCCTCCATCAATTGAGCGACCTCATGAGCATGCCCCCTCGGACCCGGCTTTTTGCGTTTGTCCTGGCAACCCCTTTGTTGCTGGCCACCGTGGGTTGCGGCAAAACGCCCCCGGCTCCTGAGCCGGTCCGGGCTGTGCGCACCCTGGTGTTGAGTGAAACGGGTGGCGCGGTCGATCGGGAGTTCTCCGCGGAGATCCGTGCGCGCATCGAGTCCCGCTTGAGCTTTCGGGTGCCTGGCAAGGTGTTGCGTCGCCAGGTTGAGTTGGGGCAGGCCGTCAAGCCGGGGCAAGTGCTGGCACAGCTGGATCCCCAGGATCTGACTTTGACGCAGGAATCGGCCCGTGCTGGATTGGCGGCTGCCGAGGCCAATGCCGCCCAGGCAGCGGCTGACTTCAAGCGCTTCAACGAGCTCAAGGGCCAGGGCTTCATCAGCGCGGCGGAGCTGGACCGTCACAGCACCGCCCTGAAGTCGGCCGAGGCCAGCTTGCGCCAGGCGCGCGCGCAGGCCGGTGTGCAGGGCAACCAGGCCACTTACGCCACCTTGACGGCGAATGCCTCTGGCGTCATCACGGCAGTGGACGCCGAGCCTGGTCAGGTGGTGAGCGCGGGCACGCCCGTGCTGACCTTGGCCCAGGACGGCCCGCGCGACGCGCTGTTCTCGGTGCCTGAAGACATGGCGCCCACCATGCGCGCCTTGCTGAACAAGCCTGGTGCCATCAAGGTGCGCCGTTGGGGCACACAGGAATGGCTGCCCGCCAAAATCCGTGAAGTCTCAGCCGCCACCGACAGCGTGACCCGCACTTTCCTGGTCAAGGCTGACGTGGGGCAGGGCGCCTACGAGTTGGGGCAAACCGCCACCGTGGCCTTGAGCACCCCTGTGCGCTTCGCCGGTGGATTAAGAGTGCCCTTGCAAGCTTTGGTCGAACAGAATGGCCGCTCGGCCGTGTGGGTGCTTGATGGCAGCAGCATGACCGTCAAGGCTCAGCCCGTGGTCACCGCCGACGTCACCGGCAACATCGTGATCGTGGCCAGTGGGCTCAAGGCCGGGCAAGAGATCGTGACCGCCGGGGTGCACGTGCTCAAACCCGGTCAGAAGGTCAAGCGCTATCAAACGGCACTGGACCTGGCCGCAGCGCCACCGGCGGCCGCATCGGTCAGCCAGCCCGCCGTTTCACAGTGATCGCCAGGAGATCGCTGTGACCGACATCGTCAAGAAACTGCCCGATCCTTCGGCCCGTCATTTCAACCTGTCCCGCTGGGCGCTGGAGCACCCGGCCCTTACGCGCTACCTGATGGTGGTGCTCATGCTGCTGGGCCTGGCCGCCTACTTCCAGTTGGGGCAGGATGAAGACCCGCCCTTTGCCTTCCGGATCATGGTGGTTCGGGCTTACTGGCCAGGTGCCACTGCGCAAGAGATGGCCGAGCAGGTCACTGACAAGATCGAGCGCACGCTGCAGGAAGTGCCTTATGCGGACGTGATCCGCTCGTACAGCAAACCGGGCGAATCGCTGACCTTCATGCAGGTCAAGGATTCTTCACCGCCCAAGGAGATCCCCAACCTCTGGTACCAGGTGCGCAAGAAGGTTGGCGACATCAAGCAGACCTTGCCGCCTGGCGTGGTCGGGCCGTTCTTCAACGACGAATTCGGTGACGTGTACGGCTCCATCTACGCCTTGTCGGCCGATGGCTTCACACCCGAAGAGTTGCGCCAGTTCGCTGAAAAGGTGCGCTCGCAATTCTTGCGCGTGCCCAGCGTGGCCAAGGTCGAGCTGTTCGGCGTGCAGCCCGAAAAGATCTTCATGGAGGTGCCTCAGCAAAAGCTGGCCCAGATGGGGCTGAACATGGGCGAATTCATCCAGCAACTCAATGCCCAGAATGGCATCGAGGGCGCGGGGGTGTACTCGGGTGCGAACGACAGCATCCAGATGCGCATCACCGGGGCATTCACCTCGATCGACCAGCTGCGTCAGATGCCCATCCGGGCCGTCAATCCGGCCACGGGCCAAGCCCGAACCGCCCGGCTTGGCGATGTCGCCACCATCCGCCGCGCGTACGAGTCACCTGCGACCACCAAGGTTCGCCACAACGGCAAGGACATCATCGCGGTGGGCATCTCCATGGCCAAGGGCGGTGACATCATCCAGTTGGGCAAGAACCTGACCGCCGCCGCCGACAAGCTGCACGCCGACCTGCCTGTGGGCATCGAGCTGGACCAGATCCAGGACCAGCCCAAATCGGTGTCCAGCTCGGTGGGTGAGTTCGTTCGCGTGCTGATTGAGGCCGTGGCCGTGGTGCTGGCCGTCAGCTTCATCAGCCTGGGCCTGCACACCAAGCCATTGCGACTGGACATCTGGCCTGGCCTGGTGGTGGCCATCACCATCCCGCTGGTGCTGGCCGTCACCTTCCTGATCATGTACTTCTGGAATGTGGGCCTGCACAAAATCTCGTTGGGGGCGTTGATCATTGCCCTGGGCCTGCTGGTGGACGACGCCATCATCGCGGTCGAAATGATGGTGCACAAGCTGGAGGAGGGCTATGACAAGGTCGCCGCCGCCACCGCCGCCTACGACATCACCGCCATGCCCATGCTGACCGGCACGCTGATCACCGCGGCGGGCTTCCTGCCCATCGGCCTGGCGCAATCGGCGGTGGGCGAATACACCTTCGCCATCTTCGCCGTCACGGCCGCCGCCTTGATCGTGTCCTGGGTGGTCTCGGTCTATTTTGTGCCTTACCTGGGTCAGCACCTGCTCAAGACGCGGCCCAAGGTTCAGACGGTGGACGGTGCGCCCAAGGCCGATCTGCATGACACCCCGTTCTACCGGCGTTTCAAGGCCCTGGTGAACTGGTGCGTGGAACACCGCTGGATCACCATCGGCCTGACCATCCTGGCCCTGGTGCTGGGCGTGCTCGGCATGGGCAAGGTGCAACAGCAGTTTTTCCCCGACTCCAGCCGCCCCGAGCTGATCGTGGACCTTTGGATGCCCGAAGGCACCAGCTTTGACGCCACCGAGGCCGTGGCCAAGCGTTTCGAGGCGCGGATCATGAAGGAAGAGGGCGTCAAGTCCGTCAGCACCTGGATCGGCTCTGGCGTGCCGCGCTTCTACCTGCCCATGGACCAGATCTTCCCGCAGAGCAACGTCAGCCAGGCGGTGGTCATGCCGACTGACCCGCAGATGCGCGAAACGCTCCGCGCCCGCTTGCCCGAATTGCTGGCCACCGAGTTCCCGGAAGTGCGAGGCCGCCTGCGCCTGTTGCCCAACGGTCCGCCGGTGCCTTACCCGGTGCAGTTCCGCATCGTGGGAGAGGATCCCACCCAACTGCGCCACTGGGCTGAAGAAGCCAAGACCTTGATGCGTGCCCACCCCAACATGACGGGTGTCAACGACAACTGGAACGAACAGGTCAAGGCCATCCGCCTGGTCGTGGACCAGTCCAAGGCGCGGGCCCTGGGTGTGACCAGCCAGTCGATCGCACAAGCCATCCGCGTGACCACCTCGGGCACCACCGTGGGCCAGTACCGCGACCAGGACCGCCTCATCGACATCGTCATGCGCACGCCTTTGTCGGAGCGTGCCACCTTGAGCGCGCTGGACAACTCCTACATCCCCACTGCCAACGGCCGCATGGTCCCGGTGCTGCAGGTGGGCAAGCCGCAGCTGGTGTGGGAGCCTGGCGTGCTGTGGCGTGAAGGCCGCCACTTCGCCATCACCGTGCAGGGTGATGTCACCGAAGGCACGCAAGGGCCCACCGTCAGCACGGCCTTGTGGCCGCAGATGATGGCCCTGCAGCAAAAGATGCCCCCTGGCTTCCACGTCGAGCTGGCCGGCACGGCCGAAGAAAGCAGCAAGGGCCAGGGCTCGATCTTCGCCAACATGCCTGCCATGCTGTTCATCATCTTCACCCTGTTGATGCTGCAACTGCAAAGCTTCTCGCGCGCCTTGCTGGTGTTCCTGACCGGCCCCATGGGCATCGCGGGTGTGGCGGCTGCATTGCTGCTGCTGAACCGGCCGTTCGGCTTTGTCGCCTTGCTGGGTGTGGTGGCCCTGATGGGCATGATCATGCGCAACTCCGTCATCCTGATCGACCAGATCGAGCAGGACCGTGCCCAAGGCGTGGCCGACTGGGACGCCATCGTCGGTGCGGCGGTGCGCCGTTTCCGTCCGATCGTGCTGACCGCCGCCGCCGCCGTGCTGGCCATGATTCCCCTGACCCGCAGCGTGTTCTGGGGGCCCATGGCCGTCGCCATCATGGGTGGCCTGATCGTGGCCACCGCCTTGACCCTGCTGGCCCTGCCGGCCATGTACGCGGCCTGGTTCCGGGTACGCAGGCCCGCATGAGGGTCGCCGCTGGTGAAAACTGTGCTCAGGGCACGGTAGAATCGGCGGTTCCGACCAAATAGCCTACTTGGCTGCATCAGTGCAGTCCGGTTGTCAAAGTCGATGCGCGGGTGGCGAAATTGGTAGACGCACCAGGTTTAGGTCCTGACGCCAGCAATGGTGTGGGGGTTCGAGTCCCCCCCCGCGCACCAGGCCTTTTATCAATCACCTAATTTTGAGAGTACATAACATGGCTGTCACCGTGGAGACCCTCGACAAGCTGGAACGACGCATCACGCTGTCGCTGCCAGCCGACGTGCTCAGGAACGAAGTCGACGCCCGCTTGAAGAAGCTGGCCCGCACCGTCAAGGTAGACGGCTTCCGTCCTGGCAAAGTGCCCATGACCGTGGTCGCCCAGCGCTACGGCTATTCCGTCCAGTACGAAGTTGTCAACGACCAAGTTGGCCAAGCCTTCTCCAAGGCCACGGCCGAAGCGCAACTGCGCGTCGCTGGCCAGCCCCGCATCGCGGAAAAAGAAGGCTCGTCCGCTGAAGAAGGCAAACTGCTGTTCGACGCCACCTTCGAGGTCTATCCCCAAGTCGTCATCGGCGATCTGGCCACCGCCGAAGTCGAGCGCGTGACCGCCGAAGTCAACGAAGCCGCCATCGACCGCACCGTCGAGATCCTGCGCAAGCAACGCCGCACGTTCGAACAACGCGCGGCCACTGATGTCGCTGCCGATGGTGACCGCGTCACCATCGACTTCGAAGGCAAGATCGACGGCGTGCCGTTTGACGGCGGCAAGGCCGAGGGCTACCAGTTCCTGCTGGGCGAAGGCCAGATGCTCGAAGCTTTCGAGAAGGCTGTGCGCGGCATGAAGACGGGCGAGTCCAAGACTTTCCCCCTGAAGTTCCCTGACGACTACCACGGCAAAGACGTGGCCGGCAAGGAAGCCGACTTCCTGGTGACCCTGAAGAAGCTGGAAGCGCAAAACCTGCCCGAAGTGAACGAAGAGTTCGTCGCCAGCCTGGGCCTGCCCGAGTCTTCGATCGAAGCGCTGCGCGCTGACATCAAGAAGAACCTCGAGCGTGAAGTGAAGTTCCGCGTGGCCAGCCGCAACAAGGCTGCCACCATGGACGCGCTGCTCAAGATCGCCGAGTTCGACGTGCCCAAGTCTTTGGTCGCCGCCGAAACCGACCGCCTGGTGGAAGGCGCCCGCGCCGACCTGAAGGCCCGTGGTGTCAAGGATGCCGACAAGGCCCCGATCCCCGCCGAAATGTTCCAGCCTCAAGCCGAGCGCCGCGTGCGCCTGGGCCTGATCGTGGGCGAGTTGGTGCGCACCAACAACCTGCAAGCCAAGCCCGAGCAGTTGCAAGAGCACATTGCCGAGCTGTCGCAAAGCTACGAGCAGCCCCAGCAAGTGGTGGCTTGGTACATGAGCGACCGCCAACGCATGGCCGAAGTCGAAGCCGTGGTGATCGAGGCCAATGTGGTCGATTTCATCCTGACCAAGGCCAAAGTCACCGACAAAGGCCTGGGCTTTGAAGAACTGATGGGCCAGCAAGGCTGATTTGCCCCTGTCCGACCGGGGTTTCGGCCCCGGCAAAGGCACCTGCCAATCCCCAGTGGAGGCAGGTGCCTTTTATTTTGTCGGAACGCCCCCATGTGCGTCCTAGCAACGGAAAGACGACAAGGACACTCTCCCGCTTTTTCCGGCGTTCTGGCGGGCCTTCCGAGGCGCCATAATCAAATCACGCATTGAATATTCCCTAAGGAAGCACATGAGCGCACTGGACACACAAAACCTGGGCTTGGTGCCCATGGTCATCGAGACATCAGGCCGCGGCGAACGCGCCTACGACATCTACAGCCGTTTGCTGCGCGAGCGGGTGGTTTTCCTGGTGGGACCGGTCAACGACCAATCGGCCAACCTGGTCGTGGCACAGCTGCTGTTCCTGGAGAGCGAAAACCCTGACAAGGACATTTCGCTTTACATCAATTCGCCAGGCGGCAGCGTGAGCGCGGGCATGTCGATCTTCGACACCATGCAGTTCATCAAGCCTGACGTGTCCACCTTGTGCATGGGCATGGCCGCCAGCATGGGCGCCTTCCTGCTGGCCGCGGGCGCCAAGGACAAGCGTTTTGCCTTGCCCAACTCCAAGATCATGATCCACCAGCCCTTGGGCGGCACGCAAGGCCAGGCCACGGACATCGAGATCCACGCTCGCGAGATCCTGAAAACCCGTGAGCAGCTCAACCGCATCCTGGCCGAGCGCACGGGCCAATCCCTGGAAAAGATCCAGTTGGACACCGAGCGCGACTACTACATGTCCGCTTCGGAGTCCGCCACCTACGGTTTGATCGACAAAGTGCTGGAAAAGCGCCAGGCCGCAGCTTCCTGATGCGCGGGCAGGCCGGATCCGAGGTAAAGCCCCAGCAAAGGCTTCTTCTTCGACCGGCCGCCTCCCAAGGCGTTTGACTTATCATCATCACCAACATTTGCTGACTCACTGACAGGCCTGCCCCATGTCCGAAAAAAAAGGCTCTTCCAGCGAAAAGATCCTGTACTGCTCCTTCTGCGGTAAGAGCCAGCACGAGGTCAAGAAGCTCATCGCCGGCCCGTCGGTCTTCATTTGCGACGAGTGCATCGACCTGTGCAACGACATCATCCGTGATGAGGTTGCCGCCGAGGCAGAGCACACCACCCGCCCCGCCAAGAGCGATTTACCCACCCCTGGCGAGATCAAGGCCCAGTTGGACCAGTACGTGATCGGGCAGGACACCGCCAAGCGCACGCTGTCGGTGGCGGTGTACAACCACTACAAGCGCTTGCGCCACATGGGCGCGGGCGATGGCAAAAAGCCAGACATCGAGCTGTCCAAGAGCAACATCCTGCTGATCGGCCCCACGGGTTCCGGCAAGACCTTGCTGGCGCAGACGCTGGCCCGCCTGCTCAACGTGCCTTTCGTGATCGCCGACGCCACCACGCTGACCGAAGCCGGTTACGTGGGCGAAGACGTCGAGAACATCATCCAGAAGCTGCTGCAGAACTGCAATTACGAGGTCGACAAGGCCCAGCGCGGCATTGTCTACATCGACGAAATCGACAAGATTTCGCGCAAGTCCGACAACCCGTCGATCACGCGTGATGTGTCGGGTGAGGGCGTGCAACAAGCACTGCTGAAGTTGATCGAAGGCACGATGGCTTCGGTGCCTCCACAAGGTGGCCGCAAGCACCCTAATCAAGACTTCTTGCAGATCGACACGACCAACATCCTGTTCATCTGCGGTGGCGCCTTCGATGGCTTGGAAAAGATCATCCAGAACCGTTCGGTCAAGTCCGGCATCGGTTTTGGCGCCTCGGTCAAGAGCAAGGAAGACCGCAAGCTTTCTGAGGTGTTCCGCGAGGTGGAACCTGAAGATCTGATCAAGTTCGGCATCATTCCCGAACTGATTGGCCGCATGCCCGTGGTCGCCACTCTGGGGGAGTTGACGGAAGACGCCCTGGTGCGCATCCTGACCGAACCCAAGAACGCGCTGATCAAGCAGTATCAACAACTGCTGGGCATGGACGGTGTCGAGTTGGAAATCCGTCCTGCCGCCTTGACGGCCATTGCCCGCAAGGCTCTGAACCGCAAGACCGGCGCCCGTGGTTTGAGGTCCATCCTGGAGCAATCCTTGCTGGACACGATGTTCGAATTGCCAACCCAGGAAGGAGTGCAAAAGGTGGTGCTGGATGAACCCACCATTGATGAAAACGCCAAGCCCCTGTTGGTGTACCGGGAACAGGTCAAGGCCAGCGCTTGATTCTGAACATCCTGCTCTGATGGGTGTCGGTCACCCGGCGCCCTTGTGTTTTGGTTTTGGAGCCCCATCTGGGACTCTGACAAAGAAAGGCCATCATGTCAGGACATCCCATCCTTCCCTCTGATCCCATCAGCCTGCCGCTTCTGCCGCTGCGCGATGTGGTCGTCTTTCCCCACATGGTGATCCCACTGTTCGTGGGTCGCCCCAAGTCCATCAAGGCGCTCGAAGCCGCCATGGAAGCCGGTCGTCAGATCATGCTGGTCGCTCAAAAAGCGGCAGGCAAAGACGAACCCAAGGCCGAGGACATGTTCGAAATCGGTTGCGTTTCCAGCATCTTGCAGATGCTGAAATTGCCCGATGGCACCGTCAAGGTGCTGGTCGAAGGCGTGCAGCGCGCCAATACTTCGTCGATCGACGATTCCGGTGAGTTCTTCACCTCGGTGGTCGTGCCCGTGCAGCCCGAGGCCAACGTCACGCCCGAAGTCGAAGCCCTGCGCCGCGCCGTGACGCAGCAGTTCGACCAATACGTCAAGCTCAACAAGAAGATCCCGCCCGAGATCCTCACTTCGATCTCCGGCATCGACGACGCTGGCCGCCTGGCCGACACCATTGCCGCTCACCTGCCTTTGAAGCTGGAAGCCAAGCAATCGGTGTTGGACCTCTTCTCGGTCTCGCAACGCCTCGAAAAGCTGCTCGAACAACTCGAGCACGAAGTCGACATCCTGCAGGTCGAAAAGCGCATCCGTGGCCGCGTCAAGCGTCAGATGGAGAAATCCCAGCGCGAGTACTACCTGAACGAGCAGGTCAAGGCCATCCAGAAAGAACTGGGTGAAGGCGAAGAGGGCGCTGACCTCGAAGAGCTGGCCAAGAAGATCGAAGCCGCTCGCATGCCCAAAGAGGCGCGCAAGAAGGCCGATGCAGAGCTCAAGAAGCTGCGCCTGATGTCGCCCATGTCGGCCGAGGCCACCGTGGTGCGCAACTTCATCGACACGATCGTGGCGCTGCCTTGGGCCAAGAAGACCAAGATCAAGCACAACCTGGCGAACGCTGAAGCGGTCTTGAACGAAGACCACTATGGCCTGGACAAGGTCAAGGAACGCATCCTTGAGTATCTTGCTGTCCAACAACGTGTGGACAAGGTCAAGGCGCCCATCCTGTGCCTGGTCGGCCCTCCGGGCGTCGGCAAGACCTCGCTGGGGCAGTCGATTGCCCGCGCCACCGGTCGCAAGTTCGTTCGCATGGCCCTGGGTGGCGTGCGTGACGAGGCCGAGATCCGTGGTCACCGCCGCACTTACATCGGCTCGATGCCGGGCAAGGTGCTGCAATCGCTCTCCAAGGTGGGCACGCGCAATCCACTGTTCCTGCTGGACGAGATCGACAAGCTGGGCATGGACTTCCGGGGCGACCCGTCGTCGGCCCTGCTGGAGGTGCTCGACCCCGAGCAGAACCACACCTTCGGCGACCACTACATCGAGGTCGACTTCGACTTGTCGGATGTGATGTTCGTGGCGACGTCCAACTCGCTGAACATCCCGCCCGCCTTGCTCGACCGCATGGAAGTGATCCGCCTGGCGGGTTACACCGAGGACGAGAAAGTCTCGATCGCGCAAACGTACTTGCTGCCCAAACAGCGCAAGAACAATGGCGTGAAGGACGAAGAGCTGGAAGTGGCCGAATCCGCCATCCGTGGCGTGATCCGTTACTACACCCGCGAGGCTGGTGTGCGTTCGCTTGAGCGTGAAGTCTCCAAGATCTGCCGCAAGGTGGTCAAGGGCCTGGCGCTGAAGCAATACACCGGCAAGGTGGTCGTCAATGAGGACAACCTCAACGACTTCCTGGGGGTGCGCCGCTATGACTATGGGCAGGCGACGAAGGACAACCAGGTTGGCCAGGTGGTTGGCTTGGCGTGGACGGAAGTGGGCGGCGATCTGCTCACCATCGAATCGGCCAGCATGCCGGGCAAGGGTGTCATTACCCGCACGGGTTCGCTGGGCGATGTGATGAAGGAGTCGGTCGAGGCTGCCCGCACGGTGGTGCGCAGCCGCGCTGCCCGCCTGGGCATCAAGGATGAGGCGTTCGAGAAGCGCGACATCCACATCCACGTGCCTGATGGCGCCACGCCCAAGGATGGTCCGAGTGCAGGCGCAGCCATGGCGACAGCCCTGGTGTCGGTGCTCACGGGCATCCCTGTCAAGGCCTCGGTGGCCATGACGGGCGAGATCACGCTGCGAGGCGAGATCACGGCCATCGGTGGCTTGAAAGAGAAGCTGCTGGCCGCACACCGTGGTGGCATCAAGACGGTGCTCATCCCTGAAGAAAATGTGAAGGACCTTCAGGAGATCCCCGAGAACGTCAAGAGCGCCATCGAGATCGTGCCCGTGAAGTGGATCGACAAGGTGTTGGAAATTGCCTTGGAGCGCATGCCCACGCCTTTGCCTGAGGAAGAGGCCAAGGTGGAGGTCAAGCCGGATGCTGCGCCCGCAGCGGCCGCGCCGCCGACATCAACCGAGGCCGTGAAGCACTGATTGTTGTTGGCAAAAATCAGCGAAGCTTGATGAAAGCACCAAAATCGGTGTATAGTTCAGGTCTTCGCTGATTGCAGCAACCGGCACACCAAACGGTTGCACTCTTCACAGAGTCAAGCGCAAAACAGTCGATGCGGGAATAGCTCAGTTGGTAGAGCGCAACCTTGCCAAGGTTGAGGTCGCGAGTTCGAGTCTCGTTTCCCGCTCCAGAATGCAGAGGGAAGCCCCCGTTTTAACGAAGGCTTCCCTTTTTCGCATGAGAAGATTGCATAAACGGCGCGATAGCAAAGCGGTTATGCCCCGGATTGCAAATCCGGTTAGCCCGGTTCGACTCCGGGTCGCGCCTCCACTCCCTTCCCCAGTACCAGATCAGCATCACCGATGACGGTGCAGTGCTTCGGCGACGATGCGCGCTGCGGCCGCCACCACGTCATTGCGCATGGGGGCCGCCTTGTCAGGCTGCGTGAAGTAGATGGCCAGGACGATGGGCGACCCCGTGGGTGGCCACAGCACCGCGATGTCGTTGGTGGTGCCATGGTCGCCCGCCCCCGTTTTGTCGCCCACCACCCAATCTGCCGGAACGCCCGCGCGGATGCGTGTGGCCCCGGTGGTGTTGCCGCGCAGCCAAGCCTGCAATTGATCACGCTGAGGATCGGCCAGCACGTTGTTCAATGCCAAGCCTTGCAGGCTGCGCGCCATGTTGTTGGGTGTGGAAGTGTCCCGAGGATCGCCGGGGATGGCGGTGTTCAAGTCGGTTTCCCAGCGGTCCAGCCGAAAGGTTTCATCACCAATGGAACGGGCGAATGCGGTGACCGCAGAAGGCCCGCCCAGTAACTTCATCAGCAGGTTGGCGGCGGTGTTGTCGCTGTGTTGAAGGGCGGCGGCGCACAGATCAGCCACCGTCATGCCCTGGCCAACATGCTTGCCGGTGATGGGTGAGTGGGCGACCAGGTCGCTGGCGTCATAGGCGATGCGTTGCTGCATCAAGGCGGGCTCTTTGGTGCTGCGGTTGAGCACCGCGCCCACGGCCATGACTTTGAAGGTGCTGCACAGCGGGAAGCGCTCATCGGCGCGGTGCTGCACATGGGCATTGTTGGCCACATCGAAAGCGGCCACGCCCAGGCGACCGCCCGAGCCGGCCTCCAGTTGGGCCAGCAGCGCTTCGGCGGTGAACGTTTTTTTGGCGTTGGGAGCGGGCACGGTGGCGGCGGTGGTGCAGGCTGCGAAAAATGGGGCTGAAGCGCAGGCCAGCAGCAATGAGCGGCGAAGGGGTGAATGGTTCATGGATGAAATCTGGGCAATTGGTGTGCCGTGAGCAGGGCATGGGTACTGCGTGGACACTCAAATTGCATTAGCCTTGTGGCGAAGGAGTTGGAACATGGCTGGGCGTTTTGCATTCTTCCTGATGAGCTTGGCGGTGATGTCGATGGCTTGCGCCGCCGATGTCTATCGCTGGACAGACGGGCAAGGTAAATCGCATGCGTCAGACCGGCCGCCCGAGCGGCACCAAGGCAAAGTGCGGCGAGACCATTACAAAACGCACGAGTTGACCGAGCGCCAGCGCGAAGAAGCCAAAAGCAGGGCGTTGGCCGAGAAGTCGCTGCGGGATCGAAGTGTCTATTTGCCGCCAGCGATGCCAACGGACCTGGGTGCCGACGAGCCGCTGCCAGAAGCGCAGCGCCAGGAAATCGAGTGTGAACGCATGACGCGCCTGTACAGGGAAAGCGAGGCGTGTTTTGCGCCTTACAAGTTGTGGAATGGCGCGACCAGGGCAGAGGCTTTTCAGTACTGCGCGGTGGTGGTTGAGCCATCCATCAAATGTGGCTACGTGAAATAGATTGGTGCCCCGGACCGGAATCGAACCGGTACGCCGCTTGCGCAGGCGGCAGATTTTAAGTCTGCAGTGTCTACCAATTTCACCACCGGGGCACGGGCGAGAGTGTAAGCCCAGCCTCTCGGCCTGCGGTCGGTGACAGCGTGATTTTGGTGCAACCTGTTTGCCAACAAGGCTAAAAAAAGTGTATACTTGCGGTCTTGGTTGATGACTGCCGTGCGGTTGCCAAACAATGCGGGAATAGCTCAGTTGGTAGAGCGCAACCTTGCCAAGGTTGAGGTCGCGAGTTCGAGTCTCGTTTCCCGCTCCAGCATTTCGATTCGCCAGATCCTTGATCAGTCGAATCACGAAAAGGAAGCCCCGTGAGATCACAGGCTTCCTTTTTTTGTACAGAATCACGCAGATTTGCGGCGCGATAGCAAAGCGGTTATGCCCCGGATTGCAAATCCGGTTAGCCCGGTTCGACTCCGGGTCGCGCCTCCAGACACTTTTTGAACAAACCCATCGTTGCTGAAAGCGCGGTGGGCTTTTGTCATGTCAGGAGCGCACCGTGGCGTGGGGGTGCAGCGGGTGGTCCAGCGTGTCGGCGATCAGTCTCAAAGCGTCTTCGCATTCACCGCGCGACAACGGTCCGCCCAGGCAGATGCGCACCGCGTCTGGTGGATCGCCATCGGTGGAGAACGCCGCACTGGCCACCACGCCCACCCCTTGCGTGCGCAAGTAGGACGCGAATTCCACGGTGCTCCAGGCGGATGACAGTGGCAACCACAGGTGAAAGCCTTCGGCTTGTGCCAGGAACTGGTGCTGCCCCAGGTGGTGGCTGGCCAGAGATTGGCGTGCCATCGACTCTGCGCGCACGGCGTGCAACATGGCGTCGGCCGTGCCATCGGTGACCCAGCGCGTGGCCAGCGCATTGGTGATGGGCGAGGCCATGACGGTGGTGGCGCGCAGGGCGCCAGCCAGGGTCTGCGCCTTGCGGGCGTTGGGCGCGCAGACGTAGGCGGTGCGCAGTCCGGCGCCCAGGCATTTGCTCAGGCCGGTGACGTAGTAGGTGAGCTCCGGCGCGAGCAGGGCCAAGGGCGTGGGCGCGTGGCGGGGCAGCATGCCGTAGGCGTCGTCTTCGATGATGGGGACGCTGTAGCGCAGGGCGATGTCGGCCAGGGCTTCGCGGCGGCTTTTGGTCACCGTGGTCGTGGTCGGGTTCAGCATGGTGGGATTGCAATACAGGGCTTTGGGCTTGAGCGTTTTGCAGGCCTGCTCGAACTCGAAGGCGCTGGGGCCGTCGTCGTCCAGGGGCAAGGCGTGCAGCTTGATGCCCAGCTGCGTGGCGATGGCCTTGATGCCGGGGTAGGTCAGGGCTTCCACGCAGATCAGCTCGCCGGGGCGGGCCAGTTGTGACACCAGCGCGGCCAGGGCGCTGTGGATGCCGGGGCAGACCAGCACGCGCGATGCATCGCAATCAGGCAGGTGGCGGCGCAGCCATTGCACGCTGGCGTCCTTGTCCTGGGGGGATCCGCCAAAGTCCTGGTAGCGCAGCAGGTCGTACAGATCAGCGCGGGCCATCACGTCCATGGCGCCTTCATGCATGCGTGCCTGCAGGCCAGCGTCTTGCGGCTCGGGCGGCAGGTTCATGGTCATCTCGGCGCCGCTGCCGCCGCGCAAGGGCAGGGACGGGCTGCTGCCGCGCACGTAGCTGCCGTAGCCGGGGCGAGAGTCGATCAGGCCGCGCTTGCGGGCCTCGGCATAGGCTCTGGCCACGGTGGTGTAGTTCAGACTGAGGTCATCGGCCAGTTCGCGCAGGGTGGGCAGGCGGTCGCGCGCGGTGAGGCGGCCGCTGCGCAGGTCTTCGGCGATCAGGTCGGCGATCAGGGTGTAGGCCGGCTGCTCGCTGGATTCAAGGCGGCGCAGCCAGTGCTGGATGGGTTTGCTCATGGCGATTGATCGCATTCATTGATTGCATGTCAGTGAGGTTCATTGATTGCATGGTTTGTGCCTGATGGCATGAGCGCCCCAGCGAGGTCAATCCCAATCAAGGTGCATGGCAGGTCGATGATCGGAGGCATTGATTGCATGGTCTGGCGCGGTTTCGGTGCGCGATTGATCGCGGCTGCTCGGTCATTCATGTGCTCGCCAAACCCTTCAAAAAATATTTTCTGGCCGGCATGGCGCATGGCTTGGACTTGATCGCGGATTGATCGCTTTTCACAGGGCGTCTGGTGGCACATGGTGTGCAAAACAGGCTGGGCACGCAGCGTTTGCGGCGAACACAACCACCGGAGAAGATTCATGCCCAAAGTCACCAAGCCTGCCAACCAAACTGGCGATTTCCTGGTCGATTACGAAGAGAAGGTCTTTGAGGACGTCAAGGC
>NZ_JAUSAR010000033.1 GCF_030652515.1 Aquabacterium sp. | reverse complement strand
GACTTAAAAAAGAATGATTACCCGGCATTCAAATGATTGTAAGAAGGACCGCAAGGGGTTTCTTCTGCTGGTTGACCATTTCACTGTGCCTGTAAAGTCCGTGATTAGTTAACGATTAGACACAGTATGCCCCTGCGGTCTCCAGGCAACGGGGCTGACTTACCCAAGGATCGTCACGCGATATCCCCGGACAAGGAAATCATGCGCTTCACCTGGACCTTTATTCTCACCCTGAGCGCCCTGGTCATGACGACCGTGGCCACTGTGGGTTGGGGTTTGAGCGGGCTTGGCCTGGCTTTGGCGGGCTGGGCATCCGCTGGCATCGGCTATCTGGCGCGCCAGCGTCAGGAGCCCGCGGCCGACCAGCCGGGCACCACACGCCCGCCCGAAGCGGCTCTGGACGAAGAATTGACCGCCAGAGTGTCGCCTCAGGACAACGCCGAAGCGCAACGGTGGTTGGCGCTGAGTCAGGAAATCGTCGAGGCCGCTCATGGCGCCAACTCGCTGGCGCAGGCACTGCAGCGGGTGGGCCAAACCTTGCACCAGCACATGGGCTCCAAGGCCTGGGTGTGCCTGCGGGTGGATGGCTGGAATGGCGAGTCGGCCTTGCTGCGTCCCTGGGTCAACGCCGACAGCGACGCGGGCGACATCATCGACATCACGGCCATCGCCACCACCCACCGGGATGAACGCCCCCTGGGCCAGGCCCTGAGCACCCTGCGCGCCAGTTCGGCCCAGGGTGAGGGTGAATTGCCAGCTTTGTCCACTTGCCCCTGGCGTTCGCCCCAAACCCATAAAGTCCTGGCCGTGCCCGTCTCGGTCGAAGGCTGGCCGCTGGCCTTGCTCGAATTCGACGATCCGCAGCAAGACTGCGTCGGACTGTCGCATGTGCTGGACATCGCTGCCATCCAGCTGGGTTTTGTGGCCCAGCGCGATGCCAACCTGGCCCATATGGCCACCAGCGCCGAGCACCTCGGCCGCCTGGCGCTGGTCGCCTCGCGCATCAGCAGCGGCGTGGCCATCACCGACCGCCACGGCACCATCGAGTGGATCAACAGCGCCTTCGTCGCCCTGACCGGCTGGCCTGAAGACAAGGTCCTGGGCCGCAAGCTGGGCGATCTGCTGGAGCAGGAAGTGAGCGCCCCCACCACGGTGCGCGAACTGGAAGACCACCTGGCCCGCGGCGTGCCCTTCCGCCTGGCCTATGAAGCCGCCCGCCAGGGTGGCCAGCTCATCACCCGCTACTGGGGCGAGATCGACGCCATCCAGATGCTGGACGAAACCGGTGGGCGCAGCCAGTACGTCTGCCTGTTCAACGACATCACCAAGCGCAAGGCGCAAGAGCATGTGCGCGAGCAGGAGCGCGAGTTCCTGGAGGCTCTGCTGGGCAACCTGCCCGTGAGCCTCTTCGTGCTTGATCCGGTCAATCTCAACGTGGTGGCCATCAACCGCTACACCGAGATCGAGTTCAAGCTGCAGCGCGATCAGGTCGTCGGCAAATCCATCACCCAGGCGCTGGGCGAGTCGGTGCTGCACCTGACCGAAGGCCCGATGCAACAAGCGCTGGAAACCGGCCAGACCATCGAGCACGACTTCCAGTGGCAAAACGCCTCGCAGCAGCGCATCGTCAATGCCCGCCATTTCGCATTGCGGCACAGCAATGGCCGCCCCCGCCTGCTGATCTCGCTGGTGCGCGACATCACCGCCGCGCGCCAGGCCCAGGCCGACCTGGAAGAATCCGAACGCCGCTTCCGCGAGCTGGTCGAATCGATGGACGACTGCGTCTACGTGGCCAGCGAGCACCGTGCCAGCTACCTCTATCTCAGCCACCGCACGCAAGACCTGTGGGGCGTGTCGGCCGAAGACATCCAGGCCCACCCGGATCGCCTGAAATCCCTGGTCGTGCCCGAAGACCGCCCCCTGCTGATCGAGCAAGAGGCCATGGAGGACCAGGACCAACCCACCGACGCCCTGCTGCGCCTGCAGCACCCGGAAAAAGGCCTGCGCTGGTTGCGCCACCGCACCCGCGCCCGCCGCCTGCCCGACGGGCAATCGCGCATTTACGGCCTGGTGTCGGACGTGACCGACGAGCACGGCCAGGCCCTGGAGCTGCAACGCGCCCGCGACATGGCCGAGGCCGCCAGCCAGGCCAAGAGCCAGTTCATGGCCAACATGAGCCATGAAATCCGCACGCCCATGAACGGCATCCTGGGCATGACCGAGCTGTTGCTGGGCACACCCCTGAACGACAAGCAACGCCGCTTCGCCCAGGCCGTGTACCGCTCAGGCGAAAGCCTGCTGGAGATCATCAATGACATCCTGGACTTCGCCAAGATCGAAGCCGGACGGCTGGAGCTGGCCACCTGCGACTTTGTGCTGCGCACCCTGGTGGAAGACACCCTGGAGTTGATGGCCCCCCGCGCCCACGAAAAAGGCCTGGAGCTGAGCTTCCGAGAACAGCCCGGCCTGCCCTCCGTCATCCATGGCGACCCGCTGCGCCTGCGCCAGATTTTGACCAACCTGGTGGCCAACGCCATCAAGTTCACCGAGCACGGCGAGATCGTGGTCGACATCCGCCGGGCCATTGGCGGCGCGGTCGAGCTGCCCAAACCCGGCAGCCTCGAGACCATGCAGCTGGAATTCATGGTGCGCGACACCGGGATCGGCATCCCCTCGGAGGTGGTGCCCCGCCTGTTCAGCGCCTTCGTGCAAGCCAACGGCGGCATGGCGCGGCGCTATGGCGGCACCGGCCTGGGCCTGGCCATTTCCAAGCAACTGGTCGAGCTGATGGGCGGCCAGATCGAGGTGCACAGCGCGCCTGGCGTCGGCTCCGAATTCCTCTTCCGCGTGCCCGTGTGCATTGGTACCACGCAAGCCGACATGGCCATGCTGGAAGAGCCCGACATGCCCTCCTACAACGTGCTGGTGGTGGACGACAACGACACCAACCGCACCGTCATCGAGAACATGCTGACCGCCTGGGGCATGCACGTGGTGCTGGCCGTGGATGGCCGCGAAGCCCTGAAGGTGCTGATGGCTCACCCCTCACAAGACGCCCCCTTTGACCTGGCCCTGGTGGACATGAACATGCCCCACCTGGACGGCATGGGCCTGGCCGAAGCCGTGCGCACCAGCGGCCGCTACCCCAAGCTGAAGATGATCCTGCTGTCGTCGGTCTCGTCACCCGACGACGTGCGCCGTGCACAAGACGTCGGTTTCCAGCGCTTCGTGGCCAAACCTTTGCGAAAAGCCGAGTTGCGCCAAGCCATTTTGGGCATCTCGGCAGACCGTGGCGACGTGGCCCACGAAACCACCCGCATCAACAAGGCCGTGCTGGTCATCGAGGACAACACCGTCAACCAGGAAGTCTGCTCGCAGATGCTCAAGCGCCTGGGCTGCGAGGTGCGTGTCGCCAGTTCAGCCCTGGAAGGCCTGCGCCGACTGGGCGAACAACGCTTCGACCTGATCCTGATGGACATCCAGATGCCCGGCATGGACGGTGTCGAGGCCCTGGGCTGGTTCCGCCGAGGCTCCAATAATCGATTCTCATTCATCACGCCGTCAGACACGCCAGTGATCGCGGTCACCGCCAACGCCTTGGAGGGCGACGAAGAGCGCTTCCTGGGGCTGGGCTTCGACGACTACCTGTCCAAGCCCTTCCGCCAGAGCCAGTTGCACAAGATGCTGGTGGAACACACGCACATCGACCCCAAGGACCTGCCCGATGCGCCCATCACCGTGCCCACGCCGCTGCACGATGCGCCGACCGACCTCACCGAGCCCGACGAGCACCCGCACGGCACCACCGACGAGTCGCTCAGCGCGGGCTGGGAAGACGTCCTCGACCGCCAGGCTTTGCAGCGCCTGCAGGACCTGGACCCCAAGGGCGAGAACAAATTGATCGAGCGGGTGTCGAAAGCTTTTGAAAATTCTGTCGGGCGCATGCTGCCGCAACTCGAAGATGCCATCAAAGTCGGCGATCATGCAGGGATTGCGCATGTGGCGCACACTCTCAAATCATCGTCAGCCAGCATCGGCGCGCTCAAGTTGTCGCAAATGTGTGCCGAAATCGAATCCATGATCAGGCGTCCAACAGGTGAAGATCTGACTAATCGCATCAGCGCCATACGGCCCGAGGTGGAACGGGTGATCGCGAGCTTGCGCCTCTTGCTGGAGGCCCAACTGTGAATCGCCTCACCTCCGTCGGGACTGATGATTCACAAGAGCAGCCCAAGGTGCTGCTGGTGGATGACGACGAAGTCAACTTGCTGTTGACCTCCATCGCCCTGCGCGAGCGCGGTTTCTCGATCACCGAGGCCAGTTCCGGCGAACAAGCCCTGCAAATCATCAGTGAATGGCTGCCCGACGTGGTGGTGCTGGACGCCGTCATGCCCGGGCTGGACGGTTTTGCCACCTGCCAGGAGTTGCGCCACCTGCCCGGCTACGAATCCGTGCCCGTGCTGATGCTGACCGGCCTGGACGACGAGGCCTCGATCACCCGCGCTTACGAAGTAGGCGCCACCGACTTTTTCATCAAGTGCACGCAATGGAGCCTGCTGGCCGGGCGCCTGCGTTACCTGCTGCGCGCCTCTCGCACCCGCCACGAACTGGAACGCAGCAAGGCCACACTGGCCCGCGCGCAAGACCTGGCCCGCATGGGCAGCTTCGACTGGCGCCAGGGCGTGACCGACATCGTCTTCTCGATGGAAGGCATGCGCGTGTTCGGCCTGGGCGGGCGTGACCGCCTGGGGCTGAAACGCATCCTGCGCATGATCGCGCCCGAAGAACGCCAAAGTTTCGAGCGCATCCTGCGCGAGGTGCTGGACCACGGCACCGTGCTGTGCAACGACATCCAGGTCAACCTGCACGATGGCCGCCAGCGCATCCTGCACATCGAGGCCGAGCCCGAGTTCAACGAATTGGCCGCCCTGATCGGCTACACCGGCATCGTCCAGGACGTGACCGACCGGCGCGTGGCCGAAGACAAGATCAAGCACCTGGCCAATTTCGACACGCTCACCGGCCTGCCCAACCGCCGCCAGATCTTCTGGCGCAGCGAGCGCGCCATCGAGCATGCCAAGCGCCTGAACCACCACGTCGCCCTGCTGCAGATCGGCGTCGACCGCTTCAAGATCATCAACGAGAACCTGGGCCACCATGCCGGCGATGAGTTGCTGATCGAGGTCTCGCGCCGCCTGCGCTCCTGCGTCAAGCACTCCGAGCAGGTCATGGAAGGCAACATGGAGATGACCGGCATGCGCGGTCACCGCACCCTGGAAGCCGTGGGCCGCCTGGGCGCCGACGAGTTCGTGGTGTTGCTGCCTGAGATCGTGAACGAGGCCGAGGCCATGGACACGGCCTCGCGCATCCTGCAAGCCCTGCGCGACCCGATGATGGCCGCCGGCCAGGAATGCTTCATCACCGCCAGCATCGGCATCGCCCTGTTCCCGGCTCATGGCCTGACCGTGGCCGACCTGCTGCGCAACGCCGACGTGGCCATGGACCTGGCCAAGAGCCAGGGCCGCAATACCGCACAACTTTATGACTTGCAGTTGGCCAGCAAGGGCCGCGTGCGCCTGGACCTGGACACCGCCCTGCACAAGGCCCTGGAGCGCGACGAACTGGTGCTGTACTACCAGCCCAAGATCGACGTGCGCACCAGCAAGATGGTGGGCGCCGAAGCCCTGATGCGCTGGGTGCGTGATGGCAAGCTCATCCCGCCGATCGATTTCATCCCGCTGGCCGAGGCCACCGGCCTGATCAACGCGATGAGCCTGTGGGCCATCACCCAGGCCGCGCGCCAGGCCAAGGTCTGGCAAAAGCAGTTCGGGTTCGACGCATCCATCGCGGTCAACCTGCCCAGCCGCCTGTTCGAGCTGCCCGACCTGGTCGACAAGATCCAGGCGATCCTGGACCAGGAAGGCGTGCCACCGCATTTCCTCGAACTGGAGATCACCGAAACCGGCCTGATGAAGGACCTGCAGGGCGTCGTGCCCTCGCTGCACCGCCTGAACCAGATGGGCATCGAGATCTCCATCGACGACTTTGGCACCGGCTACTCGTCGCTGGCCTACCTGACCACCCTGCCAATCAGCGAGCTCAAGATCGACCGCTCCTTCGTGCACGACCTGGGCACCACGCCGCAAAGCTCAGCGGTGGTCTCGGCCATCATCGCGCTGGCCCGCGCGCTGGGCTTGCGCGTGATCGCGGAAGGCGTCGAAGAGGTCTCGCAAATGGAAGTGCTCTACAACCTGGGCTGCCACATCTGCCAGGGTTACCTGTTCGCACGGCCCATGCCGGCGGCCGACGTGGACACCTGGCTCACCAACACCGAGGCCGACCAAAGCCTGCCCCGCGTTGCCCTGCTCAGTGGCGACATGGGCAGCTCGGCCATCAGCAGCACCCCCGTCTAAATCAATCACCGAGGAATCGACCATGGGCAGTTCATCGGGAAGTGGCGCTGCACCGCAGGCCCCCGCGCAACTGGCCAAGGCCGCCCTGCGCCAACTGGCCGAGCAAAGGCTGGAACCCACGCCAGAGAATTTCCGCAAGGCCTACGAGGCTGAGCAAGGTGCGAGCCCCTCGCCCACCGAGCCCGCTCCACTCGACGCGGCCCCGGCCATGACCCCAGCCGCCGATGGCGAGCGTTGGTCGCAACTGATCGGCCGCATCGTGCGCGGTGCCGAACGCGGTGGGCGCCAATGGACCGCCGCCCGCAAGAAAGACAGCTTGCAACGGGTGCTGGAAGGCAGCAAAAACTCCGCCAGCCGCTTGCACCAAAGGTTGACCCAACTGGTGGGTGGCTGGGACAGCGACACCCTGGATGACAGCCTGCTGGAGGTGGTGGACAGCGCCGAGGGAGGCGCGCAGCCCGAGCCCGCCAGCGCCGCTCCAGCGCCAACACCGCCTGCACCCACAGCGGCCCCTTTGATAACGGTTGCCGACACCACCCAGGCAACCTCGCCTGGCCTGGGCGAGGCCTGGCCCCCGCTGGCCGAGCACGCCCTGACCCAAACCCAGGGCGCCCTGATCACGGCCCTGCCCGACAGCTTCGGCCAGGCCCTTGAAACCAAGGCCGCCCTTCAAAGCGCCCTCACCCGAAGCCGCCAGGCAGGTCTGGACCAGCCCGAGCTGGAGGCCACGCAAAATCAGATCACCCAGGCCTGCGACCAGGCCCGGCGCATCATCGAACACCGCTACCACCTGGTCGAGCAGCTCAACGAGTTGTGCCACACCCTGACCGACAGCCTGGTCGAACTGGCCGAAGACGACTCCTGGGTGCAGGGCCAGTGCCAGGCCATGCAGTTCCAACTGGAAGAAGGCCTGCACAGCCGTGGCGTCAAGCACATGCAGGATCTGCTGGAGAGCACCCGGCAGCGGCAAAAGGAACTCAAGCTGGAGCGTGATTCCGCGCGCCAATCGCTCAAGCAGTTCATCCACCAGATGCTGCAAGAGATCGCCGAATTGGGCAGCACCACCGACCGCTTCCAGCAAAGCCTGGGGCGCTATGCCGACACCATCGGCCAGGCCGACTCGCTGGAAAGCCTGGCCGGCGTGGTACGCGACATGGTGGACGAAAGCCGCGCCGTGCATGGCCTGGTCAACCAGGCCCAGACCCGCATGCAGGTCGAACACGAACGTGCCACCGAGTTGACCGACCGCGTGCGCTCGCTCGAAGACGAGATCCGCCGCCTCTCTGACGAGGTGTCCACCGACCCGCTCACCCAGATCGCCAATCGGCGCGGCTTGGCCAAATCCTTCGAGACCGAGCGTGCACGCATGCAGCGCAGCGGCGGCGTCCTGGCCATTGGCCTGCTCGACGTCGACAACTTCAAGAAGCTGAACGACCAGATGGGCCACCACACGGGCGACCTGGCCCTGCAGTTCTTGTCGCGCCGCGTCAGCGAATGCCTGCGCCCCAGCGATTCACTGGCCCGCTACGGCGGCGAAGAATTCGTGGTGCTGCTGCCCGACACGCCGGTGGACGAAGCCCAACTGGTGCTGACCCGCCTGCAGCGCACCTTGAGCGCCGAGTTCTTCACGCAGGACGAGAAGAAAGTGTTCATCACCTTCTCTGCCGGCGTCACCCAATACCGCACCGACGAGGCCATCGAAGCCGCCCTGGACCGCGCCGATGTGGCCCTGTACGAGGCCAAGCAAACCGGCAAAAACCGCACCTGCGTCGGCTGATGTCTCGGAATCAGTCCGGTCGTTGCCAGAGCTTTTGCAACACGGCGGGCAACTGATCAGGCAGGTCATCGGCGATCAGGCCAGCGCCGAAAGCCTGTGCCATCTCGCCATGCAACCACACGGCCGCAGCGGCCGCGCGGCACACCGCCATGCCTTGTGCCAGCAAACCGGTGATCAAGCCTGCCAGCACATCGCCCGCGCCCGCCGTGGCCAGCGTGGCCGGTGCATTGGTGTTGACCAGGGCGACGCCATCGGGCCCGGCAATCACCGTGTCCGGGCCCTTGAGCACCACCACGGCCCCACTGCGGTGCGCCGCCCAACGCGCCCGGCTGAGCTTGTCATGCGCGGGCAAAGTCTTCGCCTGTGGAAACAGGCGCGCGAACTCGCCTTCATGCGGCGTCAGCACGACCGGTCCATGCGCTGCCTTGATCAAGGTGAACAAGGCCTCAGGGTCGTGCTCAAAGGCAGACAAGGCATCGGCATCCAGCACCACCGGGCGTCCACTGGCCAAGGCCACCTCCACCAGGGGACGCACGCCCCTGACCAGACCGCCTGCCGCGCCCGGGCCCAGCAGCACCGCGCTGATGCGGGCATCGCCCAAAACCTCGCGCAGGCTCGCGGCCAGTTCAACCGAATCCGTGCCCTTCATGGGCTGCACCATGATGCTGTTCAAGGCCGCCGCATAGACCGCCCAGGCTGACTCGGGCACGGCCACCGTGGTCAAGCCTGCACCAGCACGCGCGGCCGCCCTGGCCGACAAACGCGAAGCCCCCGTCATCACACCACCCCCATAGACCAGAGCGTGACCACGCTGGTACTTGTGGTGATCGCCTGCCTGCACCGGCCAATCGGCCCACCAGTACTCAGGCGTGTTTTCAAAAGCAGCCGGTTTGACGAACTCGCCCACGTCCGCCCGCAAACCGATGTCGGCCACCAACACCTCACCACACAAAGCCCGGCCCGGCATCAAGACATGGGCTGGCTTCTTGCGGAAGAAAGTCACCGTCAATGAGGTCTTCACCGCGCCTGCGTCCACACCCGTGTCACCGAAGACCCCGCTGGGCACGTCCACCGCCACCATGGGCACGCCAGACTGCGCCACCGCTTGCAAAGTCCTGGCAGCCACCTCGCCCAAAGGCCTGCTCAAGCCCGAACCAAACAAGGCATCGACCACCAGACCTGCACCCTCGAGCGCATCGGGGTGCACGGGCACACAAGAGGCCGGATCCCAGTGAAGCGCCTGGGTCAAGGCGTCCCCCTTGAAGGCCGACCACTCGCCCAGCAAAGCCACACGCACCGGCCAGCCCGCCTCACTCAGGCAGCGAGCGATCACGAGACCGTCCCCGCCGTTGTTGCCCGGGCCGCACAGCACGGCCACGGGCCGGGTGATCCAACGCGCCAGAATCGCTTCGGCCACCGCCCGGCCAGCCCGCTCCATCAACACCTGGCCGGGTGTCCCGGCCTGCATCGTCAAGTTCTCTGCCTGCGCCATCTCAGCCACGGTCAAAAGCGCCGTACGTTTCATGCTTTGTCTCACCTTGTCAGCCCGATCATCCGAGTCTGCCTTACATCCCGTTACCAGTGGGGAAAGTCGCGCAGCTTTTCACATCAAAGCAAGCAATGTGCAGGCGGCCCCTTGCATGCACCCGCACAGTTGGATCACACTGCAAGGGCGGTGAACGATGGGATCTCCATCAACCGCAGAGCACACCGGGTAACGGTGGCTTGAATGGGTGCAATGCTTGCCTCAGGGCAAGCTGGCAGGGTGGATCTGCCAGCATCACGCCGTCGGTGAGACGGCTCCCCTGATCGTCTGGGGGACATGACCTGCCAGGACCCACCCCGGCAAGTAAGACGACCCGATCGTGGTCATCGAACCCAAGAGCCCGGCGTTTTTTGAACGGCCGGGCTTTTGCTTTGGGGCAAATGCCATCGACAATCCCTGCCTTGCCCCGATTCCAGCCAAAGGCGCCCTGCATGCCCACCCCGCAAGATCAATTTTTCAGCCTGGTGCATGAACACCTGCAGCAGCAGACCCTGGTCAAGCTGGTGCTGGGCAACTACGTCGGCCCCATCGCCGACCTGGTCCGCGTGCAGGTCCGGCCGGTTGCCATCAAGGGGCAAGCCTGCCTGTCTTTTGTCCACCGCCATCAAACCAAAGACATCATCAAGAACCTGCCCATGGCCGATGGCCTCGCCGCGTTGCAAGGCATGGTGGGCCAGGAGTTCAGGAACGCCCACCTGCTGACCCCGACCGAAGAAATCCAGTTGGCCATCAGTAAAAAGGGCAAAGCCACGCTGCGCTTTGGCAAGAGCGAGCACCACGAACAACCCGCCAGCCAGGAACACAACCGCCAGAAAGAACGTCTACTGGCGCTGGACCGCCCCTTCCTGAGTGCGCTGGGCGTGACCGACGCCAGGCAGGCCCTGATCCCGGCCATGTCACGCAAGTGGAAGCAGATCAACAAATTCATCGAGGTGTTCAGCCGCGCGCTAGCGTCGTCTCAGCTGGCGCAGTCTCCAAACATCCACGTGGTGGACTTTGGCTCTGGCAAGGGCTACCTGACCTTTGCCATCCACGATTACCTGGCCAACAGCCTGGCTTTGAATGCCCAGGTGACGGGCGTTGATTTGAAGCAGGACATGGTCGAGTTGGGCAACACCGCCGCCAGCCAACTGGGCCTCCAAGGCCTGCGTTTTGACCATGGCGATGTGCGCAACTACCAAGCGGGCACTGTGAACGTGATGATCGCGCTGCACGCTTGCGACATCGCCACCGATTACGCCATCCACATGGGCATCCGCACCGGGGCCGACATCATCATGTGTTCGCCCTGCTGCCACAAGCAGATCCGGCCACAGTTGCTGAGCCCGCACCCTCTGCGCCCCATCCTGCAACACGGCGTGCACCTGGGCCAAGAGGCCGAGATGCTGACGGACGGTTTGCGTGCGCTGCTGTTGGAGGCCTGCGGTTACGACACACAGGTCTTTGAATTTGTCTCGCTGGAGCACACCAACAAGAACAAGATGATCCTGGCGATCAAGCGGGCTTCAGGCGCGCCAGAGAAGGCGGCGGAAACGTTGACGCAAATTCAGGACATCAAAAACTTCTATCAAATCCAGGACCACTGCCTGGAAAGCCTGCTGAAGGCTGAGGGACGGTTGCTGCCCTCAGCCTCTGCCATCAAGACCGCTCATCCCTGAGCCGCCCGCTTGGCCAGTGCAACACCGCCGCGCAGGCCGAGTGCCGTGCAAACCGCCACCACAGCCACAGTGGCAATGATGCTCAGCCACTGAGGCGCACCAACTGCCGCCAAGGGGGCATCCACCAAGCCCACACCCACGGGCAAACCGACCAGAAAACCGGCAATGACGCCCAGTTTTTCGTAGCCCAGGCCCTTGCGGTTGGCATCTGCTTCGTAGTTCAAACTATGTTGCGCCATGATTCACCCCAAAAATGTTGCGATGCAGCAATCCTAACTGAATATGGCCCGTTATAGATGTAAACCCTAGGTAACAGTGGGTTGTTGGCCGGAAACCACCCCAAGCCGGGGGGATGACACGTTGTTTTCCGGACGAAACAGGCTCACACCGGCTCGGTTTGCTGGTTGGCCATCCACCGGTGCAGATTGACCTTGCGACCACTTTGCAGATCGTTGGCCTCCACGATCTTGCTGATTTTCAGGACGCATTCGCGGCCCAGAGCGTCGCACCACACGGTCAGGCGCCGCAGGTCGGTGTGCAGGGTGATGACCCTGACGGTGGAGCGGCGCAACACGCCGTTCTCATCGATGTACATGACTTTCCAGTAGAACGGCCCCGGATCTCGCCGGGAGGGGCCTGGCCCACTGGGTTTGAACAGGGCACGGCCCAGGCCATCCATGAAGGCAAACATGCCCATCGCGCTCATTGGGTTGGCATTGATCCTCATCGCACTCTCCTGCACACGTCTTGGTGATGCAGGAATCGTAGCCAGAGGCGGCGCGCTTGAAACCCCCACAAAGAGCGAGTGGGCGGTGCCAAATTAGGGGGCTCGGTCAGTCCCTGATGCCCAGACTGCGCCAACTGGCCACTTCGCGCTCGGCGGCGTCTTCGGGCCCCAAGCTGGGAGAGTCGCACCAGATGTCGGCGGCCAACTGCTCGGCTTCGTCAGCGCTCAGGCTGGGTCGGAAGGCCCGCAACTCGGCTGAGCAGCGGTCAATCCAGGCGTCACGCTCGTCATCATCATTCATGGTGATACATCGTGTGAGCACTCGCGCAGTGCTGGTCGTGTCCAGTCTAGCCTGAAGGTGCACCATTCGTGCCAGGAATCTACCCGGGGCTGGCCGTCAAGCACAATTGCTTCGCACAGCATGCGCAAGGAGACCGAAGTGGATTGGAGTCAAGAGCTGGTGGCCAGCCTGGTGTGGGTGGCCCAGGCATTCGCCCTCACCAGCGTGGGGTTCGTGGCCGTGGGGTTTGTGGTCACACGCAGCACCCGTTGGGGGCGCCAGTTTTTGCGCCTGGGCTGGCCCTACCTGACGCCCAGGCGCAGTTGGAAACCCACGTTGACGGTGGCCTTCATCCTGTTCCTGGCCATGTTCTCGGTGCGCATGAACGTGCTGTTCTCGCTTTGGTACAACGGCTTTTACAGCGCCTTGCAGGCCCTCGACCAAAAGGCCTTCTGGTTCTTCCTGGGCATCTTCAGCATCCTGGCCACCGTGCATGTGCTCAGGGCACTGCTCACTGCCTACGTCAGCCAGGCCTTCGACATCGACTGGCGCACCTGGTTGAACGAGCGGCTGACCAAAGATTGGCTGGAAGGCGATGCTTATTACCGCGGCCAATTTCTGAACGAGCCGGTGGACAACCCCGACCAGCGCATCCAGCAAGACATCACCACGTTTGTCTCGTCTTCCCGCAAGCTGTCGATTGGCACGGCCGATGCCGTCGTGTCGCTGGTGGCCTTCACGGGCATCTTGTGGGGTTTGTCCGGTGCCCTGGCCATCATGGGGATCGAGGTGCCACGCGCCATGGTCTTCCTGGTGTACATCTATGTGATCGTGGTCACCGTGTTCGCCTTCAAGCTGGGCCGCCCGCTGATCAGCTTGAACTTCCTGAACGAACGCTTGAGCGCCAACTTCCGCTACGCCCTCATGCGCTTGCGTGAGAACGCCGAGAACATCGCCTTCTACCAAGGTGAGCGCGTGGAACGCGCCACCCTGATGAACCGCTTCGCGGCGGTCATCGCCAATGTTTGGGCACTGCTGTTCCGGGGTTTGAAGTTCGATGGCTTCAACCTTGCCGCCAACCAGTTGGCCGTGGTGTTTCCCTTCATCTTGCAGGCGCCTCGCTTCTTCAGCGGTGCGATCAAACTGGGTGATGTGATGCAAACCTCGCAGGCCTTTGGCCAGGTGCAAGATGCGCTGTCCTTCTTTCGCATGTCGTACGACGAGTTCGCGCAATACCGCGCGGCCCTTGATCGCTTGACGGGTTTCATGGACGCTAACCAGGCAGCACGCGCGTTGCCCAGCATCCAGCTGAATGACCGCGATGATGCCTTGGTGATCGCAAGTGTGGGCGTGTCGCGGCCCGACGGCCATCCCTTGGTGCAAGGCTTGAGCCTCACCTTGCAGCCCGGCCAGAGCATGCTGATCAAAGGCGCTTCCGGCAGTGGCAAAACCACCTTGCTGCGCACACTGGCAGGGCTTTGGCCGCATGCCCAGGGCACGGTCGATCGGCCCATGGGCACACACGCCCTGTTCTTGTCGCAACGGCCTTACCTGCCCCTGGGCAATTTGCGCAGCGCGCTGACCTACCCCGCACTGGTGCGGGACGACGCGCTGATCCACGACGCCTTGCTCAAGGTGCAACTGGGCCATTTGCAGTCCCACCTGGACGAGCCCGCCGATTGGTCCGGCATCCTGTCGCTGGGCGAGCAGCAGCGCCTGGCATTTGCGCGCGTGCTGTTGAACCAACCCCGCATCGCCTTCCTGGACGAAGCCACCTCGGCCACCGATGAAGGGTTGGAGCACGCGCTGTACACCTTGCTGCGAAAAGAGTTGCCGCAATGCATGTTGGTGAGCGTGGGCCACCGCAGCACGCTGGACGGTTTTCACTCCCACCGGCTGGTGCTGAGCCAGGGTGGCCAATGGGCCTTCACCACAGCATGACACGGGTGGCGGTGTAGGATCGTGGGCAAGCTTTGACCTGCCGCTTTTGACCCGCTGTCGGCGGGCCGTTCCACCCCCTTGATTTGTTGCCACCATGTCCATCCAAGACCGCCTCGACACCCTGGGCATCACGCTGCCCCCCGTGGCCGTGCCAGCCGCCTCCTACCTGCCCTTCATGCGCACGGGCAACCTGGTGTTTTTGTCGGGCCACATTGCCAAGAAAGACGGGCAAGTGTGGGTCGGCCAGTTGGGCAAGACCATGACCACCGCCGAAGGCCAGCAGGCCGCGCGTGCCGTGGCCATCGACCTGATGGGCACGCTGCAGGTGGCCGCTGGCGGCCTGGACAATGTGGTGCGCATCGTCAAGGTCATGAGCCTGGTCAACAGCACCCCTGATTTCACCGAACACCACCTGGTCACCAATGGCTGCTCCGAACTGCTGGCCGAGGTGTTTGGTGAGCCGGGCCGCCATGCGCGCAGCGCGTTTGGCGTGGCGCAAATTCCGCTGGGCGCCTGCGTCGAGATCGAGCTCATCGCCGAAGTGGCCTGATCCATGCGTTCGATCAACCTCCGCCCTGCCCCGTCCGGTCGCCCGGTGCTGGCCCTGATCGCCCTGGCCTGCCTGGCCGCCGTGGGCTTTGCGCTGTTTGCCCAATACCAACTGGACATGCAGCCTTGCCCCTGGTGCATCCTGCAGCGAGTGCTGTTCCTGCTGATCGCGATCCTGGCCGGGCTGGGTGCATTGATCGGTGGCCGCGTGGTCACGGTGTTGTCATCGCTGCTGATCGTTCCGGCGGCTGCGTCAGGTGCGGCCTCGGCCTGGTACCAGCACTTCGTGGCCGCCAAGACCTCGTCGTGCAACCTGACCCTGGCGGACCGCATCGTCTCCAGCCTGCACCTGGACACCGCGCTGCCAGCGGCCTTCGAGGTGCGCTCATCCTGCGCCGATGCCGCCGCCAATCTCGTGGGTGTGCCGTTTGAGTTCTGGAGCCTGGCGCTGTTCGTGGTGCTGGGCCTGGCAGGCTTGTGGTGCGCTCTGCGCGCGCGCGGCTGAAGCGATTTCGCTCGCTGCCATGAGCATCAGCGCGGTGCCTTCGCCACCCCCGGTGGCCTTGCTAGATTTTCCTGCCGCGCAAGGCTGCCGCCAACGGCACGCGTTTGGCCCCGCGTTGACCTGGCTGGTGGCCACCGACCTGGCCCAAGTGCGCAGCGTCATCGACGCAGCCCACGAGCATGCCCGGCAAGGCCGCTGGTGCGTGGGCTGGGTGGGCTATGAGGCGGCCCCCGCGTTTGACCATCATTTGCCCGTTTGCCCGCCGGAGCCCGGCCAAGCGCTGGCCATGTTCGCCGTGTTCGACCAGGCCCTGCCCTGGCCCACCGCGACTCATCGGGGCGCCTGGCAAACCACGCCCTGGCAATCCAGCTTGAGCCCTCACGCCTTCACTTCGCAGATCGAGGCCATTCATGAATTGATCCGGGCGGGCGAGGTCTACCAGATCAACCTGACCACGCCGCTGAGCAGCCAGCTTGAGCCGAAGGCGCCGGAGACCGCGCTCCAGTACTTCCATGCCCTGCACCGCAGCCAGCCCGATGGCTACGCGGTCTACCTGGACACCGCCGAGCAACCCTCCGCCGCAGGCCTCAGCCATGTGCTGAGCGTGTCGCCCGAGCTGTTCTTCCATTGGCATGGCGACCAGATCACCACCCGCCCCATGAAGGGCACGGCGGCTCGTGGCCGCACGCCTGATGAAGACGCTGCCGCCGCCCGGCACCTGCAAACCAGCGACAAGGAGCGGGCCGAGAACCTGATGATCGTGGACCTGTTGCGCAACGACCTGTCGCGCATCGCGCAGCTGGGCTCGGTGCAGGTGCCTTCGCTGTTCGACGTGCAGGCTCTGCCCACGGTGTTGCAGATGACCTCGACCGTGCAGGCACGCACGCGCGAAGGCCTGCGCTTGTCGGATGTGTTCGCGGCGCTGTTCCCTTGTGGCTCGATCACCGGGGCACCCAAACGGCGCGCCATGCACCACATTGCGGCGCTGGAAGGCGCGCCGCGCGGCGTGTACTGCGGCGCTGTCGGCTTGATGGCACCTGGGGGTGAAGTGACCTTCAACGTGCCCATACGCACCGTTGTGCTGCGGCCGGGATCGCAGCCTGGCTGGGACGCCCATTGCGGCATCGGCAGCGGCATCACGCTGGACGCCACGGCCGAAGCCGAGGCCAGTGAATGGCGGCACAAGCAGGCTTTCCTGAAGCGCGCGGCTCAGCCCTTTGAACTGCTGGAATCACTGCGGCTGGAAGAGGGCCACCTCCCCAGGCTGGACGCCCACCTTCAGCGCCTGGCGCGTGCGGCCAGACACTTTGGTTTTCCGCTGGACCTCGCAGCGGTCCGCAGCACCTTGAACCGGCATGCGCAGGCACATCCCCAGGGCCTCCACAAGGTGCGCCTGCTGCTGGACGCCCAAGGTCAGGCCACGTGTGAATCCAGCCCCCTGGCGGCCACGACCCTGCCCATCCGCGTGGCCTTGGCCGCCCATGCCATGCCTGCGGCGGATGAGTTCATCGCCCACAAGACCACGCAGCGCGGCGCCTATGCGCTCTTCAACCCGCCACCCGGCTGCTTCGACACCCTGCTGTGGAACGCCCAAGGCGAGGTCACCGAGTTCACCATCGGCAATGTGGCCGTGAAACTGGCGGGCGAGTGGTTCACGCCGCCTTTGTCGGCCGGACTGCTGCCGGGCGTGATGCGCGAAACCTTGCTGGCCGAAGGCCGCGTGCGCGAGCGCACCATTACCCTGGGTGAGCTGCGCCAAGCCAAAGGCCTGGCCTTGATCAACAGCGTTCGCGGCTGGATGGACGCCGAACTGCTGCCCACCGAACCACCCGCCGGAGATTGAAAAATGCGCTTTCTGCACACCATGCTGCGGGTCACCAACCTGCAACGCTCCATCGACTTTTACACCCAGGTGCTGGGCATGACCCTGCTGCGCACCACCGACCGGCCCGACCAGCAATACAGCCTGTCCTTCCTGGCTTTTGGCGGCGGCAACCCGGGGCAGGCGGAGTTGGAGCTGACCTACAACTACGGCGTCGACAAGTACGAACTGGGCACGGCTTACGGCCACATCGCCATTGGCGTCGATGACATCGTGGCCACCTGCCAGGCGGTGCGCGACAAGGCCGTGGCCCTGGGGGGCGCCATCACGCGTGAGCCAGGACCCGTCAAGGGCGGCAACACGGTGATCGCCTTCATCACCGATCCGGATGGCTACAAGATCGAATTGATCGAGCGCGGCATCACGGATTGACCGAGTCAGCCGGGTCGCTGCGCCGCGATCTGCGGCGTGCTCACCACCACGTCGCCACACTGCGCGCGGTGCATCAAGGCGTGGTCGATCAACACCAGGGCCAGCATGGCCTCGGCGATTGGCGTGGCGCGGATGCCCACGCAAGGGTCGTGGCGACCGAAAGTTTCCACCGTGGCGGGCTGTCCATCCAGGTCGATGGACTGGCGCGGCACGCGGATCGAGCTGGTCGGCTTGATGGCGATCGACACGCGCAAGTCCTGCCCGGTGGAAATGCCCCCCAGCACGCCCCCAGCGTGGTTGGAGCCAAAGCCCTCGGGCGTCAGCTCGTCGCCATGCTCGCTGCCCTTCTGGGCCACCACGCCAAAGCCATCGCCAATTTCGACGCCCTTGACGGCGTTGATGCCCATCATGGCGTAGGCGATGTCGGCGTCCAGCTTGTCGAACAGGGGCGCGCCCAGGCCGACGGGCACCTTGGTGGCCTCGACGGTCAGGCGCGCGCCGCAGGAGTCGCCTTCCTTGCGCAAGGCGTCCATGTAATCTTCCAGCGCTTGGATCTGGCTGGTGTTGGGTGCGAAGAAGGGGTTCTGGTGCACGTGCTCCCAGCCTTCGAAGGCGATGGGCATGTTGCCGAGCTGGGTCATGCAACCGCGAAACTCGGTGCCGTACTGCTCACGCAACCACTTCTTGGCCACGGCACCGGCTGCCACCATGGGCGCAGTGAGGCGCGCCGAGGAGCGGCCACCACCACGCGGGTCGCGCAGGCCGTATTTGTGCCAGTAGGTGTAGTCGGCGTGGCCGGGGCGGAAAGTCTGCAGGATGTTGCCGTAGTCCTTGCTGCGCTGGTCGGTGTTGCGGATCAGCAGGGCGATGGGGGCGCCGGTGGTCTTGCCTTCGTAGACGCCGCTGAGGATTTCGACCGCGTCAGGCTCGTTGCGCTGGGTGACGTGGCGGGAGGTGCCGGGGCGACGGCGGTCCAGCTCAGGCTGGATGTCGGCCTCGGACAAGACCATGCCGGGTGGGCAGCCATCGATTACGCAGCCGATGCCAGGGCCATGCGACTCGCCGAAATTGGTGACGGAAAACAAAAGTCCGAGGGTGCTGCCAGCCATTGCGCGAACCAGGTAATTGCGAAAAACGCGAGACCGCCATTGTCCCCCATGACGACAACGCCCGGACAAAGCCGGGCGTTTTGGGTGGAAGCGGCTTGCTTGCTTAGAGCAAAGCCTGGCGCTCGCCAGCCTCTTCTTCCACCGGCCAGTCGCGGATGTAGGCCTTGAGCATGCGGTTTTCGAAGTCCTGGCTGTCAACCACGGCCTTGGCCACGTCGTAGAACGACATCACGCCCATCAAGGTTTTTTGCGTCATGACCGGCATGTAGCGCGCGTGGCGGCTGAGCATCATGCGGCGCACTTCGTCGATCTCGGTGTCGGGGGTGCAGGTGAGCGGGTGGTCGTCCATCACCGAGCGCACGCGGGTGTCACCCATGACGCCCCCATTGCGCACCACGGCCTGGATCACCTCTCGGAAGGTCAGCATGCCGACCACGTCGCCGTGCTCCATCACCACCAGGGATCCGATGTCGAACTGGGCCATGGTGTTGACCGCCTCGGACAGGGGCTGTTCAGGCTGCACGGTGTAGAGCGTGCTGCCTTTGACTCGCAGGATGTCGCTGACTTTCATGGTCGGTCTCCTCTTGTTCAGGGGTTGCACAGTGCGTCTGACGCTGTTGAGTCATATTGCCGCAATATGTGGCAAACGCCAATGGGTGATCGGGCTCAAACCCGCGCAAATTCTGGGCTTTTGAAGCTCAAACCGTGCCCAAATGCCCATCCGGCGCGCGGCAGGCTCGGGTTCACCCTGACTTGGCCTGCACACTGTTACGTCAGGGATTGTCGCAGGGTCAACTCGTCCAGTTTGGCGGCCGCCCAAAAGCCATCGGTGAAGCCATCGGGCTTGAGCAAAAGGCGCCCCACCAGTGGCGCCATGACCGTCCGGTCAGGATCGCACAGCAGCACAAAACGGCCTCCGCCTTCCGCATCCGGCTCATCGAGCCGCGCAATCCAGTCCAGCTCCACCAAGGTTTCCAAAATGGGCTCGATCTGCAGCGGATCGGTGCGAAGCAAGGCCGCCAGGGCCTCGGCCGAATGGCCCTTTTGCTGTTCATGCTGCACCGCAGCCAAAGCCTTGAGCAGCGCCAGGCTCAGCTGGAATCGGTGCCCCGGCGTGTCGGGCCAGCGCTTCACCCGCGACAGCAGACTGGGCGTGTAGGCCGCGATCACCGCCCCCATCAGCACGATCACCCAGCTCAGGTAGATCCAGACCAGGAAGATGGGCACGGCCGCGAACGCACCATAAATGGTCGAGTAGATCGGCACCTTGCCGAGGTACAGGGCCAGCGCCTTTTGCCCCAACTCCAGGGTGCCCGACACGAACAAGGCACCGCCCCAGGCGTGTTCCCAGCGCACGTAGGTGTTGGGTACAAACCGGAACAGCGCGGCAAACCCGGCAGTCTGCAAGCTGAAAACGATCAGCCCTAAGAAAAACTCGACCCCACCGGGCAACTCATCCACCAGTCCGCGCGAAGCCGACAGCAGGTACGACGTCACCGACAGGCTGGCGCCCAACACCAGCGGCCCCAGGGTCAGCGCGGACCAGTACACCAGCACCCGCTGCGCCATGGGCCTGGGCGTGCGCACCCGCCAGATGGCGTTGAGCGTGCGGTCAATGGTCAGCATCAGGGCCAAGGCGGTCACGGCCAGCACGATCAGGCCCATGCCCCCCAACTGGCTGGCCTTGAGTGCAAATTTGGTCAGCGACAGCAGCACCGGCTTGGCGATAGCATCGGGCACAAAGCCCTGGATGAACTGCAACTCCAGCGTCTTGCGAAAACGCGCGAACACCGGGAAGGCGCTGAACAAGGCCAGCATCACCGTGAACAAAGGCACCAGCGCGATCGTGGTGGTGAAGGTCAGGCTGCCTGCCGTGATGCCCAGGCGGTCTTCCCGAAAACGCTGGCGCAGGGTCACCAGGGTTTCGGCCCAGGGCCACTGCTTCAAAGCCAGGATCAGGGCCGACCAACGCTGGCGCGCCGTCGTCCACACGGTCAATTTCGAAATCATCTGGCTATGATGCCAGCCATGGTGCGCCAACGACGCCACCACCCCCAACCTGCTCCAATTTGATGCCTGACAACTTCGACCCATTGCCCGTCATCCCGCTGGGCCAGCACCCGGCCTCACGCTTGCGTGCCATCAACCAAGTGCGCTGGATCGCCTTCGGCTCGCTGGTCGGCCTGATCGTGCTGGGCTTGCTGTGGGAGCTGCACCTGGCCCCGTTGAAAGGCGGCACGGGCATGCTGGCACTCAAGGTCTTGCCGCTGGTCTTCGGGCTCACCGGCTTGATCAAACACCGCATGTACACCTTCCGCTGGTTGTCCTTGCTGGTGTGGCTGTACTTCACCGAAGGCGCCATGCGGGCCGCCAGCGACACGGGCCTCAGCCAGGCCCTGGCAGGCATCGAAGTGGCCTTGAGCCTGAGCCTGTTCACCGCCTGCGCGGTGTATGTGCGCCTGCGGTTGAAGGCGGGCAAGGCCGCGCCCTCCGTGGCGGCTTGAGCCACCCGCCAGTCCACCATGTCCAGCATCCACGCCTTTCTGGAGTCCTTGCACCAAGTCCTGGGCGACGAAGGCCTGATCTTGCCCGACAGCGACGGTGCAGACGATCTGGCGCCTTACCTGCGCGATTGGCGTGGTCGCTACGCGGGCGAGGCTTTGGCCATCGCCCGCCCGCGCGACACGCTTCAGGTGGCGGCCGTGGTCAAGCTGTGCGCCCACCACGGGGTCAGCCTGGTGCCGCAGGGTGGCAACACCAGCCTGGTGGGCGGATCCATCCCGGATGGCAGCGGCAAGCAATTGCTGCTCAACTTGCAGCGCCTCAACCAGGTCGTGGCGGTTGACCGCGCCAACCTGTCCATGACCGTTCAGGCCGGTTGCCTGCTGGCCCAGGTTCAGGAGGCGGCGTCGCAAGCCGGGCTGCTCTTCCCCTTGAGCCTGGCGGCCGAGGGCTCCTGCACCATTGGCGGCAACCTGGCCACCAACGCGGGCGGCACACAAGTGCTGCGCTACGGCACGGCCCGCGAATTGTGCCTGGGCCTGGAAGTCGTCACCGCACGGGGTGAAATCTGGGATGGCCTGACCGCCTTGCGCAAGGACAACAGTGGCTACGACCTGCGCGACCTGTTCATCGGCAGCGAAGGCACCCTGGGCATCATCACCGCCGCCACGCTGCGCCTGTTTCCGCAACCTGTGGGGCAGGTGACCGCGCTGGCCACCTGCCCCAGCCTGGACGCTTGCGTGGCTCTTCTGCAAAGCGCCCGCGCGCGGCTGGATGCGGGGCTGACCGGCTTCGAAGTCATGCATGCCTGGCCCATTGCGCTGGTTCGGCAATACCTGCCCGAGCAGGCCCATGCCATGGCACCCTTGGTGAACGACACCATCGACACGGCCACGGGCCCCGTGCCCGAGTGGACGGTCCTGATCGACACGGCCCATGCCGAGTCCGACCTCACAGCGCGCACCGGGCTGGAAGCTTTGCTGGCCCATGCCGTGGCCGACGGCATTGTCCTGGACGCCACCATTGCGCAGAACCACACGCAGAACCACGCCATGTGGGCCCTGCGCGAAGCCATCCCCATGGCCGAACGCCAGGAAGGGCTGATGGTCAAGCATGACATCGCCGTGCCCACCTCGGCCATCCCGGCATTCGTTCGCACCACGCAAGCGCAACTGGCCCATGCCTTCCCAGGCTGCAAGGTGGTTTGTTTCGGGCACCTGGGCGATGGCAATCTGCACTACAACGTGCAGAGCCCGCCCGGCATGCCCGGCGCCACCTTTGTGGCCGAGCACGAAGCCGAGGTCAACCGCCTGGTCTACGACACGGCCTTGCAACTGGGCGGCACGCTGTCGGCCGAGCATGGGATTGGCCAGCTCAGGCACGACGAACTCGCGCGGCGCAAATCAGCCGTGGCCTTGGGCATGATGCGGGCGATCAAGCAGGCGCTGGATCCTTTGGGTCTGATGAACCCGGGACGATTGATCAGCGCTGACCGCGGCCCTGAGCAAGGCGCCTGAAGGTGATGGCCGCCGTCAGGCGATTTCTTGCCAGTCCAAGGGCCAGGCACCGGCCCGCCACTGCTTGAGCCACATCATCCCGACGATGGTTTTGGCATCGGTCAGCAGGCCTTGCTGCATCCACTGGTCCAACTCATCGGCCGTGGCCGTGAACACGTCGAGGAACTCGCCGTCGTCGAGATGGCGTTCACCCAGCGTCAAGTCATCGGCGAACCAGATCTCGATGATCTCAGTCGCATAGCCGATCACGGGGTGCATGATGCCGGCCTTGGCCCAGCGTCTGGCACGGTAGCCAGTTTCTTCCCACAACTCGCGTTGCGCACAGGCCAGACCGCCCTCGCCCGCGTCCAGCTTGCCCGCGGGGAACTCGATCATGGTCTGGCGCACGGGATAGCGGTACTGGCGCTCCATCACCAGGCCGCCATCGGGCAGGATCGCGACGATCATCACGGCGCCGGGATGCACCACGTATTCGCGCGCAGCTTCACGCCCACTGGGCAGGCGCACACGGTCGCGGCGAAGGTCGATGAAATGGCCTTGGTAGACCTGCTTCGACTCGATGGTTTCTTCGCGCAGGTGGTCGTCGTTGAAGTCGGGCGTGGGCTGCTGGCTCATCAGCTCAATGCACCGCGTTGCGGCGCAGGTAGCGCCACACAAAGCCTGGAAAAGCCAGGGTCAGGAAAGTCAAGGCGCCCACGGCATAGAACTCCCAGCGCTGAGGGCTGGTTTGACCCAACTGCGCTTCCAGGGCTCGCCCCAGGCCAAAGACCAGGCTGGCATACACCAGCAGCTCCAGCAGCCGCACGAAAAGCGACTTGGGCACCCGGGTGGGCCCCAGCAAAAAAAGGCGGTTGTTCAGGAAAGGCGCGTTGGCGGCCAGCATGGCCACCAACAGCACGGCCACCACCGCCCAAACCGGGATCAGGCCGCCCATGCCGGGTCAGCCCGCCAGCGACTGGGTGATGGCGCGCGCACACAAGGCCATCAAACCGCCCGGCAGGATGCCCAGGCCCAGCACCGCGATGGCGTTGACCGACAGCAAGGCACGGGCCTCGCCACTGGCCGTGACCGGCGTGGTGTCCGTGGGCTCATCGAAGTACATGACCTTGACGATGCGCAGGTAGTAGAAGGCGCCCACCAGCGACAACAGCACGGCGGCAATGGCCAGTTGCAAGTGCAAGGCCGAGCTGGTGGTGACCAGCGATTGCAGCACCGCCAGCTTGGCATAGAAGCCCACCGTGGGCGGCAAACCAGCCAGCGAGAACATGAACACGGCCATCACGGCGGCCATCTGCGGGCTGCGCTTGCTCAGGCCCGCCAGGTCAGACACCTGCTCGGACTCGAAGCCCGGGCGCGACAGGAACATGATGATGCCGAAGGTGCCCAAGGTGGTCAGCACATAGGTCAGCACGTAGAACAAGGCCGAGCCATAGCCATTGCTGGACGACAAGGTGTTGCCCGACACCACGCTGGGCACAAAACCCAGCAGCATGAAACCCAGCTGCGCGATGCCGGAGTAAGCCAGCATGCGCTTGAGGTTGGTCTGCGCGATGGCCGCCAGGTTGCCCAGCGCCATCGAGGCCACGGCCAGGATCATCAGCATCTGCTGCCAGTCGGTGGCCGTGTTGATCAGGCCTTCCACCAGCAGGCGGATGGTGATCGCGAAGGCGGCCAGCTTGGGCGCACCAGCCACCAGCAAAGTGGCGGCCGTGGGCGCACCTTGGTAGACGTCGGGGATCCACATGTGGAAAGGCACCACCCCCAGCTTGAAAGCCAGGCCGGAGACGATGAACACCAGGCCGAACACCAGCACCTGCTTGTTGATGGCGCCAGAAAGCGTGGCTTCGTAGACCTTGCCCAGGTCCAGCGAGCCTGTGGCGCCGTACATCATCGACAGGCCATACAGCAGGAAGCCGCTGGCCAGTGCGCCCAGCACGAAGTACTTCATGGCCGCTTCGGTCGATTGCGAATGGTCACGGCGCAAGGCCACCAAGGCATACGACGACAAGGACATCAATTCCAGACCCAAATAAATGGTCAGGAAATTGTTGCCGATGATCATGATCGAGATGCCCAGCAAGGCGAACATGCTCAGGGTGAACAACTCGCCCTTGAGCATGTCGCGCGCACCGGCGTAGGTCTGCGCATAGACCAGGCTGGCCATCACCGCCAAGGTGGCGCACAGGCTCAGCAAATGCCCCATCGGGTCGGTCACCACCATGCGCTGCATGGCGTAGCTGGAGCCGCTGACGTCCAGCGCGCCCAGGTGCAGGCCGGCCACGGCGGCCAGCGAGACCATGGTCAGGATGTACGTCGGCAAACGACGCGGATGGGTCACGAAAAGATCCACCAGCGCGACCACGCAGGCCATGGCCAGCAACAAGATCTCGGGGGCGACCGCGAGCCAGTTCAGTTGTGTCATGTTGTTCTCGGGCCTCAGTTCAGCTTGCTTTGTGCGACGTGCTTGAGCAGCTCGGTCACGGACACGTGCATCGCGTCGGTGAACGGCTTGGGCTGGATGCCCATCCACAGCACGGCAACGGCCAGGATGGCCATGATCAGAAATTCTCGCGCATTGAGGTCGGTCAGGCCGCGCACATCGTCATTGGCGATGTCGCCCAGGTACACGCGCTTGTACATCCACAGCGTGTAAGCGGCGCCAAAGATCAGCGCGGTGGAGGCCAGCAGGCCGATCAGGAAGTCGTACTGAACGGCACCCAGGATCACCATCCATTCGCCGACGAAACCCGCGGTGCCCGGCAGACCGCAATTGGCCATCGAGAACAACAAGGCAAACGCCGCGAACTTGGGCATGGTGTTGACCACCCCGCCGTAGCTGGCAATCTCACGCGAGTGGACGCGGTCGTACAGCACGCCAATGCTCAGGAACATGGCGCCCGAGACAAAACCGTGGGCAATCATCTGCACCAGGCCGCCAGACACGCCCAGCTCATTGAAGATGAAGAAACCCAGGGTGACGAAGCCCATGTGGGCGATGGACGAGTACGCCACCAGCTTCTTCATGTCTTGCTGCACCATGGCCACCAGGCCGATGTAGATCACGCCGATCAGCGACAGCGTGATCACCACAGGGGCGAACTCACGGCTGGCGTCCGGCACGATGGGCAGCATGAAGCGCAGGAAGCCGTAGCAACCCAGCTTCAGCATGATGGCGGCCAGCACCACCGAGCCACCCGTGGGCGCCTCGACGTGGGCATCGGGCAACCAAGTGTGCACCGGCCACATCGGCACCTTCACGGCAAACGCCGCGAAGAAGGCGCCAAACAGCAACGACTGCGCCAGGGCAGGCAAAGGCAGCTTGTGCCAGGTCAGGATGTCGAAGCTGCCACCCGACTTGTAGTACAGGAAGATCAGCGCGATCAGCATCAGCAGCGAGCCGAGCAGCGTGTACAGGAAGAACTTGAACGCCGCATACACGCGGCGCGGTCCGCCCCACACGCCGATGATGATGTACATCGGGATCAGCGTGGCTTCGAAGAAGACGTAGAACAGCAGACCATCGATCGCCGAGAACACGCCAACCATCAGGCCCGACAGGATCAGGAAGGCGCCGTAGTACTGGTGCGGGCGGTCTTCAATGACCTGCCAGCCCGCCATCACCACGATGATGGTGATGAAGGCCGTCAGTGGCACGAACCACATCGAGATGCCATCGACGCCCAGGTGGTAGAACACATTGAAGCGCTCGATCCAGGCTGACTTCTCGACGAACTGCATGGCGGCCGTGCTGTTGTCGAACTGCGTCATCAAGGGGATGGTGACCAGGAAGCCCACGATGGCGCCGATCAGCGCGATCCAGCGGGTGACATGGGCGTTTTCCTGCCGGCCGATGGCCAGCAGCAAGGCCCCGAAAGCCACCGGGATCCAGATGGCCAGAGAAAGGGTATTGGACATTGTTTGCATGAACTGGCCCCGCGCTCAAGGGTGCATGAACACAAACCATGTCATGAGGGCGAACACCCCCAGGATCATGACCAGCGCGTAGTGATAGAGATAACCGGTCTGGAACAGGCGAACCAGCGAACTGATCAGGCCGACCAGCTTGGCCGAACCGTTCACGGCCACGCCGTCGATCAGGGCTTCGTCGCCAATCTTCCAAAGGCCACGGCCCAGCAGGCGGGCGCCCGCGGACAGCACGTTTTCGTTGAACCAGTCCAGGTAGTACTTGTTCTCGCCGATCACGATCAGCGGACGCAGCACACGGGCGAACATCGCGGGGATCTGCGGGGCCACCATGTAGAACACATAGGCCGTGACCACGCCACCCAGCGCCAGGAAGAACGGCAGGGACTGGAAGCCATGCAGGGCCATCGCGGTGGCACCGTGGAAATGGTGCGCCAGCTCGGCCATGGCCGGGTGCTTGGCGGCATCCACGAAGATCGCCGACTTCAGGAAGTCACCGAACAACATCGCATCGATGGCCAGGAAGCCGATCACCACCGAAGGGATGGCCAGCAGCAACAGCGGCACCGTCACCACCCAGGGTGATTCGTGCGGGGTGTGGTCGTGTGAGTGGTGATCATCACCGTGGTCGTCGTGGTGATCGTGCTCACCCGGGAAGGGCTTGTGATGGAAATGCTCCTTGCCGTGGAAGACGAGGAAGTACATCCGGAAGCTGTAGAAGGCTGTCACGAACACACCGGCCAGCACGGCGAACTGCGCGAAGCCTGCTGCCGGCAAGGTGCTGGCCTCAACCGCCAGGATGATGGAGTCCTTGGAGTAGAAGCCAGAGAAGAACGGCGTGCCGATCAGGGCCAGCGAACCCAACAAAGACGTGATCCAGGTGATGGGCATGTACTTGCGCAGCCCGCCCATGTTGCGAATGTCCTGATCATGGTGCATGCCCATGATGACCGAACCGGCGCCCAGGAACAGCAGCGCCTTGAAGAACGCGTGCGTCATCAGGTGGAACACGGCCACGTTGTAAGCCGACACGCCCAAGGCCACGGTCATGTAACCCAGCTGCGACAAGGTGGAATAAGCCACCACGCGCTTGATGTCGTTCTGGATGATGCCCAGGAAGCCCATGAACAGCGCCGTGATCGAGCCGATCACCACGATGAAGTTCAACGCGGCATCCGACAGCTCGAACAGTGGCGACATGCGCGACACCATGAAGATGCCGGCCGTCACCATGGTGGCGGCGTGGATCAGCGCGGAGATCGGGGTCGGGCCTTCCATCGAATCGGGCAGCCAGACGTGCAGCGGGAACTGCGCCGACTTGCCCATCGCGCCGATGAACAGGCAGATGCAGATGACCGTGATGAGCGACCAGTCGGTCTTGGGCAAGGTCAGTGCCGCCAGATCGTTGCCCTTGGCAAAGATCTCGGTGTAGCTGAGCGAGCCTGTGTAGGCCACGATCAGGCCAATGCCCAGGATGAAGCCAAAGTCACCCACGCGGTTGACCAGGAAGGCCTTCATGTTGGCGAAGATGGCCGTGGGCTTCTTGAACCAGAAACCAATCAGCAGGTAGGACACCAGGCCCACCGCTTCCCAGCCGAAGAACAGCTGCAGCAGGTTGTTGCTCATCACGAGCATCAGCATTGAGAAGGTGAACAGCGAGATGTAGCTGAAGAAGCGCTGGTAGCCGTCGTCCTCTTCCATGTAGCCGATGGTGTAGATGTGCACCATCAGCGAGACGAAGGTCACCACGCACATCATCATGGCGGTGAGGCCGTCGACCATGAAGCCGACTTCCATCTTCAACGGCCCGAGGGTCATCCATTCGTAGACCGTCTGGTTGAAATAAGCGCCATCCTGGACCACCGCCTGCAGCGTCATGGCCGAGAAGATGAAGGCGATCAACACACCGAGGATGGTCAACACGTGCGATCCGCGGCGGCCAATGGCCTTGCCGAACAGGCCTGCCGCGATCGAACCCACCAGCGGTGCCAACGGCACGACCAGCAGGTTGTTGAGAGTGAGCTCTGACATTGTTATGGTTCTCCTAGCGTCAGCCGATCAACCCTTGAGGGTGTCGAGCTCGTCCACGTTGATCGATTGCCGATTGCGGAACAGCACCACGAGGATGGCCAGGCCAATCGCCGATTCGGCGGCCGCCACCGTCAGGATGAAGAACACAAAGACCTGCCCGTCCATGTCGCCCAGGTAATGGGAGAACGCGACGAAGTTCATGTTCACGGCCAGCAGCATCAGCTCAATGGCCATCAGCAGCACGATCAGGTTCTTGCGGTTCAGGAAGATGCCGATCACGGACATGGCGAACAAGATCGCGCCCAGTGACAGGTAGTGTCCAAGGGTCACAGCGGTCATGCCTGACCTCCAGCGGGGTTTGAAGAGTCAACGGGTGCGGCAGGCTTCTCGACGAAAGCATCCACCTTCACGACGCGCAGGCGATCGGCCTTGGTGGCCTTGACCTGTTCGGCGGGGTTCTGATAGTGCGAGTCCTTGCGGCGGCGCAGGGTCAAGGCGATGGCGGCGATGATGGCCACCAGCAGGATGACGGCGGCGATCTGCACCGGGAACAGGTAGTGCGTGTACAACTCGATGCCCAACGCCTTGGTGTTGGGGTGCTTGGCCACTTCAGGCGGGAAAGCCTTGGGCAGGCCCAGGTCGAAGCCACGGGTCAGCACGAAGGCCATTTCCAGCGCGATGACCACGCCGATCAAGCCAGCCAGCGGGAAGTGCTTCCAGAAGCCCTGGCGGATCGAGTCGATGTTGATGTCCAGCATCATCACCACGAAGAGGAACAGCACCATGACCGCCCCCACGTAGACGAGCACCAGCGCGATGGCCAGGAACTCGGCTTGCAGGAGCATCCAGATGCAGGACGCGCTGAAGAAGGCCAGCACCAGGTGCAAGGCCGCGCTGACCGGGCTTTTCGCGGTGATCACGCGAAAGGCCGCGAACAGCAGCACGAAGGAAAAAACGTAGAAGAGCGCAGTTAAGGTGTCCATGTGTTTGTCGGATCAGCGGTACTTCGCGTCCGCCTCCTTGCTGGCTGCGATTTCTTTCTCGTAGCGGTCGCCCACGGCCAGGAGCATGTCCTTGGTGAAGTACAGATCGCCACGCTTTTCGCCGTGGTATTCAAAGATGTGCGTCTCGACGATCGAGTCGACCGGGCAGCTTTCTTCGCAGAAGCCGCAGAAGATGCACTTGGTCAAATCGATGTCGTAGCGCGTGGTGCGGCGCGAACCGTCGTCACGCACTTCGGATTCGATCGTGATGGCCATGGCCGGGCAGACGGCTTCGCACAGCTTGCAGGCGATGCAGCGCTCTTCGCCGTTCTCGTAACGGCGCAGGGCGTGCAGACCACGGAAGCGTGGCGACATGGGCGTCTTTTCTTCCGGAAACTGCACGGTGATGTGCGGCTTGAGGAAGTGGCGGCCGGTCAAGGCCAGTCCCTTGAACATCTCCGCGAGGAAGAAGCTCGATACGAAATTTTTGAGTGAGAAGGTTGCGGTACTCATGAGCTCAGCCCCTTACTTCCAGATGTTCCAGGGAGACATGATCCAGACCCCCACGATCACCAACCACACCAGGGTGATCGGGATGAAGATCTTCCAGCCCAGACGCATGATCTGGTCAAAACGGAAGCGGGGGAACGATGCCCGCACCCACAGGAACATGGTCACGATGAGGAAGGTTTTGCCGAACAGCCAGATCCATCCGGGGATGAAGTTCAAGGCATGCACCGGCGCCAGCCAGCCGCCAAAGAACATGACGGCGGCCAGGGCCGACACCAGGATCATGTTGGCGTACTCGGCCAGGAAGAACATGGCGAAGGCCATGCCTGAATACTCGACCATGTGGCCGGCCACGATTTCCGATTCGCCTTCCACCACGTCGAAGGGGTGGCGGTTGGTCTCGGCCAGACCGGAGATGAAGTACACGACCGTGATCGGCAGCAAAGGCAGCCAGTTCCACGACATGAAGCTCCAGCCTTGCTCGGCGAAGGTGCCCTTGTCCTGCGCCAGCACGATGTCGCTCATGTTCAGCGAGCCCGACACCATCAGCACGATCACCAGGCAGAAGCCCATGGCAATCTCATACGACACCATTTGCGCCGAAGCCCGCATGGCACCCAGGAAGGCGTACTTGGAGTTGGAAGCCCAGCCCGCGATGATCACGCCATAGACTTCCAGCGAGGTGATCGCCATCAGGAACAGCAGACCGGCGTTGACATTGGCCAGCGCGACCTCTGGGCCAAAAGGGATGACGGCCCAGGCGGCCAGGGCCGGCATGATGGTCATGATGGGCCCCAGGAAGAACAAGCCCTTGTTCGCCGCCGACGGCACGATGATCTCCTTGAAGATCAGCTTGACGGCATCGGCGATGGGCTGCAGCAGGCCGTAAGGGCCGGTGCGGTTCGGGCCGGGCCGCACTTGCGTCCAACCGATGAACTTGCGTTCCCACAAGGTCAGATAGGCCACACAGCCCAGCAAGGGCAGCAGCACGCAGACGATCTTGATCAGCGACCAGACCACGGGCCAGGCGCCGCCCAGGGCGTCCGCGCCAGCTGTGTAAAAGGTATCAATCATGTGATGTTCCTTCGCCTCAGACTTTGTCGGCGCCGAGTTTTTCAACCCGAATGGCGCCAAACTGCGCGCCCAGCGACGACGTCAAGGCATGGCCCGCAGGCACACGCACCACATTGGCGGGCAGGCTGGCATCCAGCACCGCAGCCAGGGTGGCCGAACCGTTGTCTTGCGACACCCTCACCTGCGCACCATCGGCCAGGCCCAACTCGGCCCACAAGGCCTTGGACAAGCTGACCACCGGGGCCTTGGCATCAGCAGTCTTTTGCAGGGACTCTGAGCGGCGCACCAACGCATCCGCGCTGTAGATCGGCACATCGGCAATGCGCTCCAGGCCACCGGTCGAGCCTTGCAACTGGATCGCGGCCGTGCTTTGGTTGGACAGGCGTGAAGGGATCGACGCCAGATCGCCCAAGGCGGCGGCGCGGACTTCTTCCGAGGTCTCGAATTCGAAACCAGGGATGCTCAACATGTTGCCCAGTACGCGCAACACCTTCCAGGCGGGACGGGTGTCGCCCAGGGGCTTGACCACGCCATGGAAGCTTTGCACACGGCCTTCGGCGTTCACGAAGGTGCCGGAGGTTTCCGAGAACGGCGCGATGGGCAGCAGCACATCGGCGTACTCGTTGGCGCCCGACTTGAAGGCCGACAGGGAGACGACCATCTGTGCGTTGTTGACCGCAGCGCGCGCGGCAACAGGATTCGCCGCATCGAACTCGGGCTCGGCGTTGAACAGCAGCACCGCCTTGAGCTGGTTGCCTGAGAGCATCTGGCCGGCGTTCAAGCCGCCCTGCTTGGGCTGCGCACCCACCAGTTGGGCACCGACGGTGTTGGCCGATTCGCCCAGG
>NZ_JAUSAR010000029.1 GCF_030652515.1 Aquabacterium sp. | reverse complement strand
CCCTTGAGCAGCACCTGCAGGCCTTCCAGTACCGCCAGCTCGTCTTCCACCACCACGATGTGGCGACGGTCCAGTGTCACGCCCAAGGCGGGCTTGCTGGGGATGCTGCTGCGTTGCATGCGCGGCGCGCGGCCAATGGGCAGCATCAAGGTGAACACGGTGCCATGGCCCACGCGTGAGCGCAGGGTCAGCGGTGCGGCCATCAGGTCGGCCAGGCGCTTGACGATGGACAGGCCCAGGCCCAATCCCTTGCGGTGGTGCGGCTCCAGCGGTCGGCCGCTGTGAGTCTGGTAGAACTCGTCAAAGATGCGGACTTGTTCCTTCTCGGCGATGCCGATGCCCGAGTCCCAGACCTGCAGGCACAGTTGCTCACCGCGCACGCGGCAGGTCACCAGCACGCCGCCGTCTTCCGTGTAGCGGATGGCGTTGGAGACCAGGTTGCGCAAAATGCGTTCGACCAGGACCGGATCGGCCAGGGCGTGGTGCTGCTCACCCCGAAAGCTCAGCATCAGGCCTTTTTCAAAGGCGGTGGGCTCGAAGTGCAGGCGGATCCGGTTGAACAGCTCCTGCATCGAGAAGTGCTCGGGTTCGATGTCGACCGCGCCGGTGTCGATTTTGGTGATGTCCAGCAACTCGCTGAACAGGCCTTCCAGGGCGTCGACCGAGCTGTTGATGCTGTTGACCAGGTGGACGACTTCTTCGTCCTTGTTGCGTTGGCGCAGCGCCTCGGCGAACAGGCCCATGGCGTGCAAGGGCTGGCGCAGATCATGGCTGGCGGCGGCGAAGAACTGCGTTTTGGCGCGATTGGCAGTCTCGGCCAGGCGTTGAGCGCTTTCGGCAGCGGCGGTTTCGCCACGCAGTTTGAAGGCCAGCTCCTGGGTTTGCAGTTTGTGCTTGACCATTTCGGAGAACACGTTGCGGAAGGCCCACGCGACCGACATGGTGCACACGCCCAGCAGGAACCAGATGCCGGCCAGTTGCAGGTCGTGCGGCTGGCCGTGGAGCGCCGTGCGCAGGATCATGGTTCCGAAATACATGGTCATGCACGTCAGGAACAGCTTGGTCTGCATCGCCATGAAGGGCACGGAGCCGATGGCGAATGAGTAGATGATCAGCATGAGCGCGGTGCGCTCGAACGATCCGCCATAGTCATAAAAGAGCACGGCCGCCACACACCAGGTGGCGGCGTTGAAGCCGGCGCCCAGGGCCCACAGCAGCAGCCAGCGTTCGTGGTCGACCTGATTGCGGCGCACGGCACGCTCGAAGCTGTACATGCCGACGATGCGGGCCAGCCAGATCAGCAGGAAAGCGGTGGCCCAACCCAGCAAGACCTGGTGCGGCGCGTGGGGCCAATAGATGGCCGTGGTGACGGCCATGCCCAGGATGTGCCCGAACAGGCCGGACCCGGTCTGGCTGTAAACCGACCGGACGGTGTCCGGCACCAAGGCGGCCCTGGGTGGCGCGGGAACGTCCGGCACGGCCGGAGCGCTGGTCACCAGGGCAGGTGGCGCGGTGCTCATGATTTACCGGGCATTGGGGCGCCAGGCCGAGAATCCGCTTTGTTTTTGCAGCATCTGGCTGACGGCGATCACGGCCTGCGTGCGCGAACTGACGCCCAGGGCGCGCAGCACGGCGGCGACGTGGTCCTTGACGGTCTCCACCGAGAGGCCCAATTCGCGGGCGATCAGCTTGTTGGGCTGACCCTTGAGCAGCAGCGCGAGAACGTCGGACTGGCGTGGCGTGAGGCCCAATTGGATCAGCGATGGCACGCTCTGAAAGCCTGCCTCCACCGCTTCTTGCTGGATGGTGGGCACGGGTGCGGGCGCCTTGCCCGGGTTGAAGTCGGAGCCCATGCTCATGGGCGGCACGTAGACACCCCCCTTCATGACTTGCTGCAGCGCATCAATCAGGGTTTCGTTGGTCGCGCGTTTCGGCACGAAGCCCATGGCGCCCATGTCGATGGCCCGGATGACGTCGCTGGTGCGGTCGGAGGCGGAGATCACGACCACGGGCAGGGCGGGGTAGGCGGTGCGCAACTCGGCCAGCAAGTCAAAGCCATCGTCTTCGCCCAGGTGCAGATCGAGCAGCACCAGGTCGAAATTGTGGTCCGCGCGCAGGGCGTCACGGGCGGTTTGGCCGCTGGAGGCGGTGGACACGGTGACGTTGTCGCCCAGGCCCTGGATGACCGATTGCAGGGCGGCCAGGATCAGCGGGTGGTCGTCAATCAGCAGGACCTTCATGAATAACTCCTTGGATTCGTCCGCTATTTCAGGATTTGGCTTTTTGAATTTCCTGAATCATAGGGGCAAGCCGGGCTCAATCCTCTGAGCAACCGGTCGATAACACGACAAGGTGTTCTTGGGGTTCGATGGTCTCTTCTGTCAAAGCACGTGACGGGTCGGCATGGTCTCCCACCATGCTGGATCCACAGGCCCTGCCTGCCGAACCCGCTGTCCTCCTGGGCATGGCGGACGTGCTCACGTGCGTGCGCGCGACCCTGAACGAAGACGGCTGGTCGGCGGGCAGCACCGCCCTGGTGACCCAGATCTGCCGTTTTTTGGGCGCATCCCGGGTGTCCCTGGGCTGGGTCACCCGCGATACCTTGAAAGTGGTGGCACTGTCCGACGGCGTGGTGCTGGAGGAGGGCGTGGCCATTCCCGAGCTGCACCAGGCGATGCTGGAGGCTTCTCACCAGCACGCCACCCTGGTCTGGCCGCCCACGCGGGCCATGAATGAGCGCATCACGCTGGCGCACCAGGCCCTGTTCAAGACGCAAGGCCTGAGTGGGCTTGTTTCGGTGCCCTTGGCCCGCCATGGCCAGGCTGTGGGTGTGTTGGTGTGTGAGCGTGTCATCCAGGCAGATCCGCTGCGCCCCAATTCAACCGACGCATCCTCGACCGGTGTGTTTGTGCCCGAACAGGTTCAGTGGCTGGAGTCGCTGGCCGAGGTGGCTGCACCGATGCTGATCCTGCGCTACCAGATCGACCGTCCGTGGCTGGACCGCCGTCGGGCGCAATGGTACGACTTTAGGCAACGCCTGGCCGATCCGGCGGAGCGCGGTTTGCGCTGGGGCCTGGGTGGCGTGGCCGGGCTGTTGATGATCGGTGCTTTGGTGCCGACGCCTCACCAGGTCACCGCCAATGCACGCCTGGAAGGCGCGGTGCAGCGCGTGATGAGCGCGCCGCAGGATGGCTTCTTGCGGGAAGTGATGGTGCGGCCTGGCGATGTGGTCAAGGCCGGCCAGGTGCTCGCGCAGTTGTCAGACGACGACTTGCAAGGTGCGCGCCGAGGCCGCTTGGCGGAAGTCGCGCAGCACGAAAATGAATTCTCTGAAGCGTTTGCCCGCGGTGACCGTGCCCAGGCCATGACGGCGCAGAACAAGCTGGCCGAGTCCAAGGCGCAGTTGTCGCTGGTGGACCAGCAGTTGTCTCGCTTGAAGGTGGTGGCCCCGTTCGATGGCGTCGTGATCCAGGGCGATTTGCGCCAGCAATTGGGGGCGCCCCTCAAGCGTGGCGAGACTTTGCTGACCCTGGCACCCGGCCTGGATTGGCGCGTGGTGCTGGAAGTGGACGAGTCCGACATCGCCAGCCTGCAGCGCGGCCAGATGGCCGGTTTGCGCTTGGCCGCCTTGCCCGACCAGGTCATCGGCCTGATGCTGGAGCGCGTGACGCCGGTGGCCAAGGTGACGCCCGGTGGCGTTCTGTACGAAATCGAGGCGCGGCCCAATGGCGCGGGGGCAGGGGCCACGGGCTTGCGGCCGGGACTGCAGGGCGTGGCCCGCATCGAGATGCCGGCGCGGCCCTTGCTGTGGCGTGTCGCGGTGCACAGCTGGCAATGGTTGCGCATGCTGGCCTGGAAATGGTTGTGAGCCCGGGCCATGCAAGACACCTTACTGTCTCCTTACTGGTACCGCATCTCAAGCCTGCATCCGCGTTTGAGGCCGCATGTGCAAGTGCGCATGCAGACCACGCGCGGGCAGGCCTGGTATGTGCTGCACAACCAGGCCACGGGCCGTTTTCACCGGGTCAATGCTCAGGCGTATGAGCTGGTGGGGCGCCTGGATGGGCGCTTCACGGTGGATGAAGTCTGGCAGGTGTTGTTGAGCCAACTGGGGGACGATGCGCCATCCCAGCACGATGTGATCCGCATCCTGGGTCAGTTGACCGACGCAGGCCTGGTGCAGGCCGAGGTCACCCCGGATGTGCGCCAGATGTTGGCCGTCGATGAGCAGCGGTCGGAGCGCGAGCAGCGTGCGCGTCTCAACCCGCTGGCTTTCCGCCTGGGGCTGTTCAACCCGTCGTCTTTGCTGGAACGCTTGCAGCCGGTGGTGCGCGTGCTGTTCCGGCCCTGGGTGGCGGTGCTGTGGTTGGTGGTGGTGTTGTTGGCCAGTGCGGCCGCCGCGCTGAACCTCAAGGACATCCTGCCGTACGCGCAATTGAATTTCATGAGCCCGGCCTTTCTGGCGATGGCTTGGGTCATCTACCCGATCATGAAGGGCCTGCACGAGTTGGGGCACGCCATGGCCTTGCGCAGGTACGGGTGCGAGGTGCCCGAGGTGGGGGTGAACTTCTTCATGTTCGTGCCCATGCCTTATGTGGATGCCAGCGCGTCCAACCGCCTGGTCAACCGTTGGCACCGGGTGCAGATCAGCGCGGCGGGCATCGCCGTGGAGCTGTTGCTGGCCTCGATCGCCTTGGGCATTTGGTTGCTGGTCGAGGATGGCTGGGTGCGCCAGGTGGCGTTCACCATGATGACCATTGGTGGCCTGTCCACCCTGATGTTCAACGGCAACCCCTTGATGAAGTTCGATGGCTACTTCGTCGCCTGCGATGCGCTGGACCTGCCCAATCTGAGCAACCGCAGTTCACGCGCCTTTGCCCAGTTGCTGCGCGGCGCGGCCATGCGCATTTTGCGGATGGACCCGCCGGTTGAAAACCAGGTCATCCATGGCGCTGATCGGCTGGAGCGCTGGGCACTGTGGAGCTATGCCCCGCTGTCATGGCTCTACCGCATTGGCGTGATGGTGGTCATGATCGTCTGGGCATCTGAGAAGTCCTCCTGGCTGGGTTTGGGCATCCTGGTGTGGTCGATGTGGACCTTGGTGCTGGCACCCGCACGCGCCTGGCTGGACCAGCTCATGCAGTCGCCGGGCTTTGGTCGGGTGCGTGGACGGGCGATGGTGGGTGGCGGCTTTGTGGCCATGGGCCTGGCCGCGGTGGTGGCGTTGGTGCCAGTGCCCTCCAGCATGGTGGTGGAAGGCCTGGTGTGGTTGCCCGAGCGGGCTCAGATCCGTGCCGCCAGCGATGGGCAGGTGGACACCGTCTGGGTGCGCAGCGGCCAACGGGTGGAAGCCGGGCAGGCGGTGGTGTCGGTGCATGACCCCGAACTGCTGACGCGCCAGGCCGTGTTGCAGGCCCAGATTGATTCCCTGGAGAACGAGCTGCATGGCAGCTACACGAGCGAGCCCTTGCGCATGAAGAATGCGCAGGAGGCCTTGGTCCGAGACCGAGCGGCCATGGCTCAACTGGAGAAAGACCTGTCGCGTCAGGTGTTGCGCGCCGGGGTGAGTGGCGAGTTCGTGATGTCGCGCCAGGAAGACCTGGATCAGCATCAGGTGAACCGCGGCGAGCTGCTGGCCTATGTGTTGGCCGACGAACCCAGTGTGATACGCGCCGTGGTGCCCGAGCGCTCGGTGGACGCCGTGCGCCACCGCGTCAAATCGCTGTCGGTGGTGCTGGACGAGCAACCCGGCAAGGTGTGGCCCGCCAGGATGGTTGGTGAGGTGCCTGCGGCCTCCGACAAGCTGCCCAGTGCAGCCCTGGGTGACCGTGCGGGGGGGCGTGTGCCCACGGACGGCGCCGACGCCGACGGCCTGCGCCCGGCCGAGCCGCAGTTCGTGGTGGACCTGCTTCTGGAAGGCCGCATCCCGAGGACCGGCGGCCTGGCGCGCGTGCGCATTGACCTGGCCCCGCAGCCCCTGCTGGCCACGGTGACGCAAAGCGCCCGCCAGCTCTTCCTCAAACATTTCTCGGACACCAAGGGTTGAGGATCAGCATGGACATCGATGCCCAAGGTTTGCCGCTCAGCCTCTGGTCGGACCAGGTGTCGCACCGAGGTTTGGTGCCGCGCCCCGGGCCGGTGTTCGGCAACTACCCCTTGCGCGATCTGCCACTGCGTTCAACCAGCCCGACCGTGGCCTGGGTGCAGTCGGTGCTGGCCGCTCCCGCCAAACCCTCTGCCAAGCAAGACAAGGCCCTGTTGGCCCAGATCCAACTGGCTGAAAAAAAATGGACGGCCCTGAGCCCCCGCGAGTTCGAAGAGCGCCTGGCGAACCTGCGGGTGCGCCTGAGCGTGTCAGGCTTCCTGCCCGACTTGGTGGCCGAGGCCTTCGGCGTGATCAGCGTGCAGGTCAAGCGCCACGTGGGTTTCTCGCTGCACGATGTTCAAAAGCAGGCCGCCTGGTGGATGCTGGGCAACCGCCTGGTCGAGATGGCCACGGGCGAAGGCAAGACCCTGACGGTGTTGCTGACAGCGGCCACCGCTGCGCTGGCCGGTGTGCCCGTGCACGTGATGACCGCCAATGACTACCTGGCCCGCCGCGACGCCCTCCAGCTCAAACCCATTTACGAGTCGCTTGGGCTGAGCGTGGCCTGGGTGATGGGCACCAGCACCACCCCGGAGCGCCAAAAGGCTTATCAGCAGAACGTGGTCCACGTGACCGCCCGCGAGGTGGCTTTTGACCACCTGCGTGACCGTGCCGCCCGCGCTGCGCTGGACACCCCCTCCATCGTCTTGCGCGGCTTGTGCATGGCCATCGTGGACGAGGCCGACAGCATCCTGATCGACGAAGCCTGCACCCCCTTGATCCTGTCCAGGCAGGTCAGCGCGCGCGAGGCCGATCAGCGTTACAGGCTGGCCCTGTTCCTGGCTCGCCAACTGGTGAAAGGCCGGGATTTTTCGCTGCCCGGCAACGGGGTGATTCGGCTCGCGGACGAAGGCTCTGCCCTGTTGGCCACGCTGACCAAATCGCTGGAAGGCCCCTGGAAACTCAAGCGCTACCGCGAAGAACAGGTGTGTCTGGCGCTGGCGGCGCTGCATTGCTTTCAACGCGACAAGGACTACCTGGTGCGCGATGAAGGCATCCACATCGTGGACGGCAACACCGGCCGCCTGGCCGTGGGCCGGGTCTGGTCGCGTGGTCTGCACCAGATGGTCGCCATCAAGGAAGGGCTGGCGCCCGAAGCCGAGAACGAAACCCTCACCGAAACCACCTACCAATCCTTCTTTCCGCGCTACCACGCGCTGGCCGGGCTGAGTGGCACGGTGTTCGAGGGGCGGACCGAGCTGATGAGTGTGTTCGGCTTGCCCGTGGTGCGCGTGCCTTTGCGCTTGCCTTCGCGCCGCGAGGTGCGGGCCACCCAGGTGCTGAACACCGCCGACGAGAAGTGGCGCGAAGTGGTCCGCCGGGCCCACGCCGAGGCCCAGGCCGGGCGCGCCGTGCTGATTGGCACGGACAAAGTGGCTGATTCGGATGCCTTGTCGCGCGCCTTCGAGGCAGCCGGTGTGGCGCACCAGCTGCTCAATGCCCGCCAGGACGAGGCCAGCGGCGAGGCTGAGCAGGCGGTGATCGCGGCCGCAGGCTTGCCTGGCGCCATCACCGTGGCCACACACATGGCCGGGCGCGGCACCGACATCCACCTCGGCCCCGAGGTACTGCAGCGCGGTGGCCTGCACGTGATCAACACCAACCTGAACCCCTCGCGCCGCATCGACCGGCAACTTTACGGGCGCGCGGCACGCCAGGGCATGCCCGGCAGCTGCGAATGCGTGCTGAGCTGGGAAGACGAAGCCATCCGGCCCACCCTGGCCGCAGGTTGGCAGGCCCTGGCTTGGCGGGTGGGCACGCAAATGCTGCAGTCGCGGAGGCTGGCGGTGTGGCTGTGCCGTGGGGCCCAGCAGCAAAAAGAGGACGCCAGTCGCCATCAGCGTTGGTCCATGCTGGTCAATGAGCGGCTGATGGCCCGCCAGTTGGCGCTGGCCGGACGCCAGGATTGGGACTGAACCCCTCTTCTATTTCACGGATCGCGTTCACTGTCCGAAAGCCATGATGGCGGTGCTTGAAGGCGTTAAACGAGGCGCTTCTTGCGCGTAGTCGTACCCGTTTTGGTGACTTAGTTGGCATTTCGACGCTCAGGCCGGGGTACTGCCTCTCAAGTCCTCGTGCAGGGCGGCCGAAAAGACGACATATGTCAAAAAGTAACCACTGCCGGACGTCCGAAGAACTGTGGTGCAGGAGCAAGCATTGAAGATCAAAGCGTTGAGCTTGTTGGCAGCCACCACCCTCGGGTGGGGTGTCGGCTGCCATGCTGAGTCTCTGGGCTGCCTGATCGAACCGGATCGGGTGGCCGATGTGGGCACTCAGGTCGTGGGCGTGTTGGAGCAAATGAAGGTTGAGCGCGGCGACACGGTGTCGGCCGGGCAAATCGTGGCGCGCCTGTCTGCGCAGGTGGAGCGTGCCTCGGTGAACGTGGCGCAGACCAAGTCCGTCGCCGATGCCGAATACAAGCAGGCCGTGGCCGCCAATGAGTTGGCCCAGCGCAAGCTGGAGCGCACCCGCGATCTGGTCAAGAAGGATTTTGTGTCCGACCAGGCCTTGGACCAGGCGGATGCCGAGGCCCGCATGGCCGAGCAGCGCGTGGCCCAGTCCCGGGAGTCGCAACGCGTCGCCCTGCGCGAATACCAACTGTCGGCCGTGCAACTGGGCCAGCGCGATGTGCGCAGCCCGTTTGACGGCGTCGTGATTGAACGATACCGCACCGAAGGTGAGCGCATCGAGCGTGAACCGCTGGTGCGTGTGGCCCGTGTTGATCCTCTGCGTGTGGAGGCCATCGTGCCGGCGGCGCAGTTTGGCTCCATCCTGGCCGGGCAGGGTGCGCTGGTCAAAACCGATTTGCCCAATTTTGGCGCCCTCAACGCCAAGGTGGTGTTGGTGGACCGGGTGATCGATCCGGCATCCAACAGTTTCCGCGTCCGCATGGTGCTGCCCAATCCGAACAACCGCATCCCCGCAGGCTTGCGGTGCCGGGTGGATTTCATCGTGGCACAACCTGCGGCCAAAGACACCGCACCAATTCTGCCGACGGCACCCGTGTCCGTGCCGCAGCCTGTCAGCCAGAAGTCGGGGCCGGTGCCAGCCACCAATCAACTGGCCGATCCGTTGGACATGTCGGCGTTGAAGAAGAGCCTGACCGAGGCTGGCCGCACTTTGCCAGGTGGGCGAGTTTTTGCGCTGAACCAGCCGGCGGGTGCGCGGGCTGCGGTCAAGAGTTATCTGCTGATGCGCCAATCTCGGTTGAGCATCAGCACGTCATTGGCAGCGGTGCCAGGTAAACCCAAGTCGCAGTCGATGTCATCTTTTGTGGTTCCTCGGATGATTGCGATGCGCTGAAGGAATGGGCATGCGGCAGGTCCCCCCTCAACGCCGTTGCCGCGGAGTGTCTTTTCAGGTTGAAGAGCTGGAGCCCAGGCTCCTTTTCTCCGCGGATGCAGCGACATTACTTGGCTTGCCAGTCTCGCTGGCGGCGCCCGCGACGACGAGCGGCGCGCCAGTCACGGAGAACGCAGAGGCCTCTGCCGCGTCCATCCCGGTCATGCAAGCCGTGGTGGCCGCGTCCGGCGTTCAGGCCCCCGAGTCCTCGGTGCGGCATGAACTCGTGTTCGTGGACGCCACCGTGCCCGATGCCGACAAGCTGATCCAGGGCATCCAGGCGAATGCGTCTGCCAGCAAGGTGATCGACGTGGTCGTGATCCAAGCGGGCGAGGACGGACTGGCCGTCATCACCGCCACCCTGCAACAACGTCACGACCTGGACGCGGTTCACATCATCAGCCACGGCGATGCCTTGGGTTTGCAACTGGGCAGCAGCCGCCTGGACGCGTCCAGCTTGAGCGTCAACCTGGGGGCGATCTCGTCGTGGGGCCAGTCGCTTGCCCAGGAGGCCGACTTGCTGCTGTATGGCTGTGACCTGAGCAGCTCGGCCGAGGGGCAGGCCTTGGCGGACAACCTGGCGCTGCTCACCGGCGCGGACGTGGCAGCCAGCAGCGACCGGACCGGGGCGGCGGCGCTGGGTGGCAACTGGGTGCTCGAGTACCAGCGTGGCCGCATCGATGCCAACGTAATTGTCGATGCCAGCCTGGCCAGTTCATGGGAGCACGTGCTGGCCACCTTGACGTTGCAGGAGGGGACCAACGGCTACACCGGGACGACCGACACCTTTCTGGATCAGTTGAGCCCAGGCGCCAACAACAGCGGCAGTACCACGCTGAGCGCGGGCCGTTCCACCACTCAGAACGCGTTCCAGACCCTGGTCAAGTTTGAGGACATCATCGGCGCGGGCACCAACCAGATCCCGCAAGGCTCCGTCATCACCAACGTCACCTTGACGATGTACATGACCGCGAGTCCGACTTTCACAAGTCCGACCTTCAGCCTCTACCGCATGTTGTCGTCATGGGCGGACACCTCCACCTACTCCTCCATGGGCAGCGGTGTCGATGGCAGCGAGTACCGCTTCAGTGCGGATCAGACCATCACCGATTCAGGAGCCAAGTCCTACACCTTTGCCAACAACGCGGCCATGATTGCCACGGTGCAGGCCTGGGTCAACAACCCGTCCAGCAACCAAGGCTGGTACCTGTTCTGCGACGACAACTCGTCCAAGGCGAGCTTTGCTTCCTCAGAGCATGGCACCGCCGCATGGCGGCCAACCTTGAACGTCACTTACACGGCGCCCACGCCGCAGACCATCGACCTGGATGCCAATAACAGCTCGGGCGGCACCGTCAACAACTACACCGGGGCTTTCACCGAGCAGACCCCCGTCAAGATTGCCGACACCGACGCCACCATCTCGGGGGGCTCGACCACCAGCCTGACTAGCATGGTGGTGACCCTCACCAACCCGCTGGACGGCGTGTTGGAATCGCTGTCGGCCACGAACACGGGCAACATCACGTCCTCGTACAACAGTGGAACAGGGATGCTGACGCTGTCCGGCACCGACACAATCGCCAACTACCAGACGGTGCTGCGCAGCATCACCTACAACAACACTTCGGACAACCCCACCACGACCAGCCGCACGATCAATGTGGTCGGCACCGACACCAATGGCGTGTCCACCGCGACGGCCACCTCCACCCTGTCGGTAACGCGCGTCAATGATGTGCCCATCATCAGCAGCAATGGTGGTGGCGCATCTGCATCTGTGAGTGTGCGCGAAACCCTGACTTCAGTGACCACGGTGGTCGCGACCGACGTGGACAGCGGCTCCCTGACCTACTCGATCTCTGGCGGGGCGGATTCGGGCAAGTTCACCATCAATGCCACCACAGGCATCTTGACCTTCACCGCGGCTCCAGACTTCGAGAGCCCCACCGATGTGGGCGCCAACAACATTTATGACGTGATCGTGCAGGTGTCTGATGGCACGTTGACCGACACCCAGGCCATCGCTGTGACGGTGACCGATGTGGTCTCCACGCTGACGGTGACCACCATCGCGGACACCAACGACACAGGCCTGGGGGCCAGTTTCACGGCGGAGCAACTGAATGCCCTGAACGGTGGCACCGACACCAAGGTGTCCTTGCGCGAGGCCATCATCGCGGCCAACACGACGGCGGGCCTGGACACGATCTTGTTCGCCATCACGGGTGCCACGGGCACGTATGGCGAGTACACCATCACGCTGTCATCGACCCTGCCCAGCATCACCGGGGCCGTGTACATCAACGCGGCCAGCCAGACTGGCTATACCAACCGGCCCATCGTGGTGCTGGATGGCAATGGTGGCAATGGCGATGGCCTGTACCTGTCGAACACGGCTGATGGCAGCACCGTCCGGGGCCTGGTCATCCGGGCATTCAGCGCCAATGGCGTGTATGTGCAGGCCGCTTCGGATAACAACACCATCGTGGGCAACTACATTGGGAGCTTCAATGCCGATGGCAGCAACGCTGGGGCGACCAAGCGCAATTTGTCTGAGGGCATCGAGTCCTACGGTGCCAACCTGACGATCGGTGGCACGACCGTTGCCGACCGCAACGTGATCTCCGGCAATGCTTCGGCCTACAACATCTACCTGGCCTCGGGCGCCAATGGCACCGTCATCAAGGGCAACTACATTGGCCTGAACGCCGCAGGCACCTCGACCTTCAGCACGACCAATGGCAGCTACGGCGTCATGGTGGAAAGCTCGTCCACCAATGTGACCATCGGTGGCGCGGCCGCTGGTGCAGGCAACGTCATCTCGGGCTTCTCCACGCGTGGCGTGTGGGTGACCACCTCTGGCACGACCACGGTGCAAGGCAACTACATCGGCACCGATGCCACGGGCACCGTGGACCTGGGCAACGCGGAGTACGGCTTGTACGTCGATGATGCCGGCACCGTGATCATCGGCGGCACGGCAGCAGGGTCCGGTAACCTCATTTCTGGGAACAACGGCGGTGGCATCTACGTGAGCAACACGGGTGGCGCCACCATCCAGGGCAACATGGTCGGCCTCAATGCGGCAGGCATGGCAGCGTTGGGCAACACGGGTGTGGGCATCTATGTCAACACGTCCAGCGCCTCCACCATCGGCGGCAACACGGCCGCGGCCCGCAACATCATCTCGGGCAACACCACCTACGGCATCCAGGTGGTGTCCAGCCCCACGGGCGGCCATGTCGTCAAGGGCAATTACATTGGCGTGGGCTCGGATGGCACGACCTTGCTGGGCAATGGCTCTGCCGGTGTCTACATCACCGGCAACAACACGGTCATCGGCGGCAAGGGCCTGGGCGACGGCAACATCATCGCGGGCAATGGCGGGGCAGGTATCGCGGTGGTGGGGGGCATTGACGACCTGTTCTACCGCAACTCGATCTACAGCAACACCGGCCTGGGCATCGACTTGAACAACGATGGTGTCACTTACAACGATTACAACGACGGCGATGGTGGGGCCAATTATCAGAACAATTTCCCCGTGATCACCTCCGTGGTCACGAATGGGGCCAGCACGGTCATCTCGGGTTCGATTGACTGGTATCCCCAGGCGCAGGCGCAGCCCATCTACATCGAGTTCTTCTCCAGCGCCAGCAAGGATGCCAGTGGCCACGGCGAGGGCAAGACCTACCTCGGCTTCGCACAAGTCACGACGGATGCCAGCACTGGAGACGCGACCTTCTCGCTCACCGTGACCGGCGTCACCGTGGGTGACTGGATCACGGCCGTGGCCAATGTCGAAAGCGGGTACATGGGGGCGTCGGAGTTCGCGATGGCCGTTCAGGCCGTGGCTCCGGCGAACGCACCACGCGGCAAGGTCATCTGGAATGCCAATGACCGCTACTACCAGAGCTATGCGGATTGGGGCCCTTCTGGCTGGAGCGGCGTCGGCACCACGGGCCTGAACCTCACGGATGACATCTCGATGATCGTGGCGGCCGAGGCGCCCACGCGCAACGAGATCATCTTCATTGGCTCGGCCGATGTGTCTGGCAAGATCCTGGCGGCGATCTGGAACGGCAGCACCTGGTCGTCGGTACTGACCTTGCCGGTGGCCAGCCCAAGTGCGTCTGCTTCGCACTACGACAGCTTCGCCATTGCTTATGACAATGTCAGTGGCGATGCGATGCTGGTCTGGGACAACGGCAACACGGGCACCACCGGCCTGTCCTACGCAACCTGGAACGGCAGCACCTGGTCATCCATTGGCACAGTCGCTGCGCCGGTCAGCGGCGAGCCCCTGCAGATGAAGCTGGTCTCCAACGCCGACACGCACGAGATGGTGCTGGCGGTGCAGACCTCGGCGGCATCCAACAACCAGTACGCCATGGTTTGGAACGGCAGCAGTTGGGGCAATCCACAAACCCTGGGCACGAACACCAACGATCAGAAGTTTGAAATCAACGTGGCCTATGAGCAGCTCAGCGGCCGGGCGATGGTGGTGTACGACGCCTCGGCGTCGGATTCCTCAAGCGTGCAGTACCGCGTCTGGAACGGCACCAGTTGGTCGGCCGAATCCACGATCACCGCACCGGCTGGTGTCACGGTGGCGTCAGACGTGTACTCGACGGTGCTGGCCTCGGACGCCAAGAGCAACCGCATTGCCATCGCCGTGCAGGACGCGGCCGACGAGGTGTGGTTGGCGGTGTGGGATGGCAGCAGTTGGGGCGGCGGGCAATTGGCCACGGCCACCGGCTCGGACATGGTTGATCACCACTCGGGCATGTCGGTGGCCTTTGAAAGCCAGTCCGGCGATCTGCTGGCCGCCTATGGCAAGAACACTGGTCCGAACATCTTCTACCGCACCTGGACCAGCGGCGGCGGTTGGTCGTCCGAGCTGACAGGCCCTTCAATGGGGGCCAGCGATGCGCCGCAGGTTCTCAAGCTGTTCTCTGATCCCTACACCAACACCATCATGATGGGCGTGCAGGACGATCATCAGGACCTGAACTTCGTGGCCTGGGACGGGAGCGCCTGGGGTGTCGTCACCCAGCTGGACGCAGACACGGGGCACACTTACCGCGAGAACTTCACCTACGTCTGGTACCAGAACGCGCCAGCGATCATGAATCTGGCTGGAGACACGCTGGCCTACACCGAAGACCAGGCTGCCACGGTGATTGACCAAGGCACGGCAGCCAGCGCAGTGCTGAGCAGCGGCTACGGTTATGACGGCGGCAACCTGACCGTCTCGTTCACGGCGGGCAGCACCAGTGCCGAGGACGTGCTGGGTGTGCGCAACCAAGGCGTGGGGGCGGGGCAAATCGGCGTGAGCGGTGCCAATATCACCTATGCTGGCACGCTGATTGGGACGGTCACGGGCGGATCAGGCGGGACCAGTTTGGTGATCACCCTGAACGCCAATGCCAGCGATGCGGCGGTGAGCGCGCTGATCAGCAACATCACGTACCAGAACACCAACACATCAACCCCATCGACCACGGATCGAACCGTTCGCTATGTGCTGACCAGCTCCACGGGATTGGCCAGCCTGGACAACAACGTGACGGTGACCGTGGCGGCGGTGAACGATGCGCCGGTGAACACCAGGCCAGGCGCTCAATCGACCAACGAAGACACGGCCTTGGTGTTTTCGTCCGGCAATGGCAACCTCATATCGATCAGTGATGTGGATGCGGCTGGTGGCTCCCTGCAGGTGACCCTGAGCGTGCTGCACGGCACCTTGACCCTGTCCGGCCTGACGGGCTTGAGCTTCACCACGGGCGATGGAGCGGCCGATGCCACCATGGTGTTCACGGGCACGATCGCCAACATCAATGCGGCCTTGGCGGGCCTGAGCTACACCCCCACCGCCAACTACGCTGGTGCTGACACCTTGAGCATGGTCACGTCTGACCAGGGCAACGCCGGCGCGGGTGGCGCTCTGAACGATTCGGACACGGTGGCGATCACAGTCAATGCGGTCAATGACGCGCCCGCTGGTGCCAGCACCACGATCACCACGCTGGAGGACACGGCCTACACCTTCACGGCGGCCGACTTCGGGTTCACCGATGCCAATGATTCGCCCGCCAACACCTTGTCGGGCGTGAGGATCACGACCTTGCCGGGGGCTGGCAGCCTGACCTTGAACGGCGTGGCGGTGACGGCCGGGCAGATCATCTCGGTGGCCAACATCAACTCGGGCCTGCTGCAGTACACGCCAGCGGCCAATGCCAATGGCGCGGGCTACACCAGCTTCACCTTCCAGGTGCAGGACAACGGCGGTACGGCCAATGGTGGCATGGACCTGGACGCGTCGGCTAACACGATGACCGTCAACGTCACCGCTGTGAATGACGCACCGGCTGGCACGAACAACACGGTGACCACGCTGGAGGACACGGCCTACACATTCACGGCGGCCGACTTCGGATTCACCGACGTGAACGACTCGCCCGCCAACACCCTGCTGGGTTTGAGGATCACGACTTTGCCGGGGGCGGGCAGCCTGACCTTGAACGGCGTGGCGGTCACGGCCGGGCAGGTGATCTCCGCGGCCAACATCAACTCGGGGCTGCTGCGGTACACCCCTGCGGCCAATGCCAATGGCACGGGCTACGCCAGCTTCACCTTCCAGGTGCAGGACAACGGCGGTACGGCCAATGGTGGCATGGACCTGGACGCGTCGGCCAACACGATGACTGTCAACGTCACCGCTGTGAATGACGCACCGGCTGGCACGAACAAGACGGTGACCACGCTGGAGGACACCACCTACACCTTCACGGCGGCCGACTTCGGCTTCAC
>NZ_JAUSAR010000025.1 GCF_030652515.1 Aquabacterium sp. | reverse complement strand
ACCTTCCTTATTGTGTTTAATTTACTTCGTTTTGTTTGCTCGTGTTTCGCTTCATTGCATTTTGTTTATGTGCTCCTATAGTACTCCATTCTATTCGTAGTCATGTTTAATTTACTTCGTTCTTTTGGATTCAACAATTTTTTTTCGTTTTTGCGCTTTTTGCTGTTTTTGTTCTGTCTGTGTTTGTTGTTTCTTTTTCATTATCCATCATGTCGGCCTCAAACTCTTTGTTTTCCCATTTTATATATGTAAATTCTCATAGCTTTTACTGTACATGTATAACGAATAAAAAATAAAACAAAAATTGAAACATCAAATTAACCATTCGCAACTGAAAGTATTTTGACAACAATATAATCTAAGACTATAAGCAATCAACCAACATGGACAAGGCAAGACACCAGCAGCAATGGTAGCTACACGATACAAGTTATATATATATATTGCGTATTGTCGAACCGAAATATAAACAGAGTAATATGCCCGGAACAAGATAGGAAAGACAACGGAAAGCCAACTCAAGACTCGAACATATTACGACTGCTATAACAATATATGCATATGCAACTGCAATAACATCCAACCAACAGGACTAGCATGCAACCTGCATATACATATATTGTTGTAGCCCGTTTATATCAAGGCACACCCTGACAATATATATATATAACTATATATCAATGAAAGCATATGAATACACAACGTATACGTAATAGGTACACCAACACCAACGACAGTAGCTTCAACAGCACCAATGTAAACTATTAATTGTAGATACGATGAAGCACCAACCATGTACATGAGAATTATTAAAAAGGGAGAAAAGTGCAGGTTGATGAAGTGTTGAAATAAATCTTGCATAGACAATATACCAACACCACATGTATGTAGTGACATGCAATGGAAACATATTAGTGTCAGACTCCTACTGACTAAAAAACAATCACAAAAACACCCAACCTGCAAACCCACAACACCAATAACAAATAACGATGTAACCAGTGACAATAGCATAAAACGGAGACATGTATGGACCAATATACCAACGTAACCAGTGACAATAGCATAAAACGGAGACATGTATGGACCAATATACCAACGTAACCAGTGACAATAGCATAAAACGGAGACATGTATGGACCAATATACCAACGTAACCAGT
>NZ_JAUSAR010000227.1 GCF_030652515.1 Aquabacterium sp. | reverse complement strand
ACTGTACATCCATCCAGCTTTTGTCATAATGGCGGCAATTCATCAATTCACACCCATCGGAGACACCTGAATGGAAGCCACCGCAAAGTCCGCCCTGAGCGCCGAAAAAGCCAAAGCCCTGCAAGTGGCCCTGGCCCAGATTGAAAAGCAGTTCGGCAAGGGCTCGATCATGCGCCTGGGCGAAGGCGAAGTCATCGACGACATCCAGGTCGTCTCCACCGGCTCGCTGGGTCTGGACATCGCCTTGGGCGTGGGCGGCCTGCCCCGTGGCCGAGTGGTCGAAATCTACGGCCCAGAATCTTCGGGCAAGACCACGCTCACCCTGCAAGTCGCTGCTGAAATGCAAAAGCAAGGCGGCGTTTGTGCCTTCATCGACGCCGAGCACGCCCTGGATGCCCAATACGCGCAAAAGCTGGGCGTCAACCTGCAAGACCTGCTGATCTCCCAGCCCGACACCGGCGAACAGGCCCTCGAAATCGTCGATGCACTGGTGCGCTCTGGTTCGGTTGATCTGATCATTGTCGATTCGGTGGCCGCGCTCACCCCCAAGGCTGAACTCGAAGGTGAAATGGGCGATTCCCTGCCCGGCCTGCAAGCCCGCCTGATGAGCCAGGCCCTGCGCAAGCTCACCGCCACCATCAAGAAGACCAATTGCATGGTCATCTTCATCAACCAGATCCGCATGAAGATCGGCGTGATGTTCGGCAGCCCTGAAACCACGACTGGCGGCAATGCCCTGAAGTTCTACGCCTCGGTGCGCTTGGACATCCGTCGCATCGGCTCCATCAAGAAGGGCGAAGAAATCATCGGCAGCGAAACCCGCGTCAAGGTCGTCAAGAACAAGGTGGCGCCTCCCTTCAAGACGGCAGAGTTCGACATCCTGTACGGTGAAGGCATCAGCCGCGAAGGTGAAGTGATCGATCTGGGCGTGGTTGCCAAGATCGTCGACAAATCCGGCGCCTGGTACGCCTACCAGGGCGAAAAAATCGGCCAAGGCAAGGACAACTCACGCGAATTCCTGCGTGAAAACCCCGCTTTGGCGCACGAGATCGAAAACAAGATCCGTGAATCGCTGGGTGTGGCTTTGCAGGCGCCTGCCGCAAGCGCTGAATAAACCGGGTGCATGGCTGAGGTCCACGGTGGCGACACGCGGATCAACCCTGTCCCTCAAGGGCAGGGCTTTGAAATACCTCTCGGCGCGTGAGCATTCACGTGTTGAGCTGGTGCGCAAGCTGAAGCCTCATGCCGAAGATCCGTCTGAGATCGACCGCGTGCTAGACGACCTGGAGTCTCGCGGCTGGCTGTCTGCCGAGCGTTTTGTCGAATCGGTGGTCCACCGCAAGGCGGCGCGGTATGGCGCAGCCCGCATCCGGCTTGAGTTGAACGGGCACCAATTGCCTGACGAAGCCGTGCGGTCCGCCTTGTCCGGTTTGAAAGACACCGAGTTACAGCGAGCGCAGGCTTTGTGGCTGCGCCGCTACGGTCAAGTGGCCGAGACACCACAAGAGCGCGCCAAGCAGATGCGCTTCCTGGCGGGGCGCGGCTTCTCGGGCGATGTCATTCGGCAGGTCGTGCGTGGGTCTTCTGACACGGAAGACCCGAACGAAGCATGAGCATCCTGCAAAAGGTGGTGCTATTCTGATTGCTGCGCTGCAGTAAGGTTGTCAACTGCCGCGCCCCACGCAACCATCCCGCGAGTCAGCCCATGAAGATTCATGAGTACCAAGGCAAAGAGATCCTGAGCCGATTTGGCGTGCCGGTGCCCAAGGGCATCCCGGCTTTCTCGGTGGACGAGGCGGTGGCCGCCGCTGAAAAGCTCGGCGGCCCCATCTGGGTCGTCAAGGCCCAGATCCACGCGGGTGGCCGCGGCAAGGGTGGCGGCGTGAAAGTGGCCAAGTCCATCGCTGACGTCAAACGCCTGGCTGGCGACATCCTGGGCATGCAGCTCAAGACACACCAGACCGGCCCCAACGGCCAGAAGGTTGGGCGCCTCTACATCGAAGACGGCGCTGACATCCAGCAGGAATACTACGTTTCCCTGGTGACCGACCGGGGCAGCCAGAAGGTGGCCTTCATCGCTTCCAGCGAAGGTGGCATGGACATTGAGCAGGTGGCCCACGACACCCCCGACAAGATCATCACCGAGCTCATTGATCCGCTCACCGGCCTGGGCGACGCTCAGGCCAAGGCCATCGCCGACCGCATCGGCCTGCCTGCCGATTCCACTGCGCAGGCCGTCGATGTGTTCAAGAAGCTCTACCAGTGCTACATGGACACCGACGCCTCGCTGGTCGAGATCAACCCTCTGAACCGCGACAGCAAGGGCAACATCATTGCGCTGGACGCCAAGTTCAATTTCGACAGCAACGCGCTGTTCCGCCACCCTGAAATTGTGGCTTACCGCGACCTGGACGAAGAAGACCCGGCCGAAATCGAAGCCTCCAAGTTCGATCTGGCCTACATCCAGCTCGATGGCAACATCGGCTGCCTGGTCAACGGCGCTGGCCTGGCCATGGCCACCATGGACACCATCAAGCTGTTCGGCGGCGAGCCCGCCAACTTCCTGGACGTGGGCGGCGGCGCCACCGCCGAGAAGGTCACCGAGGCCTTCAAGATCATGCTCAAGAACCCCGAGGTCAAGGCCATCCTGGTCAATATCTTCGGCGGCATCATGCGCTGCGACACCATCGCCGATGGCGTGATCCAGGCTTGCAAGGCCGTGCACCTGACCGTGCCCCTGATCGTGCGCATGAAAGGCACCAACGAAGACATCGGCAAGAAGATGCTGGCTGATTCGGGCCTGCCCATCATCAGCTGCGACACCATGGCCGACGCCGCCCAGGCTGCCGTCGCCGCGGTTGCCAAATGACTTGCCATTGATGACGACAAGGATTCCGACATGAGCATCTTGATCAACAAAGACACCAAAGTCATCACGCAGGGCATCACGGGCAAAACCGGGCAGTTCCACACCCGGGGTTGCCGTGACTACGCCAATGGCAAAAACTGCTTCGTGGCGGGCGTCAACCCCAAAAAGGCTGGCGAAGATTTCGAAGGCATCCCCATCCACGCCAGCGTGAAAGACGCCAAGGCCGCCACCGGCGCCACCGTCTCGGTCATTTACGTGCCACCACCCGGCGCGGCCGCCGCCATCTGGGAGGCCGTCGAGGCCGACCTGGACCTGGCCATCTGCATCACCGAAGGCATCCCCGTGCGCGACATGCTGGAAGTGCGCAACAAGATGAAGGCCAAAGAGGCCGCTGGTGGCAAAAGAACCTTGCTGCTGGGCCCCAACTGCCCGGGTTTGATCACCCCTGAAGAAATCAAGATCGGCATCATGCCGGGCCACATCCACCGCAAGGGCCGCATCGGCGTGGTCAGCCGCTCCGGCACGCTCACCTATGAGGCGGTGGCGCAACTGACTGAATTGGGCCTGGGCCAATCCAGCGCCGTGGGCATCGGTGGCGACCCCATCAATGGCCTCAAGCACATTGACGTGATGCGCCTGTTCAACGACGACCCCGACACCGACGCCGTCATCATGATTGGCGAAATTGGGGGCCCTGACGAGGCCGAGGCCGCGCGCTGGTGCAAGGCCAACATGAAAAAACCCATCGTGGGCTTCATCGCGGGCGTGACCGCGCCAGCTGGCAAGCGCATGGGGCACGCGGGCGCGCTCATCAGTGGTGGTGCCGACACGGCCGATGCCAAGCTGGCCATCATGGAAGAGTGCGGTTTCACCGTCACCCGCAACCCCTCTGAAATGGCCAAGCTGCTCAAGAACCTGTTGTGATCCGGCATCCCGTTGTTCGTGCTTTCTCACCCGGCATCAGCCCCTACACTCGGGGCTGATTTCATTTGTAAAGAGACATGGAAGCATTCCTGACACCCGAGTTCTGGCTTGCCGTGGGCCAGATCGTGATGATCGACATCTTGCTCGGCGGAGACAATGCCGTGGTCATCGCCCTGGCCTGCCGCAACCTGCCGCCTGAGTTGCGCCGCAAGGGCATCCTTTGGGGCACGGCGGGCGCCATCGTCCTGCGCGTGATCCTGATCTTTTTCGCCATGTCCTTGCTGGCCTTGCCCTACCTCAAACTGGTGGGCGCGGCCTTGTTGCTCTGGATTGGTGTGAAACTACTCGTGCCCGACGATGAGGGGCATGGCAACATCCAGGCCAGCGACAAATTGTTGGCGGCCATCAAAACCATCATCGTGGCTGACTTTGTCATGAGCGTGGACAACGTCATTGGCATCGCGGGCGCCGCGCAAGGGGTGGGCCATGAAGGGCATCAGATGTCACTGGTGATTTTCGGCTTGCTGGTCAGCGTTCCCATCATCGTGTGGGGCAGTACTTTCGTGCTCAAAATCATGGACCGGTTTCCCCTCATCATCACCCTGGGCGCCATGCTCCTGGGCTGGATCGCAGGCACCTTGGCGATCGGCGATCCGGCCCTCAAAGCCTATGCATTCGACACCACCGTGAACCGCTATGCCGCAGGCGTGGCGGGGGCCTTGCTGGTGCTGGGGTTGGGCACCTTGCTTTCCAGAAAAAAAAGCTGACGAAGACCAGGATCCAAGCCCAGCATGACACCCGACATCACCCTGATCGCGCCCCTGTTGATCCTGATATTGCTGGTGGTGGCTGCGGCATTGGTGGTGTGGTTGCTGCGTCAGAACCGGCGCAACCCTGCTGCACGATCCACCTTCGGGCCCTCGACCCAACAGGGGGGGCGCCACAGCCGATCGGGCGCGAACACCCGGCCGCGTCGGCGCTCAAGCTCAACGCTCACCGAGGCTGAGCGTGAGAAAGCCATCGCCCGCATCCGTTTGACGGCGGGGGCGGATGCCGGTCCTGAAACCGTGCTGTCCTACCTTCATTCTGCGGAAGACAGCCTGCCCCCTTCCGGCTTCGATTCGGCCCTGCCTTCTCAAATGGGCAAGCCCGATTTTTCGCAAACCACCCGGCCACAAACCTGGCAGCGCAGCGCGGCTGACACCTTGGTCAAGCCCGCGCCTGCCGCCCGCCAAAATGGAGCGAAAGCGCCTGCGCCTGCCGAAGGCATGCAGCGAGTTGCTCACGCCCTCAACGCCTTGAAAGAAGGCCCGGCCGACCAGGCCTGGAATTCCCTCAAGGCATTCCGCCCCGAACCTGGCCAGCGCGAAGCCTGCCTTGAAACCCTGGAAGGCATCGCCCAGGCATTCGAGCGCGACCAGCGTTACCACAGTGCCCGTGATGTCTACGAGCACATGGCCGACATCGACCCCGAGTGGCGCCAGGTCAAATTGCGTCTGATGCGCGCCCGTGGCCTGGCCCAGGCGGCCGCCAGCAACACCTGGGGCACCGTGCCATCGCGGCCCATGCCCGAGGAAAGCAAGCGCCAGTTGGGCAAATACGTGGTCGAAAAGGAAATCGGCCGTGGCGCCATGGGTGCGGTCTACCTGGGCTACGACCCGGTCACCGACCACAAGGTAGCCCTCAAAACCATGGCCCTGGCGCGTGAATTCCAAGGGGATGAGCTGGCCGACGCCCGCGCGCGCTTCCTGCGCGAGGCTGAGATGGCCGGCCGCCTGGACCACCCCGACATCGTCAGCATCATCGGCGCAGGCGAATCGGATGGCCTGGCCTTCATCGCCATGGAACTGGTCGATGGCGTGGACCTCAGCCAATACGCCCACCCCACCAAACTGATGCCGCTGGCGCAATTGCTGCCCGTCATGGCCCGCGTGGCCGATGCCCTGGCCTACGCCCACACCCGGGGTGTGACCCACCGCGACATCAAGCCCGCCAACATCATGGTGGACCTGGCCTCTGGCAGCGTCAAAGTCATGGATTTTGGCGTGGCCCGCGTGGCCGATGCCGCGCGCACCCGCACCGGCGTGGTCCTGGGCACGCCCACCTTCATGTCGCCCGAGCAACTGTCTGGCCAAACGCTGGATGGCCGCACCGACCTGTACTCGCTGGGCGTCAGCCTGTTCCAGCTGCTCACGGGCTACCTGCCGTACCGCAACGACTCGATGGCCCAGTTAATGCGAGCGATTGCTCAGGAAGAAGTGCCCAATGTCTGCGATCTGCGCGATGATTTGCCCCGTCCCCTGGGCGACATCGTCGCGTTGGCGCTACAAAAGCACCCGAACACCCGCTATGCCAACGGCCAGCAAATGGCCGAGGATCTGAGGGCGGTGGCGCAAGCCGTGTCGTCCGCATCCAACGTTGACATTGACCTAGGCTGAGTTGCAAATCAAGCGACAATCGCACCATGGAGTTTGAGTTTTTCAGTCAGACCGACACCGGCCGTGTGCGAACGAACAATGAAGATTCGATCGCCATCGACGAGTCCTGCACCGTGGCCGTGCTGGCCGACGGCATGGGCGGCTA
>NZ_JAUSAR010000216.1 GCF_030652515.1 Aquabacterium sp. | reverse complement strand
TTTATTGCCCGCTACCGGAAAGAGGTCACCGGTTCACTGGATGAAACCCAGATTACCGCCATTCGTGATCGGTTGGCACAATTGGCCGAGCTTGATAAGCGGCGGGAGGCCATCCTCTCTTCCCTTGCCGAGCGAGAGCTGTTAAGCAAGGACCTGAACACATCGATCCTGGCCGCCACCAACCTGACGGCGCTCGAAGATCTCTACCTGCCCCATCGACCCAAACGGCGGACCAGAAGCAGCATTGCCAAAGAAAAGGGGCTCGAAGCCCTGGCCCGTGCCATCTTTGCCCAAGACAGCCGTGCGCTGCGGCCGCAAGACTTTGTCAATCCGGCCAAAGAGGTGCACAACACAGACGAGGCCCTGGCCGGGACCAGGGATATCATGGCGGAATGGATCAGCGAATATCCTGCAACCCGGGCCCGATTGCGCCGTGTCTTTGCCAATCAGGCCCTGATTATCTCCTCGGTTGTAAAGAAGAACAAGGAAGCCGGCATCAAATTCCGGGATTATTTCGACTGGCAGGAGGCCGCGGCAAAAACACCAGGACATCGTTTTCTGGCCATGCTGCGCGGCGAAAATGAAAAAGTGCTGACCCTTTCCCTGCGCCCCCCCGAAGATGCGGCCCTGGGCCTGTTGCATCAACACTATGTAAAGAACAGCAATGAATCCAGCCGTCTGGTCGCGCTGGCTATTGATGACAGTTACAAACGGCTGCTGGCGCCATCCCTGGAAAACGAACTGCGCACCACCCTCAAAGAACGGGCGGACGCCGAGGCGATCCAGGTCTTTGCCGAGAATCTACGCCAGTTGCTGTTGGCGCCGCCCATGGGCCAGAAAAGGGTCCTGGCCCTCGATCCCGGCTTTCGAACCGGTGCCAAACTGGTCTGCCTCGATGGGCAGGGCAAGCTCCTCCACTTCACCACCCTCTATCCGACTCACTCCGAGAAAAAGAGCCAAGAGGCCGGCCAGCTGGTCATGGAACTGTGTGAGAGGTTCAAAATCGAGGCCATCGCCATTGGCAACGGCACGGCAGGCCGCGAGACAGAGGCCTTTGTCCGTGAACTGAGCCTGCCCCATGAGCCGCTTATCACCATGGTCGATGAAAGCGGCGCCTCGATCTACTCCGCCTCAGAGACGGCAAGGGCTGAGTT
>NZ_JAUSAR010000212.1 GCF_030652515.1 Aquabacterium sp. | reverse complement strand
CATTTGATACATTTCCAGGTTGTCGTTACCAGACCAGTTCGCACCCCAACTTCGGTGATCGTGGCAAAGATCGAAATAAACGCGAAAGCACCCCCCAGATCGATTGGCGTAAAAACATGATGCGATACTGCTTAATCTGATATCGCTGCCTTACTTGATTATTTGTAAAGCATAATCAGAGTCAGTAGTCGGCGATGAAAAAGGCGGAAAGCCCAAAATTACCTAATAAAACCGGTGCAAAATCGCTGCCGAGGGGTATACTTGTTTTGCCGTAAAACAAATCGATCCCCGCAGAAAGCCGGCAAACTGATGAAACCCCGCCCCAGCAGCAACACCGATCTCCAGGGCGACCTGTTCAAGGTCGAGTTGGAAACCATCATCAATCCCGACCACGAACTGGCGCGACTGGCCGGCCAGATCGACTGGACCTTCTTCGAGCGCGAACTCGGCGAGCATTTCTGCGAGCACAACGGCGCTCCGGCCAAACCGGTGCGCCTGATGGTGGGCCTGCATTTCATTAAGCATACATTCAATCTCTCGGACGAACAGACGGTGCTGCGCTGGGTCGAGAACCCTTACTGGCAGCACTTCTGCGGCGAGAAATTCTTCGAGCACACGCTACCCATCGACTCCTCCTCGATGACGCGCTGGCGCAAGCTGATCGGGGAAAAAGGGGCCGAGGGGCTGTTGGCCGAATCCATCGCCACGGGCCTCAAAACCGGGGCGCTCAAGCCGGCCAGCCTGGACAAGGTCAACGTGGACACCACGGTGCAGGAGAAGGCGGTGACCTTCCCCACCGACGCCCGCCTCTACTACAAAATGCGCGAGAAGCTGGTGCGTCTGGCCGAGCACAGTCAAATCAAACTGCGCCAGAGCTACCGGCGCGTGGCCCGCAAGGCGCTGATCATGGTGGGCCGTTACGGGCGGGTCCGGCGTAAGAAACTTCTGCTGCGCGAGACGCGGCGGCTCAAGGGCTACCTGCGCAAGGTGACGACGGACGTGATGCGCAAGATCGGTGACAATCAAGGGCTGCAAACGATTTTTTTCAATACGCTACTGGACGCGGTGCGGCTGCTGGAGCAGAAAAACATTCCGGGGTGTCGCAAGCTCTACAGCGTCCACGCCCCCGAGGTCGAATGCATCGACAAGGGCAAGGCGCACAAGAAATATGAGTTCGGCTGCAAGGTCAGCCTGGTGGCCACGAGCAAAGAGGGGTTCGTGATCGGGGCGCAGGCGCTGCACGGCAATCCCTACGACGGTCACACGCTCTCCGGCGCGCTGCGGCAGGCCGGCGAGCTGAGCGGAGGGGAACTCAAAGGTGATGTGTTCGTCGATCTGGGCTACCGGAAACACGATTACGAAGGCGCGGCCACGGTGAACATCGTCGGGCGCGATCTGAAGGGGATACCCAAGGCGCTGGGGCGCTGGATGAAGCGACGAGCGGCGATCGAGCCGACCATCGGACACATGAAGAACGATGGTCGGCTGGGACGGAACTTCCTCTTGGGCAAGCTGGGCGACAAACTGAACGCGCTGCTGTGCGCCTGCGGCCACAACCTGCGGCTGATGCTGCGGCGGATGCGGCTGGAGAGGAGGCGAGGGCTTGTTTTTGTGTTTTTGTGCTGGCTGTGGTGCCGCCTGGTGGGTCTGGCAGGGCGCTCGAAGGACTCCGCCAGGTGCCCGCGGCGCGAAATATTGATAGCCGCATCATGATAGATGGGGACTAAAACACTTTTTCAGCGCCGGCTAGTTAAGAGTGCTGGCGCAAGAATGTAGCGCCCCATAGTTAAATAGCTCGATAGGAAACGATCGAGACACACCGGTGAAGTGGGCTCCATAATTTGGAACCGGGAAGGCA
>NZ_JAUSAR010000208.1 GCF_030652515.1 Aquabacterium sp. | reverse complement strand
ACTGGTTCATGCGCTGCTGCAGGCGTTCGTGCTCCAGCACCAGGGCGTCGCCCACCATCACACGCGCAAGGCCCGGGTTGCGCTCGCCAAACTGCAGCAGCAAGGCCACCACGCGCATGGCCTGCCGGGTTCCGGCTGCGGGCGCATCGGCCTCCAGGGGGTCGCGCCCAGCAATCTGCACCATGCGGGGGAAGACGGCCTGCTCAATAAAGTCAATCAGGGCTTCGAACATCTGGGCCTTGCTGGCAAAGTGCCGGTACAAGGCGGCCTCGCTGACTTCCAGCCGCGCTGCCAGGGCCGCGGTGGTGATGCGGTCGGCGCCAGGTTGCTCCAGCATGGTCGCCAGCGCCTGCAGGATCTGCACGCGCCGCTCGCCCGGCTTGGGGCGCTTGCGGGGCGCGGGCTCGACAGCAGCAACAGGGATGAGTTCGTCGGTCATCGCGTCATGGTGTACAGCATCAGGGGCTGGGGCTGAAAACCGCGTGAAGCGCACGCAGCCGACGGATTCTGGCACACACCCAGGCGGGCCGACGATGGAGGTGTGCACCTACTTCGGGGCCATGCGGATTGTGCTTGAGGTAGCTTTGCATCCACACCGTGCGCAAGTGTGCCGCGCGAGCGGTTTTCAAATTGGCCAGGGTGTCTTCGATCAGCACGCAGCGGTGGGCCGGCAAACGGTGCCGGGCCAGCACCACGCGCAGCATGCGGGCGTCCGGCTTGGGCCGCAGGTCACCGAACACGCGCATACCCTCAATGGAGATGATGCCTTCGAAGCAACTGGCCAGGTCCAGGGCGGTGACGACGCGTTTGGCGTAGTCGGCCGGGGCGTTCGTGAGGATGAACTTGCGGCCGGGCAAGCGCTTGAGAGCGGCACGGTCGCAAGCGGGCATGCGCAGGTGGGCTTCCAGGCCGGGCAGTTGGTGGGTTTGTGCCAGGAAGTGCGCGGCGCGGATGCCGTGGTGTTTTTCAAGGCCCAGCAGGGTGGCCCCATAACGGCGCCAGTAATGCACCCGCAAGTCATTGGCCTCTTGGCGCGCCAGGCCCAGGTGCTGCTCGATGTAGTCGGTCATCGAGCCATTGAGGCGGCTGAACACGGCGCTGGACGCGTCATGCAGTGTGTTGTCCAGGTCGAACAACCAGATGGGGTGCTGCTGTTTTGATTGGTGGTGCTTCACGGGGCCAGTGTAGTGAGTGTTTGACGCTGGGTTTGCTTTGTCAGGGCAGCGCGGGGCGCGGGCTGGGGCAGACTCCGGCAGAGCTTCAGCTTGGCACCAAGCCAGGCGCCCCGCCCCGCGCAGCCACGACAAAGCAAACAGCCCCTGTACATTGCACGCATGAAACACATCGGCACATCCTGCAAAGTGGCCATGGTCATCGCGGCATCAGCCGCCATGCCAGCCCACGCCGCGACGGTAACGGCAGCCGCGGTGCTGCGCTGCCAGGTGCGCTACGCCAGCGACACCATCCACATCGAAGCCCGCCCGGTGGCCGATCCTTACACCGTCGCCGCGCAGAACATCGGCGAGCGCTTTCGCTTCAAGGCCGTGGTGGTTGGCAACGATCAACAAGTGGATTACATCGCCCTGTACGCCTACGACATGGCGATGCCCGGCGCGCCGCTGCTGATACACGAGGTGGTGCACCAACCGCCGTTTTCAAGCAATCCAAAGGTGCCCGGCCTGACCGGCTGGAACCATGTCTACTCCGCCCGACTCGGCCGCGAGATAGTCTATGGCTGCGCACTGAACAACCAGGCCACGCCATGATGATGATGCGCCGCTGCTTGACCGCGCTGTTGCTGAGCGCAAGCACCTTCTTGTGCTCATTCACGGCCCACGCTGAACCCACCGTGTCCATCGTCTTCATGGGCGACGTGATGCTGGCCGAACACCCAGGCCTGCGGATCAGGCAAGGCCACAACCCGTTCGCGCCCTTTGCCCAGATCCTGGACAGCGCCGACGTGCGCGTGGCCAACCTCGAATGCGTGATCGCACGCGGCGGCAAAGCCGAAGACAAGCCTTACACTTTCCGGGCCCACCCGCGCGTCTTGAAACTGCTCAAGCGCCACGTGGATGCCGTGTCCGTGGCCAACAACCACTCGGGCGATTTTGGCCGCGCGGCCTTTGCCGAGATGCTGGGCCGACTTGACCAGGCCAAACTGCCCTTCTTTGGTGGTGGCCGGGACCTGAGCCAGGCGCACACCCCGCTGCTGATCGAACGCAAAGGCCTGCGCATCGCCTTGCTGGGCTATGACGAGTTCTTTCCCCGCAGTTTCGAAGCGGGCAACCAACACCCCGGCGTGGCCTGGAGCGAAGACGAGCAGGTGGTGCTGGACATCCGGCGCGCCCGCGCTGTGCACCACGCCGACATCGTCATCCCCTTCATGCATTGGGGCGAGGAACACCAGCCCCGCGCCAATGACCGCCAACGCGAACTGGCCCGCCTGATGATCGACGCAGGCGCCGATGCCGTGGTGGGCACGCACCCCCACGTCGTGCAGGACATTGAGCTGTACCAGGGCAAGCCCATCGTCTACAGCCTGGGCAATTTCATCTTCGATGGTTTTGACGACGCGGACAACAACACCGCCTGGGTGCTGCAGCTGAATGTGGCCCGCACCGGGGTGCGCGACGCCCACATCCAGGTGGGCCGCATCGACAAGCATGGCACGCCGCACCCCACCGGCCAACGCATGCCCATTGACCTGAAGGCAGCAGCGCCGCCGCAGTGAGCAACCCGCCGATCAGTGCGAGCGGATCATCGTGCCGAAGGCTTGTTCGGTCAGGATTTCCAGCAACAGGGCGTGGGGCACGCGCCCATCAATGATGTGCACTGCGTGCACGCCGCTCTTGGCCGCGTCCAGCGCCGAAGAGATCTTGGGCAGCATGCCGCCGGAGATGGTGCCATCGGCGAACAGCTCGTCGATCTCGCGGGCCGACAGGTCGGTCATCAACTCGCCCTGCTTGTTCAGCACGCCGGGGGTGTTGGTCAGCAGCACCAGCTTCTCAGCCTTGAGGACCTCGGCCAGCTTGCCCGCGACCACGTCGGCGTTGATGTTGTAGCTCTCGTTCTCGTCGCCAAAGCCGATGGGGCTGATGACGGGGATGAACTGGTCGTCTTGCAGGGCCTTGACCACGCTGGGATCGATGCTGACGATGTCGCCCACGTGGCCCACATCGTGTTCCTTGCTGGGGTCTTCGCGGTCTTTCAGGCGCAGCTTGCGAGCGCGAATCAAACCGCCATCGCGGCCTGTCAGGCCCACGGCCTTGCCACCAGCGTGGTTGATCAAACCGACGATGTCCTGCTGCACTTCACCGGCCAGCACCCACTCGACCACTTCCATGGTTTCTTCGTCGGTCACGCGCATGCCCTGCACGAACTGGCCCTTCTTGCCGATCTTGTTGAGCGCGTCGTCGATCTGCGGGCCACCGCCGTGCACCACCACCGGGTTCAGGCCCACAAGCTTGAGCAACACCACGTCTTCGGCGAAGTCGGCCTGGAGGGCCGGGTCGGTCATGGCGTTGCCGCCGTACTTGATGACGATGGTCTTGCCATGGAACTTGCGGATGTAGGGCAAGGCCTGCGCGAGGATTTCGGCCTTGTCACGGGGCGAAATGTTGGCAAAGGTGTCGGACGGGTCGGTGGGCAGGGCGGTCATGGCGGCGCGCAGTTCTTGTAACAAGCAAAGCGCCCATTTTAGGGACACTGCGCGGGCTGTTGATGAAAAACTTGTCAACCCAATGGCCAGCCCGCGCGTCTAGGGATGGCGAGGTCTGCGCTTTGGCGCGCCTCGGGTCATACTGGACACCGTCGTGTCCGCCAAGGAGCCCTCTGTGAAGAAGTCATTGTTCGCCACCACCGCCGCCCTGATCGTGGGCTTGAGCCTGTCGGCCTCGGCCCTGGCCGTGGACGGCGAAGTCAAGAAGATCGACGCCGACAACGGCAAGATCACCCTCAAGCACGGCGAGATCAAAAGCCTGGACCTGCCGGCCATGCAGATGGCCTTCCGGGTGGCCAACCCCGCCTGGCTCAAGACCGTGCAGGTGGGCGACAAGGTGAACTTCACGGCCGACAAGGTGGGTGGCCAATTCACCATCACCACGCTCGAAATCAAAAAGTAAAGTGATGAAAACGACGTAAAAAAAGCCCCGGAGGTTTTCACCGCCGGGGCTTGTCATTCATCAGTCCTCCCTGGACCTTTTCTTGATGACAGCGCTGGATGGTCGCGATTGGTATGAATCAAGCTGTTTTGGTTCGCGATTGACCCAATCTTAGTGTCGCAAGTCACGGATTGACCCAGTTGCAGAAACAAATTCGTTACAAAATGCATCCCATGAACATGGGATAGCGCATGGTGAAAATCACACCATCCAGAGCATGAAAACGGTCATGGTGATGTAACGGGCACACTTGCCCGCCGCCATCCAGGCCACGCAGGGCCAAAAGGGCAGCCGGAGCCAGCCCGCCACCGCACACAGCGGGTCGCCCACGATGGGCAACCACGACAACAGACAGGCCTTGGCGCCAAAACGCTGCAGCCAGCGCAGGGCCCAGGTGTTGGTGTTGACGGGGTGGTGGGTGACCGTTTCGGTGCCACGGCGCGCCAACCAGCCCACCCACCAGGTCACGATGCCGCCCAGGGTGTTGCCCAGCGTGGCGATCAGCACCGCCGGCCAGAACATTTCGGGGTTGAGCTTGACCAGCGCAAACACCGCGGGCTCGGAGCCCAAGGGCAGCAACGTGGCCGACACAAAGGCCACCACGAACACCGCGCTCAAGCCCACCTGGGGCAAAGCGAACCACTGCAAAAGCGAAGTAACCCCCGCGACCATCCAAGCTTCCATGCCTGGATTGTCAGGGGGGTTTCAGTCCTGCGCTGGATCAGCGGCGGCGACGCACCCAGGTCATCACGGCCAGGCCGGCGCCCAGCAAGGCGATGGTTTCAGGCTCGGGCACGGCCTGGACATAATTCGTCATGTCCCCAAGACCGGATTTATAGGCATGCAGCACGCCTGGAATGGCGGTGTAGCCCGTGAAGTCGGTCCCTGTGGGCAAAGCAACTCCCACCAAACCATTGCCGCCAATCGACTTGCAGTTGTTGAAGGTGCCGATGTCGCACTGGATGCGCGTCACCGTGCCAACGCCTGCCTTGATGAACACCTCAAACTGCTCGCCGCTCGCATTCTGGGTGATCGAATAGTCGTTGTCGGTACCCGCCAGCATCAGGTAAGTGCCATCGGCCAACTTCGGCCCGATGGCCCAGCCTTCCCATTTCTCGGGTGACACATTGCCCAGCTCCGACAAGGTATCGGTGGCCAGATCAACCACGGGCGTGGCGGTCTTGCTCACCTCGGTGAAGCTGGCGCCAGGTGCATCCAGGTCGATTTCGCTGACATCAGTGGCCCCATCGATGTCAATGCGGAAAACCTTCTTGTTGGGCGCAGCCAGATTGGCCTCCGGCACGCCCACGCCACGGTTGTTGCGCTCCAGCACATCGAACTCATGATCATTGATGGCCACCAGGGCGGAGATGCCTCGTCCCTGGCTGCTGCCTTCCATTTTGTAGGCGTACTGCCCGGCCACGGCACCCGTGCTCAAGTCAAACTTGACAATGCGGTTGTACACACCATCCGCGCCACCTTCATCGAGCATGGCGCTTTGCAGCATGGCGAAGGCGAACTGCCCGTTCGGGCTGACCGCCAGGCCTTCAAAGCCGCGGTTGGTGCGCTTGCCAGCGGTGTTGCCCGCGTCGCCTGCATGGTTGGCCACGCCGGTGGCTGCGTTGCGTGGGATCAGGTTGCTGGGCGTGCTGAACGTGCGCACCAACTGGCCTGAACGATTGAACTCGTACAGCGATGGGCCGTATTCGTCAGACACCAGGAAATTGCCATTGCGCGGATTGATCACCAAGCCTTCCGGGTCGAAAGAGCCGCCCAAGGTGCTGCTTGGGTTGGGCGCGATGCCATTGAAGGCCTGGCCCGAGGCGGTGGTGAACTTGACGGTCTGGACCACCTGGAAGTTGGAGATGGCGCCCGTGGTGGCGTTGATGTCCAAGGTGAAACGCTGAACACGCGTGTCATAGCTGAGCGTGCCGCCACCGGGGCCGCGGTCTGACAAGCCCCACCACTCGCTGCGGTTGGCGTCGTAGTACAAGTCCGAGAAATAGCCCATTCGACCATCGTTGACGGAGGTGCCGCCCGAGACATCGAGGGCCGAGCCGGGTAATGCCAATCCATTGACAAAAGTGGCGGCCGCTTGTGCCGGTGCGCTGAGGCCCAGGCTGGTGGCCAATGCGGCGACCAGGGCCAAGGTGGTGGACTTCATAAGGCGAATCTCCTGAACATCACGAAAAATGAGGCCCAGGCTAGGTCACCACGATGACAGGTTCGTGTCACTGGGGCCCACGTTCAAGGGGGACGCAGTCCATGTGATCACCATGAAAAAAGGGGTTGGCATGGCGCCAACCCCTTTCAACAATCTACACCAAAGATCAGCCCTGGCGACGACGGCGCGAAGCCATGAAGCCCACGGCGCCCAGGCCTGCCAGCATCATGGCCACCGAGCCGGGCTCGGGCACCGCAGCCACCGAGCCACCCACGTAGGACACGGTGACGGCATTGCCGAACTCGTCACCGAAGGGGAAGGAGACCGACTCGCTCAAGGTGATGGACGACATGCCCCCACCAATGGCCGTGAACTTCAGGGTCGAGGTCAGGAAGTCACCGGCGATGGGCGCCGAGAACGTGTTGAAGAACACATCGCTCACGGTCCCCCCCGCCGCAGTGCCCTTGCTCACCAGGAACTCCCAGTTGGATGGGAAGCTGATGTCGTCCAGTTGGAGCTTGCTGGCGTCGAACGAGATGTTGTAGCCGCCACCAAATATCTTGTCGGGGAAGCCGGTGGCCAGCAGGTCCACGGTGAAGCTTTCGCCGATGTTGACGTTGGTGAGCGAAGGGCTGACCGAGACGGTCTGGGCTTGCGCAGCGAAAGCGGCCAGGGTGACGGCAGCGGCGATGAGGGTTTGGTGCAGTTTCATGAGGATTCCTTAAAGGTCAAATTGAACAGGGTTGAAGAAAGCAAAAATCACTTGGCGGAGGCCACAGGCAGGTGCAAGGCAGAAGGGCCAGGGACCTTGCCGAACAGCTTGCTGAAGCGGCTGACGTCCAGGGAATTGACCAGGCCGTCGCCATTCAGATCACCGGCCACACCGCGCTTGCCGAACTGGCCACGAAGGGCAGACAGGTCCAGGGAATTGACGAAGCCGTCGTTGTTCAGGTCGGCGTCGCAAGCGTTGCCGTAGCCATCACCGTCGGTGTCTTGCTGCTCCTTGTTGGGCACGGCCACGCAGTTGTCGCGGCTGTCGGGCACGGTGTCGCTGTCGCTGTCGGTTTCCTTGGCAGCGGCTTGGGTCGAGGCGCCGTCGGGCGAGGCCACGCGCACCATCACGTTGTCACCCTTGAAGTCGTCACCCAGGTCGATCTCACCCACGCCGTCGCCATTGATCAGGCCACGGCCCAGTTCCAGGCCGGTCTTGGGATCGAAGGCCACCACAGTGATCCACTCGGGCGAAGCCAACTCAGGTGGGCAGGTCAGGCAACCAGGTTGCACCGGCACCTTGATCTTCACCAGGGTCTTTTCCAGCGCCACGAAGGGCAGGCCGAACTTCCAGGGGGCGCTGACGCGCAGCTTGACGGTGGGGTCACCCAACAGGTTGTAGATGTTGAGTTCCTGCCGCAGGTTGACGATCGCCGGACGGCTGCCACCGCTGTTCAGCGGATGCCGGTTGCCTTGCGCGCCAGAACTCACATCGGAGATGTAGGTCTTGGCATAGTTCAACAGGTCACCCAGACGCTGGATGGAGCTGCCCGCGCCGAAGGTGGGAACGAGGCCCGGGAACACGCCATCGAACAAGCCCAGGGTGAAGTGGTTGTTGTCGGTGGTGCTGCTGGAACGCGAATCACCGATCACTGCCAGCGCGCCATCCGACTTGCGCAGGAAGGCTTCGGCCCAGTAGGTGCTGCCCACGCCCGGGCCATAGCCAGCGCCAATCTTGTTGGCGGCCAGGTCCACGGTCTCGTTGTCGAAGATGCCGCTGGCGCAGTTGATGCTGAACACCACCGGGAACTCGTTGTTGGTCACCGAGATCAGACCCAGGTCACCCGTCTGGAAGGAGGGATCGCCCCAACCGCTCCACCAACCGTGGTCGCGGTGGTAGACCAGTGACGAGCCTTGGTTGATGGCCGCCGCGATGTCGTTGCGATCGGCATCCCAGGCAAAGCCGGGCTTCTTCAGTGCCGCGGGGATGGCCGCGCCGCTGTTGTAGAACAGGGGGTTGGCGGCGGCATCCGCGTGGTAAAGGCGGGCCACGCTGTAGCCTTTGCTCACGGCATGGTCACGCACCATTTCGGAGGTCTCCACGAACCAGCGCTTGTCGCGGGTGGGCGTGGTGCCGTTGCTGTCGGTGATCTGGAAGAACGACGCGAAGGTCAGGCGGCTGTAGAAGTCTTGGCCGAAGATGGGGTTGGCCGGTGGCGAGTTCTCGAACGCCATCACCTTGGAGACGATGGTGTTGGCCTGGGCCAGCGTGTCCACCGGGAAGCGACCAATGCCGAAAGGTGGGATGGTGGTGGCCGTGGCACCCGGCAGGAACTGGCCGTACCACATGTCGCCCGCATTGCGTGCGCTGTCCCAGATGTTGGCCTGGTCGTAGTGGGTGGGCACAAACTCGGCATCACCCATGAACAACACCCACTTCGGACGAACCAGGTGCGTGTTGTAGTAGTTGGCGATCCAACTGCGGATCTGGCCTTCGGTGGCATTGGCACCACCACCGGTGATGTCGGCCGTGGTAACCACGCGGGTCGAGATGCCCAGAGCTTGCTTGTGCGCCTTGAGGGTGTCGGCCGCAGCCTTGAAGTTGGGGTGCGTGACGATCAGGAAACGGGCCCCGAAGATGGCGGGGTTGATGATGATGGGCGGGGCGCAGCGCAACTTGCTGGCCAGGTCCTTGTTGATCGTGAACTGCAGGGCAGGCAGGGGCAATTGCTCGATGCGCTGGTCGATGCCGTCAAAGCCCTGGACTCGCGTGCCGACCACGCCCTTGAGCTTGAGGCGGTCATAGATGAAGCAGTTGCCTGGGTGCTTGATGGTGACCAGGTAACTGGGGTAGTAGGTGATCAGCTGTTCAGCCGGGTTGTAGCCATAGGGCGAGAGGCGGTAGCCGTTCACGCTGGCATCGCCTTTGAAGACGGGCAGCACACCTTGGTCTTGGCCGGGGGTCTTGACACCCTTGGCCCAGCGGTCAGCGTCGAACTCGAACTTGGCGTCGTCCTTGACACCGGCGCGATTGCTTTCAGGCGGCTGAACGGGGTACAGGCGCGCTTGCTGGCGCTTGATGGAACCTTCGGGCACGATCTCGACCGTGGACGAGCCGTCCTTGGCATCCACCGGCAAGGCCAGCGAGAAACCGGTCAATGGCACTTCGGGCAGGCCCACTTCGCGGATGTCGTTGATGGCCCCGCCACCGTTGTTCAGCGCGAAACGCTGGAACACGCCGCTGGGCGTTTCAACGCTGTCCAGCTTGGGCAGGGGCACGATCACGCGCAGCACAGTGGCATCGGGGGATGAAGACACGGTTTCAACGTGCAAGGTCGGGGCGCTCTGGGCCCAGGCCATCGAGGTGGTGGCCAGCATGGCCGCTGCGGCTTGCGCGGTGATCGACAGCGCGCGCCGCCGGTTGGAAAGAGAGTGAATCAGCATGGTCGGCTCCAAAGGTGAGAAACAGGCACCGGGCCTGATTGGCGTGGTGTGGAGCGAAGACTAGGGACGCCGGACAACCGCCACAAGGGCGCAAAGGGCCCATGCCCCTAGGGTTGGGGACGGTCAAGCTAGGGGGGAACCTAGAACTAGGGCCCAAGGCTTAGGGGGTTTTGGGGGGTCTGTGACGCCTCAATGCAACAATCACGGCATGAGCAATACCTTGACCCTCACCCGTCCCGATGATTGGCACCTGCATGTGCGCGATGGCGCCGCCATGGCCAGCGTGGTGCCCGCCACCGCGCAGCAGTTCGCACGCGCCATCGTCATGCCCAACCTTCGCCCGCCCGTGACCACGGCCGAGCAAGCCATCGCTTACCGCGACCGCATCCGCGCCGCCGTGCCAGTTGGCTTGAAGTTCGAGCCCTTGATGGTGCTTTACCTCACCGACAACACACCGGCTGAAGAAGTGGCCCGCGCCAAGGCCATGGGTGCGGTGGCCTTCAAGCTCTACCCCGCCGGCGCCACCACCAACAGCGATGCGGGCGTGACCGACCTGCGCAAGACCTACGCGGTGCTGGAGGCCATGCAGCGCGAAGGCCTGGTGTTCTGCGTGCATGGCGAAGTCACCGACAACGAGGTCGATGTGTTCGACCGCGAGAAGGCCTTCATCGACGAGAAGCTGATCCCGCTGCGCCGCGACTTCCCCGAGTTGAAGATCGTGTTCGAGCACATCACCACCAAGGAAGCGGCGCAGTACGTGAGCGAGACCGACCGCTTCGTGGCGGCCACCATCACGCCGCAACACCTGCTGTACAACCGCAACGCCATCTTCATGGGCGGCATCCGGCCGCACTACTACTGCCTGCCCATCCTCAAGCGCGAGGAGCACCGCGTGGCCTTGGTGCAAGTGGCCACCAGCGGCAGTGAGAAGTTCTTTTTGGGCACCGACAGCGCGCCGCACGCCTCGAACCTGAAAGAGCATGCCAGCGGTTGTGCCGGCTGCTATTCAGCCCCCTGCGCGCTGGAGCTGTACGCCGAGGCTTTTGAAAACGCGGGCGCATTGAACAAGCTGGAAGCCTTTGCCAGCTTCCACGGGCCCGACTTCTACAGCTTGCCGCGCAACACCGACCAAGTCACCTTGAAGCGCGAGCCCTGGGTGGTGCCCGAGTCCTTGCCTTTTGGCGATCAGGCCAGCATCAAGCCTTTGAGGGGCGGCGAGACTTTGGCTTGGCGGCTGCAGCCTTGACCTAGGCCCTGGTTTCGCGAACGTAGAAGTCGTGCAGGCTGCGGAACACCAGCGTCAGGTGCTTGGCCACCTCGCCCACCGGCTGCTCGAAGCCATTCCACATCCAGGTCTTGGCCGCTTGCAGGTTGGCACCAGCCAGGGTGGCCGCCACCAACTTGGGGTCGTAGCCCAGCTTGCCGAGGTCGGGGTACAGCATCTCCACAAAGGCGCGGATGATGCCGGCGAAATCCTGGATGGCCGCCTGGGCGTTGCGCGTGTTCGAGTCGTTGATGCTGACCGCATCGATCAGCAGGATGCGGGCGCGGCGAGGGTCTTCCTTGATGAAGGTCAACCACGCGGTGACAGCGGCTTCGGCCATTTGCATGGGGTCGGGCTTGAGCGCGCTGGCTGTGGCGAAGGCGTCCATGACGCGGCTTTGGGATTCGGCGTGCAGTTTGGCATAGACCGCTTCGAACAGCAGCCCCATGCCCTTGAAGGACTCGTAGAAATAGCGCTCGCTCAGGCCGGATTGCGCGCAAATGTCGCGCACGGTGGACAGGTGATAACCCCGGGTCCCGATGACTTCCAGGCCAGCCGCGATGAGGCGGTTGCGGCGCTCCTGGCGGCGGGTGTCGGCGAGCACGCCGCCATAGGGGCGGGTCACATTGGCCGCTCGTCGGCGTTTGACGGGGGGTTCGCTGGTGCTGCTCATGACGCCATTGTCCACGCGCTGGCGCAGCTCGTTCGGCCTACCGCATCTCACACCGGCAAAAAGCCTTCCACCGACAGGTAGCGTTCGCCGGTGTCGTAGCAAAAGCCCAGCACCTTGGCACCAGCTGGCAACTCGGGCAGCTTTTGCGCGATGGCCGCCAAGGTGGCGCCTGACGAGATACCGACCAGCAGCCCTTCTTCGCGTGCGGCGCGGCGGCCCATCTCGCGGGCCGCTTCGGCCTCGACCTGGATCACGCCGTCCAGCAGGCTGGTGTCCAGGTTGGCGGGGATGAAACCCGCGCCGATGCCCTGGATGGGGTGCGGTGCCGGGCTGCCGCCCGAGATGACCGGCGAGGCCGTGGGCTCGACCGCGTACACCTTGAGCTGGGGCCAGGCCTTCTTGAGCACACGGGCGCAGCCGGTCAGGTGTCCGCCTGTGCCCACGCCAGTGATCAGCACATCCAGACCCTCGGGGAAATCGGCCAGGATCTCTTGCGCCGTGGTGCGCACATGCACCTCGATGTTGGCGGGGTTCTCGAACTGCTGTGGAATCCAGGCGCCTTCGATGCCGCCCGCCAACTCCTGGGCGCGGGCAATGGCGCCTTTCATGCCTTTCTCACGCGGTGTGAGGTCAAACTTGGCGCCATAGGCCGACATCAGGCGACGACGCTCGATCGACATGCTGTCGGGCATGACCAGGATCAGCTGGTAGCCCTTGACGGCGGCCACCATGGCCAGGCCGATGCCCGTGTTGCCCGAGGTCGGCTCGATGATGGTGCCACCGGGTTTCAGCGCACCCGAACGTTCAGCATCCTCCACCATGGACAGCGCGATGCGGTCCTTGATGGAGCCCCCAGGGTTGCTGCGCTCGGATTTGATCCAGACTTCATGCCCCGGCCCGAACAGGCGTTGCGCACGAATGTGAGGGGTATTTCCGATCGTGTCGAGAATGGTGGCGGCTTTCATGCGAGTCTCCTGGACAATGTTTCAAGACAAGACAACGAGGAACGTGATGTTCGTTTGGCGAATGGTATTTCGAATCGTGCTGGCCAGTGTGGCCGGCTGGCTGCTGGCCACACCGTGCCAGGCTGCCGAAGAATTCCTCCCGGCCGAGCAGGCCTTCACGCTGCAGGCCAGCACCACGCCCAAGGGCCAGGTGCAGATCGAGTTCAGCCTGGCACCCAAGACCTACCTGTACCGCGACCGCTTCCGGGTGGAATCAAAAACCCCCTCGGCGGTGCTCACCCCCATGAGCCTGCCGCCCGGCCAGCGCAAGTTCGACGAGACCTTCGGCAAGGAGGTCGAGGTCTACCACGGCCTGGTGCCCATGCAGTTTGGCGTGGCGCCCAACACCCCGGCGGGCACCGCGGTCCGGGTCGAAGTGGGCTACCAGGGCTGCGCCGATGCTGGCCTGTGCTACCCGCCACAAACCAAACACTTCAACCTGACCGTGGGCCAGGCTGGCCAGGTCACGGCGGTGAACGTGGACAGCGCCCCACCGGACGCCTCTGGGCGCAGCAGCACACCAACGCCAACCGTTGACAGCGGCAGCCGCATCGAAACCGCCCTGGCCTCCGGCAACCTGCCCACCATCGTCGGCGTGTTCCTGGTGGCGGGCCTGCTCCTGTCTTTCACGCCTTGCGTGTTGCCCATGATGCCGATTCTGTCGGCGGTGATCGTCGGCCAGGGCAAAGTCGGGCGCTTGCGCGGCTTCGTCCTGGCGCTGAGCTATTCGCAAGGCATGGCGCTGGTCTACACGCTGCTGGGGGTGTCCGCCGGGTTGCTGGGCGAAGGCCTGGCCGCTTCGCTGCAGAACCCCTGGGTGCTGGGCAGCTTCAGCGCGCTGATGGTGCTGCTGTCCTTGTCGATGTTCGGCGTCTATGAACTGCAGATGCCAGCTTTCATCCAGAGCCACCTCACCAGAACCTCGGGCAAGCTGCAAAGTGGCAGCCTGTTGGGCGTGTTCCTCATGGGCGTGGTGTCGGCCCTGATCGTGGGGCCTTGCGTGAGTGCACCGTTGGCGGGCGCCCTGGTGTACCTGAGCCAGACCAAAGACGTGGTGCTGGGCGGTGTGGCCCTGTACGCCCTGGCCTGCGGCATGAGTTTGCCGCTGCTGTTGCTGGGCCTGTCGGCGGGCAGCTTGCTGCCACGCGCCGGCCACTGGATGGAAGCGGTCAAAACCTTGTTTGGCCTGATGCTGCTGGGCGTGGCCTGGTGGCTGGTTTACCCCATGCTGCCACCGCTGGCCGCGACCTTGTCGCTGGGCGCCTTGCTGGCCCTGGCCGCTGCGTTCACGGGTGGTTTCGACACCCTGACCACCCACGTCAGCCTGAAGCACCGCTCTGCCCTGGCTTTGGGCATGGTGCTGGCTTTGCTGTCGGCCGTGCAGATCATCGGCGGGCTGGCGGGCGCGCAAAGCCCCTGGGATCCGTTGCGGCCCTTCGTGTCGCGCGCTGGCGCTGCTCAGACCAGTGAAGCCAGCGCCTTGGCGTTCCAACGCGTGTCCAACTCGCAAGAGCTGGACGAGGCCGTGGCCGCCGCCACCCAAGCCGGTCAAGCGGTGATGCTGGATTTCTACGCCGACTGGTGCGTGGCCTGCAAGGAAATGGAGCACTTCACCTTCACCGATGCGCGCGTGCAGGATCGGTTGAAGAACGTGGTGCTGCTGCAGGCCGACGTGACCGCCAACACCAGCGATCACAAAGCCCTGCTCAAACGCTTCAACCTGTTCGGCCCCCCGGGCATCCTGTTCTTCGACGCCCAAGGCCAGTTGCTCAACCAGGCCCGCGTCATCGGCTTTCAAAAGGCCGACATCTTCTTGAAGAGCCTGGAAAAGGCAGGTCTTTGAACCCTGACGCCCAAAGCCTGTGGCGAGCCCCCGCCTGGATGCTGGCCGTGCTGCTGGCCTGCCTGGGCATGTTGGGCCCCTTCGCCATCGACACCTACCTGCCTGCCTTCGCGGGCATCGCCGCCTCGCTGAACGCCACGCCGCTGCAGATCCAGCAAACGCTGTCGGCCTACCTGTTCTCGTTCGCGCTGATGAGCCTGTTCCATGGCGCGCTGTCCGACAGCTTCGGGCGCCGCCCTGTGGTGCTGGTGGGCGTGGCCATGTTCACGATCGCCTCGGCGGGTTGTGCCTTGTCTACCACCATCGGCGAGTTGATCTTCTTTCGTGCGCTGCAAGGGCTGTCCACGGGGGCGGGCATCGTGGTGTCGCGCGCGGTGATCCGCGACATGTACCCGCCCGATCAGGCGCAGCGTGTGATGGCCCAAGTCACATTGTTCTTCGGCGCTGCCCCGGCCATCGCCCCCATCGTGGGTGGCCTGCTGTTCACGCACCTGGGTTGGCACGCGGTGTTCTGGTTCCTGACCGGCGTGGGCGTGGTGCTGTGGCTGGCCAACTGGTGGCTGTTGCCCGAAACCCTGCACACCTCGCAGCGCCAACCCTTCGCCGTCAAAAGCCTGATGCAGGGCTACCTGGAGCTGGGGCTGAGCCCGCGCTTCCTGCTGCTGGCCCTGGCCAGTGGGGTGCCCTTCAATGGCATGTTCCTGTACGTGCTGTCGGCACCGGCGTTTCTGGGTGACCTGCTGCACCTGCAGCCTACGCAGTTCTTCTGGTTCTTCCTGTGCACCATTGGCGGCATCATGGGCGGCGCCTTCGTCAGTGGGCGCCTGGCTGGCCGCATCAGCCGCGAGCATCAGATCAAACTGGGCTTCACGGTGATGCTGACGGTGTCGGTGCTCAACCTGGTCGCCAACCTGCTGTTCACAGCCCACGTGTCCTGGGCTTTGATCCCCATCAGCCTGTACGCCTTTGGCTGGGCCATGATGACCCCGGTGGTCACCTTGATGGTGCTGGACCTGTTTCCGCACCGGCGCGGCATGGCCGCGTCCATGCAGGCGTTCGTGGGCGCGGCGTCCAACGGGCTGGTGGCGGGCGTGCTCTCGCCGCTGGTGATGCACAGCACGCAATACCTGGCGATGGCCTCACTCGCACTGATGTCGGTGGGCCTGATCGCCTGGGTTTGGCTGCAGAGGCGATAATGCGCGGGTGAAGTCGGCCAGACCGCCGCTGGTGCAAGCATCGAAAGGTGGCACTGGAGGAAGGTCCGGACTGCACAGGGCAGCGTAGGAGGTAACACCTCTCCACCGCAAGGTGAGGATCAGAGCAACAGAGACGAGCCGGTTTAGTCCGGGTGAAACGGGCAATCTCTACGCGCAGCAACACCAAATAGGCACACGTTGACCTGGCCCGGGGAGTGTGCGGGTAGGTGGCACCGAGCCGTTCTGGCGACAGGCGGCCCAGAGGAATGGCGGTCACGGCCTGGCATCGCAAGGTGGCAGGCTGCACAGAATCCGGCCTATCGGCTGACTTCACACTTTTTTTCGATTTTTCGCGCCTTGAAAG
>NZ_JAUSAR010000200.1 GCF_030652515.1 Aquabacterium sp. | reverse complement strand
TGCAGCTTCAGCGTTGCTGCAGTTCGGCGCGCACGATCTTGGTTCCCTCGACGAGGGCGTGGAGCTTGTCCTTGGCGATGTAGCGCTGCAGCAGGATGAGGCCGCAGTCGGTGGTCACGCCCAGGCGATCGGCCGGCACGTACTGGAGCAGTTTGCGGATGCGCCCGGCGACCTGCTCGGCAGTCTCGGTGATCGTGCTCTTCACATCGATCACGCCGGCCCAGAAGTCCACATTGGCCGGCAACGGATGCTGCTTGATGACGTCCAGCCCGGACAGGTCGTCCGCACGGCGACCGCAGCTCTCCAGGTTCAGCACGCTGATGTTGGCCTGGTAGGCCTTCGGAATGATCGAGGACGTGGGCGAAGGCTCCGCACCAACCCGCTTGGACAGATCGAACACCTCACCCGCCTTGGCCGTCTCGTCGGGCATGTAGGCCGGCGTGCCGCCCCAGTTGCCCCAGCACACGTGCACGACGATCTTGGACTTCGTGATCCCTTGGACCGCGCGGTTGAACGCCTCGATGGCGTAGTCCTCGAAGAAGTACGGCCAGGTGAACTCGTCGATCTGGATGAACTCCGCGCCGATCGCCTCGACCTCCTTCAGGTCTTCGTTGATCGCCGCGGCGATCGCCAGCGCACGCTCCCGGCTGGACTTGTAGTACAGGTCGTTGGCCACCTGCGCCAGCACCTGCACCCCGGTGTATTGCACCTTGATCGGCTTCTTGGTCGCCTTGCGCAGCGCCTTGGCCTGCTCGATCATCAGCGCCCCGTAGCGCTTGATCTCCTTGGTGACCGTGCCCGAGTGCAGGCGGCTGTAGATCGGGAAACCCAGGTTGCCGCCCTTGAGGTCGTAGCCCAGGCGGTGCAGGTAGTAGTACACCGCCTGATCGGCGTAGTTGTCGCCGTGCACCCGCCCGTCCGTGATGATGTCCAGGCCCGCCTGCTCCTGATCGCGCACCATCGCGCCCACCACATCCTCCAGCGCCTCCTGCCACATCGAGTCGGGCGGCTGCTGATCCCCGGTGAAGTGCCGCGCAAAGGCTGCATCCCACCAGCGCGGATTGGGGTAGTTGCCGACCATGCTGGTCGGAATGAGCACGTCCTG
>NZ_JAUSAR010000196.1 GCF_030652515.1 Aquabacterium sp. | reverse complement strand
AGTTCGTCGGCGGTCTTGGACAGCTCGCGCACGAGCTGGGTCGTTGATCGGGTACCTTCACCGGTCTGCTCGGTCACCGCAAAAATGTGCTGGATGTTCGAGACGACCACGTTCGCAGATTCTGCTTCACGCAAGGCTTGTGAGGAAATCTGCTCAATCAGTTCAGCCAGTCGGCGTGACACGCGGTCAATGTCGCCCAGGGCGGAACCGGCGGCGTCTGACAGCCGAGCCCCTTCCACCACGCCCTGTGTGGAGCGTTCCATAGCAGCCACGGCGTCTTGCGTGTCGGTCTGAATGGTGCGCACCAGCGCGGCAATCTGCTTGGTCGCGTCGCCGGAGCGTTCGGCCAGCCGCTGCACTTCTTCGGCCACCACGGAGAAGCCTCGTCCGGCTTCACCGGCAGACGCGGCCTGGATGGCGGCGTTCAAGGCCAGCACGTTGGTCTGTTCGGTAATGTCCGAGATCAGTTCGGTGATTTCGCCGATCTCTTGCGACGATTCGCCCAGGCGCTTGATGCGCTTGGAGGTGTCCTGGATCTGGTCGCGGATGGTGTTCATACCGCCGATGGCGTTCTGCACCGCGGTCAGACCGGTGTCGGCGGCGGCCAGCGATTGGCGCGCCACTTCAGCGGACTGCTGGGCTTGTGCAGACACTTCGTTAATCCGGCCCGCCATCTGCAGCACCGATTCGCCGGTTTCGCGGATCTCACGCAGTTGTTCATCAGACGCGGCCAGCAGCTCGGTCGAGGTGGCTTCCACCTGCTGCGTGGTGTCGGTGGCACGTTGAACCGTGCTTTGCACCTGGGCCACCAGGCTGCGCAGCTCTTCCACGGTGAAGTTCACCGAGTCGGCGATGGCGCCGGTGATGTCTTCGGTCACGGTGGCTTGTTGTGTCAAGTCACCTTCAGCGACCATTTGCAGCTCGTTCATCAAACGCAAAATGGCGGCCTGGTTGGCGTCGTTGACGCGCTTGGCTTCGCGCTCCTGGCGTTCGGCCTCCTGGCGCTGGCCTTCGGCCAGTTGACGGCGCTGGGTCTGGTCGGTCAGGAACACGCGCAGCAGGCCAAAACCGGCCGCCACCGTGAGCGCCAGGAAGATCACGATCAGCACGATGTTGATGAGGCCGATGCCCGCACCGCTCGACAAGCGCGTTTGCACTTGTTCCAGGCCTTTGCGCAAGGGTTCGCTGTCGTCAATGATGGCCACTTGCGCATCGCGCGCGGCCACCAGGCCTTGCAGGGTGCCCAGGATGAAGGTCGATTGCGTGCGGGTCTGCTCGAACAGCTTTTGCAAAGCCTCCAGCGGTTCACGCATCTCGGCATCCTTGAAGCCGTTCAGGTCCAGATCCTTGTTGCCGTTCAGCAAGCCATCCACGATTTCCTTGAAAGCGTTCAAGTCCTTGCCCAGCAAGAACACCGCTTCGGTTGACACGCCTTCCACCGTCAGGAACTCATTGGCCGACTTGCCGATGCGCTGGGTCAGCATGACCATCTGGTTCATGGCCATCAATTCGGCTGGCGTGGCGCCACCCTTTTCGATCTTGGCGGTGGCAATGCCTTCCGCCAGGTCCAGCAGCTCGGAGGATTGGCCGTTCACTTCGCGCAGGGCCTGACTCACCTGGGTCAGCGTCTGCTTCTGGGCCAACACGAACTTGGCGTTCTTCTCGGCACGGTCCACCAGGGGCAGCAGGGGCAGCAAAGGCTCTTTCGCCGTGGCGGGCACCTCGGTCAAACCCAGGGAGCCATCACCTTGCGCCAGACCACGCACATTGCTGGCCAGCACCTTGGCGGAATCGGCCACTTCCTGGAAAGCCTGCGCCCGGCCGATCAAGGCCTGCGACACCGACTTGGCCAGGCGTTGCGACTGCATCAGCGCCTGACCGGTGGCACCGGCTTGCGCCGCGCGTCGATCGGCGGAATTCACCGACAGGAACGCACTGAGCATCAAGCCCAGGCCACCCAGGATGAAGGCCCCGAACAGCGCACGCTGCTGGCGCTCGAGCGACCAGTTGCCGATCACCGGCAAGCCGGTGCGGGATTCGGCATTGGCCGCATCCAGGGCCTCGGCCTTGACCCGTGCATCGTGGTAATCCGGCGGGAATTCGGAAGGCGCCGCCTCAGAAATGATCGAGTCCGACGAACTCCCGCCACCCGGCTGGAGCGTGGACGAGACCGCGTTGTGGGTGTCAACGGCGTTGGCACCTGACGAGGTCACTGGCGCCTCGGATGCCAGGGCCTCCGGCTGGACTTCAACTTCGTCCTGCGACTTGCCCAGATCCTTGATTCGACTCAGGAAACTCATGCCTTGTACTCCAAACGGTCAAGCGTCGATCTTGAGGAAAGCCTCGTCTGCGGTCAGCGCAGCAAGGTCGAGTTCGTACCAGGCACGGCCCTTGTCATCGACCACTTGCTGGCCGATGAAATGGGGCGTGTCTGGTGAGGGGGGGCTGCCTGCCACCATGTCTGCCGGGTTTCTCAAACCCAGCAACCGGTCTACCACCAGGGCCGCGTTGAGCTGCAACGAGCTGTTCATCGCCACGAGCCGGCCAGCCTCACGGGCCCCCTGCTCTTGCGACCAACGCGCCACCGGCCGGGCCAGGCCCAGAAAGGCTGGCAGATCGACCACGCCATGCAACTGCCCGCGCAGATTGGCCACGCCCAGGAACCAGGGCTGGCTGTGCGGCACGGCTTGCAAGGCGGACATGGGAAAGATCTCGCCCGCCTGGTCCAGCGGCAGCAAAAAACCATGCCCGGCGATCTCCACCGCCAACCAGTTTCGGGTTGGCGCTTGCTCACGCGCTGCCTGTAACCGGGTGGCCAGGCGTTTTTGCAGGTCCCGCAGGGCTTCTTTATTCGCCATGAATCAACCAAACGCCTTGATCTTGGCCAGCAGTTCTTCAGCATCCACCGGCTTGACCACGTAGTCGCGCGCGCCCTGGCGCATGCCCCAGACGCGGTCGGTCTCCTGATTCTTGCTGGTGCAGATGATCACCGGGACATCGGCGAAGGCCGGGTCGCGGGTGATGGCCCGGGTGAGCTGGAAACCGTTCTGGCCGGGCATGACCACGTCCATCAGGATCAGGTCAGGCTTTTCTTCCTGGAGGCGGCGCAAGGCTTCTTCGCCGTTTTCGGCGGTGCGCACCTTGAAACCTTTTTTGGTGAGCAAATCTGACAGCACATGCAGCTCTGTCTTGGAATCGTCAACCAGCAGGATTTTTTGAATGGACATGATCGATCAACCTCTTGGCGAATTCTGTGGGCGGCGCATGCGCGCCCTAGACGCAGAACCAGAAATGGTTCAATCAAGCACTGTACTGCGCCACCGCTTGGAGCAACTGATCCTTGGTGAACGGCTTGGTCAAATAATCCTGAGACCCCACCATTCGTCCACGGGCCTTGTCGAACAAACCGTCTTTGGAAGACAACATGATCACCGGCGTGGCCGCGAAACGCGGGTTGCGCTTGATGATGGCGCAGGTTTGATACCCATCCAGTCGCGGCATCAGGATGTCGCAAAAGATGATGCTGGGTTCATGGTCATTGACCTTGGCCAGGGCGTCGAAACCGTCCTCGGCCAACAACACTTCATAACCACCCTGCTTCAGGAAAATCTCGGCGCTGCGCCGAATGGTGTTGCTGTCGTCAATCACCAGGATTTTCTTGGGCGCGGTGATTTCGGGGACATCGCTTAATACGGGCAAGCCAGTTTCAGTCACGGACCCATTCCTTTAATCAAGGTTGATGACGGCCAGGCCGTCAAATCTGAACCATTTCGAAATCTTCCTTGCGGGCGCCGCATTCGGGGCACACCCAATTCATGGGAATGTCCTCCCAACGCGTACCGGGTGCAATGCCGTCTTCGGGCAGGCCGACAGCTTCGTCATAAATCCAGCCACAAATCAAACACATCCAGGTGCGGGAAGAGTTCACGTCTGTTCAAACCAGCTTGAATACAATGGGCTGATTGTAGCCATCCCATCCTTGTGAAAAACAAGGGTTTGTGGGCACCACAAGACGCTTGGCGCCATGTGAGGCTTGCTAGGACAGCTCCCGCCCATTGGTCTGAACACCGGGCCTGAACACCGCTAGACGCACTGAATGAACACTCCCACCGACGGCCCCCAGGTTGATCCCGCCACCGAAGCCGAAGACTCCGGAACACCGGCGTGCGTGATGAGCTTCAACGCCAGCGACCCCAGTGGCGCCAGTGGCATTGCAGCCGACATCGCCACCATGGCGTCCATGGGTGCGCACACCTTGCCGGTGATCACCAGCTTACTGATTCGCGACACCGCCGAGGTGTTTGAAATTCACGAAATCGACGCCGATGCGATTTCCGAGCAGGCGCGCACCATCCTGGAAGACGCCACCATTTCGGCCTGGAAAGTCGGTTTTCTGGGCAGCGCCGAGGGCGTGAGCGTGGTCGCCGAAATCCTCTCCGACTACACCGATATCCCGCTGGTGTCTTATTTACCCAACGTCTCGTGGATGGATGAGGACGCCCAGATGTCTTATCTGGAGGCTTTTCGCGAGCTGATCCTGCCCGCCACCCTGGTGTTGGTGGGAAACCACAAGACCCTGACCGACTTCCTGCTGCCAGAGTGGGAATCCGAGCGCCCCCCCTCGGCCCGCGAGTTGGCGGTGGCCGCCAGCGAAAGCGGTTGCGGCTATGTGCTGGTGACCGGCATCCAGTTGCCCGACCAATTCATCGACAACGTGCTGGCCTCGGCCCAAGGCGCGATCGCTGGCGAACGCTTTGAGCGCTTTGAAGCCAGCTTCGTGGGCGCGGGCGACACCTTGTCGGCCGCGCTGGCCGCCATCCTGGCCACGGAAACCTCGGTGGACATGGCCGTGTCAGAAGCCTTGAGCTTCCTGGACCAGGCGCTTGATTCCGGATTCCGTCCTGGCATGGGGGGTGTCATCCCCGACCGCTTCTTCTGGGCACTGCCTCCGGGCGAAGCGGGCGAGGAAGCCGCCAGCGAAGAAGCCGCCGCTGGCGAATCCGGCCTGACCGACAACGACATCTCCCCTTCCTCACGCAATGTCCACTAATGCAGCTTTGTTCGAGCGTGCGCAGCGCGCCATCCCCGGCGGGGTGAATTCGCCCGTGCGGGCTTTCAAGGCCGTGGGCGGTACGCCCCGCTTCATCGCCAGGGCGCAAGGCGCCTACATGTGGGATGCCGAGGGGCGCCGCTACATCGACTACATTGGATCCTGGGGGCCGATGATCCTGGGCCATGGCCACCCCGAGGTGCTCGAGGCGGTGCAGAAAGCGGCACTGGATGGCTTCTCGTTTGGAGCGCCCACCGAGCGCGAGATCGAGCTGGCCGAAGAGATCTTGAAGTTGGTGCCCAGCGCCGAGCAGGTGCGCCTGGTCAGCTCCGGCACGGAAGCCGCCATGAGCGCCATCCGCCTGGCGCGCGGCTTCACGGGCCGCAGCAAGCTGATCAAGTTCGAAGGCTGCTACCACGGCCATGCCGATGCCTTGCTGGTCAAAGCCGGTTCGGGCCTGGCCACCTTCGGGCACCCGACCAGCGCGGGCGTGCCACCCGAGGTGGTGCAGCACACCCTGGTCCTGGAATACAACAACGTCGAGCAGATCGAACAAGCCTTTGCCGAAGTGGGCGGCGAGATCGCCTGCGTGATGATCGAGCCCATCGCTGGCAACATGAACTTCGTGCGGGCTTCCGTGCCTTTCATGACGCGATTGCGCGAGTTGTGCACACAGCACGGCGCGCTGCTGGTGTTCGACGAAGTGATGTCGGGCTTTCGCGTCGCCCTGGGTGGCGCGCAAAGCCTGTACGCGCAGCAGATCAGCGGCTTCACGCCCGACCTGAGCGTGTTTGGCAAAGTGATTGGTGGCGGCATGCCGCTGGCGGCTTTCGCCGGCCCGGCCAAAATCATGGCGCAACTGGCGCCGTTGGGGCCGGTGTACCAGGCCGGTACGCTGTCAGGCAACCCCGTGGCCACGGCCTGTGGCTTGGCCACCTTGAAGGTCATCCAGCGCCCTGGTTTTTTCGAATCGCTGACCCAGCGCACGCAAAGCCTGGTGCAAGGGCTGGTGGGCGCCGCTCAGCAAGCTGGCGTGCCTTTGGTGGGCGACAGCCAGGGCGGCATGTTCGGCTTCTTCTTTGCCGACAGCCTGCCCCAGCACTACCAGGCGGTCATGGCCCATGGGTCCGACAAGTTCAACCGCTTCTTCCACGCCATGCTGGACCGTGGCGTGTATCTTGCACCGGCCATGTACGAAGCTGGTTTCGTGAGTGACGCGCACACCGAGCAGGACATCGCCGACACGGTGGCGGCCGCCGCACAAGCATTGGGTTGAGCATGCACATTCACATTCTTGGCATTTGCGGCACCTTCATGGGTGGCGTGGCCGCATTGGCCCGCGAGGCCGGTCACCGTGTGACGGGCTGCGACGCGGGCGTCTACCCGCCGATGAGCGACCAGTTGCGCGCGCTGGGCATCGAGTTGATCGAGGGCTACACGCCTGATCAGCTTGATTTGAAACCCGATTTGTTCGTGATCGGCAATGTGGTGTCGCGCGGCAACCCGTTGATGGAAGCCATCCTGAACGCCGGCCTGCCCTACACCAGCGGCCCGCAATGGCTGAGTGAAAACGTGTTGCGCGGGCGGCATGTGCTGGCCGTGGCCGGCACCCACGGCAAGACCACGACCACGTCGATGTTGACCTGGATCCTGGAGCACGCCGGATTGCAGCCGGGCTTCCTGGTCGGTGGCGTGCCGCAGAACTTCGGCGTATCAGCCCGCCTGGGCGAGCTGGACGAAGCGCGGCGCCCTGCTTCGGGTCACCCCTTCGTGATCGAGGCCGACGAATACGACACCGCGTTTTTCGACAAGCGCAGCAAGTTCGTGCACTACCAGGCGCGCACCGCCGTCTTGAACAACCTGGAGTTTGACCACGCCGACATCTTTGCCGACCTGGCCGCGATTGAAACCCAGTTCCACCACCTGGTGCGCACGGTGCCCGGCCAAGGACGCCTGGTGGTCAACGCCCGAGAAGACAGCTTGCAGCGGGTGCTGGACCGTGGCTGCTGGAGCGACGTGGTTCGCTTTGGCGTGCGTGGTGATGTGCCGGGCTTTCGGGCCCGCGGCGAGCCGCATGCCTTTGACGTGCTCAAAGCCGCCGTGCTGGTCGGCCGTGTCGAGTGGCCCCTGATGGGCGAGCACAACCAGATGAACGCGCTGGCCGCCGTTGCCGCGGCTGAGCACGTGGGCGTGTCGCCGCAAGTCGCTTGCGAGGCCCTGGGCCAGTTTGCGAACGTCAAGCGCCGCCTGGAGCTGCGCGGCGAGGTCAATGGCGTCACCGTGTACGACGATTTCGCCCACCACCCCACGGCCATCCGCACCACGGTGGACGGGCTGCGTCGGCGCATCAGCCCCGACCAGCGCATCATCGCGGTCTTCGAGCCACGCTCCAACACCATGAAGCTGGGCACCATGAAGGCGCTGCTGCCGTGGTCGCTGGAAGAAGCCGACCTGTCCTTCTGCCACAGCGGGGGACTGGGCTGGGACGCAGCTGAAGCGCTCGCGCCCATGGGTGACCGCGCCGTGGTCATCGACAACATCGAGGCGCTGGTGAACAAGGTGGTCAAGGCGGCCAAGCCTGGTGACCAGATCTTGTGCATGAGCAATGGCGGGTTTGGCGGGATTCACGACAAGCTGCTCAAGGCACTGGCCTCCCCGTGAACCCGACCATCGAGACATTGCCCATGACACCAAGCCCCTGCGACGTGCTGATCATCGGTGGCGGCCCGGCGGGCTCCACGGCAGCCGCCTTGCTGGCCCAACAAGGCATGGACGTGGTGCTGCTGGAAAAATCCCAGCACCCACGCTTTCACATCGGTGAATCGCTGCTGCCCGCGAACGTGCCATTGCTCGACCAATTGGGCGTTCGCGCCGAGGTCGAGGCCATGGCCATGCCCAAATATGGCATCGAGTTCGTCTCGCCGTGGCACAAGGACCGCACCTTCCTCGAATTCGGCGAGGCCTGGGACAAGTCCATGGACATGGCCTACCAGGTGCGGCGCTCGGATTTCGACCACATCCTGATCCGCAATGCAGCCCGCAAAGGCGCCAAGGTGCTGGAGAACTGCCGCGTCAAGGCGGTCGATTTCCTGCCCGACCATGGCGGCGCCGTGGTGCAGGCCCAGCATGCGGATGGCCACAACGCTGCATGGCAAGCCAGGATCGTCATCGATGCCTCGGGCCGTGACACCTTCCTGGCCAACAAGCTGGATGCCAAGGTCAAGAACAAGAAGCACAACAGCGCCGCCCTGTTCGGCCATTTCACTGGCGCCGAGCGCCTGCAAGGCAAGCAGGAAGGCAACATCAGCCTGTTCTGGTTCGAGCATGGCTGGTTTTGGTTCATCCCCTTGGCCGATGGCACAACCAGCGTGGGCGCCGTGTGCTGGCCCACCTACCTCAAGACGCGCAAGAACAGCGTCGAAGAGTTCTTCAGGGACACCATCGCCCTGTGTCCGCCGCTGCAGGCCCGCTTGAAGGACGCGACGCTGGCCTCCCAAGTCGAAGCCACGGGCAACTATTCCTACAGTTGCGATCGGGCTCGCGGCCCCAACTACCTGCTGCTAGGCGATGCCTTCGCCTTCATCGATCCGGTGTTTTCATCGGGCGTCTTCCTGGCCATGAACAGCGCATTTGTCGCCGCCGACGTGGTGCACGCCCAGTTGCGTGAACCACGCAAGCTGCCCGCCGCACACAAGCGCTTCGACCAGGTGATGGTGCGAGGCCCACGCGAGTTCTCATGGTTCATTTACCGTGTGACCAACCCCACCATGCGCGACCTGTTCATGGGACCGCGCAACATGTTCCGGGTCAAGGAAGCCGTGCTGTCGCTGTTCGCGGGCGACATCTTTCGCAAGACACCCATCTGGCCGTCGATCTACGTGTTCAAGGGCATCTACTACATCGGCTCGCTGATCAACCTGAAGCGCACACTGGCGGCAGCACGCCGCCGCAAGATCAACATCAGCGACACGGCACCCATCCAGTGACACAGGGCAGGTTTGAGCACGCATGAGTCATCTGCAGCTTGATTACATCGCGCTGGAAGCCCTGGAAGCATGGGTCCAGGCACTTGAAAGCGGCGCGGCACCTCGGCAGGTCCTGGGCATGACCGTGTTCGGGGCCGCTGACACGATCAACAGCCCGGCGCCAGCGCGCTTGGCTGAACGAGCCTGGCCTCGCGTGGCCTTGCCGGTGCTGGGCCATGACACCGCCGCCTGGGTTGAAGTCTGGTCAGTGCCAGGCAGCGCGCCCATCGTGCAACACGGCGAGATCGCGGGCGTGGCCTATGCCCGCTGCGCAGACCTGGCGTTCACCTGGCGGGTCACGCCCTTGCCCAGTCAGGATCTCTTGCTGCAAGCCACGCAGCAGACCTACGACGCCTTGTTCAGCGCCATGCGCCAGTTGGGCTGCCAGCACCCCTTGCGCTTTTGGAACTACCTGCCGGACATCCTCGGCGCCGGGCAAGGCGAGGAGGAACGTTACCGCATCTTCAACGTGGGTCGGCACGCGTCGTTCTTGGACCAGGCGGCCATGGTCAATCCGAACCCGCCGGCCGCTTGCGCGCTGGGCCATCCAGAGGGGGTGGCCGAACCGCTGACGGTTTATGCGCTCGCGTCGTCACGCCCTGCCCAGCCGATCGAGAACCCGCGCCAGATGAGCGCCTACCTCTACCCTCGGCGGTACGGCGCGCGCAGCCCGACATTTTCGCGCGCGGCCCTGGCGCCCGTCGGGGACGAAGAATGCGTGTTCATCTCGGGGACGGCCAGCATCGTGGGGCATGAAACCGTGCACCTGAACGATGTGCAGGCGCAGACCCATGAAACACTGAACAACATCGAGGCCCTCCTGGAACGCTTCCGCGCAGAGCGCCCCGGCAAGGTCTGGCGGACATCCGAGCTTCACCTGAAAGCTTACGTCCGCCACGCCGCCGACCTGCCACTGGTGCGCCAAGCCGTGCAACAACGCCTGGGCGCCGATGTGCCCTGTGTCTATCTGCAGGCCGTGGTCTGCCGTCCTGACCTGCTGGTCGAAATCGAAGCGAGTGCTGCCAGGAGCCATTGACCATGACCGCACCCAAACACCTCCGATGGGCGATGCTGCTGAGCACCACATTGGCCAGTTCCTTGTCCGCTTACGCGCAACCCGACGTGAAGGGCCAGATGAAGCCCTTGTGGGAGTTCGGCCTGGGCGCAGCCGCCTTGTCACTGCCCGACTACCGTGGCTCGGACGAAAGCCGTGGCTATTTATTGCCCCTGCCCTACCTGGTCTACCGGGGTGAGGTCTTCAAGGCCAACCGCGATGGGGCCAGTGCCCGGTTGTTCGATGGGCCGCGCGTCAAGCTGGGCCTGAATGCAAACGCCAGCTTGCCGGTGTCCAGCAAGCGCAACAAAGCGCGCGAGGGCATGCCCAACCTGGCGGGATCGGTCGAAATCGGTCCTGCGCTGGACGTTCACCTGCTGGAATCGGCCAGCGGCGAGGTGCGCTTGAACTTCAGGCTCCCGGTCAGTGGCGGCGTCACCCTGGGTCAGGGTGACATGTCGGCCACCGGCTGGCAGACCGCACCGCACCTGAACATCGATGTGGCCAACGTGGCGGGCTGGTCGGGCTGGAACCTGGGTGCCTTGGTCGGGCCCATCTACGCCGACCGGCGTCGCAATGCCTATTTCTACGACGTGGCGCCGACATACGCTCGTGCCGATCGCCCGGCCTACGCCAGTCGCGGCGGCTACGCCGGTGCCCAGTTCACCACCGCCTTGAGCAAGCGCTTCGACCGCTTCTGGGTGGGCGCCTTCGTCCGCTATGACACGCTGCAAGGCGCCGTCTTCGACGACAGCCCGCTGGTCAAGAAGAAGAGCTATCTGGCGGGCGGCATTGGCATCTCGTGGATCATCGACCAGTCGTCCACGCTGGTGGCCACCGAAGACTGACACGCCTCTGCCGGACATGAAGACCCTGCGCACCCTGGCTCAGTACCCGCTGTTTTACGCGGGCCTGCTTGCGCTGGGCGCCATGTGTCTGGGCTGGTGCGTGCTGGCCTGGGCAATGCGGCCCTTCCTGTCGCCAGACAAGGGCCGTGCCATCGGCCGCGCCGGCATCAGTGGCGGCTTTCGCCTGTACTTTGGCCTGACCACCTGGCTGGGCCTGACGCGCTTCGAACTGGACGAACTCGACGCGCTGGATGGCCAGCCTTCGATGATCCTGGCCGCCAACCACCCCACGTTCCTGGACGCGGTCTTTCTGATATCGCGGATCAGGAATGCTGGCTGCATCATGAAGGCCGATGTGGTTGACAACCCCTTTCTGGGCGCGGGTGCACGGCTGGCGGATTTCATCCGCAACGACAGCCCCCGCAACATGGTCCGCCACGCCGTCCGCGACCTGCGCCAGGGCAGCCACTTGCTGGTCTTTCCCGAAGGCACCCGCACCATCGAACACCCTGTCAATGATTTCAAGTCGGGCTTCGCGCTGATCGCCAAAGGCGCGAAGGTGCCCGTGCAGACCCTGTTCATCGAGAACAGCTCGCCTTTTTTGTGCAAGGGCTGGCCCATCTACCAACGTCCGCCCAGCTTCCCCATGGTCTACCGTGTCCGGCTGGGCAAACGTTTCACTGTGGGTGATGACGCCAAGCTGTTCACGCGCGAATTGCAGCATTACTTCGAGCATGAGCTGGCCAGGGCAGAACTGGCGCTCATGGTTGAGGCCTCCCCTTCCGAACGAACCGCCCATGACTGAAATGAGCCAGGCGCTCTCGCCTTCGACCACGCACATCGTGCTGATCCCCAGCTACAACGCTGGCCGCCAGGTCTATGAAACCGTCCGAGCCGCACGCCGCAACTGGTATCCCGTGTGGGTCGTGGTCGATGGCAGCACCGATGGCACGGCCCAGGGCCTGCAGGACATGGCCGCACGCGACCCCGGACTCAAGGTCTTCGTGCTGCCGCACAACCAAGGCAAAGGCGCGGCGGTGTTACGCGGGCTGACCGAAGCACGGGTGGCCGGCTTCACGCATGCGCTGACCATGGACTCCGATGGTCAGCACCCGGCGCCCCTGATCCCTGAGTTCATGCAGACTTCGATCCAGCGGCCAGAGACCATGGTGCTTGGCCGCCCTGTCTTTGATGCGAGTGCGCCTCTGCTGCGCGTGCGCGGACGTCGAGTCTCCAACTGGTGGACCAATCTGGAAACGCTGGGAGCAGGCATCGCTGATTCACTCTACGGCTTCCGGGTGTACCCCGTGGCCGAGCTGGCCGATGTCATGGTGCACCAACCGTGGATGCGCCGTTTCGACTTCGACACCGAAGCCGTCGTGCGCCTGGCCTGGCGCGGCGTCAAGCCAGTCAACGTGGATGCCCCCGTGAAATACCTGTCACCTGAAGAAGGCGGGGTTTCACACTTCCGTTATGGCCGCGACAACGTCCTGCTGACCTGGATGCATTTGCGATTGATGCTGGAGTTCGCGCTGCGTCTGCCCTTGCTGGTGACGCGCCGACTGATGCGGCGGCCACCGTTTCAACGCTGATCAATCCATCTCGACCAGGTTGCTCGTCTGCTGGTCGGTGATGACCTGCTTGAGCTGCCAATGATCGTCGAACACCACCTGGAACTCGGCGAAGCTCGACAACCAGTAACGCCAGGTCTTGGCATCCAGCGTGGGGTTCTCGCTGCTGACGGGGTAACCCACCGACATCAGCACCTGCTCACGCGTCATGCCCGGCATCAGCTTGGAACGTTCGATGGCCCGCCGAATGCGCGGGGGGTAGCTGCTCAGCTTGGCGGTGGGATCGGTGGCCACGATGTAGCGTTTGGCAAAGGTGGGCAGGTCCAGGTCGCGGCTGTAGTCATTGCCAATGCTTTGCTTGCCCCCTTTGATCTCGACGTTCACTCGGTGGCGGACAAGGCCGCGCCCAGGATGACGATCCATGCAAGTCGTTGGTAAGCCATGGCAAATCTCCTTGATCTGGTGGGTGGTTGAAGTCAGGCCGCAAGGCTCGAAGCCTTGTCACCTGATTTTCGCTTGGCCGGCCACAAGCCGACCGCCGGCAACCAGGCATTCAAGGCGGGCGCAGTGATGACCGTGCTGACGATGGCCATCAACACCAACATGGTGAACATCTGCTGCGAGATCACGCCCAGGTCGAAGCCGACGTTCAGCACGATCAGTTCCATCAGGGCGCGCGTGTTCATCATGATGCCGATGACCTTGCCTTCGGCGTGGTTCAGGCCGGACCAGCGCGCCGCCAGGTAACACCCACCGAACTTGCCCACCGTGGCCAGCGAAATCAGCAGGGCCGTCCAGCCCCAGGCCGCCACCGTGTCCAGCCCGCCGATGTTGGTGCGCAAGCCCGTGTAGGTGAAGAAAATCGGCAAGAAGAACACCAGCACGAAGCCGCCAACCTTCTGCTTCCAGGCCTCGACCAGTTCGGTCTCGTCATGCAGGATCACGCCCGCCATGAAGCCGCCGAAAATGGCGAAAATGCCCAACTGGTAGGTGGCGATCGCCGCCGCAAACATGATGGCCAGCAAGAGGCCCATCAGCATGGGCGGCAAGGCGTCGTTGCCCTCTTTGAAACGGTGCACCAGGCGCTTGATCAGCGGCCGCGCCACATACCAGCTCAACACGAAAAATGCCGCGACCATCACCACTTTCAGGCCGAAGGCCATCGGCTCGAAATGGGACACCGTGATGGTCGTGACCAGGGCCAACAGCAGCCAACCGACCACATCGTTGATGGCCGCCGCTGAGATCGCGATCACACCCAAAGGTGTGCGGGTGATGTTGAACTCCATCATGATGCGCCCCAGGATGGGCAAAGCGGTGATGGAGAATGCCGTGGCGACGAACAGGGCCGAGGCCACCGGGTCAGCCTGAGGGGACAGGATGGGCGCGAGGAAGTACCCGCTGCCCAGACCCAGCACGAAGGGCGCCACCAGGCCGGCCAAGGCCACACCCCACACCGCCTGACGGTTGCGCTTTTCGGTGAGGTGCGAGAAATCGAACTCCATCCCGATCTGGAACATCAGCAGGATCAGGCCGATCTGCGACAGGATGGTCAGCGGCCCTGCGGGCACCGATCGGAACACGTAGTGAAAGACATCGGGCATCAGGAGCCCGAACAGCGAGGGGCCGAGCAAAATACCCACCACGATCTCGCCCACCGCCGGTGACTGGCCAAGGCGTTTGGCCAGCGTGCCGCCCACCCGCGCGGCAATGACGATGACGATCAACTGCAGCAGGACAAAATAAAGCAGCATCTCGCTCTGATGAACGGCGCTGGACGCGAGGCCCTGCGCGGCGGCTTGTGCGGTGCTCATGATGGCATCCCCCCATTGATGGATATGACTTGACCGCTGATGTAAGCGGCGGCATCAGAGGCGAGGAAGCCCACCAGCTCGGCCACCTCACTGGGTTGGCCGGCGCGCTTCATGGGCACCATCTGGGCAATGGCGGCGGGGTCGAAACTGCCCTCGGCCATGCGGCCCTGGATGATGCCCGGCGCCACCACGTTGACGGTGATGCCCCGGCTGGCCAGTTCGAGCGACAAGGATTTGGACGCCCCATGCAGGGCCGCCTTGGCCGCCGCGTAATTGACCTGCCCCCGGTTGCCCAGCACCGCCGCGATGGACGACACGCTGATGATGCGGCCCCAGCGGGTGCGGATCATGGGCATGCTCAGGGGTTGCGTGACGTTGAAGAAGCCATGCAGGGAGACATCGATGACGCGCCGCCACTGATCGGGACTCATGCCGGGGAACACGGCATCGTCGTGAATGCCCGCGTTGTTGACCAGCACCTGGATGGGCCCTTGCTCCAGCAAGGCTTCCAGGCTGGCCGAGGTCGCTTGCGCGTCGCTCACATCGAAGGCCACGGCGCTGGCCTGGCCACCGGCCGCCACAATCTGGCTGACCACGGCCTCGGCCCGGTCAAGGCGCGAGTTGGCATGGACAATGACGTGGTACTGGCTGGCCAGTCGCGCGCAGATGGCCGAGCCGATGTCGCCGCTGCCTCCGGTGACCAAGGCACGTTTCAGGACAGGTTGGTTGCTCATGGCAAGGTCTCCGGGGGCAACAGGGGGCCGGCATCCATCACCACCGCCGCCCGGCCTTCGATCAAAAGGCGATCCGCATCGCGGACCGAAAATTCGTACATCACCAGGTTCTCGTCCCCAGACAGGCGCCGCGCTTCGACCTGCAGGTCAGAGGTGCTGTCATCAAGCCGGGCCACCTGCGCCGAGACGCTTCGCACACTGGCCAGGAACCCGGCCTTGGGCCGCTGCCCTGCTTCACCTGGCGCAGCCGCTTGCAAGCCGCCGTGCATGGCCATGGCCTGGGCCGCGTATTCGATGCCGCAAAGCACGCCGAGACGGCCGCCTGAACGCAGTGGATTGGCGGGATCGCGGTGGCTGCTGGCCTGGCAATGGATGTGCTCAGGGCCCCAGTCACTCACCGCGTCGAGCAGGCACATGGTGCCGGCGTGGGGAATGCGCGCAGCAATCTCGTCGCGGGTGAGGGTCAGCGGCATGGGCTCAGCTCCACGGCCAGTTGCCGATGGTTGAGGTAGTCGAGCACGATGCGCTGCCGCGCAACGCCCAGGTTGCCATCGGCGTTGCCATGGCCTTCAGCCAAGGCTTGAAGCAAAGGCAAACCGCGCCCTGCGGGGATGGCGCCCCGCAATGTGTCCAGTTCAGGCCATGGCAGAGCCGTGGGTGCCTCATCGCAGAGGCTGACATCGATGGCGGCCAGCGAATGCGCGCTGGCCTGCGGCGACAACACCAGGGCGATGCCCACGGACTGCATGACGGGCCGGACTTCGAGCAAGGGCGAAGGGTAAGGCGCGTCGTAGCACACCAGCAAGACGCCACGGCGCTCGACCTTGACCTGGGTGACGGCTTCGAGCAGGCCTGCACCAAAACTGCCATCGAAGGCACACAAGGTGGCCGATGGCGCCACGGCGCGCGAGACGATGCCCCAATAACCGGAGGGCGCGTTGTGGACCGAGTTGGTGAAGCGCGTGGGCGAAATCAAGCGATCACCGGCCAAGGCCTCACACAGCGCGTGGCAGTTGTCACCTTCACCGCTGGACGATGAGAACACGCTGGCCAATTGGTCGGCCGCGGCCTGGGCGTTGTCCACGGCCTCCTGCGCCACCTGCAAAGCCAGCTTGACGAGCACCCCCACACGCCGACGTTCGGCGGGCGGCAGACCGGCTGGTGGCACCAGCACGGTGGCACTCGGCAGGTAAGGCTTCAAGCCGCTCAGCACTTCGCGGCCTTGCGCCCAGTTGGGCAAGCCAGGACCATTCAGGCCGACGCCATCGATGAACACACGCTGCAGGTTCGCCATGCTCAAGCCCCCCGCCCGACGACGACGCTGGCGTTGGCGCCGCCAAAACCGAAGGAGTTGCTGAGGACAAGGTCCACTTGGCCCGGGCGCGGTTGCGTGAGGTAGTCAATGTGGATGTTCGGATCAAGCCGGGCCACGTTCAGGCCAGCGGGCAGGAAGCCGTCGCGGATGGCCAGCAAGCCGATCACGATCTCGATGCCCCCCGCCGCGCCCAGCGTGTGGCCGGTGGAAGCTTTGGTGGAGCTGCAAGGCACGCGGTCCCCGAAGACGGCTTGCACGGCCTTGCCTTCGGCCGCGTCATTGCTGGGTGTGCCGGTGCCGTGCAGGTTGATGTAGTCGATCTGATCGGCGTTCAAACCCGCGGCCGCCAGCGCATCGCGGATGGCGATTTGCGCGCTGCGGCCTTCAGGGTGTGGCGAAGACATGTGGTGTGCGTCACTCGACTCACCCACGCCGAGCAGGCGCATCGAGGCGGCTGGACCGTCGCGCTGAAGCAGGGCCAGACCAGCCGCCTCGCCAATCGAGATGCCATCTCGGGCCTGGTCGTAGGGTCGGCAAGGTTGGTGGGAGGTCAGCTCCAAAGAGCGGAAACCGTACAGCGTGGTCAGGCACAGCGAATCCACGCCGCCCACGATGGCCGCGTCGATCACACCCGCCTCGATCATGCGGGCCGCATTGCCAAAGGCTTTGGCGCTGGACGCGCAGGCTGCGGACAAAACCACCGAGGGGCCCCGCAAACCGAAGTGCTGGCACAGGAAATCAGCCACCGAGTAAGCGTTGTGGGTTTCGGCGTAACGGAAGCTCGCGGGCAAGGCCCCCGTGGTGGGATCGCGCTGGCGGTAGGCCAACTCGGTCTGCAGGATGCCAGCCGTGCTGGTGCCGATGAACACGCCAACGCGGTCAGCACCGTGCTGCCCGATGGCCTCGACCACCGCCGACTCGAAGCCGTCTTGCTGCAGGCCGAGCAAAGCCAAGCGGTTGTTGCGACAGTCAAAACGGCTCAGGTCGCCTCGCAGTTGCACCGCATCCAGGCCCTCCACCTCGCCGATCCAGGTGTCGATGTCCACGGTCTCGAAATCGCAGGGCTTCAGACCGCTGCGCCCAGCCCGCAAGGCGGCCGAAGTCGCGGCGAGGCCATGGCCCAGGCAACTGGTCATCGTGAAATGGGTGATGGCAAGGGGAGACACGGGCAAGATCCAGGTGCAGCGAAACGGAGGCGACTTTAACCGAGCCGGGCCACCAGCAAAACGTTGGCGAAAGGCGTGCCCTGACTCAAGGGAATGTCGGCGTCAAGCCGGAAACCGAGGCGCCGCAACGCCGACTGCCACTCGACCAGTTCCCGGCAGTACAGGCGGGGCAATCGGTGGCCCCGCAGGAAGGTCACCACATGATCGACCCAGTTGCTGATCTTGAAGGGCAAGCCCGCCGACGCATCGCCCACGCGCAGCAGCAACACGCCATCCGGCGCCAGTGCCTCGCGCACGCGGGTCAACACGGCATCTTGCGCCGGGATGTCGATGTAGTGCAGCACATCCAGGATCACGACGGCGTCGCAGGGCTCGAAGGGCACGTCGCGGATGTCGCCCAGCGTGAGGCGGGGAACGGGCCGCAAGCCACCCAACGCGGCCTGGGCGCGCTCCACATCCTTGGGCATCAGTTCAACGCCATGAAAATCCTGAATCCTCGGCGCCACCGGCCAATGCTCGGGCCAGGCTGGCGCATTGGGAAAGGGCTTGACCTGAATCGATTCTTCGTATTGCTGACGCGCGGCCAGCAACCAGGCGGCCAGCAAACCCTGGCCACAGCCCAGGTCGAGCACGCGGGCGTTGTCGGGGATGAGGCCTCGCTCCAGGAGAGCCCTGAATGCAGGATCGCCGCCCAACTTGCCTCGGGCAAATCGCCACGCGAACTGTCCAGCGGGTCGGTAAGGCGCGCAGGCCCGGTCAAGCAATGCTGAAAGCAAGGTCTTGGTCGCCTTGGTGTCTTGGCTCAAGGTAAAGCAGTCCTCATGAAAAAGCAGCATCCAGGGTCACGGGATGCACGTTGCGGGCCAAGCAGGCCTCCAGCAAGCGGGGCAGGACCTCAATGATCACGGGTGTGCCCGCCGAGGTTCGCGCGGCATGGCCATCGTGCAGCAAGAGCAGGTCGCCGGGTGCCAGATTGTCGATCAGGCGGTGGGCCACGTAGTCCGCATCACTTCGGGCGGTGTCGAAACCGCGCCGGGTCCAACTGGCCAGGCGCAGGTCGAGCTTGTGCAACACCGGGTCGAGGAAGACGTTGCGCAGCCCCGCAGGTGCGCGAAAGAAAACAGGCACCCGCCCCACCGTGTCGGCGATGGCATCCTGCCCGCGGCGGATTTCCTGCTCGATGCGCTTGAGGCCGGACACCGAGAAGGTGTGGCGGTGTGCATGGCTGTGGTTCTCGATGCGGTGACCGCGGCGGACGATCTCACGTGCCAGCTCGGGATGCTGCAGCACGCGAACGCCGATGCAGAAGAAGGTGGCCTTGACCTGGAAGGCGTCCAACAGGTCGAGCACCTGGGGCGTGACGGCCGGATCGGGGCCATCGTCGAAGGTCAGGGTGATTTCGCGCCGGGTGATGGCGGCTGGCGGCAGGCGCAGGATGTTGGGGCCGAGCAGGCGGCTGGTGGGCCACAGGCCCAGCGCCGTGATCGCCGCATGGTTGGCCACGACACTGGCCAGCGCCTGGGGCCAAAGCTCGGGCATGGCGGCCACGGCCACGCCCGCCGCCGCGTGCACACCCACAGAGGCTTTCAGGGCCCAGGGCATGTGCCAGGGCGCGGACGGGCCACGGTCAGGGTGGTTCGCGGTGGGAGATGAAGGCATCAGGCCGCCATTTTGAACAAAAGTGCGTGCGTGTCGACCGGCACCAGACCCGGCGGCAGTTGCGCACGCAAGCTGGGCGCATCGCGCAGCGCCTGCCCCACGATCTCTGACGCCAGTTGTTCAAGCTGCGCCACGTTGGCCCGGGCGCGTTCACGGAAGCCTGCGTCGTCGAGCTGGTCGCGCAGGCCGGCGTTGAGCGCGGCGAACCAAGGCAAGCTGGCCTGGTCCAGCATGCAGGGCGGGTTGTCGTCGCGGCGCGGGCCATCGCCAGGCTGGCTGGCCGCCAGGTCGGTGGCCTCGCCCCATTGCCGCAGCAGGGTCTGGATGCCGCTGTTCAATTCGCGGGCGCGCATCAGCGGTGCGTGCAATTCCAACAAGGCGGCCCGGTCGGCCAGGCGCCCCTGGAAGAACAGCAGGCACAGCACGCCCCAGTAATAGGTGTAGTCCCACAATACCTTGGTGGGCATGACGCGGGGGCTGCCAAACAGCGCGTACTGGCCTTCGTAGAGCGACAAGGTGCTTTGGTAGAAGGATTGCAGCACCTCGCCGTAGAACAGCGTCGGCATGCGCAGCGACTCGCCGGCCTGGTCGTGCTGGATCAGCTTGGTGATGTAGGTGTTGGAAATGGCAATGAAGTCCGAACCCGGGGAGTAGAACGGATCAAGGAACATGCCGGCATCGCCCGTGATGGCCCAGCGTTCCGGCGAGAACACCTGCTTGCAGCCATGCGAGAAATGGCGGAAGAAGGCGAAGTCCATCAGGGTGTCGCGGTGGCTTTCCAGGATCTCGTGCACGCAGGGTTGATGCTCGGCGATCCAGGCCATGGCCTTGTCGAACGTGTTCATGCCTTCCAGCGGATGCATGTCGGCATCCGCGACGATGCCCACCGAATGCGCCCCTGACGACAAGGGGATGAGCCAGAGCCAGTAGCCGGCGCCGCACAGGTGGTTGGTCGACATCCAGCGCGCGGCGGGATCGCAGCGCTGGCGCCACTCGGGGTCGTTGGCCCAGTTGTCGATGTCCAGCCGCGTGTTCAGGCGGAACCACACGGCGTTGGCGCGGTGGCCATTGTCCTGGGCCAGGTCGAGCTTGCGTTTGAGCAGGCCTGCACGGCCGCTGGCATCGACGACCCATTTGGCGCGCAGGGTCTGGCGTTGCACGCCGCCCTCACCGTCCGGGCATTCGAACTCGACCTGGTGCCCCTCGCTCTTGTCCAGCTCGATGCGCTTGACCGCCGCGCCTTCCGAGACCTGCACGCCCTGACGCACGGCTTCGAGCGCGAGGTGGTTTTCGAAGGTGCCCCGGTCGATCTGCCAACTGGGCGTCGACAGATAGCGGCTGGCACCCAGCTCCGTCACGCTGGACAGGTCGGCCTCGCCTTCGCTGAAAAAGAAGCGGAAGCCGAACTTGCGCAGATGGTCGCTGTCCAGGTGATCCTTCAGTCCGAGGATTTCGGAGAAGTAGTGGGCACCGATCTCGACACTGGATTCACCGACCTTGTGCGCAGCCTGGGGCGCCGGGCCCAGGCGCCGCTCCAGGACCTTGATGTCCAGGTCGGGCATGGTCTGCTTGAGCTGCAGAGCCAGGGTCAGCCCTGACAGGCCGCCGCCCATGATCAGCACGTCGTGCGAGGTGTCGGCCATCTTCGATCCTTGTCGGTGCGGCACCAGGATGGGCACCTTTGGCGGGATGTTAACGCCTGCTGATGTGATTGCGGCCGGCGAGGGTCACGATCAGGGATTGAGCAGGTGACAACATGAAACGGAGCTCGACACTTTGCCGTCCATCGGCGGTGGCCAAGGCGTGGGCAAGCGGCAAGCCGACGGACATGGGGCTGCGAGGCATCAAGGCCACGATGTCGGGATGGCAAGCCTGTGGCGACTCGATCAACCCCTCGGTGAGCCCCGCCTGCAAGCGCAGTGCCAAAGTGGCCGGATTCGGGCCGGCGGCCGTCGCGCTTTCGGCCGGTGCCAGCACCAGCGCCAGCCCCACCAAGGCGGTGCTTTGGGTGATGGGCACGAGTGGGCTTGGCGCCGGCATGTCGTAGGCCACCAGCAGCACCGGTGCGTGTTCGCACACCACCTGGGTGGCCGCTTCCAGCAGACCTTGGGCAAAGCTGTGCGCCCCCGCAGAAATCGCGGTGGACGCGTGCCGATTGCCGACGCCGATGGTCCAGTAGCCCGAGGCCGCGTTGTGCACCGAATGGTGGAACTTGGTGGGCGACAGGTGCTCAGGCGATTCGGCCAGGGTGGTGCAGAGGTAATCGGTGAGTTCGAGATCACCATGGGCGGAGGTGAACACCGAGCGCATGTCACGCGCTTCGAGCCCGGCATCCCGACAAGCTTGCTCGGCCACGGACAGGGCGAGCAAAACGGTGGCGGGCGCACGGCGGCGCTCTGCGGGCGGCAGGAGCGTGGTCTGAGGCTTGGCCGATGGCGCGGACTCTGCGGCCTGCGCCTCGCCACGCCAGTGCGCGCGCGCTTCGTCCCACGTGCCCATGCGACCTGCACACAGCCCCACGCCCAGCACGACCAGGTCCAGGTTCAGCGCGCTCATGGGACTGGCACCGCGTCTGCGGCACGGGCAAACACCAGCGAGCAGTTGTTGCCACCAAAACCGAATGAGTTGCTCATGGCGATCTTGATTGGCATGTCCACTGTTCGGTGCTGCAGCATGTGCCCGAAGCGCTCGCCCAAACCGGGATCAGGTTGCTGGCAATGCAAGGTGCCCGGCACCCACCCTTCTTTCAAAGCCAGCAAGGTCAACACCGACTCGAGCACACCGGCCGCCCCCAGGGCATGACCAGTCCAGCCTTTCGTCGAACTCACACGCGTGCTGGTTGGAAACACATCGGCCACCGCCCGGGCTTCCACCTCATCATTCTTCGGCGTGGCGGTGCCGTGCAGGTTGATGTAGTCCACCTGGGTGGGCTCGATGTCCGCGCGCGACAGGGCCTGCAACATGGCCTCGCGTGCGCCCAGGCCCTGCGGGTGCGGCGCAGACATGTGGTGCGCGTCGGAAGACTCACCATGACCGACCAGTTGCAAGGCGGTGCGCTGACCTGTCGGCGTCGATGCGCTTTCCAGCAGGACGAAACCGCCGGCCTCCGCCAGGTTGATGCCGTCGCGGTCCGCATCGAACGGGCGGCACACCCGGCTGGACATCAGGCCCAGCGAGTTGAAGCCGAACAGCACGCTGTTGCAAAGGCTGTCCACCCCGCCGACCACGGCCGCATCCACCAGGCCACAGCGGATCAGACGCTCGGCCTGGGCAAAGACCTTGGCACTGGATGAGCAGGCCGTGGCCACCGTCATGCACGGCCCCGCGGCACCCAGGGCATGCGCCACGAAGGCCCCCAGCGAATGCGGCGAATGAACTTCGGCTTGAGACAAGTCGGGCGGGAAATGGCCATCAGACGTCAGCCGCGTGTAGGCATCTTCGCTGGCGCCAATGCTGGACGTGCTGGTGCCCATCAGCACCGCGACGCGGGTCGGGCCATGTCGCGCGATGGCAGCACGTGCTGCGGCCAGGAACCCATCCTGATTCAGGGCCAGCCAGGCGAGCCGGTTGTTGCGGCAATCCCAGGCCGACCAATGGCCGGGCAAAGGCCGGTCTTCCAGGCCCTCGACCCGGCCGATGAACGAGCGCAGGGGCTGCCGGGTGAAGTCGTTCTCGCGCAGCGCCGTGCGGGTGCCACGCAACAACGCACTCAAGGCCGCTGCACCAGGGCCAGCACAACTGATGGCCGTGAAGGCCACCACGGCCAAGGGCGGCATGGGCTCAGGGCGCGACCGCCTCATGGGCGCCCGCCGGTGTGTTGCCAAGGCAGCTTGTCCAGCACCTGGTGCCACAACGAAATCCAGGCTGGCCAGTCGTGCCCACCTTCAACGGTGAACACCTTGTCGGCCGGCAAGGCTTCGGCCACCGCCTTGTGCCCCAGAGCAAACCGGTCGGCAAGACCGTAACCCCAATACAGAAGGGGCGGGCCTTCAGGAGGCGGGGACAGGGTGCGCGACTTCAGCCACAACCACAGCCGGCGATCCATGTCGTCCTCAGGCAGCCATTGGCTTTCGTCTGGCCACGATCGCAATCCGCCCGCACGCACCACATCCGCGCTGATGTTGCGCGGCCCCAGGTAAGGCGCCAGCGCCACCACACCAGCGATGTCGGCAGGGTGCGTCGCGGTGTAGGCCAGCGCACCCATGCCGCCAATGGAAATGCCCGCCAGCCAGATCTGCCGGTAGCCGTGCTGGCGGGCTGGCTCGATCACATCCTGCTGCAGGCGCTCAAGAATGGTCTGCCCGGTGTAGTACGCCACGTGGGCGTCGACCAACTGGATGTCCACATCCAGATGCCGCTCACGCACCGCCGCCACAAAACCATGTTCGATGAAATCGCGCGGCGTGTCATAGGCGCCTGGCAGCATCACCAGCAAGACTGGCGCACGGCGGGCGCCAGTGCTGTCGGGCGCGGCAAAGTTGAACATCGAATCCATGGGCACTTTCGCGGGACGCCAGCCAGCGCAGCCAGCCAGGCAGATCGAAAAGGTTAGCAGAGTGAAGAGGGCCCGGGCACAACGCCGCCATGTGAGCCTAGGCACCATGCGCTCCATTCGGTCATCAGGCTTGGTGGGCCGCCGTCTGGGGGACCGCTTGGTGCAGCACCGCCGACAAGACCAACGCCAGGATCGCGCCCGGCCCCACCGTCGCGCCAATGGCGTGCAGCACCGGCACCTGCGACCACGCCAGCATGCCGAAACCCGCCACGGTGGCCAGGTTGGCGAACAACATGGACGACAGGATGGACGCGCTCGGCGTGCCACGGTGGGTGCGCTGGTCGAAGAACAAGGCGTAGTTGGAGCCAATGGCCACGATCAGCAGCAGGCCCACCAGGTGGAACAGCGTCAGCGGGGGGCCGGTGGCGACCAGGCCGGCGGTGACGATGATCACCGTGCACAGCAAGGGCGTGACCACCCTCAGCAGCCGCAGAGGTGCACGCAGCACCAGGGCCAGCAGGATGACGATGCCGCCTGCGCCCAGCGTTGACAGGAAGAGCACTTCGTTCAGGTAGTCGGAGTACAGCTTCTCGGATTCGGCCTTGAGGTCAATGAAGTGCACCTCGCCCACCTTCACCGACGACTTCAGCAGTTGCCGGATGCGGGCCGCATCCACCGCTGGCGTGGCCGTGCCAGCCACCGCATCGCCACTGGGCAGTCGCAAGCCCACGAGTGCGGTCCATTGGCCGGACTGGCGCATCAGCAGCGAGTCCACGCCCAGCGACAAGGACGTGCCTTGCAGGTCCTCTCGGGCAAGCGGACGCAAGTCCTTGGCCTGGGCCGCATCGACAAAAAAGGCCTCGAATTTTTCGGCCTTGAGCGGCAGGCCCTTGGCGGCTTGCGTGAAATGCGTGCGCAAGGTCTCGGTGTCGGGCAAGGCCGCCTGGCGCTGCCGCTGCATGGCCTGGCTGGGCAGGTAGCGCGCGGGGCTGTCAGTACCCAGCAGCATGCCGCTGTCCACCAGTGGTGCCAGGGCTGTGCTGGCTTGCTCCGCACCCTGCAGTGCGGCTTCCATGGTGGCGGCTCTGATCACGCCCAGGTAGCGCACATCCGGCGCCCCCAGGTCAGCGCGCAGTCGCATGTCCAAAGCTTGCGCCTCGGCGGTGATCGGACTGAGGGAGGTCAGCTCGCGGCTCCAGAGGCGATCGCGGTGCATCCACAGCACGGCCACCGCGCCCACCAGCAGCACCGGCACCAGCCAACGCACGGAGGGCGCCTTGGCGCTCAGCCAGGTGAGGCGCCGATCGAGCACCGGCGTGGGCCGGATCTTGAAACCCTCGGGGATCAGGTGGGGCAGCAACCACCGCGTCACCAGCGCCGCCGACACCACGCCCACGATGGAGAACAAGCCCAATTGCGCCAACCCTGGGAAGCCCGAGGCCAGCATCGAGGCGAAGCCGATGACCGAGGTGAGCACGCCCAGGCTGATCGTGGGCCAGAAGCCTTCCGCACTGCGGCCATCGTGTCGGGCCCCGGTGGCTTGCGCACTGCCCTGCACGAACAGGTAGATCGCGTAATCCACCGCTTCGCCGATCAGGGTGATGCCAAAGCCCAGGGTGATGCCATGCACCATGCCAAATCCCCAGGAGACGGCCGCGATACCGGCCAGCGCCCCCGTGATCATGGGCAACAAACCCAGCAGCAAAGCGCGCAAAGACCGATACACGCTCAAGAGCAGCGCGATGATGATGGCGAAGCCGATGGAAGCCAGGCGAGTGGCCTCGGACTCGATGGTTTGGCGAGACTGCGTGGCGAACACCGCGGGCCCCGACATCACCAGCCGCGCTTGCGTCAGGCCTTCGCGCTTCTGGACCTCGTCGAACTGCTGGCGAATGGCGTCGATGGCACGTTGCTGTGCATCCAGGTCCGAGCCATCGGCCTGGGTCTGCGCCACCAGCACGGCACGCTTTTGGTCTGGCGACACCCACACGCCATCCACCGAGGCACGCTCGCCGCCGGAATCCATGGCCTCAACCAGGTGCACCAGTTCGGCGGTGGGGTCGCGCGTCAACAGGGGTTGCAACATCAAACCGGCCGATGAGCCCAGCAGGTCAAGGCTGTCCTGCAGCGCAACACGCAAGCCTTCAGGCTGGAAGCGCGCGGGCGTGACATCGGGGCTCATCAGGTAACGGTAGCGCAGCAGCACCTCCTGGTCGCGCTGGGCCGCCACCGGCTCGCCGTTGTTGACGGAGGCGAAGGGGGCGGACTGGTCCCCCGGCAAGGCGGGCAGTTTCCGCAAGGCGGCGGCCAAGGCCTTGGACAAACGCGCCAGACCGCTGGCGGCCTCGGGACCGTGGTCATCCGTTTCCAGGCCGATCAGGATCAGGCGCGAAGCCGGCCCCTCCTTGAGCTGGTCGATCAGGACCGCCTGCTCAGGCGTCGGCTTGCTGGGCAGGAAGGCCGACAAATCGGCCGAATAGTGCGCGCGGATCACCGCGGTGAGCAGCACTGCCAGCAAGGCCAGCCAGACAAGCGTGGCCAGCAGCCCGCGCGAACGGCGAACGATCATCGTCGTCAATTGGCGGACGGCTGAGGCGTGATCGTCATCACCGAGCGATCACCATTGCCTTGCAGGATTTCGATGGTCTCGACCTGCTCGCCCTGCCCGCTCAGGCGAATCTGGCTGACCAAGGTGGCGGCCTTGGCATGCAAGGGTTTCAGCAGCAGCCGCCAACGTTCGCGCTTGCCTTCGAGCTCGACCTGGTAGTTGCGGTCCAGGCCGGCGCGGTCACCGGCCAGCGTGGCACGGATGCTTTCGACAAAGGCGCCCACTTCGGGATAGGACTGCAAGGGGATGCTGCGCTTGCGGCCCTTGCGTTCCAGCAGCAGGGTGTCCTTGTCCAGCACCAGCGATTCGGGCGTGGGCTTGAGCGTGCGCTTTTCCAGGCGATCGGGCGCCTGGTAACTCAACTCGCCAGAGGACTCCAGTGGTGTCTCGACCGAACTGAGGTACTTCTGCTCGACAAAGGTCGCGCGGCTGGATTTGGTTTGAGCTTGCAGGCGCATCAGTGTGTCGATGGTCCACTCGTCTGCCGCGTGCACGGGGCCGTTGCCCAGCACCAGGCCGATGCCACAGGCCATGGCCACCAAGCCACGGCGGCGGGCCAGGGCCCATCCACGCATCGCATCAAGGGCGCGTTGGCCGTGGCTGTCCAAGCTCATCCCAGAAATCATAGAAATTGAACCAGTTGTAGGGTGCCTGACGGCAGTAGTGCTCCAGCCTGCTCACGTACAGGTCGATGGTCTGCTCGACCGTCGGCCCGCCTGGCTTGGAGAAGTCGGCGATGTGCTCAAAATGTATCTCATAGCGGTTGCCGCCACGGTACAGCCCCACGATCAGGATGATGGGCCGCTTGAGCATCGCCGCCAGCCTGAATGGCCCGATCGGGAACCCCGCTGGCGTGCCCAGCAGATTGACCTGTCGCCCCGACTCGCCGCTCAGCATGCGGTCGCAGAGCATGCCCACCATCTCACCGCGCTCCAGGCAGTGCTTCACGCGCAGCATGGAGTCGACGTTGCCCAGCGGGATGATGTTGTGCTTCATCGCCGGGTTGATGGCCGCCAGGATCTGGTTCAGCTTGACCGCGTTGTCCTCGTACATGACCATGGACACGTTCAGATCGTCCATGCCGTCGCTGCTGGCGCGGACGGCCTCGAAGCTGCCCAAATGGGCGCCGATCATGATGGCGCCCCGGCCTTCCGTCAGGATCTCGTGGGCCAGCTCCTGCCCGAACAATTGGGTGTCGAACAAATCGAAGCGCCCGTTGAGCAGGTAGAAGCGATCGAGGATGGTGGACGCGAAGCAGAACACATGACGAAAACCATCAATCCAGCCGGGCTCGCGGCCCAGCACGCGGCGCAAATACGCGATCGAGGCCCGACGCGCTTTCGGCACCGCGAGCACGAAGTACCAACTGATGGGGTACAGCAACACACGCGCCACAGGGCGCCCCAGCCGCTGCGCCACCCAGACGATGACCCGCAACGCCAGCATGTTGCTGCGCTCGGCTTGCTGCATCCACACGGCCGCCATGTCAGGCCTCGCCTTCACGTTGCACGCTCAGAATGGTGATCGTGGCGGTGGCTGCCACACGGCTTGCCGCGCCATCGCCCACCTTGACTTCGACCGCATAGCGCCCCGGCGCGGTGGTCTTGTAGCTCAGGCTCAAGGATTCGCCGGGACGCACCGGCACCAGGAACTTGGCCACCCCCACTTGCAGCGTCACGGGCAGCAGCCCTTCGGCGGCAGCCAGCGCCTGCACGGCCTCGTCCAGCAAGACCACGCCGGGCACGATGGGGTGCCCGGGAAAGTGGCCCGCGAAAGCCGGGTGATCCGGGGCGATGCGCAAGGGTAAAAAATGGGGCGAGGCGGTCATGCGGAGGCCGAAGAGGTCGGGGCGCCGGCGTTCAAACGCTCGGCCAGTGCCAGGATGGCCGCGTACGGCAGCTTGCCCGTGGCATTGCGCGGCAAGGCCTCGACGAAATGCAATGGCCGCGGCATGAAAGCCGGGTCGATGCGCTGGCGCAACGCCGCCATCAGGCGCGGCGCATCGAGCTCGGGCGCCACCACCAGCGCGGCCAGCCGTTTCACGCTGCCCTGGCTGTCGGCCGCATCGGCCTCCGGCCACAGGAAGGCGCCATCGATCACCCCGGGAATGGCATTGAGCTGCAAATTCAGGTAGCCCAGCGAGGTCCGCTTGCCAGCGATGTTGACCATGTCCGCCGATCGGCCATGCAGGATGAAACGGGTGGCCGAGCCATCGCCTTCGCACAGCTCCAGCACATCGTTCAAGGGCAGCTCAGACTCGACATGGCCCCCACTGACCCAGGTCTGCCCCTCCCGCTCCCGCAGTTGCAGCCCTTCAAAAGACAGCCATTCCAGTGACTGGGCACTTCGGCGAGTGGCCAACTGCCCTGTCTCGGTGCTGCCGTAGATCTCCAGCAGCACGCCGCCACAGCGCGCTTCCGCCTGTTGGGCCAACTGGGTGGACAGGGGCGCGGTCGCAGAAACAATCAGCTCCACTGGCGGCACCTCAGCGGATTCGGCCAGCCAGGTGCGCAAATGGAAAGGCGTGGTGACCAGCACCTTGGGCGACGGCAAGGCCGACAGCGTGGCCGAGATGTCAGCCGGGTAAAAAGGCCGCTCGGCGACCATCGCAGCACCGCTCTGCCAAGCCACCAGCACCGTCGACTCCAGACCGTACATGTGCTGCGGCGGCACGGTGCCGACCAGGCAATGGCGAGAGTCTTCAGACACGCCCAGGCGCCGGGCTTCGGCCTGCACATTGCAGACCAAAGCACCCCAGTGCTTGACGTGCTCGGTGGGACGCCCGGTGGAACCAGACGTGAACACGCAGGCAATGGCCTGGGATGCCTCGATGGCAGGGATCGCCAACAGTTCGGACGGCGAAGAGGCCTCATCCGCCGGCAAAGGGAACATGCACAGCGGTAAATCCACGGCCACCGGCGGCTCCTCGCTCAGGCAATAGACCTGCGGATGGATCTCGCGCATCTGGCGCACCATCTCGGGGTTGTGCGAGGGGGGCAGCAAGCTGACCTGGCGCCGCAAAATGGCCGCAGCCAGGCCCACTGCGAAGTGGTAGCGGTCGGTACAGGCGTTCAAGACATGCGAACACTCCGGCAGGCTCGCGGCCACGCGCGCCACGTCCCGCAGGAAGTCACGGACGGTGAGCACCCGGCTTTGCCGGTAGGCGAACACCGCCTCCAGCGAGGCGTGCCTCAGCAGCGGAAAAGTGCGTGGCGTACCGTGTTCGCCCATTTCAGCGGGGTTCATGGGAATTCGGATTTGGCTCGGCCACCGGCCAGCCTTTGCGAAACGCCTGCATGCTATCCAGGATGGATGTGTGCCGAATGTGGCGCAGCTTGTGCCGGCGCAGGGCGTACTCGACCACGAACATCAGGCCGATCAGCGGGCTGTTGATCAGGTTCGAAAACACGGACCAGGCCTCGACCGACACCGCCGCGTACAAGACAGCCGACACCAAAGCGATGCCGACGAAAAACAGCGTCCATGCCAAGGTGACGCCGCGCGTGAAAGACAGCACCTCGGGCGGCATGTCGCCCCGGCGCATGATGCGGGCAAAGCGCGTCACCAGGGGTTCGCGACCGGCGGCCAGTGTGTGGCCAAACACCCAGCAAAGTGCCAGGTTGGTGCCAACGTGCTGCAGCACATACAGCAAACTCAGATCGACATCACGGTGCGGCAGCAGCGCTGCGAGTCCAGCCAACCCCACCGCCATCAGAACGCCCGCCGCCAGCAGGCCCCAACGCCCGGCCACGGTTGAGAACAGCATGCCCAGCAAGGGCAGGAAATAGAGATACGGCGCCCAGGGAGAACGCTCCAGCGTGGCCACATGGCAGGCCACCAGATAGGCGGCCAGCAAGGAAATGGCCCCAACCGCCCCCAGGACGGCGAGCCAGACAGTAGGTGCTCCTGGCGACGAGGAATTCATGGCGTCAGTCGGGCTGCTGCGGACAAAGGACAAGGCAGGACCTGCCGGGCACCCTTACTTGGTCCGGTTCGCGGCAACGTGCCGCGCCAGGCTGCGCAGAGAGCTGAAAATCTGTACGTTGCGCTCGTCGTCGGAACGCAGCTGGAATCCGTATTTTTTGGACACCACCAGCGCGATTTCGAGGATGTCGATCGAATCAAGACCCAGCCCGTCGCCATAGATCGGACCGGCGGGATCAACTTCGGCAACGGTGAACTCCAGGTTCAACGACTGAATGACCAGTTCGGTCAGCTCCAGCTCCAGCGCGGAATCGACAGGCGCGCTTTGGGAGGCGACCTCGGAAGTGAATTGACCATCGACGGCCGGGTTCTGCGCTGAAATCTGCATGGAATTGTCTGAAAACGAAAGAAAGGCACTGACCACCGGCTGCCTCGCACAAGTGCGTTTCAGGGGCCGGATCGAGGGCAATCTGCTAGGCGGGGGTGCTCCGAATGATAAGCGAGATCCGCTTTCACAAGCCCCCCCTTCATGGGCGGTCCGGACCCAGCTTGTCCACCGAATCGGTGATCAGCCCATCCAATCCGGCGGCCCACAGCGCATCAGCGCGTTCAACGTCGTTCACGGTGTAGGTCAGCACCTTGAAACCGGCCGAATGGGCTTGCGCGATGTTGTCGGCATTCAGATGGGGATGGTGCCCCACCACGGCCACGCACGCCAGATCCAGTGCAGTGTCAAGCCAGCCTGGCTTCAACTCTTCCAACAACAATGCCCTGGGCAGATCCGGTGCGGCGTTCTGAGCGGCCCGCAGCGCCTCCACACTGAAGGAGCTGAGCAAAGGCTGTACCGCCTGACCGCTCCACCAGCGCGCCGCCTCCCGCGCCACCGCCGCCCCGGTCAAAGCGTCCTGCCCCGGTGAGGGCTTGATTTCAAGGTTGACCATCAGCCGATTGGCCTGAAGCCACCGAGCCAGGGCTTCAAGCCTCAGCAATGGCTCGCCCGCGTACGGCGGACTGTGCCAGCCCCCCGCGTCCAGCTTGGACAATTCGTCCCAGCGCCGCTCGCCCGCCACACCATGCCCGGATGTGGTGCGGCTCAAATCGGCGTCGTGCAGCAGAAAAGGCTCGCCATCCGCACTGAGCTTGACATCGCACTCGAACATGCGAAATCCATGGGCAGCGCCCAGGCGAAACGCCGCCAGGGTGTTCTCAGGCGCCAACTTGCCAGCCCCCCGGTGCGCGATCCAGCGGGGATAGGGCCAGGGCGCCAAAAGCGCTTTGTCGGGTGAATTCATAACGCCACAGCATAGCGTTCCCCCTGTGCGCCAGTGCTCGGGAGATCACCTGCTGCGGTAACATCCCCCCTCAGGCGCGAAAACCGTCCGCACCCTGCTTTTCGCACTCCTTGCCGCCGTTTTTTAACCCCGGCCGCGCCTGGCGCCTCGACATGAACGCACCGCTCCCGCTGACCCAACTCCCCCAACATGCTGCCGAGGCTCACGCCGACGGCGCACCGCGCTTGCGCGAAATCCCCTACAACTACACCTCGTTTTCCGACCGCGAAATCGTGCAGCGCCTGCTGGGCCTGCGCGCCTGGGAACTGCTGAGCCAGTTGCGCACCGAGCGCCAGACCGGCCGCTCCGCCCGCATGCTGTATGAGGTGCTGGGCGACATCTGGGTCGTGCAGCGCAACCCCTACCTGCAAGACGACCTGCTGGACAACCCCAAGCGCCGGGGCCAGTTGATCGACGCCCTGCACCACCGCCTGAGCGAGATCGACAAGCGCCGCACGCCGTCCAACAACCCGGCTGACGCCAACCGCGACACGCTGGTGGGCGAGTTGCTGGTGGCCGCCCGTGCCTGCATCGACCGCTTCGCCTTGAATTTCAAGCACGTGTACGACCTGCGCCAACGCGCCCGCAAGACGCTGGGCAAGGTCACCGCTGGCGACAACATCAAGTTCGATGGCCTGAGCCGCGTCTCGCACGTGACCGACGCCACCGACTGGCGCGTCGAATACCCCTTCGTCGTGCTGACGCCCGACACCGAAGAAGAAATGGCCGCCTTGGTCAAGGGCTGCGTCGAGCTGGAACTCACCATCATCCCGCGCGGCGGTGGCACCGGCTACACCGGCGGCGCCGTGCCTTTGACCTGGCGCAGCGCGGTCATCAACACCGAAAAGCTCGAGCAGATGACCGAGGTCGAGATGGTCAGCCTGCCCGGCGTCGATCACCCCGTGGCCACGGTCTGGACTGGCGCGGGCGTGGTCACGCAACGCGTGGCCGATGCGGCGGAGCGCGCTGGCTTTGTGTTCGCGGTAGACCCGACTTCGGCCGAAGCCTCGTGTGTGGGCGGCAACATCGCCATGAACGCGGGCGGCAAGAAAGCCGTGCTGTGGGGCACCGCCCTGGACAACCTGGCCAGCTGGCGCATGGTCACGCCCGACGCCCAGTGGCTGGAAGTCGTGCGCCTGAACCACAACCTCGGCAAGATCCACGACATCCCCATGGCCAGCTTCGAGCTGCGCTATTTCGAGGCCGATGGCAAGACGCCGATCCGCACCGAGCGCCTGGACATCCCCGGCCGCACCTTCCGCAAGGAAGGCCTGGGCAAAGACGTCACCGACAAGTTCCTGGCCGGCCTGCCCGGCATCCAGAAGGAAGGCTGCGACGGCCTGATCACCAGCGCGCGCTGGGTGGTGCACCGCATGCCCAACCACGTTCGCACCGTGTGCCTGGAGTTCTTCGGCAACCCCAAGGATGCCGTGCCCTCGATCGTCGAGATCAAGGATTTCATGTTCACCGAGATGGCGCAGCCTGGCGGCGCCATCCTGGCCGGCCTGGAGCACCTGGACGACCGCTACCTGCGCGCCGTCGGCTACGCCACCAAGAGCAAGCGCGGCGTGCTGCCCAAGATGGTCCTGATCGGCGACATCGTCGGTGACGACGAGAACCGCGTGGCCCTGGCCACCAGCCAGGTCATCCGCTTTGCCAATGGCCGCAGCGGCGAAGGCTTCGTCGCCGTGAGCTCAGATGCGCGCAAGAAGTTCTGGGCCGACCGCAAGCGCACCGCCGCCATTGCCAAGCACACCAACGCCTTCAAGGTGAACGAAGACGTCGTGATCCCGCTGCCGCGCATGGGCGAGTACACGCTGGGCATCGAGCGCATCAACATCGAACTCAGCCTGCGCAACAAGCTGGCCCTGATCGACAAGCTCAAGGCCTTCATGTCCAACGGCAACCTGCCTTTGGGCAAGGTCGAAGACACCAGCGAGTTGCCCAGCCCCGAGCAATTGGAAGAACGCGTGCAGCGTGCCCTGGCCCTGCTGGAAAAAACGCAGGCCAAGTGGCAGTTCCTGCACGAGCGCATTGACGCGCCTTTGGCTGATGTCGGTGATCAACTCGTGGCCCTGGGCTACGAACAGCACCGCAACGGCACTTACGCCCCGCAAGACGGCGACACGGTGTTCAACCTGCTGCAGACCTGGTCGATCCGCGTGAGCTGGAAGCGCGAGCTGCGCGACGAGTTCGCCAAGATCTTCAGCGGCTCGGCGATGGAGCCCATCCTGGCCGAGGCCAAGCGCATCCACAAGGAAGTGCTTCGTGGCCGCGTGTGGGCGGCCCTGCACATGCACGCCGGTGACGGCAATGTGCACACCAACCTGCCGGTCAACAGCGACAACTACGAGATGCTGCAGACGGCGCACGAAGCCGTGGCCCGCATCATGAAGCTGGCGCGTTCGCTGGATGGAGTGATCTCGGGCGAGCATGGCATCGGCATCACCAAGCTGGAATTCCTCAGTGACGAGGAAATGGCCGACTTCACCGCCTACAAGGCGCGTGTTGATCCGCAAGGCCGCTTCAACAAGGGCAAGCTGCTCCGTGGCGCCGCCTTGAAGGGCCTGGGCGACGACGTGCACAACGCCGACCTGAGCGAGGCCTACACGCCCAGCTTTGGCCTGATGGGGCACGAATCCCTGATCATGCAGCAGTCGGACATTGGCGAGATCGCCACCTCCGTCAAGGATTGCCTGCGCTGCGGCAAGTGCAAACCGGTGTGCGCCACCCACGTGCCGCGCGCCAACTTGCTCTACAGCCCGCGCAACAAGATCCTGGCCACCTCATTGCTGGTCGAGGCCTTCCTGTATGAAGAGCAGACGCGCCGTGGCGTGTCCATCAAGCACTGGGAAGAGTTCGAGGACGTGGCCGACCACTGCACGGTCTGCCACAAGTGCCTGTCGCCCTGCCCGGTCAACATCGATTTCGGTGACGTGTCGATGAACATGCGCAACCTGCTGCGCAAGATGGGCAAGAAGAGCTTCCGGCCCGGCAATGCCGCGGCCATGTTCATGCTCAACGCCACCAACCCCGAGACCATCAAGCTGGCCCGCTCGGCCATGGTGGGCGTGGGGATGAAGGCGCAGCGCGTGGCCCACGACGTGATGAAGGTGGTGGCCCGCAAGCAGACCAGCGCACCGCCAGCATCGGTCGGCTCGGCACCGATCAAAGAGCAGATCATCCACTTCATCAACAAGAAGTTGCCGGGTGGCCTGCCCAAGAAAACTGCGCGCGCTTTGCTCGACATCGAGGACAAGGACTACGTCCCCATCATCCGCAACCCCAAGCAGGCGGCGGACACCGAGGCGGTCTTCTACTTCCCGGGCTGCGGCTCGGAGCGTTTGTTCAGCCAGGTGGGCTTGGCCACGCAAGCCATGCTGTGGCATGCCGGCGTGCAGACCGTGCTGCCCCCGGGCTACCTGTGCTGCGGCTATCCGCAACGCGGCTCGGGCCAGTTCGACAAGGCCGAGAAGATGATCACCGACAACCGGGTGCTGTTCCACCGCGTGGCCAACACGTTGAACTACCTGGACATCAAGACGGTGGTGGTGAGTTGCGGCACCTGCTACGACCAGTTGCAGGGCTACCAGTTCGACAAGATCTTCCCCGGCTGCCGCATCATCGACATCCACGAGTACCTGCTGGAAAAGGGCATCACCCTGGCTGGCAAGAACTCGTACCTGTACCACGACCCTTGCCACAGCCCCATGAAGCTGCAAGAGCCGATGAAGACGGTGAAGGCACTGGTCGGCAACAACGTGCTCGAGTCCAAGCGCTGCTGCGGCGAGTCAGGCACCCTGGGCGTCACTCGGCCCGACATCTCCACGCAGATCCGCTTCCGCAAGGAAGAAGAGATCCTCAAGGGCGAAGCACAACTGCGCGCCGAAGGCAAGGTCGGCGCCAAGGAAAACGTCAAGATCCTGACCTCCTGCCCCAGTTGCCTGCAAGGCCTGAGCCGCTACGAAGACGACCTGCAGAACGGCCTGCTTGAGGCCGACTACATCGTGGTCGAGATGGCGCGCCAGATCCTGGGCGAGAACTGGATGCCCGACTACGTCAAGCGCGCCAACGATGGTGGCATCGAGCGCGTGCTGGTCTGACATGGGGCAGTTGGACACCACCCGCCAACCGGGCTGCGAGTTGTGCGTGACCGACGGGGGTTTCCTGGTCATGCGCAATCTGAAGCTTCGGGTGATCCGCGTGCTGGACTTGGACTACCCCGGCTTTTACCGGGTGATCTGGAACGACCACGCGGCCGAGTTCACCGACTTGCCAACGGCTGACCGGGTCTACCTGATGGAAGCATTGGCCAAAGTGGAATCGCTGGTGCGCGAGCACCTGCACCCCACCAAGGTGAATCTGGCCAGCCTGGGCAATGTGGTGCCGCACCTGCATTGGCATGTCATCGCGCGCTTTGCCGATGACAAGCATTTCCCTCAACCCATCTGGGGATCGACTCAACGCGAGGTGGCTTCAAGCCATTGGGACGGCATGCGCGCCGAATTGAAGGCCCTGGACATCGCCATCCAGGCCGCGCTGAACTGAACAGCCGACACAACCTGGCTCACTTGCGAATGTGATTCAGCTCGGTGGGAAAGGGGTGGTTCAAGGCCACGGCCATGGCCTCGTATTGCGAAGCCACGGCGGGCTGATCTTGCCGACGGAAGTACACCGCCAGATCATAGGCAGCCTGGTCGTTGCCCAACACGGCGGCGTATTGCAACCAACCCAGCACCAAACGCTCATCCTTGGCCGCGCCGCGTTCACCACGCTGATGGGCCTGCGACATGCGCATGGCCGCCGCGTGATCACCCAAGGCAGCACGGTGGATGTCTGGCGCCAGTTCGGGCTTTGATTCGGCCAAGGCGAAAGCACGGCGGTACAGGCGAACATCGGTGCGGGCCAGCACGGCCTCGGGTTTGGCCGCCTGGTCCTTCAGGCGGCGCGCTGTGGCGGCCCCTGCGGCCAATGGATAGCGTTCCAGGTAGCTCGTGGCGAGTTGGGTGATGTCGGCGGGCCAGGTGGCTTCGGCCAGGGCCTGGCTCAAGGCCGGTTCGGAATCACCCGGCTGCGGCGTGCTGGCGGCCAAGGCCTGGCTGCACCACAACACCAAACCCACCACGCTCATCGAGATCATCTTGACCATGCTGCACCTCATCACCGTCGCATGGTCCCAGTGTTGCAGGCCCCCCTGTAAGCAGGGGTGATGCGCGCGGCACTAATGCCGATTTCGGCCAGCAGATGCCGGACGACCGATCAGTTTTGCGCCAGGCGAAACTGGCTGACCACCTCGGTCAAAGTGTGCGACTGCGATTTGAGGCTTTCAGCGGCGGCGGCCGACTGCTCGACCAGGGCCGCGTTCTGCTGGGTCATCTGGTCCAACTGTGTCACCGCCGTGCTGACCTGCGTGATGCCCAGCGATTCCTGCTCGGCCGCCAGCGTGATCTCGCCAATGATTTGCGTGACGCGCTGAACGCCCTCGACGATGTCCTGCATGGACTTGCCCGCCTCGTTCACCAGACGCGCACCGGTTTCAACGCGCTCGGACGAAGCGCCGATCAAGGTCTTGATCTCGCGCGCAGCGCCGGCACTGCGTTGCGCCAGCGAGCGCACCTCGCTGGCCACCACCGCAAAGCCACGGCCTTGCTCACCAGCCCGCGCGGCTTCAACGGCTGCGTTCAAGGCCAGGATATTGGTCTGGAAAGCGATGCCATCGATCACACTGATGATCTCGTTGATCTTGCGGGAGGCGGTGTCGATCTCGGCCATGTTGGACACGACCTGGGACATCACATCGCCGCCCCGACGCGCGGAATCTGCCGCCGCGTTGGCCAGCGAATCCGCCGACCGAGCCGACTCGGCCGTGTGACGCACGGTGGTGGTCAACTGGGCCATGGACGATGCGGTTTCCTGCAAGCTGGACGCCGTGTTCTCGGTGCGCTGGCTGAGGTCCTGGTTGCCCGCGGCAATTTCGCTGGACGCCGTGCCAATGGAGTTGGCGGCCAGGCGAACCGTGTTGATGGAGTGCGACAGCTGCGTCACCATGCGGCCCAGCGCCTTGAGCAACTGGCCGATCTCGTCGTCGTTGCGGCTTTCCAGCACCAGGTCGAAGCGCCCTTCGGCCACTTCGTCGGCGGCCTTCACGGCCATTTGCAGATCACGGACCACGCGGCCCTGGCTGCTCCACGCCACCAGCAAGGAGCACAGGCCAGCCAGAGCGGCCACGGTCGCGATCACGATCTGGGTGGCGCGGGATTTGGCCTCCAGCGCCACAACCTGGCCTTCCGCATTCTTTTGCACCCGAGTGACCAGCGCAGACATTTGCTCGGCCGACTTCTTGAAGTAGCCGTCGGCGGTTTGCAAGGCGGCCACGCCGGTGTTGGGGTCCATGGTGGACAGGTCAATGGCGTTGTCGGCCGCCTTGACGTAGTCCGTCAGGGATTGCTCGAAAGCCTTGGCCGATTCAGCGCTCAGCTCACCGGCCGTGAAGCTGCTGGCCACCGCTTTTTGAATGGCCGCCACCGCCACAGGCAGCCCCTGCCGACGCTGTTTGACTTCGTCCTCGCTGAGCGAGGCAATCAACGCAATCGTGCGGTACAGCGACACATGGACATCGGACAGCTTGCCCGCCACACCCACGATGGCCAACTGCTGCTGCAGGCTGCTGTCGTGCGTGCGTTGGCTGCTCTCCCGGTCGTTGGACAGCACCCACACAAAGCCCAGCAAAGCCAGGAACAAGACGATGCTGGCCAAGACCGGCGCCGCCATCAATTTGGTACGCAGTTTCATACTAGATTCCTGCGCCCAACTCAGACGCCGAGTGAGGGAAAGCGCCGTTATTTATAGATGCCGCCGCAAACCACGGTGTCTTCGAGCTTCTCGCAATACATGCTCTTGGGCTCGATTTTCTTGGTCTCGGGGTTGGTGAACTTGTAGTCCTGCCAGAAGGTGGCGTTGGCCTTGGCCAGGTCCATGCGCTCCTTCACGAAGGCCTTGCCGTCGATGTCTTTCAGCTCGATCAGGTTCTTGCCGATCATCTTGGTGTTGGCGCCGTGCGCCTTGACCGTGCCATCCAGCTGGTAGACCGTGAGGTACAGGTCCTGGTGGTGGAACTCGGCGTTGGCCTTGTCGCTGATGTCGGCATAGGCCTTGTCCTTGCCAGCCGATTTGACGTGGGCCACGCCCTTCTTGACCATCGCCACCGCCTCATCCTTGGTGGCACCACCTTCAGCGGCCAGGACGCTGGACGCCCCCACCGACAGGGCCAGAGACAACATCAGCGCGAGTTTGGTTTTCATGTCAGCGTCCAATCAATGTTGAAAAGAGGGGAAACACAAGTTCCGGTCAGTCGGCCAAGCCCATGTCCGGACTCATCAACAGACCTTCGATGTCCAGCAGGATCACCATGCGCTCACCCACCTGGGCCAACCCACGGATGAAGCCAGCGTCGATGGCCGAATGCATCTCGGGCGCGGGCCTGACAGACTCGGCCGGGATCTCCATCACGTCGCTCACGGAGTCGACCACCGTGCCGATGGTGCGGTGCCCGATGTGCAAGACGATGGACACCGTGAAAGCGTTGTACTCCGCCGAGGCACAGCCAAAGCGCAAACGCAGGTCAACGATAGGGACAATCGTGCCCCGCAGGTTGACAACGCCCTTGAGGAAGTGCGATGCATTGGCGATGCGGGTCGGGTTCTCGTAACCGCGGATCTCTTGCACCTTCAGGATGTCGATGCCGTACTCTTCATCGCCCAGTCGAAAGGTCAGGTACTCGCGCGCCAGGTCGGTCTGCAGGTCCAGTTTTTCCATCATGCCCATGGCTTGTTCTCCAAGGTATCTATTGCTTGCGGGTGAGTCGGATCAATGGCGCGAACGACGCACCAGGCTGCCCACGTCCAGAATCAACGCCACGCGGCCATCACCCATGATGGTGGCCCCCGAGACATCATTGACTTTGCGGTAGTTGCTTTCCAGGTTCTTGACGACCACTTGCTGTTGGCCCAGCAGTTCGTCCACCAGCAGCGCCACGCGCCCGCCTTCGGCTTCCACCACGACCATGATCCCGCTGGTGTGTTCCCAGTCGAATCGCGGCACGCCAAAGACCTTCTCCAGCTCGATCACCGGCATGTACTCCTCGCGCACCTCGACCACGCGACCCGAGCCGCCGATGGTCTTGACCATCTCTTCGTTGACCTGGAAGCTTTCCACCACCGACGACAGCGGCAGGATGTAGACCTCTTCGCCCACGCCCACGCTCATGCCGTCCATGATGGCCAGGGTCAGCGGCAGACGCACCGAGACGCGCATGCCGTAGCCTTCGGCGGAGTCGATCTCCACCGTGCCCCCCAGCGAGGTGATGTTGCGCTTGACCACGTCCATGCCCACGCCTCGGCCCGACACGTCGGTGACTTCGTCGGCGGTTGAGAAGCCTGGCGCAAAGATGAGGTTCCAGCAGTCGCTGTCGGACATGGTGTCCGGCGCGTCGATGCCTTTCTCGCGCGCCTTGCTGATCAGTTTTTCGCGGTTCAGGCCACGGCCATCGTCACGAACTTCAATGACGATCGAGCCGCCTTGGTGCGATGCGGCCAGGGTGATGGTGCCCACTTCCGGCTTGCCCTTGGCGATGCGGTCGGCGGGCATTTCCACGCCGTGGTCGCAGGAGTTGCGCACCAGGTGGGTCAGGGGGTCGGTGATCTTCTCGACCAGGCCCTTGTCCAGCTCGGTGGATTCACCTTGCATGACCAGCTCGACCTTCTTGCCCAGCTTGTTGGCCAGGTCGCGCAGCATGCGCGGGAAGCGGCTGAACACAGTCGACATCGGAATCATCCGGATCGACATGACTGCTTCCTGCAAATCGCGGGTATTGCGGTCCAGGTCGGTCAGGCCGCTGACCAGTTGCTGGTAGAGCACCGGGTCCAGGCCACGGCTGTTTTGCGCCAGCATGGCTTGCGTGATCACCAGCTCGCCAACCAGGTTGATGAGTTGATCGACCTTCTCGACCGACACGCGGATGGTGGAGGACTCCAGGCCACCGGCGGCAGGCTTGTCGGCTTTGGCAGCGGGCTTGGCCGCCGCTGAAGATGCAGTCGCCACCTCGGCAGAAGCGGCAGACACCGCCACGGCGCGGCCTGTGGGGGCGCCAGGTGCATTGTCAAAAAATCCGTAGCCAGGCTCTTCGTGAGCGGCCGCAGGGCCTCCCTCGAACAGGCCTTTGTCAGGATCAACCTCCACACCACCTTCACTCCAGGGCAGGAAGACAACTTCTTCGCGCGACACGTGGAAGGTGAACAGGTCCAGGAGGTCCGACTCGGCCGACGCCGTCTCCAACTTGAAGCGGCGGGTGTTGGCCTGGTCGGGCAGGCTGGGCAGATCTTCGATCGTGCCCAGGCCTTCGATTTCCTTGAACAGATCGCGCAGTTCATCGGCCTGAGCCAGATTGCTCAAAGGTCCGACGCGCAGCTCGACCAGGCGCTTGCCCTTGGCGGCGGGTGCTGCGGCCACGGACGCGGCGGGCTGCGCGGCCACGACCGGCGCGGCCGCGATGGCCACGGGCGCCTCGCCAGCCACCAGCGCACGAACGTTGAACAGCAATTCAGTGGTGTCGATCGCATCCCCACCATTGCCCTGGTGGCGCGCCAACTGGGCCTTGAGCGCATCGCCCGAGGCCAGCAGCACATCCACCATGCTCGCATTGGGAGCCAGCTCGTGGCGGCGCAGCTTGTCCAGCAGCGTCTCCATCTGGTGGGTCAACTCGGCCACATCGCTGAAGCCAAAGGTGGCCGCGCCGCCCTTGATCGAATGCGCGCAGCGGAAGATGGCGTTCAGTTCTTCGTCATCCGCCTGGGTGATGTCCAGGCCGAGCAGGAGCTGCTCCATGTTGTCCAGGTTCTCACCGGCTTCTTCAAAGAAGACTTGGTAAAACTGGCTAAGGTCAATCCCTGCGGATTGGCTGTTGTCGGTGTTCATCTCTGCCATGTCCGGCTCCTGAATGTCTTGTGCGTGATCACTGCGTCAATCAATGCTTGGCCGACTCGCCTCAGCGAATCACCTTCTTGATGACTTCCAGCAATTTGTTGGGGTCAAAAGGCTTGACCAGCCAGCCCGTGGCACCTGCCGAACGCCCGGCCATCTTCATCTGGTCGCTGGACTCGGTCGTCAGGATCAGGATGGGCGTGGCCTTGAACTGCGGGTTCTCGCGCAACTTCTTGGTCAGGCTGATGCCATCCATGCGGGGCATGTTCTGGTCGGTCAGCACGAGGTCAAAACTGCGGCCCCCCGCTTTTTCCCAGGCGTCCTGGCCGTCAACGGCTTCGATGACGTTGTAACCGGCGCTCTTGAGCGTGAAAGAAACCATCTGCCGCATTGAGGCTGAATCGTCGACGGCAAGGATTGAATGCATGTCGCTCTCCGGGGGGGCTTGAATAAAAACAAAACAGGTCAGGGGGCCAAAAAAGCCAATCAACGACGATCGGTATTTCGGCAGATGAGACAGAATCTTTAGAACAACTCCACAGACCCAGCGTCCATTTCGTCCTGGGTCACGGGATTGGGTTTGAGGGGGCCTTCGTCCACGATCGCTTCACCATCGGGGTCATCGCCCATGGCATCCCTGGCAATCTGGTCGGCGCAACTGCGAAGGCGCCGGTTGGTGTGAACGATCAATTGAGTGGCCATGTCCTGGAATTGCAGCGCTGTCACCGTGCGGTAAAGCGTCTGCAGGGTTTCCTGCAAGGCCGGGGGCAGCTCTTTGCCGCCCTGGTCGATCACTGCGCCCAATTGGCTGGCCGCGCCGTGAAAGCCGTCGATCAGGGCGCCGCAGGCATCGTCCAGCAAACGCTGAAGCCGCTCCAGGTCATTGGCCGCCGTCATCAGGTGGTCTTGCAAAGCAGCCGCGGCCAACAGAGACATCTCTGCGGGTGGGGCGCTCACTTCGCCTTCTTCGTTGGTCAGCATCCGTGACTCCACTGAACCTGGTTTCGGGGCCCCAAACTGCGGGACTGGCATGTCGGTGCGCATGTCGCACCGAGGTCATTCCCTATATCGGCAGGAAATGCGCGGGACTTGCGCGATTGTTAGAATTTTTCACTTATTCGGCCGCCGAGTAGTCACAATGACGCGGGAAAACTTGGCGCAAATCGAAGGATTGAAGGCCCCCTGTGTCCGACCATTTCACGCCCCCTTCCTTTCCACGGCCGCCTGCGGCACCCGCCCACGCGACCAGCGAATCGCCCGTTCGCCTCAGGGTCCTGCACCTGGAAGACAGCGAGCCCGACCATGACCTGGTGATGATTCACCTGCGCCGGGGCGGCATCCTGGCCGAGGTTTTGCGCGTCGAAAACGAGGCCAGCCTGTCCGAAGCCCTGGAACAGGAATGGGACTTGATCCTGTCCGACTACAACCTGCCCGGCTACTCTGGCCTGGCCGCCCTGGACAAGGTGCGCTCGCTGGGCAAGCTGGTGCCCTTCATCCTGGTATCTGGCGAAATCGGCGAAGACATCGCTGTGCAAGCGATGCGCAACGGCGCCAACGACTACCTGCTCAAAAGCAACCTGGCGCGCCTGGCCCCGGCCGCGCTGCTGGCCATCGAGGCCAACCGCACCCGCATCGCGAAACAGTACGCCGACCTGGCCCTGACCCGCTCACGCCAGCAAATCCGCGAACTCGCCCAGCATTTGCAGACCACCATCGAGCAGGAACGCGCGGCCATTGCCCGCGAAATCCATGACGACGTGGGCGGCGCGCTCACCGCCGTCAAGTTCGACCTCGCCTGGATCGCGCGGCATGCCACCACGCCCGACATCGCCGAGCACGCCCAGCAGGCCATGGAGGCCGTCACCATGGCCCACGAGGCCACGCAGCGCATCATGCACAACCTGCGGCCCGCCATCCTTGAGCAAGGCCTGGTGGCCGCCCTGCAGTGGATGAGCGACCGGTTCGCCAAGCGCACCGGCATCGCCACCGAATTTCGCACCAGCCATGAACAGATGGTGCTGTCGGCTGGCGTGCCGCTGGTGGCTTACCGCTTCGCACAGGAGTCGCTCACCAACGTGTCCAAACACGCGCAAGCCAGCCGCGTCAGTGTGGACCTGGCCCAGGCCGGCGGCGTGCTGTCGCTGGAAGTGAGCGACAACGGCCGAGGCTTGAGCCCCGACGACCTGGCCAAGGCCAAGTCCTTCGGCATCCGAGGTCTGCACGAGCGCGCCGAAACCGTGGGTGGCTGGGTGGACATCAGCAGTGGTGCCAATGGCACAACCTTGATTCTGTCCGTCCCCTTGTCTGGCCCCGAAAACGGTTTCCTGGATGCAATTGCGCCAGAATTGAGCATCGATACCGTCGGTACCGAAGGCGACCCTGACGACCCCACCGCATGGGGTACCCAATGATCAAAGTGATTCTGTGTGACGACCACGCCTTGATCCGTCGAGGCATCCGCGACACGCTGGCCGATGCAGACGACATCGACGTCGTTGGCGAGGCGGGCGACTATGGCGAACTGCGCGAATTGCTGCGCTCGAAGTCCTGCGATGTGCTGGTGCTGGACATCAACCTGCCCGGCCGCAGCGGCCTGGACGTGCTGCATGTGCTGAAGGAAGAAGGCACCACCTTGAAGGTGCTGGTCGTGTCCATGTACCCCGAAGACCAGTACGCCATGCGTGCCCTGAAGGCCGGTGCTGCGGGCTACCTCAACAAGGGCAGCGACGCCGCCCAGATCGTGGCCGCCGTGCGCACCGTGTCGCAGGGCAAGAAATACGTGACGCCCGAGATGGCGCAGATGCTGGTCGACAACCTGACCACGCCCGCGCCTGAAGACGCGCATCAAAAACTGTCTGACCGCGAGCTGCAAACCCTGGTGATGATCGCCTCGGGCAAGAAGCTGTCGGACATCGCCGAGCAATTGCTGCTCAGCCCCAAGACTGTCAGCGTCTACCGCGCCCGCGTGCTGGAGAAGCTGGGCCTGGCCAACAACTCCGAGCTCACGGTCTACGCCATCCGCAACGGCCTGGTCTGAGGCCTTCTTCGGTCACTCGATCGGGGTCAGCTTGGCCATGCTCAGCATCAACCACTTGGTGCCATGGCGGCCAAAGTTGACCTGAACCCGGGCATCGGCACCATTGCCTTCCAGGGTCAGCACCACGCCTTCGCCAAACTTGTTGTGGAACACGCTCTGGCCTGACCGGAAGCCGCCCTCGCTCTTGGCTTGGGCCATCTTGTTGGGCAAAGGTGCGGTCAGGTCCTTGAAGTCGTCTTCCTTCTTGGCGCCGTAGTAGCTGCCACCAGATCGATAAGGCTGCGCGCCCGCGCCCACCACCGACCCCATGCCCTTGCCACTGCTCCAGGCCTCCTGGTATGACTTGGCATAGCCGGAACCAAAGCCCTGGTTGCGCGGCGTCAGCCACTTCAAGGATTCTTCCGGCAACTCATCCAGGAAACGGCTCTTGATGTTGTAGCGGGTCTGGCCATGCAGCATGCGCGTCTGGCTGAAGCTGATGTGCAAGCGCCTTCGAGCGCGCGTGATGGCCACGTACATCAGGCGGCGCTCTTCTTCCAGGCCGTCTGTGTCGGTCATCGAGTTCTCGTGCGGGAACAAGCCCTCTTCCAGGCCCGTGATGAACACGCTGTCGAACTCCAGGCCCTTGGCCGCGTGGATGCTCATCAACTGCACCGCATCCTGCCCCGCTTGCGCCTGGTTGTCACCCGCCTCCAAGGCCGCGTGGGTCAGGAAAGCGACCAGGGGCGAGATGATCTCGCCGGTCTCGGCATCGGGCAAGGTCTCGACCAATGCCACGGCGCGGGGCAAGCCCTCGGCAATCGTGCCGGGCAACTCGTCCACCGGCAAACCCACAGCGTCCTTGCCAAAGCCTTCCAGCGTCACGAAGGCTTCGGCGGCATTCACCAGTTCGGCCAGATTCTCCAGGCGCTCCTGACCTTCTTTCTCCAGCCGATAGAAATCTGCCAAGCCGCTGGCCTCGACCACGTGTTCGATGATCTCGCGCAAAGTCAGCCCTTGGGTCGCGGCACGCATGGCATCGATCAAGGCGTTGAAGGCTTGCAGATTGCCCCCCGCCTTGCCCGGCACCGCCGTCACGCTTTGCCACAGGCTGCGGGCACTGCCACGAGCGGTGTCCTGCAGCACCTCCAGCGTGCGCGCGCCAATGCCGCGCGCCGGGAAGTTGACCACGCGCAGGTAGCTGGTGTCGTCGTTCGGGTTCTCCAACAAACGCAGGTAGGCCAGCGCGTGCTTGACTTCAGCACGCTCAAAAAAGCGCAGGCCGCCGTACACCTTGTAAGGAACGCTGGCATTGAACAACGCCGACTCGATCACGCGTGATTGCGCATTGCTGCGGTACAGCACCGCGAGCTCTTTCAAGGCATGGCCTTCTCGCACCATCAGTCGGGCTTCGTCCACCAGCCACTGGGCTTCGGCATAGTCGCTGCTGGCCTCGTAGATGCGAATGGGTTCGCCCACGCCAGCATCCGTGCGCAGGTTCTTGCCCAGGCGGCGCGTGTTGGTTGAGATCAGCTTGTTGGCCGCGTCCAGGATGTGCCCGAAGCTGCGGTAGTTCTGCTCCAGCTTGATGACCCGAGGCACGCGGAACTCGCGCTCGAAGTCCGCCATGTTGCCCACCTGCGCACCCCGGAAAGCGTAGATGCTCTGGTCGTCATCGCCCACCGCGAACACGCTGTTGCCCGTCTCTTCAGGCCGTCCGGCGAACATCTTCAACCAGGCGTACTGCAAGCGGTTGGTGTCCTGGAACTCATCGACCAGGATGTGCTTGAAGCGGCGCTGGTAATGGTCGCGCAACTCGCCGTGGTCGCGCATCAGTTCATACGTGCGCAGCATCAGCTCGGCGAAGTCGACCACGCCCTCGCGCTGGCATTGATCCTCATAGGCCTGGTAGACCTCCAGTTGCATGCGCCCCACCTCATCGCGCGGCGTGATGTCCTTGGGGCGTTTGCCATCGTCCTTCGCGTTGGCGATGAAGTAGCTGGTCTGCTTGGGGATGCACTTCTCTTCGTCGAACTTCAGCCCCTTGATGATGCGCTTGACGGCCGACAGCTGGTCTTGCGTGTCCAGGATCTGGAAAGATTGCGGCAAACCCGCCAATTTGTGGTGCGCCCGCAGGAAGCGATTGCACAGCCCGTGGAAGGTGCCAATCCACAGACCCCGCGTGTTGATGGGCAGCATCGCCGACAAGCGCGTCAGCATTTCCTTGGCGGCTTTGTTGGTGAAGGTCACGGCCAGGACGCCAGCGGGCGACACCTGCCCGGTTTGCATCAACCAGGCGATGCGCGTGGTCAGCACCCGCGTCTTGCCCGAGCCGGCCCCCGCCAGAATCAGCAGTGGTCCGGGAGGCGCGGTCACGGCCGCCAGTTGCTCGGCGTTGAGACCCACCAACAAGGGGGAATTGCCCTGAGGGCCGGTTTGGGGAAAGAATCCTGGGTCAGACGAATTTGAAATCATCTAAAAATTGTAGGCGGCATCCGCCACAGCTCAGGGAAATAACATGTCGGCCACCTTCTCGCCTGGAGCATCACTGCTTTCGGGCTCGTCTGCATTCATGGCTCAAGCCTGGGTTGCCCACCCATGAACACGCCCCACACCGACCCCACCCGATTGACCGTGGACTACCACGATGGCCGAAGCGACCAGGCCCAAGCCGTGAGCATCTGGGTATCCCAAGGCATGCTTGAGTTGGCCGGCCACGGCATCTTGCGGCAAATTCCCATCCACCAGGTGCAATGGCCCGATCAAACGGATGAGCCGGGGGCGTGCATCATCCAATTGCCGGGCGGTGGCACTTTGCGAGCAGCAGACCGCCTGGCCTGGGATGCCTGGCAAGCACAGCAGAACCTCACGCCCGCTGCATCCTTCGCGAAGAACCGTCAGAGCTGGCGCTGGAGCCTGGTGGCCACCCTCATGCTGCTGGCGATCTGCGCCGCCAGCTATGTGTTTGCCTTGCCCACCAACAACGGCTGAAGTTGGCGCCAGGTCCGCCAAAGCCACCACACCCGGCTGCCCCAGGCCCATGTCCCTTTGGATGGGACTTTGGGGCGCCGCCGAAACAACCACCAGGCCACCAGACCCGCCGCACCCGCCACCCAGGCCGGGTGCGCCGCCAGCCAACGTCCGCCTTGGTGGACACGGTCCACCACCCCAAAAGCCGGGGCCAAAGTGGTGGAAGATTGAAGCGCCAAGCTGTTGCGCAACGCCTCACTGCGCTGCTGCAAAAGCTGTTTCTTGAGCGCCAGCTGGTGCAGACGTGGCGCGGTCATGGCGCCTCAGCATCCTGCGGCTTGACCTGCCCGGGCGACATCAGCGCTTGTCGATCCTGGTCCAGCTCGGCCAAGGTGGCACTCAGCAAACCCGTTGAGGCCTGCCAATGGGCGTTCGCGCGCCACATCGCCAACGCGCAAGCCAGGATGAAAAACACCCCCATCAAGCCCAGCGCCAGCAAGCGGTGCTCATCCCAAAACAAGACCGTGATGAAGGCCGCCACGAACAGCAGGCCCATGCCACCCAGCAACAGCGCCACCGCGCCCCACGCCAACACCTTGAGCAGGCGCAGTTTCTCTTCTTCCAACTCGGTGGCCAACAGCTCCAGCCGGGTTTGAAAAATGGCCAACAAGGTGGCCAGCAAACCTCGCAAGGACGACAGCAAACCACCGGCTGAAGGCGTGGTCGATTCAGCAGCCATCAGGCCCGTCCCCAGGCCAGGTCAGCGCCGACCAATCAGCATGCCCAGCAGCAAACCCACCCCCGCCGCCACACCCACCGACTTCCATGGGTTTTCATGGACATAACCGTCCGTGGCTTTGGCCGCGGCCTTGGCCTTGTCGATCACCGCGCCCTGGGCATCCAGCAACCCATCCTTGGCCCGTGCCAAGGTGGCTTGCGCCTTGGCGCGCAACTCGACCACACCCGCACTCGCGTCGTGGGCCGTGGCAGCCAACAAGGCTTCGGCGTCGACCAGCACCGCTTTCAGGTCGGCCATCAATTTGTCTTTTTGGGCAGCGCTCAGTTCGGACATTGCTTTCTCCTGGAGTTAATCAATCAATTGATCAATGGATGATCAGCAAGGGCAGCTTGCTGTGAGACAACACGCTCTTGGTCAGCGACCCGTGGATCAGCGCATCGAAGCCATGGCGCCCATGGGAAGCCATCACGATCAAATCGCATTTCTGCCGCTCGGCCAAATCCACGATGGCTTGCTGGATGCCTTCGGTCACCATGAACTGGCCGTCAAAGTGAACGCCCGCCTCCACCGCCCGGTCCGCGAAGCGCTTCAGCACCTTGCGGGCATGTGCCTCGCGACTGGCCTGGTGGTCCTGGATGGTGGCCGCCGTGTAAGCGATGGCCACCTGCTCCATCACCATGGGCGGCAAGGGTGGCTCGACGGTGAAGCCGGTGATCGACGCGCCCAGCAGTTTGGCCAAGCCCACGCTGGTTTCAATCGCCTTGTCGGACAGCTCGCTGTCATCCACCGGTACCAGTAAGTGCTCGTACATTTGAACTCCTTCTGAGTTTCAGCCATTCAGCCATTGATTCCATCGTAGGACCATTGAGCGCCGCTTACAAGCCGATGGACCGCGCGGGGCAGCAATGACCTTGATCCAGCGCAGGATTTACCAGCAATTGGCTTGCCCGCTGAAAAAGCCGCCCGCCCAACTAAAATCGGGGCAATGCCAAGACCGCCGGGCTTTTCCGCGCACAGCACACTCCCACCATGACCGAACTTGCCAAATCCTTCGACCCCGCTCCGATTGAAGCCCAATGGGGCCCGCTGTGGGAGCAACGCGGCCTGTACACGCCCACCCTGGATCCGAGCAAGCCTTCGTTCTCGATCCAGCTGCCGCCGCCCAATGTGACCGGCACGCTGCACATGGGCCACGCCTTCAACCAGACCATCATGGACTCGTTGACGCGTTACCACCGCATGCTGGGGCACAACACGCTGTGGGTGCCCGGCACCGACCACGCCGGCATCGCCACCCAGATCGTGGTGGAGCGCCAGTTGCAAGAGCAAAAGCTGACCCGCCACCTGCTGGGCCGCAAGAACTTCGTCGCCCGCATCTGGGAATGGAAGGAAGAAAGCGGCACCACCATCACGCGCCAGATGCGCCGCATGGGCGCCAGCGTCAGCTGGGAGCACGAATACTTCACCATGGACGAGAAGCTGTCCAAGATCGTCACGCAAACCTTCGTCACGCTGTTCGAGCAGGGGCTGATCTACCGGGGCAAGCGCCTGGTCAACTGGGACCCGGTGCTTAAGTCCGCCGTGTCCGACCTCGAAGTTGAAAGCGAGGAAGAAGAAGGCTCGATGTGGCACATCCGCTATCCACTGGAAGATGGCAGCACCTCGCTGGTGGTGGCCACCACCCGCCCTGAGACCATGCTGGGCGACACCGCCGTCATGGTGCACCCCGAGGACGAGCGCTACCAGGCCCTGATCGGCAAGAACGTCAAGCTGCCGCTGAGCGGCCGCCTGGTGCCCATCATCGCCGACGACTACGTCGACAAGGACTTCGGCACCGGCGTGGTCAAGGTCACGCCTGCGCACGACAACAACGACTACGCGGTCGGCCAGCGCCACGGCCTGCCCATGATCACCATCTTCACGCTGGACGCGAAGGTGAACGACGAAGCCCCCGCCGCCTACCGCGGCATGGACCGCTTCGTGGCCCGCAAGGAAATCGTCGCCGATCTGGAAGCGCAAGGCCTGCTGGTCGAAGTCAAGAAGCACAAGCTGATGGTGCCGCGCTGCACCCGCACCGGCCAGATCATCGAGCCCATGCTGACGAACCAGTGGTTCGTGGCCATGAACAAGGCCGGCCCCTCGGTCGATGGCCAGCCTGGTCAGAGCATCGCTCAAAAGGCCATTGACGTCGTCGAAAGCGGCGAGGTCAAGTTCGTGCCCGAGCAGTGGGTCAACACCTACAACCAGTGGATGAACAACATCCAGGACTGGTGCATCAGCCGCCAGCTGTGGTGGGGCCACCAGATCCCGGCCTGGTACGGCAACAACGGCGAGATCTTCGTCGCCCACACCGATGCCGAAGCCAAGGCCAAGGCCGCAGCCGCCGGCTATACCGGCAGCCTCACGCGTGACGAAGACGTGCTCGACACCTGGTATTCATCGGCCCTGGTGCCCTTCTCGACCCTGGGCTGGCCTGAAAAGACCGTCGAACAGGACCTGTTCCTGCCCTCCAGCGTGCTGGTCACCGGCTACGACATCATCTTCTTCTGGGTCGCCCGGATGATCATGATGACCAAGCACTTCACCGGCAAGGTGCCGTTCAAGCACGTTTACATCCACGGCCTGGTGCGCGATGCGCAGGGCCAGAAAATGTCCAAATCCGAAGGCAATGTGCTGGACCCGGTCGACCTGATCGACGGCATCGAGCTGGCGCCCTTGCTGGACAAGCGCACCACCGGCCTGCGCAAGCCTGAAACTGCGCCCAAGGTCCGCAAGAACACCGAGAAGGAGTTCCCGGACGGCATTCCCGGCTACGGCGCGGATGCCCTGCGTTTCACCTTCGCCGCCCTGGCCAGCCTGGGCCGCAGCATCAACTTCGACAGCAAGCGCTGCGAGGGTTACCGCAATTTTTGCAACAAGCTCTGGAACGCCACCAAGTTCGTGCTGATGAACTGCGAAGGCCAGGACTGCGGTCTCGTCAAGCACGAGCCCGGCCAGTGCGCGGCCAACGGTTACCTGGACTTCAGCCCGGCCGACCGTTGGATCGTCAGCGAGTTGCAGCGCCTGGAAGCCACCGTCGAGCAAGCTTTCGCCGACTTCCGCCTGGACAACGTCGCCACCGCACTCTACCAATTCGTCTGGGACGAGTACTGCGACTGGTACATCGAGATCGCCAAGGCGCAACTCAACGCCGCCAAGGACACCGGCAACGAGGCGCAACAACGCGCCACACGCCGCACCTTGATTCGCGTGCTGGAAACCATCTTGCGCCTGATGCACCCCATCACGCCATTCATCACCGAAGAGCTGTGGCAAACCGTGGCCCCCGTGGCGGGCCGCAAAAGCGCTGGCTCCGACGAATCCATCGTGCTGGCCCCCTACCCCAAGCCCGACCTTGGCCGCATCGACCCCGAGTCCGACGCCTGGGTGGCCAAGCTCAAGGCCCTGGTAGGTGCCTGCCGCAACCTGCGCAGCGAAATGAGCCTGTCACCTGCCGAGCGAGTGCCCTTGCTGACCGTGGGCGACACCGCCTTCGTCACCCAGGCCGCACCGCTGATCAAGGCCCTGGCCAAGCTCAGCGAGGTCAAGGTGCTGGACGAGGCCGCGTTCACGGAAGCGACCAGCCTGGCCCCAGTGGCGGTTCAGGGCGAAACCCGCCTGGCACTCCATGTCGAGATCGACCTGGAAGCCGAGCGCAAACGCCTGGACAAGGAAATCCAGCGCCTGGAGGGCGAAATTGCCAAGGTCCACGGCAAATTGGGCAATGAAAGCTTCGTGGCCCGTGCGCCCGCCGCCGTGGTCGAACAGGAAAAGCAACGCCTGGCCGATTTCACCGCCACCCTGGAAAGAGTGCGTGAGCAGTTCCAACGACTAGGGTGATCCCCTGGGTGAGGGAACTATCCATGTGCAAAAGGCTCCATGGCTGACAACATTGAGCGCTGCACTGAGGAATCCAAGAAATGCAAATCACCAAGGCCATTTTCCCGGTCGCCGGACTGGGCACCCGGTTCCTGCCCGCCACCAAGGCGCAGCCCAAGGAAATGCTGCCCGTGGTGGACAAACCACTGATCCAGTACGCGGTGGAAGAAGCCTATGAGGCTGGCATCCGCGAGATGATCTTCGTGACCGGGCGGCACAAACGCCCGATCGAAGACCATTTCGACACCGCGTTTGAACTGGAATATGAGCTGGAGCAAGCTGGCAAGCATGAGCTCCTGAACGTCGTGCAGTCCATCAAACCTGCCGACATGGAGTGCGTCTTCGTGCGCCAACCCAAAAGCCTGGGACTGGGGCACGCGGTGCTGTGCGGCGAGCGCCTGGTGCGGGGCGAACCCTTTGCGGTGCTGCTGGCCGACGACTTGATGGTGGGCGACACTCCCGTGCTGCGCCAGATGGTCGAGCAATTCGAGCAATGGCGTTCGTCCATCCTGGCTGTGCAGGAAGTTCCTCAAGAGCAGACCAAGCGCTACGGCATCGTGGCGGGCACCCAGGTCAACCCGCACCTGATGGATGTGTCGCGCATCGTTGAAAAGCCAAGTCCTGATCAAGCGCCTTCACGCCTGGGCGTGGCCGGTCGCTACATCTTGACACCAGGCATTTTTGAGCAAATCCGCTCGCAACCTCGGGGCGTGGGCAATGAGATCCAGCTCACCGACGGCATCGCGGGCATGCTGCGCCGAGAAAAAGTCTTTGCCTACCAGTACCAGGGCAAGCGCTATGACTGCGGCAGCAAGGAAGGTTTCCTGGAGGCCAACATCGAACTGGGCTTGCAGCACAGCCAAGTAGGCCCTTGGCTCAAGCAGTACCTGCAACAGCTTCAACTGGGCTGAGGGATCAAGCCTCCGGCGGACTCAACTCCGCCAGCCCCAGCTGCACCATGATCATGCTGACCAGGGCCCCGACCGAAGGGCGCCCGGTGTCAATGCAGTGGTGCGCGGTTTCTTCATAAAGAGGGTGCCGCTGCTCATAAAGCTCGCGCAATTTGGCCATCGGGTCCTTGACCTGCAGTAGCGGCCTTTGCGTGTCATGCCTCAAGCGCCGAAACAACTCTTCAGGTGTTGACCGCAGGTAGATCACGGTCGCCCGCTCTTTGAGATGTCGGCGGTTGGCTGGTCGCAGCACCACACCACCACCCGTGGCGATCACCAGCGGCGATCCCGCTCCCCCCGCAGCCTGGCTCGTCAACTCATCAATGACCGCTTCCTCATGGTCGCGGAAAAGCGCCTCGCCATGTTGCTCAAAAAACAAGCGGATGGGCATGCCGATCCGCTCTTCCAGCACCACGTCTGAATCGATGAAGCGAGCCTTGATTCGCTTGGCCAGTTGCCGCCCGACGGTTGATTTACCTCCGCCAGGCAGCCCCACGAGTGCAATCACGGCATCCAAAGGTCTCGCTCAGCGCAAAGCGCCCTTCTCGGAGACCACTTTGGGGGTCAGGAAGATCAGCAGTTCGGAACGCTTGGATTGGCGCGTGCTGTTCCTGAACAAGACACCCATGTAGGGAATGTCACCCAGCCAAGGCACTTTTTGTTCATTGTTGAGCTCTTGCTGCAAGAAGATGCCGCCAATGACAACCGTACCGCCGTTTTCAACCAGCACCTGTGTTTGCACGTGCTTAGTGTCAATGGCAAAACCGAAGTCGGTCGATTGACCCACGCTGTCTTTGTTGACATCCACATCGAGAATGATGCTGCCTTCAGGGGTGATTTGAGGCGTTACTTCCAGCTTAAGGTTGGCCTTGCGGAAAGTGATGGCAGTCGCGCCACTGGACGTTGCCGTTTGGTATGGCAACTCAGTGCCCTGCTCGATCAAGGCCTTTACTTGGTCTGCCGTGATTACCCGAGGGCTGGAAACGATTTTCCCACGGCCATCGGCTTCAAGTGCTGACAACTCCAGGTTCAGGAAGCGGGTAAGGCTGGAATTGAAGAGCGAGATGCCCACGCTGGCAGGTGTTCCGAAACCTGACGATGCAGGCAAGTTCACGAACTGGGAACTGGTAGTACCTGCCACGGCGCCAAGGTATGTACCAGCAACGTTACCTTGGATTTCGCCCCGTCCAACGGAAGTAGCACCGCCGCCCAACTTCACGCCCAGGGAGCGGCCAAAGCTGTCGTCGGCTTCCACAATCCGGGCCTCGATCAGAACCTGGCGGACAGGAATGTCGATTTTGCTGATCAACTGCTGAATCTCTTCCAGCTTGGAAGGGATGTCATTGACGAAGATCTGGTTGGTGCGGGTTTCATAAATGACACTGCCACGAGGTGACAGGATCTTGGTGGTGGTATTGCCACCACCGCCCGAACCGCTGCCCGATTGCGTCCCCGTCAACCCCTTGGCGATTTCTTCGGCCTTGGTGTAGTTGAGCTGGAAAGATTGAGTGCGCAGAGGCTCCAGGGCCGCCACTTGGGCCTTGGCTTCCAGATCCAGCTTTTCCTTGGCATTGATTTCATCCTTGGGCGCGATCCACAGCACATTGCCGCTCTTGCGCACACCCAGGCCCTTGGCTTGCAGGATGATGTCCAAAGCCTGATCCCAAGGCACATCTTTCAGGCGCAAGGTCACATTGCCAGTGACGGTGTCACTGGTCACCACGTTGAAGTTGGTGAAGTCGGCGATGACTTGCAGCAAGGCACGCACTTCGATGTTCTGGAAGTTCAGCGAAAGTTTCTCGCCCGAATAGCCTGGCCCTTGGGTCAGTTTGTTCGGGTCAACCTTGCGCCGACGCACTTCCAGGACGAACTGGTTGTCGCTTTGGTAGGCCGAATGTTCCCAATCGCCGCGGGCGTCCACCAGCAGTTTGACCCGGTCACCCGTCTGCGTGGCGCTGACGGTTTGCACCGGCGTGCCAAAGTCTGCCACGTCAAAGCGGCGCTTCAGACGGTCAGGCAAACTGGCGCGCACAAACTCGACCACCAGGTTTTGTCCCTGCTGCTTGATGTCCACGCCCACCTGGTTGTTAGGCAGGTCCACGACAACCCGGCCTGCACCATCCTGGCCTCGGCGGAAGTCGATGTCCTTGAGTGCCAAAGGCGCCGCATTACGGGCTTCCGCGAAATGCACAGTCTCCGGCGAGGTGGCCGTGCCCGTCTTGGCCTCGGTCACGGGGGCCGGGGTCGAGGCTGGCGATGGGTCAAGCACCAGAATCAAGGTTTTGCCCTGCAACTGGGCCTTGTAGGTGGTGGGCTGGCGCAAGTTCAGCACCAGACGGGTACGCTCACCCGCTTGTGCCACATTCACCGTGCGCAGATTGCCTTGATTGAGGTCCACCATGTTGCGACCCAAGGCACTGGTCACACCAGGCAAATCGATCGCAATGCGAGGCGGTGCCTGCACGACAAAGCCTGCCGGCACCAGAGCCAGGGGCTCGGACAACTCAATGCGGACCACATCAGAGCCAGCCTGCTGGCTGCTGGTGATCGACTGAATGGCCGCTGCAGCCCAGGTCATGGGAGACACCAAAGCCAGCGACAGCCCCGCCAGCAAGACGCGCCACGGTTTCATAGTCAATTTCTCCTGCAGGTGTTTCATCGCGCGGTCTCCTGGAGTTGCAGCGTGGTCGGGCGTTCGGTCCACTCGCCTGCGGCGTCCTGAACGATCTCGCGCAACTCAATTTCGGTCTCGGTGATCTTCATGATCTTTCCGTAGTTCTGGCCAAGGTAGTCCCCGGTCTTGACTTGATAAAGCAGGTTATCGACCCTCAGCAGGGCATAAGGAGCACCTTTACGATTCACGCTGCCCACCATGCTCATGGAATCCAATGGATAGGCTTCCAAAGGCTCTTTGCGGCGGTTCAATTCAGCAGAGATGGCGGAGTTGGGCTGCCTGGCCTCTTGCTTGAGGGCCACCGTGAGCTTCTGAGTGCTGAAGGGCTCCACACCATCGGCGCCCACATAAGCGCGAGGGTTGAACTTTTGCGGCGGCTTGAGCGGCGGCACGCTGGGCTGCACCTCATGCCGCTGCTGGTCCATCCAGGCTTTCAATTCATCCTGCTCGGACGCGCAGCCCGCCAGCAGCGTCATCGCGGTCAAGGCCACCAAGGCCAGATGAGGGCGACAGGTCATTTCTTGTCCCCTTTGTTGGCTTTGGCCTTGTCGGCGCGCTGAGCTTCCACCTCGGCGGGATCAAGGTAACGGTAGGTACGAGCCGTGGCTTCCATGAACAGGGCGCCGCCAGAACCAGCGGCTGCGGTGGCAGGCGTGCCAATCGTCAGGTTGTGCAACGTCACGATCCGGGAGAGGTTGGCGATGTCGGCGGTGAAGGCACCGATGTCATGGTATCGGCCGGTCACCCGGATCGAAATCGGCAACTCGGCGTAATAGTCCTTCACCGACACCTGTCCGGGACGGAACAACTCGAACTCCAGACCACGCCCCAGACCTGCCTGGTTGATGTCGGACAGCAAAGCGTCCATTTCGGCCTTGCCGGGCAGTTGCTTTTCAAGCTGGGTCACGTACTCCTGAACCTGCGTGCGTTGCTTGCGCAACTCGTTCAGGTTGATGGCCTGGGCCAGCTTGCTGCGGAACTCCTGCTTGAGTGCAGGCTCCTTGTCTCGCTCGGCGGTCAGCGCCTCGTCCTGGCTTTGGAGCAAACCGAACCAGCCCAGCACCAGCACCACCACACCGGCGAGCAGGAACATGGCCAGTTTTGGCAGGATGGGCCACTGCCCAGGCTCATTGGGGTTGAGGCCCCGGAACTGATCCTGCGCATCGGCAAACCAGGCGTTGAAGTCAATGTTGAAATTAGGATTCGCCATGATGTGCCCGCCTCAAGACTTCGGGGCCGCGGATGCAGCTGGACTCGGTGCTGACGCACCCGATGCCGCCGAGGCAGCCGGCGAGACATCCTGAGGACGCTTCAAACTCAAGCGGATGGAGAAGTCGAACAGGCGCTTGGGCTCGCGCACGTCTTTCGCCTGCTGCGCAGAAGCCTTGATTTCCTGCAATTCGGGTTTTTCAAGCCACTCGGACTTGTAGGCCGTGTTGCGCAAGAACTCGGACACCCGTTCGTTGGTCTGAGCAATGCCGGACACCATCACCGTCTGACCATCTTGCTTGATGGTCTTGAGGTAGATGCCCTCGGGTGTCTGGCGAACCAGTTCGTTGAGCAAGTGCACCGGGATGTTCCGGTCGATCTGCAGGTCTTCCACGGCCTTTTGGCGGGCCTTCAAGGACTCGATCTCGGCCTTCAGGCCGGAGACATCCTTGATGTCTTCCTCCAGCTTGTGGATCTCGGCACTGAGGAACTCGTTGCGAGCCTGCTGTGCGGAGATCATCTGCTGCTGAACCGCATAAGCCAGTGCGACCAAAACCGCGCCAGCCACCACAGACAGCCCCAGACCCACGAAGAAAGCCTGCTTGCGCAGCTTTCGTTTTTCCTCGCGATGAGGCAACAGGTTGATCAAAATCATGCGAGGAACCTCCGCATGGCCAGTCCACAGGCGGTGAGGTAGGACGGCGCTTCACGGCGAAGTTTGCTTTCGCGGATGGCCGATCCCAGCTTCATGCCATCGAAGGGGTTGACCACCATGGAGGCAAAACCCGTCAGTTCGGTCACTCGGTCTTTCAGACCTGGCAAGGCGGCCGTGCCGCCGGCCAGCATCACGTAGTGCACCTTGTGATGCGGTGTGCTGGTGAAAAAATATTGCAAGGCGCGGCCAATTTCTTGTGACAGGCTGTCCACGAAGGGACCCAGGATCGTGCTTTGAAAATCTTCAGGCAGATCGCCCGCCAGTTTCTTGGTCTCGGCTTCTTCAAACGAAAAACCGTACTGGCGCGAGATCAGTTGCGTCAACTGAGCGCCACCAAAAGCCTGGTCGCGGTCGTAGAGCAACTCGTTGTCTCGCAAGACTTTCAGGCTGGTGTTCTCGGCCCCGATCTCGAACAAGGCCACCAGGGCATCCTTGCCCTCGCCGGGCAGGTTCTCAACCAGGCGCTGCACGGCCAGGCGCGAGGCATAGGATTCGATGTCCAGGATGGCAGGCTTGAGGCCGGCCGATTCGGCCAGGCCTTGACGGTCTTGCACACGGTCTTTGCGCGATGCGGCGATCATGACCTCGACATCACCCGCCGATGTCGGGCTGGGTCCGACCACGCAGAAATCCAGGCTGACTTCGTCCAGAGAAAACGGGATGTATTGGTTGGCCTCGGCCTCCACCTGCATTTCCATTTCTTCTTCACGCAGGCCTGCCGGGAGCATGATTTTTTTCGTGATGACGGCCGACTGCGGCATGGCCATGGCCACGTGCTTGGTGCGGGTGCCGCTTTTGACGACGACCTTGCGCACCGCTTCCGCGACTTCGTCGAATTTTTCGATTTGACCGTCGGCGATCCAGCCCTTTTCAAAGGGCTCGGACGCGAATCGTTCCAGTATGTATTCGCCAGACTGCGTCTGGCTCAGCTCGACCAGCTTCACGCTTGATGAACTGATGTCCAGTCCAATCATTGGCGGATGCTTGCGGCCCAAGAGCGTGTCAAGAAAGCTCACACCGTCCCCCACGCACCGACTAAGGCGCTGGAATGTTAATAAACCACTTCAATGCTATCAGTAAAGGTTTTGTGTTTGAACGAAGTTAAAGCAGGGCAAATCCCAACGACGTTGCGATATGCACACGCCTTACAGACAGTTGCAAATCCGACCAAGATGTGAATGAGCTCAAAGTGTGCCATGGTGTACAGGGGCTCAAGCCTTTCCAAGTTCCTATAATCCGCGCAGTGTCACAGGCCTGCCCCCATGAGCGATTCCGTTTCTTCCAAAGCCCCACATCAACCCAGCCCCTGGTGGGCAACCTGGCTCGCCAAACCCCTGCTTGCCTTGATCGGACTGGGGCTGGCGGCCGCTTTGGGCGGCGCTTTGCTGGCAGGCATCGGACTGGTGGTGGCATACCCTCAATTACCCGAGGTTGGCGGATTATCCGACTACCAGCCCAAAATGCCGATGCGCGTTTATTCGGCAGATAACGTGCTAATTGGAGAGTTTGGCGAAGAAAAACGTGATTTTCTGCCCATCAAACAAATTCCCCAAGTCATGCGGGAAGCCGTTTTGGCGATCGAAGATGCCCGCTTCTACAAACACGGCGGCGTGGACTACATCGGCGTGCTGCGTGCCGGCCTGGCCAATTTTGGCGAGGCCCGCAGCCAGGGTGCCTCGACCATCACCATGCAGGTGGCCCGCAATTTCTACCTGCCCACCGAGAAAACCTTTACCCGCAAAATCTACGAGATGCTGCTGGCCCTGAAGATCGAAAGCCTGTTGAGCAAGGACCAGATCCTGGAGCTCTACATGAATCAGATCTACCTGGGGCAACGCGCGTATGGTTTTTCAGCCGCCTGCGACACCTATTTTGGCAAGCCCATCAAGGACATCACCGTGGCCGAAGCCGCCATGCTGGCCGGCCTGCCCAAGGCGCCGTCCGCCTACAACCCGGTTCGCAACCCCAAGCGCGCGACGATTCGCCAGCAGTACATCATCGACCGCATGTTTGAAAACGGCTTCATCACGGCAGAACAACGCGATGAAGCCAAGGATGAAGAACTGGCTTACCGCACGAAAGCCCCGGTTTCCGCCCATGCCGAGTACGCGGCCGAGGCCGCCCGCTCCTTGATGCACGACCAGTACGGGCCCGACGCCTACACGCGAGGCCTGAATGTCTACACCTCCGTGCGCATGCCCGAACAGACCGCCGCGTACAAGGCCTTGCGCAAGGGCTTGATGGATTTTGACCGGCGCCAGTCATGGCGGGGCCCGGAGGCCTACATCGATTTGCCGGCCGACCCCAAGCAAGTGGATGTCCGAGTGGCCGAAGCGCTGGAAGAACACCCTGACAGCGACGCCATTCAGGCGGGCGTGGTGATGTCGGCCGAGCCCAAGAAATTGGTGGTGGCACTGCAATCCGGCGAGCAAATCACCATTGGCCCCGAAGGCCTGCGCGCCGTCGGCAACGCTCTGAACGACAAAGCCAATCCCAAAGTGCAGATCCGCCGTGGAGCGGTGGTTCGCCTGATGCAAAACGCCTCGGAGCAATGGACCGTGGTGCAATTGCCCGAAGTGGAAGGTGCTTTTGTGTCCATGGACCCAAGAACAGGCCTGATCAAGGCCATGGTGGGCGGCTTTGACTTTGGCCGCAACAAGTTCAACCATGTCACGCAGGCATGGCGCCAGCCGGGCTCCAGCTTCAAACCCTTCATCTACTCGGCCGCCTTGGAAAAAGGCTTCACCCCCGCCACCACCGTCAACGACGCCCCCTTGTTTTTCGACGCAGGCGTCACTGGCGGCCAGCCCTGGGAGCCCAAGAACTACGACGGGAAGTTTGAAGGCCCCATGACCTTGCGCCGCGGCCTGGCCAAATCAAAGAACATGATCTCGATCCGGGTGCTGCGCTCCATCGGCACCAAGTATGCGCAGGACTGGGTCACCCGCTTTGGCTTCGATGCCGACAAGCACCCGGCCTACCTGACCATGGCCCTGGGCGCAGGTTCGGTCACCCCGATGCAGATGGCCGATGGCTACGCGGTGTTCGCCAATGGCGGCTACCGCGTCAACCCCATGCTGGTGCTGAAAGTGACCGACTCTCGAGGCCACGCGCTGGCCCAGTACCGCCCTGCCTTGCTGAACGAATCAATGCGCGCGATCGATGCGCGCAACGCCTTCATGATGAGCAGCCTGCTGCAAGAGGTGACCCGGTCGGGCACGGCGGCCAAGGCGCAGGCCACGCTGAAACGCCCCGATTTGTATGGCAAGACCGGCACCACCAATGACTCGATGGACGCCTGGTTCGCGGGCTACACGGCCCACACGGTGGCAGTGGTGTGGATTGGCCATGACCAACCCCGCAAACTGGGCGACAAGGAAACGGGCGGCGGCCTGGCCTTGCCGATCTGGATCGACTACATGGGCACCGCCCTGCGAGGCGTACCGGTCGAAGAACCACCGCAACCTGATGGCATGGTCAACATCGGCGGAGAGTGGTTCTACGAGGAATACACCTCAGGCACCGGCGTTCGTGAACTGGCCCCCGAGCCGGAAGATCAAGCGCCAAGCACGCCCGAACCCACCTCCTCCGACGAGAAGCAAAACATCCTCGACATGTTCGGCAACGCCAAACCCCAATGAACGACTCAGAAACTCAGGGGCACGGCGGCTTGTTCGCTGGCACAAGCCGACAACAGGGCAAAGAACTCCTCACCAGAACGGGTGTCCAGCCACCGGCCATCGCCAGCCTGTCGAAAATGAAAGCCGCCGCGCTTGGCGGCCAGCCACAGTTCCTGCAATGGGGGCTGGGCGTTGATGATGAGTTGAGTGCGGTTGGGCAACGTGAGCGTCAGCATGCCGCCGGATCGCGCGGAATCGATGTCCGCCACATCGCCCTCCAGCCAGCGGTCCACCGTGGTTTCGATGCGCGTCAGCACGGCCTGGATGGCCTCGTGGTATTGCGCATCAGTGAGGACTGAAGGCGTATTGAGGGCGTTCATCGGGGAATCCTTAGAATGTCGGCATGAAGAAACAGTCTCTGATTTTAGGCAGCATCGCAAAACCTCTGCCCGCACTCGTGCTGCTGGGCACCCTGCTGCTCAGCGCCTGCGGCCAAAAAGGCCCCTTGTACCTGCCTTCGCCCGATCAAGGCACCCCCTCCGCATCCTCTGGCACCAAGGCCAAGCAAACACCATGACCCTGCCCGGCTCCCCCTTTCTGGCCTACCGTGGCCCCGATCTGTTTTTGGACGATGTCCGGCTGGGCGACCTGGTGCAAAAGCACGGCAGCCCCTTGTATGTGTATTCGCGCCGCGCCATGCTGGCCGCGCTGGCACCGTATCAAAGTGCCCTGAAGGGTCGGGCTCACCTGGTGTGCTATGCCATCAAGGCCAATTCCAACCTGGCCGTGCTGCAGACCTTTGCCCAGGCAGGGTGTGGTTTTGACATCGTGTCCGCTGGCGAACTGGCCCGGGTGCTGGCCGCCGGAGGAGATCCGGGCAAGGTGGTGTTTTCAGGCGTGGGCAAGACCCGGGCGGAAATGCAGCTTGGCATCGAGGCTGGCGTGCGCTGTTTCAATGTTGAAAGCACAGCTGAGCTGGAAGTGTTGTCCGAGGTGGCCAGCAGCCTGGGGCGCCGGGCGCGTGTCAGCCTGCGCGTGAACCCGGATGTGGATGCCGGCACGCACCCCTACATCTCGACGGGCCTGAAAGGCAACAAGTTTGGCATTGCCCATGAAGAGGCCGTGGCCACTTACCAGCGCGCAGCCTCGTTGCCGGGCCTGGACGTGGTCGGCATTGATTGCCACATCGGCTCGCAAATCACGGAAGTGGCGCCTTACCTGGATGCCCTGGATCGCGTGCTGGATCTGGTCGAGGCCATTGAAGCGGCGGGCGTGCCCATTCATCACATGGACCTGGGTGGCGGCTTGGGCATCACTTACACCAATGAAACGCCACCTGCTGCGGACGTGCTGATTGGCAAGCTCTTGGCGAAGATCGATGCACGAGGCCATGGCCACCGCGAGATTCTGTTTGAGCCGGGCCGCTCCCTCGTCGGCAACGCGGGCGTGCTGCTGACCGAAGTCCTGTTCCTCAAGCCGGGTGAGCAGAAGAGTTTTTGCGTGGTGGATGCCGCCATGAACGATCTGATGCGCCCGGCGTTGTACGAGGCCTACATGGGCATCGTCAATGTGCGCCAAAGCACGGCGGCAGCGCAGGTCTGGGATGTGGTCGGGCCTGTTTGCGAGTCAGGCGACTGGCTGGGCCGTGACCGCGCACTGGCGGTGCAAGCCGGTGATGTATTGGCTGTGCTGTCGGCTGGTGCTTATGGCATGACCATGGCCAGCAACTACAACACGCGCGGGCGGGCGGCTGAGTTGATGGTGGATGGGGATCAGGTGTGGGTGATTCGGGAGCGTGAGGCGGTCCAGGACTTGTTCAGGCTGGAGCACCGAATTGCATGATTCATGAAATCACTTACCATCATCGAACGAGTTTCGATAACGAAAGTGTTCATGCGACCATCACTCGCGCTTGATCTCAAGCGAAGTACTGTGCGTGAAGCGGCGGGCCGCTTTCGGGCGACCAACCCGCGTGTCTTTGGATCGGTGGTTCATGGCACCGATACGGATGACAGCGACTTGGATCTGCTGGTCGATGCCCTGCCTGGCGCAACACTGTTTGACCTTGGCGGACTGCAAGACGAGCTGGAATCGCTACTTGGCGTCCACGTCGATTTGCTGACCCCGGCCGACTTGCCGCCAAAGTTTCGAGCAAAAGTCCTCGCAGAAGCGCAACCTGTATGAGCGAAAGCCGCTTACCTGACTACCTTGACCATATGCACCAGGCAGCAACTGACGCATGCAGTTTCGTGGAAGGACTCAGCAAAGACGGCTTTTTAGATGACAAGCGAACCCAGCAAGCCGTCATCATGAGCCTCATCATCATTGGCGAAGCAGCTACTAAGGTGATGGATGTCCACGCCGAATTTGCCCAAGCACAACCTGCCATTCCTTGGCGCGGCATGCGCGGTATGCGCAATCGCATCATCCATGGCTATTTCGACATCAATCTGGATGTTGTGTGGGAAACGGTACAGACAGCACTCCCTGAGCTTCGATGGGTGGCTTGCGCCAAATGGTCAAGTCGATCTTTAACAGCATCTTCGAGACGAACAGTCATCGTGGTAGACATGGCGGGGCGCAATGCGGTGTGTTGCACCCAAGACCAAAGCAAGGTGCCAGTAGATTTTGAGCATACAGTGAGCTGCACGTGAGCCCCCCCCCACCTAGGCTTGGCCAAAGCCATGGCGGGCTGGGTGAGCCTGCTTGAGCAGTAAAGGCTGATCAAGCAAAACCAACTTCCGGTAGCTCCCAAAAAAAACCGCCCGAAGGGCGGTTTTGACTTTTGGCAGAACCGGTATCAGAAGCTGTGGCGAATGCCCATACCAATGTAAGTGGTCTTGCCATCGGGATTGATGTTGGCGCCTGCGAAAATCGGTGTTTCGCGGAAACCAGTGGCGACACCAATGACGTCAGGGCCACCAGCCACAGAAGGACCTGCAGCACCCAACGCTGTAGCCGCGAAAGGCGTACCTTGGTCATCCCTGATCTGGCCAACACGCGTGAACAGGCTGGTACGCTTGGACAGAGCATAGTCGGCGCCCAACATCAAACCTGTGTCTTTGCCTTTCGTGAAATTGCGAAACCTGGTTTGCGATGCCTGCGCGACCAGCGCCCAATCACCCACGGGAATACGCGTACCAATGGCCAAGAAATCCAGCTTCAAATCACGGCCATCAGTCAAGCCATATTTGCCTTGACCATACACACCATTGAAAGTCAGTCCAGATGAATTGGGAACAGTGAACTTGGCACCCAAATTGAATGCTTGGTACTTGTCCAAGTTAAAGTTAGTGGTGAACACCCCACCATAGCTCACAGGCGTGTTGTCAAAAGCATTCTGGTGATAACCACCAGTCAACGTTAGGCTTTCGCTGGAATAAGCGCCAAACAAACCAAAAGTGCGCCCAGCCTTCGTTCCGGTTTCCGAACCAGCGGTGGCACCACCAATGATCTGGCCCGTCGAAGCCGTTGCAGCGGGCGCACGAGCGGGACTGATGATCGAAGCAACGCCGGCATTGGGCGAGTAAGAAAGTTCGCCCGTGAAGCCCCCAGCTTTGAGCCAATAGCTGATCTGGTTGTCGTGACGGACATGCAGGTTATTAGATGCACCACCTTCGATGAACAGGTCGGTAGCACCGAAACGCTCGGTCGTGACCAAGGCGGTGGAATAGAAGATAGGAGCGTATTGACGACCCAAACGGAATTCACCGAAATTGGTGGTCAAACCCACATAGCTTTGACGACCAAAGATCCGGCCATCCTGGCTCAGGGCACCCGTGTCATGGTTCAACTGGCCTTCCAGGACAAAGCTTGCCTTCATACCGCCGCCAAGGTCTTCCACACCCTTGAAGCCAAACGACGTCTGCGATGTGGCGCTTGGGGATACACGCGTAGCGCTGTACTTAGCCGTAGGGGAGGTTGAGGTCCCAGCAGATCGGCTGACGTGATCAACGCTCACATCGACATTGCCGTAGAGGGTCACGCTGGATTGAGCCATGGCGCCGCCGGCACCCAGGGTTGCCAAAGCCACCGCGACGGCTTTGGTCAGAACGTTCTTTTGCATGGATATCTCCTAGATATCCCCCTGAATCGGGGGTCGAATCAGATTGTTGCGCAACCAGCCAGTACCCATTTAGAGGTTTGTGCTAGGTGTCGCGAAAGGGCAACATCAAGGTCAACCAGACATGAAAAAAGGGGCCGAAGCCCCTTTCCATCAGATCAATCAAGCCTTGATCAGAAGGCGTGAGCGATGCCGAAGGCGATGCCGCGTGAGCTTTTGCCAAGCTCAGTCAAAGCAACACCGGAGACGTTCAGGTTGGACAGGGACTCGTTGTTCACGTTGGTCACCAGGCCATACACCGAAGTACGCTTGGACAGGTTGTACACGGCCTTGATGGCGGCGATGGTGGCATCGTCATGATCGCTGTTGGTCACTGCTCCAACAGCCACGTTGCTGGCTTGAGCCAAACTGGCTTGCACACTGAAGTTGGCAGTGATGGGCACACCCACACGGATACCGGCCAAGACCAGACGATCAGCCCCGGAGACCTTGGTTTCGGTGTCGTAGTAGCCGGTCAGCTTGAGCACGCCGAAGTCGTAGCCTGCATACAGCAGGGTGGCATTGGCCTTTTGATCACCAGCGGTGGCAGCCGACTCGTCTTTGGCAGACAGGTAGCCCAGGCCAGCCGAGAAAGGACCAGCAGCGTACTTGACGCTCAGGCCATAGGCCTTGCCAGCATCAACACCGGACAACTCAGTGCCAACAGCGCCCGAAGTGCCCACTGCCGTGGAGTACTGCAATTGAGCAGACAGGCCTGGCAGGAAAGTGGGCAGCACGTAAGTGATGGCGTTGTCAACACGGCGATAGCTGTCGCCAGCGCGGGTTTTGGCGATCTTGAAGTCGTCATAGGCTTGAGCGCCCAGGATCTTGGTGTCGCCAGCCAATGCGCCGATCGACGAGTCGATGCGACCCAGGCGCAGTTCGCCGAAGCCACCTTGCAGGCCAACCCATGCTGCGCGGTCGAAGAAGCGCACGGTAGCACCCGAAGCGGTGTTGCCATTAGCACCAGTGTCAGCCTTGATCGCCGTTTCCAGGGCGAAGTTGGCACGCAGACCGCCGCCCAGGTCTTCAGAACCCTTGAAACCCAGGCGCGAGGTGGCCAGGTTGTCGGACGAAACGCGGGTCACGCCCTTGTCGCCCTTGACGTTTTCGATCGAAACATCGACCACGCCGTACATGGTGACGGAAGATTGGGCGAAAGCGCCCGAGGTAGCAGCCAGAGCAGCGATCGCCAGCAAAGTCTTTTTCATTGAATTCTCCAAAGTTGAACCAGAGGCCTCAGCGACGGTGCCCAACAGCAGCCCGCCGAAACTGATCGAATTGCAACAGACTTTTGCGATCGGCGTGATGACAGGGTTGTCATAAACCCCAATCCAAACGGCTCATCGTTGTTCAAAGGCAACACCGCCAAGAAGCCGGATAATCCACGCCCATGAGCATTCAAACCGATGACTTCGGAAGTTCGGCACGCCCCAAACCTTCTAGCGCCCCCGCTTTCGAGGCCCCCAGGGTGGTCGCGGCCGGGGTGACTTCGCCGCACGAGGATGCGCTTGAACGTGCATTGCGCCCCAAGGATCTGCACGAGTACGTGGGGCAGACCAAGGCGCGCGAGCAACTGGAGATCTTCATTGGCGCGGCGCGCAAGCGCGGTGAGGCGCTGGACCATGTGCTGCTGTTCGGCCCGCCGGGCCTGGGCAAGACCACGCTCAGCCACATCATCGCCACCGAGCTGGGCGTGAACCTGCGCCAGACCTCAGGACCCGTGCTGGAAAAGCCCAAGGACCTGGCCGCCATCCTGACCAACCTGGAACGGCACGATGTGCTGTTCATCGACGAGATCCACCGCTTGAGCCCGGTCGTCGAGGAAATCCTCTACCCCGCTCTGGAGGACTACCAGATCGACATCAAGATCGGCGACGGCCCGGCCGCGCGGTCGATCAAGCTGGACTTGCAGCCCTTCACGCTGGTGGGCGCCACCACGCGGGCCGGCATGCTGACCAATCCGCTGCGAGATCGCTTCGGGATCGTGGCTCGGCTGGAGTTCTACACAGCAGAAGAATTACAGCGCATCGTGACGCGATCAGCCCGGTTGTTGAATGCGCCGATTGATGAGCAAGGTGCTTTGGAGTTGGCTCGTCGCTCACGTGGCACACCTCGCATTGCCAACCGCTTGCTGCGCCGGGTTCGCGACTATGCCGAGGTGAAGGGCGATGGTCGCATCACCCGCCAAATCGCCGATCTGGCCTTGGCCATGCTGGACGTGGACCCGCTCGGCCTGGACGTGATGGACCGCAAGTTGCTGGAGGCCATCATTCACCGCTTTGATGGCGGGCCGGTGGGCCTGGACAACCTGGCCGCGGCCATTGGCGAAGAGCGCGAAACGATCGAGGATGTGATCGAGCCTTATCTGATCCAGCAAGGCTTTTTGCAGCGCACGCCGCGTGGGCGCATGGCCACGGCATCGGCGTTCAGGCACCTGGGCTTGAATCCACCTTCGGGGCCTGAGTTGCTGCTGTAACGCTGGGTTCAGCGGCGGCGCAGGAAGTGGGTGTATTCCTCTTGATCGCCGTTGAGCTTGGTTTGCTGATCGACCAGGTCGTTGCCAGTCTGGCGGGCAAAGGCCTGGAAGTCGCGCACCGAACCGGGGTCGGTGGCCAAGACCTTGAGCACCTCGCCGCTGTGCATGTCCGACAAGGCTTTCTTGGCCTTGAGGATGGGCAATGGGCAGGTCAGGCCTCGGGCGTCAAGTTCCTTGTTGATGTCCATGAATGAATGGTACCTCAGGCGGGGAACACGCCAGTGGACAGATAACGGTCGCCGCGGTCGCAAACCACGAACACGATGGTGGCGTTGCTCACGGTTAGCGCCAATTGCAGGGCCACCCAGCAGGCACCGGCCGCCGAGATGCCGCCGAAAAGCCCTTCTTCGCGGGCCAGGCGGCGGGCCATGTCTTCGGCATCGGCCTGGCTGACGTGGACGATGTCGTCGACCCGGCTCGGCTCATAGATTTTGGGCAGGTAAGCCTCGGGCCATTTGCGGATGCCAGGGATGCGCGAGCCTTCGCTGGGTTGGGCACCGACGATGCGCACGGCCGGGTTCTTTTCCTTGAGGAAGTGCGAGACGCCGGTGATGGTGCCGGTGGTGCCCATGGCGCTGACGAAGTGGGTGACTTCGCCTTGCGTGTCGGCCCAGATTTCGGGGCCGGTGGTCTCGTAATGGATGCGGGGGTTGTCGGCATTGGCGAACTGGTCAAGCACCAGGCCTTTGCCATCGCGCACCATCTGGTCGGCCAAATCGCGCGCGTATTCCATGCCGCCACTCTTGGGCGTGAGGATGAGTTCGGCGCCAAAGGCCTTCATGGTCTGGGCGCGCTCCACGCTGAGGTCTTCCGGCATGATCAAAATCATGCGGTAGCCGCGGATGGCAGCGGCCATGGCCAGGGCGATGCCGGTGTTGCCGGAGGTGGCTTCGATGAGCGTGTCGCCGGGCTTGATCTGGCCGCGTTCTTCGGCGCGGCGGATCATGCTGATGGCGGGGCGATCTTTGACGGAGCCGGCGGGGTTGTTGCCTTCCAGCTTGGCCAGGATGACGTTGCCGCGCGCTTCATTGTCGGCGCCGGGGATGCGTTGCAGGCGGACCATGGGCGTTTTGCCAATGACGTCTTCGAGCGTGGGGTAGTTCATCGTGTCAAACAGGGTCAGCGGTGTGCGTTGAACCGGTATTGTGGCAGGCAACAAAAAACCCGCCACGCTTGGTCAAGCATGCGGGTTTTGATTGTGTGGTGCCCCGGGCCGGAATCGAACCGGCACCCCTTTCGGGACCGGATTTTGAATCCGGCGCGTCTACCAATTTCACCACCAGGGCTCTGATGTGAGGGGTCGGAGTTTAGCATAGAAAGCTGACGCTTTCTGGGCGCCCAGGAAGGGCCAAGGCGGCCACGCTGGGTGGCGTCTGGGCCACGATCCGGCCCTGGCGAATGACGTGCAAACGGGTGGCGCGCAAGCGGATGGCTTCGACCGGGTTGCGGGCTTGCAAAACGACCAGGTCGGCGTTGCAGCCCACGTCCAGCCCGTAGCCTGACAGGCCCAGGATCTTGGCGGGCGTGCTGGTGACCGCCTCGAAGCATTGAAGCATGGCGGCCTGGCTGGTCATCTGCGCGACGTGCAAGCCCATGTGCGCCACTTCCAGCATGTCGCCGCTGCCCATGCCGTACCAGGGGTCCATCACGCAGTCGTGGCCAAAGGCCACATCGATGCCCTGGGCCAGCAGTTCGGGCACGCGTGTCATGCCGCGGCGTTTGGGGTAAGTGTCGTGGCGGCCTTGCAGGGTGATGTTGATGAGCGGGTTGGCGATGGCGGCCACACCCGCTTCCTTGATCAGGGGCAAGAGCTTGCTGACGTAATAGTTGTCCATGCTGTGCATGGAGGTGAGGTGTGAGCCGGCCACCCTGCCCTGCAAGCCCAGCCGTTGCGAATGGAAGGCCAGGGTTTCGATGTGGCGGGACATCGGGTCATCGGTTTCGTCGCAGTGCATGTCCACGCGCAGGCCGCGCTCGGCGGCCAGTTCGCACAGCAGGCGCACGGAATCAAAACCATCCTGCATGGTGCGTTCGAAATGGGGGATGCCGCCAACCACGTCCACACCCATGTCGAGGGCACGCTTGAGTTGGACCAAAGCGTTGGGGCCGCGCAGCACACCATCTTGCGGAAAGGCCACCAGCTGCAGGTCTAGGTACGGCTTGACGCGTTCGCGCACATGCAGCAGGGCTTCGACGGCCAGCAGCTTGGGGTCGCACACGTCAACGTGCGAACGGATGGCGAGCAGGCCTTTGGCCACGGCCCAGTCGCAATAGGCCATCGCCCGATCGACCAGGGCGTCTTGCGTGAGTTGCGGTTTGAGTTCGCCCCACAAGGCGATGCCTTCCAGCAAGGTGCCTGATTGGTTGATGCGCGGTTGGCCGTAGCTGAGGGTCGAGTCCATGTGGAAATGGGCATCGACGAAAGGCGGGCTGACGAGTTGGCCAGCCACGTCGATCTCTTGCGCGGCGGGCGTGGATAAGGCGGGCTGCACGGCCACGATCTGGCCGCCCAGGATGCCGATGTCTTGATCGGCGCGGCCATCAGGCAAGTTGCCATGTCGAAGGATGAGGTCCAGCACAAAAGCTCCTGGGCAATGACTTGCCCAGGAGCCTAGCAGGCTTCACGCCATGTGTTGCGGCGCTTTTTTAGAAGGTTTCCCAGTCGTCGGCATTGGCCGAAACGGCTTTGGCCATGGCAGGCTCGGAGCTTGGGGCCGTCAGCGCCAGCGGGGCGGTCTTGGGGGATGCCTTGGTAGTGCTCACTTTGGCGGCGCCCATGGTTTTGACGCTCTGAGGCAATGCTTTGACGAGGGGCTTGGCAGCTGCGCCATTTTGGTGCATTGATGCTGGCAATGCGGGGACGTTGGGCTTGGCGCCCGATTGCTGCGCCGATGCGCTGGTCTTGAAGGCTGCGACCGAATGCGCCAAAGCCTGGGCTTGGGTGCTGAGGCTGTCGGCCGCCGCCGTGCTTTGCTCCACCAGGGCCGCGTTTTGCTGCGTGGCCTGGTCGAGCTGGCCGATGGCCTGGTTGATCTGGGCAATGCCCTGGCTTTGCTCGGTGCTCGCGTGGGCGATTTCACCGACCAGATCGGTGACTTTGCGCACCTGCAGGACCACGTCGCTCATGGTGGCGCCGGCGGCGCTGACCAGGTCGCTGCCTGCGTTGACTTGTTCGACGCTGTCGCTGATCAAGGTTTTGATCTCGCGCGCGGCCTGAGCGCTGCGTTGCGCCAGCGAGCGCACTTCGCCAGCCACCACGGCAAAGCCTCGGCCCTGCTCGCCAGCACGGGCCGCTTCCACCGCCGCGTTCAGCGCCAGGATGTTGGTCTGGAAGGCGATGCCATCGATCACGCCAATGATGTCGGCGATCTTCTTGCTGGAGGCCTGGATGCCGCTCATGGTGTTGACCACCTGGCTGACGACTTCGCCGCCGCGCGCGGCCACTTCGGAAGCGGCGCTGGCCAGTTGATTGGCTTGCCGGGCGTTGTCGGCGTTGGTGCGCACGGTGCCGGACATCTGCTCGACCGAGGCCGCGGTTTCTTCCAGGTTGGAGGCCTGGTTTTCGGTGCGGGCGCTCAGGTCCTGGTTGCCATGGGCGATCTCGGCCGAGGCTGTGGCCACGGATTCGGCGCCAGCGCGCACTTTGGAGACGGTGCCCGAGAAGCTGTCGATCATTTGGGCCAAGGCACGCTGCATGGCGCCCACTTCATCGAGGCGGTCGGAGTGGATGGTCTGCGTCAGGTCGCCTTCGGCCACGGCTTGCAACACCTGGGCGGTTTCGCGAACCGGCACGGAGATGATCTGCGCCACGTACATGGCCATGGCCATGCCCAGGATCACCGCAGCGATCACGACGCCGAGGATGGCCCAACGCGAGCTGTTGTAGATGTCCTCGACTTGCGCACCGGCCTCATGGCCACCTTTGACGTTGAGCTGGACCAACTTGTCCAGCTTGTCGCTGGCCTGCGCGAAGAGTTGCTGACTGCGTCCCAGCAGCCGCGATTTGGCGGCGTCGTTCTGCCCGGCCTTCACCTGGGAGATGATCTCCTGGTGCTCAGCCAGGTAGGCGCTCCAGTCTTGCTTGAAGGCGTCCCACATGGCTTTTTCCTCGGGGCTGGAGATCAGCTTGACGTACTCGGACTCGCTCTTGGCCAACTCCGCCGTGGCTTGCACGATGTCTTTTTCAGCCTGCTGGACTTCAGGCGCATCCACCGCCGACACCAACTCGAAATCGCCGAGGCGCAAGTCGGCGGCCGCCATGCTGTGCGCCGAAATCGTCTGGATGCTGGGCATCCAGTTGCTGACCACTTCGCTGGACTGGTCGTTGACGGCCGACAACTTGAGCACGGCAAACACGCCAAGCAGCACGGTCATGGTCAATACCACCGCGAAAGACAGCATCAGCTTGGCACGCAAGCGCAAATTGGCAAACCACGACATCGCAACAATCCCCAAAGAAAAGGTTGTCGGCAGTTTGGCCAGAAACCTGTTCAGCGAAGGTGCGATGCACGCCCGAATCCGCGCTTAATTCCCGCAATCAGACGGTGCCAAAGATCCGATCCCCGGCATCACCCAGGCCAGGCACGATGTAACCGTGGTCGTTGAGGTGGCTGTCCAGCGAGGCCGTGATGATGGGCACGTCCGGGTGGTGTTTGAGCATGTTGGCCACGCCTTCTGGCGCGGTCAGCAGGCACAGCAGCTTGATGCTGGGGCAGCCGCACTCCTTGATGCGGTCGATGGCCGCGACAGCAGAATTGCCGGTGGCCAGCATGGGATCGACCACGATGACCTGGCGCTCGGCAATGTCGCTGGGCACCTTGAAGTAGTACTCCACGGGCTCCAGCGTGCCGGGGTCGCGGTACAGGCCGATGTGGCCCACGCGCGCCAGCGGTAGCAGCGACAGCAGGCCGTCAACCATGCCGTTGCCGGCGCGCAGGATGGACACCAGGCACAGCTTTTTGCCGCTGATCACGGGCGAATCGAAGGTGGTGATGGGCGTGGGGGTGGACAGCAGTTCGGTCGGCAGATCACGCGTGGCCTCGTAGGCCAGCATCTGGCTGACTTCGCGCAGCAGGCTGCGAAAGCTCTCGGTGTTGGTGTCCTTGTTGCGCAGCCAGGTGAGCTTGTGCTGCACCAGGGGGTGGTCGATGACAAAGAGGTTGGGGAAGTCGTGGGCCATGTCTCGTCCTTAAAAAACGGTGCCGTCGCTTTCGATGTGCACGGGCGGCACACCGCCCGGGCGCTTGGCCTGGGCGATTTTGCGCCCCGCCGCCCAAGTGCCGCCTTCCAGCACGCGGGCCAGCGGGAATTGCTCCATGCTCAGGCCCAACTCGCCGCGCACGGCTTCGGCCAGGTGGTCGAGCACGGCCACGGTCAGGGCACGCCATTCCACGATGGGCTCGGCATCGACGGTCCAGCGCTGGGTGTGGAAGGCTCGGTCGCGGGCTTGCAGAACGCCCAGGTCCAGCAGCAGGCCGCCATTGCGGTACTCGGGCAGGCCGGTCAACTCGTCCAGGTCGGTGATGGTCAGGCCCGCGTCTTCCAGAGGCTCCAGCAAGGAATAAGTCAACCATTGGCTGAGCTTGTGGAAAGGCACCCAGCCATCCGGCGCCTGGGGGTGGCGCCAACAATCGCCCAGGTTGACACCGCCCAGCTGATGGCGGCCTGACCAGATGTCGCCCAGGGTGTTGAGCAGCACGGCCAGCACGGCCGAGGCCTTGATCTTGCCAGTGGGTGCCTGGCGGAACAGGGTGTCGACCAGGTGGCCGGGGCGCAGCAAGCCGGGCGCATCAGGGCGGCCATAGATGTCGGGGTGCTGCTCCAGCGCCAGCGACAGGCGGCGCAGCAGATCGGCCCGCCCCTCCAGGCCGACCAAGGGATTGTCGGTGCGCACTTGCAAAGCCCGCCCCACTGCCTGCGCGTCTACCAGGGCCAAGGCTTGCGCATCGGACCGCGTCGGGTGCAGCGGGTTGCTGGACAAGGCGCCCTTGGCCCACCACCGCAAACTGGCCACGCCCAGGCCTTCGGACCGGGTCAACGTTTGGCCCGTTTCCAAATCGGCATAGCTCCAGGCCGCACCGGCTCCGGCATCCAGCAGAACGCTGATGACGACCAGGTCCACCCTCGAGCGGGCTCGCTCCAGGCGCGCTGTGTGGCCGTCCAGCCCGTGCTGGTGGGCGACCATGGCCCAGCGGTCCAGGCCACCGGCTTCAAAGTGGCGCCAACGGCTGTGGTACGGCACCTGCAGATCGGGGTAACGCTCGCGGATCACCCCGGCCACGTAGGCGGCGGCCACCGCCACGCGCTCAGGGTGCCAGGTGAAGTGAGCAGACTGCCCGGCCTGGGCCGCTGCCATCAAGGCCGAAGCGCTGCGCCGAACCGCTTGCGCGGTCAACAACGATTCAGGCGTGAGCAAAGGTGGGATGCCCCCCTGCCCTGCCGTGCGAACTGGTGGGTTCATGTTCATGACGGTCATTCCATCAACCCGCGCCCCTTGGGCAGGGCCAGTTCGGTCGCATCCGGCGTGTAGTGGGAGAAGTAGCCTGCGGCTTTCTTCGCATCCATCTCCACCTGCGCATCGGCCGGGATCAACTCTTCAGGGATGGGCACGCGCTCCACCACCTCGATGCCTTGCTCGACCAGCGCGCCATGCTTCATGTCGCTCATCGAGGCCCAGCGGTCGATGCGCTTGATGCCCAGCCAATGGAACACATCGGGCATCAATTGCTGGAAGCGCATGTCTTGCACGCCGGCCACGCATTCGGTGCGCGCGAAGTAGGTCTCGGCACGGTCGCCGCCCACCTGGCGCTTGCGAGCGTTGTAGACCAGGAATTTGGTGACCTCGCCCAGGGCGCGGCCTTCCTTGCGGTTGTAGATGACGAGGCCGACGCCGCCTTGCTGCGCCATCTCGATGCAGACCTCGATGCCGTGGGCCAGGTAGGGGCGGCAGGTGCAGATGTCGGAGCCGAACACGTCCGAGCCATTGCATTCATCGTGGACCCGGCAAGCCACCTTGGTGGAGGCCTGCCCCAGTTTGGCCACATCGCCGAAGAAGTACAGCGTCATGCCACCAATGGGCGGCAGGAAGACTTTGAGGTCGGGCCGCGTGACCAGCTCGGGGAACATGCCGGCCGTTTGCTCGAACAGGTTGCGGCGCAGGGCGCTTTCCTTGATGCCGAAACGCTCGGCCAAACCCGGCAGGTGCCAGACCGGGTCGATGGCGGCCTTGGTGACCTTGACATCGCCATTGGCCGCCAGGATGTCGCCATCGGGCTTGAGCCGACCCGCGGCGATCGAGGCCACCAGCTCGGGCATGTTGATGTGGGCCTTGGTGATGGCGATGGTGGGCCGCACATCCATGCCAGCGGCGATCTGCTCGGCAAAGGCCACCGAGACCATGTGGCCCCAAGGGTCCAGCGACACGATTTTTTGCGGGTCTGCCCACTGGGGGTGCGGGCCGATGGTTTCAACCGGCGCCGTGTTGGTGAAATCGGGCTTGTGGTCGCGCTGCAAGGCCCCCGAAGCGACGGCCAGGGCGCGGTAAACCGAATAGGCGCCCGAGTGGGTGCCGATGACATTGCGCTGCGCCGGGCTGCCCACACTGGCCACCAGCGGCCCTCGCTCGGCCGCCGTGGGCGCCCCCCAGTGGACGGCGGTGGGGCTGCCGGGCCCGCCGCCGTGGCGGGCGGGGTGCGACGTGAGCACGATGTGGGCGGACATGGTCGTGGTCTCCAGCGGTAGTGGCGCCGTCGATGTGCGGTGCCTGGTTCAAACCATAGCGAGTTACGTGCCAGCATGCTGTGACCGATTGCCGACACAAGCCCGAAATTGAAGCTTCCCCCACGATCAATCAAGGCGAATGAGGTTGTTCAAGGGGCTCTATGATGGGGATCTGTTCAGCCCCCACCTTTCGTGACCGCATGCCTCCTCTGCCACCGATCACCCAGGCGCTGTTGCTCATCAACGTTGCGCTGTTTTGCATTGACGAAGCCCTTGGGCAGGTTTTGTCCTACTGGCTGGCCCTGTGGCCGCTGGAGTCGTCCCAGTTCTACCCCTGGCAGGTGCTCACCTACGGCCTCATGCATGGCTCGTTCACGCACCTGTTCTTCAACATGATGGGCATCTGGATGTTCGGCGCTGAACTGGAGCGCGTCTGGGGCCCCAAGCGCTACAGCCACTTCATGTTGGCCAGCATCTTCACGGCGGCCTTGTGTCAGTTGCTGGTGTCGCAGCTGAACGGCTCGATGAACCCCACGGTGGGCATCTCAGGCGGCTTGTTCGGCCTGCTGCTGGCCTTCGGGATGATGTTCCCCAACCGCATCATCGTGCCTTTGATCCCGCCCATCCCGATGAAGGCCAAGTACTTCGTGGCCATTTTTGGTGGCCTGGAATTGCTGTTTGGCGTGACCGGCACGCAGGCCGGGGTGGCCCACTTTGCCCACCTGGGCGGCATGCTGGGTGGCTGGCTGATGATCCGCTACTGGCGCGGCCAACCGCCCTTTCCGCCCAAGCGCCGTGGTGGGCGCACTCACTGAGGCACAGCTCGCCTTGATGACGACAACGCGATGCCCGCCACGATGAGCAGCAACGCGCAAGGGTGATACCAGCGAGGGTGTTGCCCCAGCAGAACAGCCGCCCACACGGCGGCGAAGATCGGCGTGAGGTTGATGAAGAAAGCCGCCAGGGTGGGCCCCACGGCTTGCACGCCCAGGCCCCAGCACCGATAGGCCACGATCGATGGGCCCAAGGCCACGAACGCCAGGCCAACGGCCAGCCTCAGCATGGGTGGCCAGGCATTGATCGCCTCGATGGCCGACGCCACTGGGACAGGTGGCGAGGCCGTGGGCACGGCCCACTCCAGCCCGCTGCACAGCACCGCCCAGACCAGGCCAAACAACACTTGCAACCACAGGAACTCGGCCCAAGCCCAGCTTGGCCTTTGCGGCGCCACCATGGACAGAGGGGGTTTGGCCAGCAGCCAGCTGTAGAAGGCCCAGGCCAGGCTGGCCAGCAGCATCAACAAGTCACCCGGCACCAGCTGCACCTGCAGCAAGGTGCGCCACTGGCCTTGCGCAATGACCAGCACCACCCCGACTGTGGACAGGGCTGCACCACCCCACTGGCGGCCACTGACGGGCTGGCCAAAGAACACCGCGCCCACCAGCATCATCCACACCGGGATGCTCGCGCCAATCAGCGTGACGTTCAAAGGCGTGGAGGTTTGCAGCGCCAGGTACTGCAATGAGTTGTAGGTGCCCACGCCCAAGGCGCCGATCAAGGCCAGGTAGCGCCAGCGGGCACGTACTTCGCCGGGCCGCTGCCAGACCTTCCAGGCCATGGGGGCCATCAGCACGGCCACCAGCGCCCAGCGCACGGTGTTCATCTGCACCGGGGGCATGAGCCCCACCAGCAGCCGCCCCACCACGGCGTTGCCCGCCCACATGATGGGCGGCAGGGTCAGCAGCAGCAGGGTTCGGGCGTCAAGTTTCAAGGCGGGCCACCAAGGGGTAGCCCGCCATTAGATCAGAGCGGCATCAGGCTTGGCGACGACGGCGCATGACCATCGGTACCAGCGCCAGGCCCGCCAGCGTCAGGGCCCAGGCCGAGGGTTCCGGCACGGGTGACACAGAGGTCAGTCCGATGATGGAACTCACCGGCGCGCCCGCCACGCCGAACTCACCGATCCAGGTGGCCAGGTTGGCACCGGGCGTCAGCGAGATCGAGTACAGGCCGGTTTCGCCCGTGTCGCCGTTGGTCAGCGCGGCAAAGGCCTTGCCCGATGCCGTGATGTCAAAGCCGGCCACCGCGCTGGTGTTCACGCCCAGCGAGCCGATCAGCGTTTGGATGCCGCTGGTGGGCAGGCCCTGTTGATACAGGCTGTCGGACGCCGCATCAATGCCGAAGAGCGCGGTGCCCGTGGCCGGGTTGGTGTCGTTGTTGGTGTAGGCCGAGCCCACGATCTGCAGCGTGCCGCCACGGATCGTGTTGTCGGTGATCACCTTGCCAGCGTTGGGGCCGCTGACGGCGATGCGCAGGTTCTCGGAGGCATTGCTGACCACGCGCAGCGAAGGTGCGCCGCTGAGGTCGGCCACCGGGTTGAAGTCGAACCCGAAGGCGGTGCCACGCAGGCCGGTGAAGGTGTCGCTGGTGTCGGTGGCATCGGCCGTGAGCGAGGTGACCAGACTGGCGACGCCGGTGCCCGCGTTCAAGGTGTAGAGGTTGTTGTTGATGCCCAGGGCATAGACGATGCCCGTCGTTGGCCGCATGTCAATCGCGCGCAAGCGATCGTTGCCAATGAGGCCGGAGATGGTGGTCAGGCTGCCCAAGGACGGCGCGGACGTGTCGAAGGTGAGCAGCTTTTGGTCCGAGGTCAGGGCCAGCATGGATTCGGCCAGCGCCCCCTGCCCGATGAAGGCAGACGACAGGAACACCGCAGCCGACGCCGTCAGCTTTGATTTCAATTTCATGATGATTCACTCCTAGCTGTGTTGCAAAGGCCAGCCGACGTTGTGGAATATCGGACTGGCCCAGGTACTGGCCAGGAGGACGCCAAACAGATGCAAAAGCGTGATTTATTTTGCATCCACCCCCATGTTCAGGGGGTCTGCAAGGCTGCAGGCGCTGGCCGCCGGTGGAAAAGCCGGTCCAGCGCCACGTACACCACCGGTGTCGAATACAGCGTGAGCACCTGGCTGACCAGCAATCCACCCACCACCGCGAAGCCCAGTGGCTGGCGCAATTCGGCGCCCGTGCCCAGGCCCAACATGAGCGGGATGGCCGCCAGCAAGGCTGCGATCGTGGTCATCACAATGGGCCGAAAGCGCGCCAGGCAGGCCTCGTGGATGGCCTCGCGCGGTGACAGCCCCCGCTCGCGCTGGGCCTGCAGCGCAAAGTCAACCAGCAGGATGCCGTTCTTCTTGACGATGCCGATCAGCAGCACCAGGCCGATCAGCGCCATCACCGAGAAATCCATGCCGCTGAGCCACAACAGGGCCACCGCCCCCAGGCCGGCCGAGGGCAAGGTCGACAAGATCGTGAGCGGGTGCACGAAGCTCTCGTAAAGCACGCCGAGGATGATGTAGACGGCCAGCACGGCGGCCAGGATCAGGTAGGGCTGCGAGGCCAGCGAATCCTGAAAAGCCTGGGCCGCCCCCTGAAAGCGCCCGGCCACGCGGGCGGGCACGTTCAGCTCGGTGCGCGCCTGCGTCATCAATTGCACGGCCTCGCCCAGCGACACGCCGGGCGCCAGGTTGAAGGACAGGTTCACCGCGGGCGACATGCCGTTGTGGGCAATGGTGAGCGGGCCGTTGTCCAGCGGCTCGGCACGCGCCACCTCGGCCAGAGGCACCATCTGGCCCGTCTTGGTGGAGCGCAGGTAGAGCCAGTCCAGGCTGTCCGCCCGGCCGCGCAAAGCCGGATCGATCTCGAGCACCACCTGGTATTGGGTCACCTCGGTCTGCACCTCGCTGATCTGGCGCTGGCCGTAGGCGTTGTAGAGCAACTGGTTGATGTCGTCCACGCTCAGGCCATGGCGGGCCGCTGCGGCGCGGTCGATGGTGAGGCGGGCCACGCCAGCGCCCAATTGCAAGTCATTCGACACATCGCGGAACTGCGGCAGGCGGCCCAGGCGCTCGGTGAGCCGGTCGGCCCAGGTGGCCAGCTCGTCGCTGTCATTGCTTTGCAGGGCGTACTGGTACTGGGTGCGGGCAGGACCTGTTCCCAGGTTGATGTCCTGGGCCGAGCGCAGGTAGAGCGCCATGCCCGGCACCTGGTTGAATTGCGGGCGCAGGCGGTCGATCAGTCCTTCGGCCGACACGTCGCGGTCGCCGCGGTCTTTCAGCACGATCCAGAAGCGCCCGCTGGACAGGTTGGAGCTGCCACCGGTGGCCCCCACCGAGTGAGCAAAGCCCTGCACCGCTGGATCCTTGGCCACGATGGCGGCCAAGGCCTGGTGCTTGGCTTCCATCTCATCGAACGACAGATCCTGCGCCCCCTGGGTGGTGCCCAGCACAAAGGCCGTGTCCTGCAGCGGGAAGAAGCCCTTGGGCACGCCCACGTAGGCGGCCACCGCCACGGCCAAGGTGGCGAAGAAGGCCGTGAGCATGGTGCGAGGGTGGTCCAGCGCCCAGCCCACGCTGCGGCCATAGCCCGCAATGAAGCGGCTCAGCCAATTGTCGTCATGGTGAGCGGGGGCGCTTTTCATGAAACGCGAGGCCATCATCGGCGCCAAGGTGAGCGAAGCCACCACCGATACCAGGATGGCCACCGTGACGGTGACGGCGAACTCGCTGAACAGCCGGCCCACCACGCCCCCCATGAACAGCAGGGGAATGAAAGCCGCGATCAGCGAGATGCTGATGGACATCACCGTGAAGCCGATCTCGGCCGAGCCTTTGAGGGCAGCCTCGCGCATGGGCTCACCGGCTTCCAGATGCCGGTGGATGTTCTCGACCACCACGATGGCGTCATCGACCACGAAACCCACCGCGATGATCAGGGCCACCAAGGTCAGGTTGTTCAGGCTGAAACCCAGCGCGTACATGCCCGCGATGGTGGCCACCAGAGCCACGCCCAGCACGGCCGTCACGATGATGGTGGCCGACACCTGGCGCAGGAACAAACCCATCACGACCACCACCAGCACCACGGTCAGGCCCAGGGTGATCTCGACCTCGTGCAGCGAGGAACGGATGGTGCGGGTGCGGTCATTGAGCACGCTGACCTCGACGCTGGCGGGCAGGCGCTCTTGCAAGCGCGGCAAGGCGGCCAGCACGCGATCGACCGTGTCCACGATGTTGGCATCCGGTTGGCGGCGCACGATGATGCTCAGGCCCTCACGGCCGTTCTGCCAAGCTTTCACATAGTCGTTCTCGGCGCCCTCGATCACCTTGGCCAGGTCACCGATGCGCACGGGCACGCCGTCGCGGTCGGTCACCACCACGTCGGCGTAATCCTTGGACTTGAAGAGCTGGTCATTGGTGGCCAAGGTGGCGTTGCGCTCGGCGCCCACCAACGAGCCTTTGGGCTGGTTGACGTTGGCTTTCTGCACGGCGGCGCGGATGTCGGCCAGCGTGAGCCCCTGGGCGGCCAGTTGCGCAGGCGAGGCCTGGATGCGGATGGCCGGCTTTTGCTGACCGGTGATGCCCACGTCTGAGACGCCCTGGATCTGGCTGATCTGGCGCGTGAGCACCGTCTCGGTCAGGTCGCTCAACTCAGTGGTCGACAGCACATCGGAGTTGACGCTCAGCACCAGGATCGGGCTGTCGGCCGGGTTCACCTTGCGCCAGGTGGGCTGCGAGGGCATGTCGGACGGCAGGCGGCCAGCCACCGCGTTGAGCGCGGACTGCACTTCCTGCGCGGCGGCGGTGATGTCCTTGTCGAGCGTGAACTGCAGCGTGATGCTGGTGGCGCCCAGGGAGCTGGTGGACGTCATCTGGGTGATGCCGGCGATGCCGCTGAGCTCGACTTCCAGTGGCGTGGCCACGGCCGCGGCCATGGTGTCAGGGCTGGCACCGGGCAGCCGCGCCGAGATCTGGATCGTGGGGAACTCGGCCTGCGGCAGCGGCGCCACCGGCAGCTTGGGGAAGGCAAAGAGGCCCAGCAGCACCAGGGCCAGGGTCAGCAGCGTGGTGGCCACAGGGTGGTCGATGAACCACGCTGAGATGTTGACTCGGGATTGAGCATCCTGGGGCTGAGGGGTGCCAGACATGCGTCAGCCCTTCGCGCCATCGAGCACGCGCACGGCTTGGGCGGGTTTGAGGCGCGACTGCCCGTCCACCACCACCCGGTCACCCGGCTTGATGGCCCCGGTGGCCAGCACGGCGCGTTCATCGTTCTGCCAACGCACCGACACGGGCACCATGTCGGCTTTGTCGCCCGTCACCCGCCACACGAAGCTGCCCTTGAGCCCGCGCTGCACCGCATTGGCAGGCACCACCAGGGCTTGCGGCATTTGGCCGGTCACCAGGGTCACCGCCACGAACTGGCCGGGCCAAAGGTTCTCGGCCGCGTTGGGCACCTGGGCTTTCAAACGCAGGGAACCGTTGCCAGCATCGACCACGTTGTCGGCCGTCAGCAGTCGGCCTTGGGCCAGGGCCGTGCCGCGTTCGCGGTCGGACACGCGCACGGTGGCGCCGCCTTTGACCTTCAAGGCTTCACGAACATCGACCAGGCGGGTTTGGGGGGCCGAGAACACGATGGCCATGGGCTGGGTCTGGACCACGGTGACCAAGCCCGCCGCGTCGCTGGGCCGCACAAGGTTGCCGACATCCACCGCACGCAAACCCACCCGCCCGGACACCGGAGAGGTGATGGTGGTGAAAGACAACTGCACGCGGGCGGCGCTCAAGGCGGCTTCCTGGGCGCGGATCTGAGACTGCAACTGCACCACCGCCGCCGCCTGCTGATCACGTTGCTGCACCGGAACGGCCGACTGCGCGGCCAGGCCTTCATAGCGCTTCAGGTCGGCACTGGCCAACTGGAGCTGCGACTGCAGGCGCGTCAGTTCGGCTTCGGCCTGGGCCAATTGGGCTTTCAGAGCGCGGTCATCCAGCCTGGCCAGCACATCGCCCCGGGCCACGCGTTGGCCTTCGGTGAAGCGAACTTCAGTGAGCACGCCTTCGATCTGGGGCCGCACCAGCACCTGGTGCAAGGACTGCACATGGCCGATCATCCGCAACTCCAGCGGCACATCCTGCTGCACAACCTGCGCGACCCTCACGGGCACGCTGGGTGCCGACTTGGGCGCGGGCGCCGCCTGGAGACGCGGCGACCAAGGCATCGTCAACGCGATCAGGCCTGCGCCGACAAGCAGGCAGACCGCCCACCAGGTTCTGGACATGAACATGCGCTTTCCGTGTGAACAACCAGCGCATGTTAAAGGAGCGCCGTGCGCGCCTTGTTAAGGCCAGGTAAAGCCCTTGTGGATCAGGACTTTCGAACCCGGCGCAACTCATCAAGGATCAGCAAGGCTGCCCCGATGGTGATGCTGCAATCGGCCACGTTGAAGGCGGGAAAGTGCCCCCCCGGGAACAGCGGCGCCATCCACGACCAGTGGAAATCCAGAAAATCAACCACGTAGCCGTAAACCAGGCGGTCCACCACATTGCCGACCGCACCGGCCAGGATCAGGGACAGGGCCCAGGCGAACATCTTTTGCTGCCCGTGCTGGCGCAGCATGTAGACGATGAACCCGGCGGCCAAGGCCCCCAGGCCCACGAAGAACCAGCGCTGCCAGCCCCCCGCGTTGGCCAGGAAGGAGAACGCCGCGCCCGAGTTGTGCGCCCGCACCAGGTTGAAGAAACCGGTGACGTGGCGGCTGTCACCGTGCTGGAAAAAGCCCACGACCAAGGTCTTGGTGAGCTGGTCGAGCAAGAAGATGACCAGGGCGATGCCCAGCCAGGGCAGGAGGCCGCCCGCGGTGCTGCTTGATTTGCGCGTTGCCATGAATCAGGCCACCTGCCGGGCTTCGCCGGCGCCGAACAGGTTGCTGACGCAGCGGCCACAGATGGTGGCGTATTTGGGGTCGCTGCCCACGTCGTCACGGTAGTGCCAGCAACGCTCGCACTTGGTCGAGTTTGAAGGGGTGACCGACATCGCCAGGGCATCGCCTTCGGCCAGGGTGGCCTTGGAGGTGATCAGCACGAACTTCAGGTCGTCGCCCAGCGATGTCAGCAAAGCATGGTCTTCGGCATTGGCGGTCACCGTGACGTCGGCCTGCAAGGAAGCGCCGACCAGACCTTGCGTGCGCACGGCTTCGATGTCCTTGTTGACCAGCTCGCGGATCTCTTTGACGCGCGACCACTTGGGCAGCAGCGCGGCATCGGTGTCACCGAAATCCCAGTAGGTCTCGGTGAAGATGGTCTCGCCTTGCTTGAGCACTTGCCAGGCCTCCTCGGCGGTGAAGCTGAGGAAAGGCGCCATCCAGCGCAGCATCGCTTGCGTGATCTGGTACAGCGCGGTCTGTGCGCTGCGGCGGGCCAACGACTTGGGCGCGGTCGTGTAGAGGCGGTCCTTCAGCACGTCGAGGTAGAAGGCGCCCAGGTCTTCAGAGCAGTAGACCTGCAGCTTGCCGACCACGGGGTGGAACTCGTAGCGCTCGTAGTGGGCCAGGATGTCGGACTGCAGTTCGGCGGCGCGCGCCAGGGCGTAGCGGTCGATCTCCAGCAACTCGCTGGCGGGCACAGCGTCTTTGGCAAAGTCGAAATCGGAGGTGTTGGCAAGCAGGAAGCGCAGGGTGTTGCGGATGCGGCGGTAGCCGTCGACCACGCGGGCCAGGATCTTCTCGTCACCGGCGATGTCGCCAGAGTAATCGCTGGAAGCGACCCAAAGGCGGATGATCTCGGCACCCAGCTTCTTGCTGGTCTCTTGCGGATCCACGCCATTGCCGAGCGACTTGCTCATCTTTCGGCCCTGGCTGTCCACCGTGAAGCCGTGCGTGAGCAGGCCCTTGTAAGGCGCGCGGCCGTACAGGGCGCTGGCCACCAGCAGCGAGCTGTGGAACCAGCCGCGGTGCTGGTCATGGCCTTCCAGGTACAGATCGGCCTCTGGGCCTTGGGCGTGGCCAGCGTCAGGGTGGCTGCCGAACTCGGGGTTCAGCACGTGGAAGAAGGACGAGCCCGAATCGAACCACACGTCGAGGATGTCGGTGCTCTTGCTGTAGTTTTCAGCCTCCGCTCCAAGCCATTCGGCCGGGTCCAGCTTGGCCCAGGCTTCGACGCCACCGGCTTGCACCAGCGCCACGGCGCGGTCGATGAAGGCCATGGTGTCGGGGTGCAATTCGCCCGTCACCTTGTGCAGGAAGAAAGGCAGCGGCACGCCCCAGTTGCGCTGGCGGCTGATGCACCAGTCGGGCCGGTTGGCGATCATGTCGCGCAGGCGCACGCGGCCGTTCTCGGGGTAAAAGGCGGTCTGGTCGATGGCGTCCAGCGCGATCTGGCGCAGGGTCTTGTCGGCCTTGTTCGAGGTGAACACGCCTTCGCCTTCGTCCATGCGCACAAACCACTGAGCAGCCGCGCGGAAGATCACCGGCTTCTTGTGGCGCCAGCAATGCGGGTAGCTGTGGGTGATGTCGCTGGAGGCCAGCAGGCGGCCGTGTTCGCGGAGTGTCTCGATGATGACGGGCGCGGCTTTCCAGATGTGCTGGCCACCGAACAAGGGCAGCTCGGCCTCATACACACCGTGGCCCTGCACGGGGTTGAGGATGTCGTCGAAAGCCAGGCCATGGGCCAGGCAGGACTGGAAGTCGTCCACGCCATAGGCGGGCGCGGCGTGCACGATGCCGGTGCCGTCTTCGGCGCTGACGTAGTCGGCCAGGTAGATGGGAGCTTCGCGGTCGTAGCCTTTGTCCACATGGGCCAGCGGGTGCTTGAACTTGAGTCCTTCCAGCTTGGCGCCGGTGGTCGTCGCCATCACCTTGACCCGGTCCGGCTCGAAGCCGAAGCGGGCCGAGGCTTTCTCGACCAGCGATTCGGCCAGGATCAGCAGGCCGCGCGGCGTGTCGACCAGGGCGTAGCTCAGCTCAGGGTGCACGTTCAGCGCCTGGTTGGCGGGGATGGTCCAGGCAGTGGTCGTCCAGATGACAGCGAAGGCATCCTTGCCGCTCAAAGAAGGCAGGCCAAAGGCAGCGGCCAATTCGGCGGGCTGACTGCTCAGGAACTGCACATCCAGCGTCTGCGATTTCTTGTCGGCGTACTCGATCTCGAACTCGGCCAAGGATGAGCCGCAGTCAAAACACCAGTACACGGGCTTGAGGCCACGGTAAACGAAACCACGCTCGATCAGCTTCTTGAGCGCGCGGATCTCTCCCGCCTCGTTGCTGAAGTCCATCGTGCGGTACGGGTGGTCCCAGTCGGCCAGCACGCCCAGGCGCTTGAAGTCGGTGCGTTGCAAATCAACCTGCTCGCCAGCGTAGGCCCGGGCCTTGGCCTGCACGTCGTCGCGGCTGAGGTTGCGGCCGAAGGTCTTCTCGATCTGATTCTCGATGGGCAGGCCGTGGCAGTCCCAGCCGGGCACGTAAACGGCGTCCATGCCCTTGAGCTGGCGCGCCTTCACGATCATGTCTTTCAGGATCTTGTTGACGGCGTGGCCCATGTGGATCTGGCCGTTGGCGTAGGGCGGGCCGTCGTGCAGCACGAACTTGGGCGCGCCACAGCGGGCATCGCGCAGCTTCTTGTAGATGCCCTGGTCTTCCCATTGTTTAGCCCAGCCCGGCTCGCGCTTGGGCAGGTCGCCGCGCATCGGGAAAGGGGTGTCGGGCATGTTCAGCGTGGCGCGGTAGGCGCTGCCGGCTTGGCTTTTGTCGTCTTGGCTCATGTCGATCTCGGTCAAACCAGACCCATCCGGCGCGCTGGGCGCTGGTGTGGTGGGTCCGTGGGCATCTGGGGCATCGCCGACCGACTCGGCGTGTGCGGGGGCGACTGTGTCCGGGCTGTCCGCAGGCAGCAGCCTGCGGATCGGTCAGCCCGCGTCAAATTCGGTCGCGGGTGGTCTGGCGGCCCTGGGCCTGGAAAAAGGCCTTGGCATCGGAAATATCCTGTTGGATCGCGGCCTGCAAGGCCTCCAGCCCGTCATAGCGGGCTTCGTCTCGGAGTTTGTGCAGCAGTTCCACGCGGACGATTTTACCGTAGCCGCCCTCCATGCCCAGATTGGAGGGCCAATCGAAGCAATGGACCTCGAGCAGCACCCGCCCGGCGTCTTCCACCGTGGGGCGCACACCGAGGCTGGCAACGCCGTCCAGTGGCTGCGGAGCCAGGCCGTGGGTGCGGACCGCGAAAATGCCGCGGGTGGCGGGTTTCTGGTGGCCAAAGCGCACGTTCATCGTGCGGCAACCCAGGTCGCGGCCCAGTTTCTGGCCATGGATGACGTGGCCGCTGATGCTGTAGGGGCGGCCCAGCAGGGCTGCGACCTGGTTCATGTCCCCCGCGGCGAGGGCATCGCGCACGACCGAGCTGGACACGCGCGTGCCATGGACTTCGTAGCTGAGCATGCGGGCGACATCGAAGCCGCGCTGGCTGCCTGCGGCGTCCAGAAAGTCGTAGTCCCCGGCACGTTTGGCGCCAAAACGGAAGTCGTCGCCCACCAACACATATCGAGCGTGCAGGCCGCTCAGCAGCACCTGGTCGATGAACTCGTCGGGCGTGAGGCTGGCCAGGCGGCGGTCAAAGGGCAGCACCACAACCTGATCGACACCGCAGCGTTCCAGCTCGGACAGCTTGTCGCGCAGGGTGGCGATGCGGGCGGGGGCCAACTCGGGCTTGCCAGCCTGGGCGGCGAAAAAATCGCGGGGATGGGGCTCGAACGTCATCACGGCGCTGGGCAGGCCGCGGTGCTGGGCTTCGTTGCGCAGCAGGGCCAACATGGCCTGGTGGCCGCGGTGCACACCATCGAAGTTGCCGATGGTCAGGGCACAAGCCGGCGCCAGGGCCGCATGGTGGAATCCGCGAAAGACTTGCATAAGCCCTTGATTATCAAGGCAACACGACGGCCGGATCTTCAATCCAGCGCCACTGGCCGGGGGCCAGGTCGTCGGGCAAGGCCAGTTGGCCGATGGAGCTGCGGTGCAGGGCCTCAACCCGATTGCCAACGGCCGCCACCATGCGTTTGACCTGGTGGTACTTGCCTTGGGTGAGCGACAAGCGCAGGTGCAGTTCGGACACCATCTCAGCGTGTTCGGCCAGGACGGGCGTCGGGTCGTCGTCCAGCACCACGCCCGACATGAGGGACTGGACCTGCTTGTCTGTCATGGGGTGCTTGACCGTGACTTCATACACCTTGGGCACGTTGTGTTTGGGCGAGGTCAGCTTGTGCAGCAAGGCGCCGTCGTCGGTCATCAACAGCAGGCCGGTGGTGTCCTGGTCCAGGCGCCCCACAGGTTGCAAGCCTCGGCGGCGCAGCGGCGGGGCCAGCAGGTTGTGCACGCCAGGCCAGGCGCCTGGCTTGAGCGAACATTCGTAGCCCGCTGGCTTGTTCAGCATCACCAAGGCCTTGACGTGGGTGACCCACGGCTGGCCATCGACCACCAGTTCCAGCCGGTCTTCGGGGAAAGCAGCGTCCGGATCATCGACCATTTCGCCACGCACACTGACCAGATTGCTCACGATCAGGCCTTCGCACTCACGGCGGGCGCCAAAGCCCTGCGCGAACAGGATCTGGTCAAGAGGCTGGTGACCAGCAGGCAAACGGGGACGTGGGGGCATGGGCAGGTTCGAGGCAGGGAAAACGAGCTGTTTTCGGCCCGACATGATGCCACCGACTCCGGCCAAAGCCCCCGCGCCCTTGCGCGTTCGGCCGAACGGACAAACCGTGGGCGCCAAATCCGGAAATCCGTACCCCAGTCGTCCACGTGTGATTTATTTCACTTTAAATTCAAGCACTTGGCTGAAATGGCCTGTTCGGATGTTGCTGGCACGCGATCTGCGATTGCAGAAAGTACTTTTCTGACGAGGGCGTCGGCCTCACGATGGCGCCATCAACAACATAGCAAGGGCTCCCACCATGACGAACAAGCTTCTTCGCGCCACGGTCTTGAACCTGTGCCTGGCCTCGATGGCCATGACCGCAGCGGCACAGTCCTCGCCCACCCTCAAGAAGATCGCGGACAACGGCACGATCGGCCTGGGGCACCGCGAGTCTTCGATCCCCTTCTCTTACTACGACGACAAGCAACAGGTGGTGGGCTACTCACACGAGCTGATGCTCAAAGTGGTCGAAGCCATCAAGGCTGATCTGAAAAAACCTTCGCTGGCGATCAAGCTGGTGCCCGTGACCTCACAGAACCGCATCCCGCTGGTGCTCAACGGCACGGTGGACCTGGAGTGCGGCTCGACCACCAACAACAAGGAACGCGCCAAGCAGGTCGATTTCTCGACCACGATCTTCATCGTGGGCACGCGCCTGATGACACGCAAGGATTCGGGCATCAAGGACTTCGCCGACCTGAAGGGCAAGAACGTGGTGGTCACCGCAGGCACCACGTCCGAACGGCTGCTGCGCAAGTTCAACGAAGTGTCCAAATCGGGCATGAGCATCATCTCAGCCAAGGACCACGGCGAATCCTTCCTGACGCTGGAGACCGGCCGCGCGGCCGCCTTCATGCTGGACGACGCCCTGCTGTATGGCGAGAAGGCCAAGGCCAAGAAGGCCGATGACTGGGCGGTCGTGGGCAAGCCCATGTCCTTCGAACCTTACGGCTGCATGATGCGCAAGGGCGACCCGGTCTTCCAGAAGCTGGTCGACGATGCCCTGACCAAGGCCATGATTTCGGGCGAGGCGGCCAAGATCTACGCCAAGTGGTTTCAGCAACCCATTCCGCCCAAGGGCCTGAACTTGAACTGGCCTTTGTCCGAGACGAATGCCGCGCTGTTCAAGGCGCCCAACGACAAGACGATGGACTGAGCGCCACCCTAGCGCCACAGATTCCGCTGTACCTGAACCTCAGCTGAAGTCGAGCCCTTTTGGGCACGGCTGAGGCCGCTGCATTGTTTGCTTCATCAAACTGGAGAACGTCCATGAACCAACGATCCCTCATCCGCTGGCTGTCAGCCCTGGGCTGCGCCCTTGGCCTTGGCTTCGCGCCCCTGGCTCATGCGCAAGCTGTGAAGAAGGCCCAGGTGGTGATCCTGGCCACGGGCGGCACCATCGCCGGTGCGGGCGCCTCGGCGGCCAACAGCGCCACTTACCAAGCCGCCAAAGTGCCGGTCGACAAGCTGCTGGCCAGCGTGCCCGAGTTGTCCAACCTGGCCGATGTGCGCGGCGAGCAAGTCTTTCAGATCGCTTCCGAAAGCCTGAACAACGAACACCTGGTGACCCTGGCCAAGCGCGTCTCGGCGCTGTCCAAGCAGGCCGATGTCGATGGCATCGTGATCACGCACGGCACCGACACGCTGGAAGAGACCGCCTACTTCCTGACGCTGACGGTGCACACCAGCAAGCCCATCGTGGTGGTGGGCTCCATGCGCCCGGGCACGGCCTTGTCGGCCGATGGCGCCTTGAACCTGTACAACGCGGTGGCCACCGCCGCCTCCCCCACCAGTGCCGGCAAGGGCGCGCTGGTCGTGATGAACGACGAGATCAACTCGGGCCGCGACGTCAGCAAGTCGATCAACATCCGCACCGAAGCTTTCAAGAGCCCCTGGGGTGCCCTGGGCATGGTGGTGGAAGGCAAGACTTACTGGTTCCGCGCGCCGGTCAAGCGCCACACCCTGCAGTCGGAGTTCGACATCGACAGCATCTCGGTGCTGCCCAAGGTCGAGATCGCCTATGGCTACGGCAGCGCCAATGACGTGGCCTACAAGGCCTTTGCTGCGGCAGGCGCCAAGGCACTGATCCACGCCGGTACCGGCAATGGCTCCGTGGCCGCCCCGGTGGTGCCCGCCTTGCGTGAACTGCGCGCCAAAGGCATCCAGATCATCCGCTCGGCCCGCGTGGTGGGTGGTGGCTTCGTGCTGCGCAATGCCGAGCAGCCCGACGACCAGCACGACTGGGTGGTCGCCCACGACCTGAATCCTCAGAAGGCCCGCATCCTGGCTTCGCTGGCGCTGACGCGCACCAACGACAGCAAGGATATCCAACGCATGTTCATGGAATATTGAAATGAAAAACCAACTCCACACCGCCAGCGTCCTGGCCCTCGCCGCCTTGCTGGGCGCCACCGCCTTCAATGCATCGGCCCAATCGACCGTCACCATCTACGGCATCCTGGACATGTACGTTCAGTACGGCAAGGGTGACCGCACCGAGACCTCCATCCAGTCAGGCGGCATCAGCAGTTCTCGGCTGGGCTTCAAGGGCTCGGAAGACCTGGGCAATGGCAACAAGGCCATCTTCACGCTGGAGTCCGGCATCCTGGCCGACACGGGCTCATACGCCCAAGGCGGTCTGGCCTTTGGTCGCCAGGCGTGGGTCGGGCTGTCGTCGGCCACCTATGGCGCGCTGACCTTGGGCCGCCAATACGTGCCGCAGTACAACACCCTGGACGCGGCAGACCCCTACGGCACCGGCGCGGGCAGCGCCGCCGAAAGCGGCGTGGTCTCGACCATCAGCCGGGCCAACAACTCGGTGGTGTACACCTCACCCAAGCTGGGTGATTTCAGCGGCACGGCCATGGTGGCCATGGGCGAGACCACCACGGGCTCCACCAGCAACGGCAACACCTACGCGGGCAGCGTGAAGTACGCGCCGGGTGCCCTGACGCTCGAAGTGGCCTTGAGCCAGTTCAAGCGCGCCACCAACACCGCACCCGATGTGTACTTCGGGCTGCTGACCGCGGGCTACGACTTCGGCAGCTTCAAGCTGACGGGCGGCTACCAACAGGTCTACAACCTGGGCGGCGACCCAGCCCAGGACCGCAACGAAGTCTTCGCCGGCGTGCTGGTGCCGGTGGGCAACGACACCTTCAGCGCAGGCTTTGGCGCGGGCAAGGCCAAGGACGTCGATGGCAGCAGCGCCACCCAGTGGACCCTGGGCTATACCCACCCCTTGAGCAAGCGCACCAAGCTGTATGGTTTCCTCAGCCACATCGGCAATGGCAGCGGCACGGCCTACACCACGACCGCCGCCACGGGTCTTGGTCCGACCACGTCCCTGGGCCAAGATGTGAACGCCTTGCTGCTGGGCATCAGGCACGCGTTTTGAATAAGCTCTCGTTGCAAACACACCCTTGACCGGAGTCGACATGTCCTACCAATGGAACTGGGCGGTTTTTTCACAAGAGACATCGATGGGGGACGGCAGCACCTACCTGAGCTGGATGCTCTCGGGCCTGCAAGTCACCATCGCCTTGTCCTTGAGTGCCTGGGTATTGGCACTCGTGCTCGGATCCTTGATGGGCGTGCTTCGAACGTCTCCGGTCAAGTGGATGTCGCGGTTGGCCACCGCCTACGTTGAAGTGCTGCGCAACATCCCCTTGCTGGTGCAGTTGTTCATCTGGTACTTCATCGTGCCGGAGTTGCTGCCGCTGTCGTGGGGCAATGCCATCAAGCAGTTGCCGCCGGTCGCCCAGCAGTTCGGCGCGGCCTTCATCTGCCTGGGGCTGTTCACCAGCGCGCGGGTGTCGGAGCAAGTGCGCTCCGGCATCCTGAGCTTGCCGGTGGGCCAGACCCGTGCCGGCCTGGCCCTGGGCCTGACGCTGCCGCAGACCTACCGCTACGTGCTGCTGCCCATGGCCTTCCGGCTGGTCGTGCCACCACTCACCTCCGAGTTTTTGAACATCTTCAAGAACTCGGCCGTTTGCTCAACCATTGGCTTGCTGGAGCTGGCCGCGCAAGGTCGGCAACTGGTGGACTACACCGCGCAGCCTTATGAATCCTTCATCGCCGTCACCTTGATGTATGTGCTCATCAACGTCGTCGTGATGGCCTTGATGCATCAACTGGAACGCAAGGTCAAAGTGCCTGGCTACCTCGGATCCTGAAAGGCACCACCATGGCTTACGAATTCGATTGGTCTTCCATCCCCAACGCCTTGCCCTTCCTGGCGCAAGGCCTGGTGGTGTCCTTGGAAATCACGGCCACCGCGCTGGTGGTGGGCATGGTGTGGGGCACCGTGCTGGCGATGATGCGCCTGTCATCGTCCGCGCCGCTGCGCTGGTTCGCTGCGGGCTATGTGAACCTGTTCCGCGCCGTGCCGCTGGTGATGGTGCTGCTGTGGTTCTTCTTGCTGGTGCCGCAGATGCTCACCAGCTTCTTCAGGCTTGACCCGGGCACCGATGTGCGCATGACCTCAGCCCTGGTGGGCTTCGCGCTGTTCGAATCGGCCTACTACGCCGAGATCATCCGGGCGGGCATCCAGAGCGTGTCCAAGGGGCAGATGGCTGCGGCTTCGGCCCTGGGCCTGAGCTATGGCCAGACCATGCGCCTGGTCATCTTGCCGCAGGCCCTGCGCAACATGGTGCCTTTGCTGCTGACGCAGGCCATCGTGCTGTTCCAGGACACCTCGCTGGTCTATGTCTCGTCGCTGGCCGACTTCTTCGGCACCGCCTACAAGGTGGGCGACCGCGATGGCCGCCTGGTCGAGCTGCTGCTCTTCGCTGGCGCCGTCTACTTCGTGCTGTGCTTCAGCCTGTCGCGACTGGTGCAGTACCTGCAGCGCCGCATGGCTCACGCTTGACCCGCCCCTGATCTGACAACTTCATCGAAAGCCTTCCTCCATGATCCAGATCGACAACATCTCCAAGCACTACGGTGCTTTCCAGGTCCTGACCGACTGCACCACGCAGGTGGCCAAGGGCGAAGTGGTGGTGGTGTGCGGCCCTTCGGGGTCGGGCAAATCCACGCTCATCAAGTGCGTCAACGGGCTGGAGCCCTTCCAGTCGGGCCGCATCCTGGTGGATGGCACTTCGGTGGGCGACCCAAAAACCAATCTGTCCAAGCTGCGCAGCCGCGTGGGCATGGTGTTTCAGCACTTCGAACTCTTCCCGCACCTGAGCATCATCGACAACCTGACCCTGGCACAGACCAAGGTGCTGGGCCGCAGTAAGGACGAAGCCGTGGACAAGGGCATGAAGCTTCTGGACCGCGTCGGCTTGAAGGTGCAGGCGGCCAAGTCGCCAGGCCAGTTGTCCGGCGGCCAACAGCAGCGCGTGGCCATCGCCCGTGCCCTGAGCATGGACCCCATCGTGATGCTGTTCGACGAGCCGACCTCCGCCCTCGACCCCGAAATGGTGGGCGAAGTGCTGGACGTGATGGTCCAGCTGGCACACGAAGGCATGACCATGATGTGTGTGACCCACGAGATGGGTTTCGCGCGCAAGGTCGCCAACCGGGTCGTTTTCATGGACGCTGGCAAGGTCGTGGAAGACCGCGCCAAGGATGCCTTTTTTGACCACCCTGAATCCCCCCGAGCCCAGCAGTTTTTGGCCAAGATCCTCAACCACTGAACGACAGGCTTTCCATGACGATGCCCACCGCGCCCAGGTTTCCTTCCTACATCGATCCTGCTCATCCCGGCCCCTGGGGCATGTTCATGGAGCAGCTCGACCGTGTCGAGCCCCACCTCGGCCCCTTGGCCCGCTGGATGGAGACGCTTCGCCGCCCGAAGCGGACCTTGATCGTGGACGTGCCCGTGCGCATGGACGACGGCCGCATCGAGCACTTCGAGGGGTACCGCGTGCAACACAACCTGTCGCGCGGGCCTGGCAAGGGGGGCGTGCGTTTTCACCCGCAGGTGCACATCTCCGAGGTGATGGCGCTGGCCGGCTGGATGACCGTGAAGAACGCGGCGGTGAACCTGCCCTATGGCGGAGCCAAGGGCGGCATCCGAGTGGACCCCAGCCGCTTGTCGCTGGCCGAGCTTGAACGCATGACGCGCCGCTACACCAGCGAGATCGGCCTGCTGATCGGCCCCGACCGCGACATCCCGGCGCCCGATGTGAACACCAATGAACAGGTCATGGCCTGGATGATGGACACCTACTCCATCAACCAGGGCGGCACGCAAACCGGCGTGGTCACCGGCAAGCCCCTGAGCATGGGCGGCAGCCTGGGCCGTCGCGATGCCACGGGGCGCGGCTGCTTCGTGGTCGCCAGAGAGGCCATGAAGCGTTTGCAACGGCCCATGGAAGGGGCCCGCGTGGCCATCCAGGGCTTTGGCAACGTCGGCAACGCTGCGGCCCGGGTGTTCCATGAGCATGGCGCCAAGATCGTGGCCGTGCAGGAAGTGGGCGGCACCATCTACAGTGAAGCCGGCCTTGATCCGCATGCCTTGCAGCAGCATCTGAAGGAAGCGCAAGGCACTTTGCGTGAATTCCCCGGTTGCACGGTCATCGACGACGCGTCGTTCTGGGGCGTCGATTGCGACATCCTGCTGCCCGCCGCGCTGGAGCGGCAGATCACCGAAGCCAATGCCCATCAGATCAAGGCCAAGCTCATCGTCGAGGGCGCCAACGGCCCGACCACGCCACAGGCTGAAGACATCCTGTGGGACATGGGCTGCACCGTGCTCCCCGACGTGCTGGCCAACGCGGGCGGCGTGACGGTGAGCTACTTCGAATGGGTGCAGAACGCATCCAGCTTTTTCTGGACCGAGCAGGACATCAACATGCGGCTCGACCGCGTGCTGTCCGAAGCCTTCGAGCCGATCTGGAACGTGGCCCAGGAAAAGCGTGTTCACTTGCGAACAGCGGCTTTCATCGCGGCCTGCACTCGGGTACTGGAAGCGCGTGCCCTGCGCGGCCTTTATCCATGACAACATGACACCACCTTGAATCACGGAAAGCAGGCGCCGACTTGGCATCCACACCGCCACTGGCAGAGATCCCCACCGACCCCGATCTGATCGCAGCCAGCAAACCGCCTTTGTCGATCCCGGACATCCTCAGGCGCGCGCGCACGCTGATGCAAGTGGGCCTGGCCCTGTTGTTGTTGCTCTTGTCGGGCGCGCTCGGCTTTGAGATGAGCCAGCGCCAAGGCATGGCAGCGGTTCAGGCCAACGCCGGACACAGGCTGGAGCTGTTCGCCTCCACGGTCGACAGCCTGCTCAACCGCCTGGAGCATGTGCCCGCCACCATCCAGCTCAACAAGGACGTGCTGGCCATGCTGCGCGATCCGGGCGAGCTCAGCCGGGTCAAGGTGGTCAACGGCTATCTGAAAGAGCTCAACAGCCACCTGGGCAGCATGGTGGTCTACATCCTCAACGAGCGCGGCATCGTCGTGGCCGCCAGCAATGGCGATGAAACCACGGGTTTCGTCGGCGAGGACCTGGCCTTCAGACCGTACTTTCTGGATGGCCTGTCGGGCAAGGTCGGCCGGCACTTTGCCATCGGCAACACGCAGGGTGTGCCTGGCTACTACTTGTCCAACCCCATCCGGGACGGGCAAAAGGTGATCGGCGTGGCCGTCATCAAGATCTCGCTGGAGCCCATCGAACAGGCGTGGTCCATGCTGGGAGTGCCGGCCTTGATCGCCGACGAGAACCGGGTCGTCATCCTGTCGTCACAAGCCGATTGGCGCTACACCACGCTCACCGAGCAGACGGTCGAGCAGCGCGTGGATTGGCAGCTCACCCAACGCTACAACCTCAAGACCTTGCCCAGGTTTCCGCTCAACACCAAGTTGTCCGAGTTGAAGGATACACAGTTGACCGAGGGCGTGGTTGTCAACGGCGGGGGCTTGTCGCCCCACCTCGGTTCAGACGTTCTGGCGCAGGCCAGGGCCATCGACAAGATGCACTGGCAACTGCTGATCTTCACGGACCTGGGCGCGGTGCGCAAGCAGGCGGTGCTGGTCAGCCTGCTCTCGTGTGTGGCCGCTGGCTTCGTGTTGCTGCTGGGGGTGGTGGTCAACCAGCGGCGACGCATTCTGGCGCAGAAGCTGGAATCCAAGCGCGTGCTGGAGCAAGCCAATGCGGAGCTTGAAAGCAAGGTGACGCGCCGCACCAAGGCCCTCACCGAGACCAACCTCCGACTGCGCCAGGAAGTGAGCGAAAGGGTGCAGGCCGAACGCACCTTGCGGGCCGCGCAAGACGAACTCGTGCAAGCCGCCAAGCTGGCGGTGCTGGGGCAGCTGGCCACCGGCATCACCCACGAGCTGTCCCAGCCCTTGAGCGCCATCCGCACCCTGTCGGGCAACACCTTCGAGTTCCTCAAACGGGGCATGCTGGGCACGGTCGAAAGCAACCTGGGCATCATCAGCCGCTTGGCCGACCAGATGGGCGGCATCCTGCATCCCTTGAAAGGCTTTGCCCGCAAAGCACCGGCCTCGCCTGCCATCACCGACGTCGGACAGGCGATGAACAACGCCCTGCTGCTGTTCAACTCGCGGCTTCGCTCCGAAGAAATCACCCTGAACAACGACTGCCCCGAAGGCCACACCCTGGCCTGGTGCGACCCCAACCGCCTGGAACAGGTCATCGTCAACCTCATCGGCAATGCGCTGGACGCCATGCGCGAAGCCCCGCTGAAGACCTTGAGCGTGAGCGCCCGGCCCACCGGCGATGGCTGGATCCGTCTGACGGTGAGTGACACGGGCAGCGGCATCCCCGAACACTTGCTGCCGCGCCTGTTCGAGCCCTTCTTCACCACCAAGCCGGTCGGTATCGGCCTGGGGCTGGGCTTGTCGATATCGCAGGACATCGTCCGCGAATTTCATGGTCAACTGACGGCGGAGAACCTCGCCGAAGGCGGCGCACGCTTCGTGCTTTTATTGCCCGAAAAAGGCGCCCACGAAGACACGCCCGCCCCCGCACACTGGCCACCATCCGCATGAGCAACGAATTCACCATCCTCATCGTCGAAGACGACCCCAACGTCCGCCTAGGTTGCGTGCAGGCGATGCAACTGGCCGGCCTGGCGGTCGAGGCCGTGGCCTCGGCCGAGGAGGCGTTGCCACACGTCACCGCTGGCCAGATCGGCGTGGTGGTCACCGACATGCGCCTGCCCAAGGCCGATGGCTTGTCGCTGATCCGCCTGTGTCAGCAGTTTGACCCGTCGCTGCCCACCATCATGATCACCGGCCATGGCGACGTCACGCTGGCCGTCGAGGCCATGCGCAGCGGCGCCTACGACTTCATCACCAAACCTTTTGCGCCCGAGGTGCTGGTTGACGTGGTGCGCCGCGCGCTTGAAAAACGCATGTTGACCAGCGAGGTCGCCCGGCTGCGGCAGCAGCTGGCCCACCGCAGTGGCATCGAAAGCAAGCTGATCGGCCAGTCTGATGCCATGCAGCGCGTGCGCCAGCTGGTGCTGGACGTGGCCGAATCGCCCGTCGACATCCTGATCCGCGGTGAAACCGGCTGCGGCAAAGAGCTTGTCGCTCAGGCCTTGCACGATTTCTCTCACCGCCGCGATGCGCCCTATGTGGCCTTGAACTGCGGCGGCATGCCCGACAACCTGCTGGACAGCGAGCTGTTCGGCCATGAGGCCGGCGCCTTCACTGGCGCGCAAAAGCGCCGCATCGGCAAGATCGAGCATGCCCAAGGCGGTACCTTGTTCCTGGACGAGGTCGAGACCATGCCCATGAGCATGCAGATCAAGCTGCTGCGCGTTCTGCAGGAACGCAAACTGGAGCGCCTCGGCTCCAACCAATCCATCGACGTGGACTGCCGTGTGGTGGCGGCCAGCAAGGACGACCTGCTGGCCCGTGCGCAAGACAAAACCTTCCGACTCGACCTGTACTACCGCCTCAATGTCGTCTGCATCGAACTGCCGCCGCTGCGCGATCGCCGCGAAGACATCCCCATGCTGATGACGCACTTCACCCTGCTGGCGGCACAGCGCTTCAACCGCCCGCAGCCCGAGTTGAGCGCCGCCTTGATGTCCAAGCTCATGGCTTATGCCTGGCCGGGCAATGTGCGCGAGCTGCGCAATGTGGCCGACTGCCTGGTGCTGGGCGTGCGCAATGGCGTGGTCGACGTGGCCGACACGGCGGGCGCCACCAGCCAGTCGCTGTCAGAAGCCGTCGACCAGTTCGAGCGCGCCATGATCAATGCAGAACTGCAGCGCCATGGCGGCAATGTAGCGCGCTGTGCCGAGGCCCTGAACATCGCCAAGACCACGCTGCACGACAAGATCAAGCGCCACGGCTTGTGAGCCCTGCGATCAGGCCATTCAGGCAAAAACGCCAGCGGTGTCATCCATGCGCGCAGCCACTTCGCCCAGGTGGTGCAAGGTGTCGCCCAAGGTCAACTCGATGGCGGTCAGGCGCTTGACGTAGTGCCCGGCGCTGTATTCGTCGGTCACGCCGATGCCGCCATGCAGCTGAATGGCCTGCTGGCCGACAAAGCGCATGGATTGCCCCAGTTGCACCTTGGCTTGCGACAAGGCCCGACGACGCTCGGCCGCTGGCGCAGTCAGCTTGAGCGTGGCGTAGTAACTCATGGAACGTGCCAGCTCCAACTGCATCTTCATGTCGGCCACGCGATGACGCAGGGCCTGGAAGCTGCCGATGACCACGCCAAACTGCTTGCGGGTGTTGAGGTAGTCCACCGTGATGGACAGCAATTGCTCCATCGCGCCCACGGCCTCGGCGCACAGGGCTGCGATGCCGATGTCGGCGGCATGCTCCAGCACGGCATGGCCGCCCAGCGGATGTGCACCCTGACTGAGGGCGGGCACCAGCAGCGTCGACGCGGCCTGGGTCAAGGTGACTTCGGCGGCGCGGCTGCCATCTTGCGTGGGATAGGGCTGCACGCGCACACCAGGCGCACCGCGCTCCACCAGAAAAAGGCCAATGCCGGCGTGGTCATCCACCGCACCGGTCACGCGGGCCGACACGATGTAAGCCTCGGCCACGCCGTCCTGCTCATCCCCCACCGGCACCAGGCTCTTGCTGCCATTCAGCACCCAGGTTTCCCCCTGGGCTTGCGCCGTGGTGATGACGTGGTCCAGGCGGTAACGCGCCTTGCGCTCCTGGTGCGCCAAAGCCAGGCGCGCCCGGCCTTCGGCGATGCGCGGCAGCCATGGGGCTTGCACGGCAGCAGGCACGTGGTCACGCAACACGGCCACGCCCATCAAGGCCACCGCCGCGTAGGGCGCCAGCACGAGGCCGCGGCCCAACTCTTCCATCACCACCATGGCCTCGACGGGGCCCATGTCCATGCCGCCATGGTCGCCCGGCACGGCCAGGCCCAGCAGGCCCAGGTCGGCCAGCGATTGCCAGACCTCTTTTGAATAGCCGCCCTGCTGACCACCCGCCTTGACGATGCCGCGTCGGCGTTCGAAGTCAAAGTCCTTGCTCACCCATTTGCGCACGGCGTCGCGCAATTGTTCCTGGTCGTCGTTGAAATCGAAATCCATGCAGGTCTCCTCGTCTGGGGCTGGCGCTCAGCCCAGCAGGGTCTGGGCCACGATGTTGCGCTGGACTTCGTTGGAGCCCCCATAGATCGTGGTCTTGCGGTGGTTGAAGTAATTGGCCGCCAGCGGCGCGGCGTGCAGCGCCCCACCGGGGAAACCCCCCGCAAAATACTGGTCGCCCTGCCAGCCAGCCTCCATGGCCTCGAACAAAAATGGCACGGCGTAAGGGCCAGCGGCCAGCATCATCAGCTCGGTGTAGCGCTGCTGGATCTCGCTGCCGCGGATCTTGAGCAGGCCCGCCACCTCCAGGGCACTCTTGCCGCCCTTCTCGGCGCTGAGCACGCGCAACACCATCATCTCCAGCGCCACGATGTCGACCTCGAGCAAAGCAATCTGGTCACGGAAGCGGGCGTCGTCGTACACGCCCTCCAGCACGGCAATGCGCTTGAGGCGCTCCAGCTCACGCTTGGCCCGGTTCACGTCCGCGATGTTGGCGCGCTCGTGCGCCAGCAAGTACTTGGCATAGGTCCAGCCCTGGTTCTCCTGGCCCACCAGGTTCTCGGCTGGCACCTCGACGTTGTCGAAGAACACCTCGTTGACCTCGTGCTCGCCGTCGATGGTGATGATGGGCCGCACGGTCACGCCGGGCGACTTCATGTCGATCAGCAGGAAGGAGATACCAGCCTGCGGTTTGCCTTCGAAGTTGGTGCGCACCAGGCAGAAGATCCAGTCGCCATGCTGGCCCAGCGTGGTCCAGGTCTTCTGGCCATTGACGATGAACTTGTTGCCCTGGCGTTCGGCGCGGGTCTTGACCGAGGCCAGGTCCGAGCCCGAACCGGGTTCGCTGTAACCCTGGCTCCACCAGACATCGCCGCTCATGATGCCAGGCAGGAAACGCTGGTGCTGCTCGGGCGTGCCAAAGGCCATGATGACCGGCGCCACCATCACCGGGCCGAAAGGCACCACGCGCGGCGCACCCGCCAGGGCGCACTCTTCTTCGAAGATGTGGCGCTGCACGGCGTTCCAGCCCGGCCCGCCGAACTCCTGGGGCCAGGCCCAACCATGCCAGCCCTTCGCCCCCAGGATGCGCGCCCAGCCTTGCAGATCGGCCTTGTCCAGCCGCAAAGCGTTGTGCACCTTGTGCGAGATGTGGACGGGCAGATTGGCACGCACCCAGGCACGCACCTCGTCGCGGAAGGCCTGTTCTTCAGGCGTGAAATTCAGGTCCATGGGCAAGCCCTCCGGTTCGAAATTCCATCAGTACCGCTTGGTCAGCGTCAAGGTGTCGTTGTCGCGCTTCATCTGAAAGCGCGACAGGAAGCTGTTGCCCAACAAGATGTAGGGCATCGATTGGGGCAACACCGCCGCATCCACATTGAAAATCTCCACGTCCTGGATGCGCACGCTGGCCAGCTTGATGCCATAGCCAATGACGATGCCATTGGCCGTGCTGCCCTGGAAGCGTTCACCATCCTGGTATTTGATGCCCATGCGCTGGGCCTCGGCCACGCCCATGGCAATGGTCGTGGCGCCGGTGTCCACCATGAACTGGGTAGCCCTGCCATTGATGGTGCCCTGCGACATGAAATGCCCACCGGACCCGGCCGACAGCACGATCTGCGTGCCCGAGCCACCGCCGCCCGAGCCGCCCACGCTGACTGGCGCACCGCCCATCACCACGGTGTGGCGCACACCCTTCATCTCGACCACGGTCTTGTCGCTGTTGACGCTGATCACCTTGACGCCCTTGAAGGTGTCGCCCACCCCCACAGCCTTGGGCGGGCTGCCATCGACCACCAGCAAGGCCTTGCTGCCCATGCCGCCGGTCATGGCCACGCTTTGGCCCCGGGCCGCGGTGGTCAAGGTGAGGGCGATCAAGGCAGACAAGGCCAGGACGTGGCGCAAAGACACAGGCATGGTGTGCAAGGTGGTCGGCAAAAAAATCTCCCTGTGGGCGGTGCTGCCGCCCTTGTCAAAGAATCAGTCAGTCGCGGAAATTGTCAAACGACAAAGGCGCTTCGGTGATCTCCTTGCGGATCAAGGCCATCGCCGTCTGCAAGTCATCGCGCTTGTTGCCTTGTACCCGAATGCTGTCGCCCTGGATGCTGGACGTGACCTTGATCTTGCTGTCTTTGAGCAGTTTGTTGATTTTCTTGGCCAATTCGGCCTCGATCCCGGCCTTGACGGTGATAACTTGCTTGACCTTGTCCCCACCCATTTTTTCGGGCTTGCCCACGTCCAGGAAACGGGAATCGACGTTGCGCTTGGTCATCTTCAGGGTCAGCACATCGCGCACCTGGTCGAGCTGGAAATCGCTGTCGCCGAACACGGTGATCTCTTTTTCCTTGATCTCGATCCGGGCGCTGGTGCCCTTGAAATCGAAGCGCGTGACGATTTCTTTCGTGGTCTGGTCGACGGCATTGCGCACTTCAACCAGGTTGGGGTCTAAAACGGTGTCAAAACTGGGCATGAAAAGTCTCCTTTGGTCTGCGAAAATTCTGCCATGCACTTACCCCTAGCGGTCGACCGCGGCGCCAGCCTCAAACCCTACAACACCTTTGGTCTGCCCGCCGTGGCACGGACCCTGGTGCGCATCACGTCCGAGGCCGACGTGCGCAAAGTCGTCGACAGCCCTGAATTCGGCCGCGCCCGCAAGTTCATCCTGGGCGGGGGCAGCAACCTTGTCTTCACCCAGGACGTGGACCTGTGTGTGCTCAAGATCGAGATCAAGGGCAAGCGCTTGCTGGAAACCCGCGATGATGCCTTCATTGTGGAGGTGGGTGCTGGCGAGTCCTGGCACGACACCGTGGCCTGGACGCTCGACCAGGGCTTGCCCGGCCTGGAGAACATGGCCCTGATCCCCGGCACGGTGGGCGCCTCGCCCGTGCAGAACATTGGCGCTTATGGCGTCGAATTGCAAGACCGCCTGGAATCCGTCGACGTGGTGGACCTGACCACCGGCCGCACCGTGACCCTGGGCGTGGACCGCTGCCACTTCGCCTACCGCGACAGCGTCTTCAAGCACGAGCTGGCGGGCAAGACCGTCATCACCAAGGTCCGCCTCAAACTGCCACGGCCCTGGAAGCCCTTGCTGGGCTACCTGGAGCTGGAACGCAAGATCGCCGAGACCGGCATCACCCAACCCGATGCCCGCCAGATCTTCGACTGGATCTGCGAGATCCGCCGCGCCAAGCTGCCTGACCCGGCCGTGATCGGCAACGCGGGCAGCTTCTTCAAGAACCCGGTGGTGACGGCCGAACAGTGCCGCGACATCATCGGCCGCGACCCGGAGATCGTGCATTACCCCTTGCCCGATGGCAGCTTCAAATTGGCCGCAGGCTGGCTGATCGACGCCTGTGGCTGGAAGGGCAAATCCATCGGCCGCGCGGGCGTGTATGAAAAGCAAGCCCTGGTCTTGGTCAACCGGGGTGGCGCCATCGGCGCCGAGGTGCTCACCCTGGCGCGAGCGATCCAGGAAAGCGTGTACGGCCGCTTCGGCATCCGGCTGGAGCCCGAACCCGTGGTGGTGTAAGGCCGCATCACCCGCATTGTGGCGCCCCGGGCTTTGACGTAAGCTTGTCCGAATACATAACGGGGAAAGGTCTTGCCGATGCTGCACGCCAAGCGCTCAGCCAGGGCCATCATGCTGGCGTGCTCTGCAGGACTTGGCGGTGCTCATCATCAAGTCAGTGCCGCAGGCGATGGTTCTTTTTACCGCCACCAGGCCAGGCCCGGCGATACCTTGATCGGCCTGGGCCAGGCCTTGTTGGTCCGGCCTGCTGATTGGCCCCAGGTGGCCAGACTCAACCGCATCAACAACCCCCGGCGCATCCCGATCGGCTCTACCATCCGCATCCCCGTGGCGCTGATGAAATCCAAGTCCGTTCAGGGCGCTGTGTTGGCCGTGGTCGGTGAGGCCACGCTGGCCCCGGCGCGCGGCAAGACGACGCCCGCTCAGATCGGGGCCGCCATCCCGCCCGGCACCGAAATCAAAACCGGCGCGAACGGCTATGTCACCGTTCAACTGGCCGACGGCTCGGTGCTGCGGGTCCAGTCGGCCACCACCGCGCAGGTCGAGCGCAGCAACCACTACGAATCCGCCGGATTCTTCGCCTCCACCTTGCGCCTGATCCAGGGGCGCCTGGAAGCCCTGGTGGCCCACATGACCGGGGGCGAACCGCGCTTCGAGGTCAAAACACCGCAAGCCTTGTTGGGCGTGCGCGGCACCGACTTTCGGATCTCGGTGGACGAAGCGCAACAAGTGACCCGCAGCGAAGTGCTGAATGGCGCGGTGTCGGTGGGCGGCACGTCGGGGCCCCGCCAAACAGCGCGATGGCTGGCCGCGGGTTTCGGCACCCAGGTGAACCAGGGCCAGCGCGCGGGTGCCCCGGTGAAACTGCCGCCAGGCCCTGATCTGTCGGCGGTCCCCGCCTTGCACGAACGCATCCTGGTCCGCATCAACCTGCCACCGGTGCCTGGGGCCGCCTTGTACCGGGCGCAGGTGGCCGATGACGAGGCCTTCAGGCACGTGCAAGGCGAGGTCACCTCGCCCACGCCCGAGTTCCGCTTCGCCAACCTGCCCGATGCCCACTACCACCTGCGCGTGCGCGTGGCCAATGAACAAGGCATCGAGGGCCCCGACGCCTTTCGGCAGTTCCACCTGAAAGCACGGCCCGAGCCACCCATTGCCTCCTTGCCCCCACCCGGCGGCAAAGTGCGCGCCACCGCCGTGGCCTTGGCCTGGGCCGAGCAACCCGACGCCAGCCGCTACCACCTGCAGATCGCGCAAGACGCCAGCTTTGCGCGCCTGCTGCACGACAACGGCTTCATCCAGACCACCCGACAAGAAGTGCCCTTGCCCGTGGGCGACTACGTGTGGCGCGTGGCCAGCATCCGCCCCGATGGTGACCAGGGCCCGTTCGGCGACCCTCAATCTTTTCAGCTGCGGCCCCCCCCTCCGCAACCCGAGCCCCCCAAGGTCGATGAACAGTTCCTGCACTTCAACTGGTCGGCCGAACCTGGCCAAACCTTCGAGTTCCAGCTGGCCAGCGATGAAGCGTTCCAGCACCTGTTGCTGGCGCAAGCCCTGACCGAGCCCGCGATCAAGGTAGACCGCCCCGACCAGGGCGGGCGCCTGTTCATCCGCTACAAGGCCATTGACGCCGACGGGTTCATCGGCCCGTTCACAGCCCCGCAAGTGGTCTCACTGCCCCGGTGTGTTCAGGATGGCAGCGGCGAGTGCCTGCGCACGGGCCACGGTGGCCGAGCGACCAGCCCGTGGTGAGCACGCCCGATGCCCGCCACGCACGCTGGCGCCGCGAATGGCTGGGGGTGTCGGCCTTGTTGGCGCTGCTGGCTTTGCTGCTGGGCGCCGGCTCCTGGACCTGGCGCCTGGACCAGGCGGCGTACGACACCGGGCTGTCGCTGTGGTCCCGCCCCGCGCCCGACGACATCGTTCTGGTCACCATTGATGAAGCCAGCTTGCGGCAGTTGGGCCAGTGGCCTTGGCCCCGGGCCCTGCACGCCACGGTGATCCAGCAGATCAACCAAGCCCAGCCCAAAGCCATCCTGCTGGACCTGTTGCTGAGCGAGCCCTCCCCCGATCCCGAACAGGACCAGGTGCTGGCGCAAGCCATCCAGCAATCCGGCAAAGTGGTGCTGCCATTGAGCTTCGAAGCACTGCCCCAGCACCTGGTGCGCGAGCTGCCACCGGTGCCCGCCTTGCGCGCGCCAGCGCACCTGGCCCATGCCGACGCCGAGCTGGACGTGGATGGCGTCTTGCGTTGGGCCGCCCTGCACGCGGGCATCGCACCGGGCCGCCACCCGCACATGGCGCTGGCCCTGCTTCAAGTGGCGGGCGAGCCCATGCACGCCTCGATCCAGGCCCAGTCCGCGCCCGCCAGCGCCGCCACCAACCCGGTCTGGCGGCGAGACGATCGCGTGCTGGTCCGCTACATCGGCCCCCCCGGCACGGTCAAGCAAGTGTCTTTCGCCGCCGTGCTGCGCGGCGACGTCCCGGCCAACGTTTTCACAGGCCGGTACGTGCTGATCGGCGCCAGCGCCATCGGCCTGGGCGACTGGTACCAGACCCCGGTGTCGGGCCTGTCGCAGGCCATGCCGGCCGTCGAGATCACCGCCAACCTGCTGCAAATGCTGCGCACCGGCGACTGGGTACGGCCCGTGCCGCCCCTGGTGGTCGGCGTGGTCTCGGCGGGCTTGATCCTGGGGCTGATGTTCGCCTTCATCCGGCTGTCTCCTTACCAGGCCCTGCTGGCAGCCCTGCTGTCGGCCCTGGGCGTGGCCCTGGCTTCTTGCGCGCTGTTGGCCGCGGGCGTGTGGTTCGCACCCACCGCCTTCCTGCTGACCGCACTGCTGGCCTACCCGGTCTGGAGCTGGCGCCGGTTGGAGACCACCCAGGACTTCCTGGATGCTGAAATTTTGCGCCTGGCCGCCACACCCGAGCCGCCCAGCCCTGAGTCACCGAAGCAGCATGTCCCCCGGGACCAGGTGGAACGGCGCATCGCCGCCATCCAGGGCGCCAACGCCCGCCTTCAACAGGCCCAGCAACTGCTGGTCAACACCTTGGAGGCCATGCCCGAAGCCGTGCTGGTGGTCGATGGCCGAGGGCAGGTGCGTCAGGCCAATCCACAGCTTGGCACCTTGCTGAACCTGGCCGACCAAGACACCTTGACCGGCCAATCCCTGGACACACTCCTGGCCCGCTGGATGCCCACCGATGCCCCACGCTGGACCATGCTGCTGGAGCGCGCCCTGGCCGAGGAGCGCGTCATCATCACCGAGGTCCACGGCCCGTTTGACCAGCACCTGCTGGCCCGCATCGCCCCCTTGCCCTCGGCCGCCAATCAGCCGCCCTGGCTGGTGCTGTGCCTGGCCGACATCACGCCCATCCGCCTGATTGAGCAACAACGCGACGAACTGCTGGGCTTCATCGCCCACGACATCCGCTCGCCGCAGGCCTCGCTGATCTCACTGGTGCAGTTGCAGCACATGACACGTGCAGCCATGCCGGCCGAAGAGGTCCTGGACCACGTGGACATGCTGGCCCGCAGCACCCTGGCCCTGTGCGACGAGCTGCTGCAAATCATGCGGGCCGAGACACACCCGATCCAGCAACAGCCCACCAACCTGGCGCAGGTGGCCGAGCAAGCCTTGAAGGAAGTCGACCTGCAGGCTCGGGTCAAAGACATCACCATGGTCAAGGACTGGGCGCCCGACTGGACGCCCGTGCTGCCACTGGACCAATCGCTGGTGCGCCGGGCGCTGATCAACTTGCTGAACAACGCGATCAAGTTCAGCCCCCAAGGCAGCGAAGTGCGCCTGCGGATGACGCCCCAGGAAGGCTTCTGCGTGATCGCCGTGATCGACCGGGGCCCAGGCATCCCGCCCGCCGAATTGAAAAAACTGTTCAGGCGCTATGAGCGCCTGGAGAGCAGCACCGCCGCGCGGGTCACCGCGGGCGTGGGACTGGGTCTGGTGTTCATCGACACGGTGGCCAGACGCCACGGAGGCCGTGTGCAGGTGCACAGTGAACCAGGCCAGGGCTCGTGTTTTGAGCTGTGGCTGCCCAGCCCCACGCCTCCCTAGAGAGAGGGGTAGCCTATCCCGAGGGCGCCCGCCTATACTGCCCGCTGACCATCTTCAGTCCGCATTTTCACAGGGGTAATTTCATGCATTTGGCCTCCCACAAACGACTTGTCCCATCGATGGCGCTGGCCACCAGCCTGTTGCTGATGTCCGGTTGCTCCACCGGGCCCACCATGGGCGAGAACAAGGGCGTCGTGACCGGTGCCGCCGGAGGCAGCTCCGCTGAAGGCCAAAATTCAGCGCTGGAATCTTGCGGAGAAACGCTGGGCACCCTGGCCATCGAAGAAGACACCAACGCTCCCTGGTACTACCAGTTGCGCGAGCGCCAGTTGGGCTCCACCGTGCCCGTGCTGCGCATGATGATCCAGCAAAGCAATTGCTTCGTGATCGTTGAACGTGGCCGCAGCATGAACAGCCTCATGCGCGAGCGAGACCTGGCCCGCGGCGAAGAAAGCCGCGCAGGCAGCAACTTCGGCAAAGGCCAGATGGTCGCCGCCGACTACACCATGGCCCCGTCCATCCAGTTCTCGGGCAAGACCGGAGGCGGCAACGCCTTTGGCGTCGGTGGCACCCTGGGCATGATTGGCGCCCTGGCTGGCAGCGTGAGCCGCAATGAAGCCTCGACCACGCTGCTCTTGCTGGACAACCGCTCTGGCGTGCAGATCTCGGCCTCGGAAGGCAGCGCCAAGAACTTCGACTTTGGCGGCTTTGGCGCCCTGTTCGGTGGTGGTGGCCTGGGCGGTGGCGGTGGCTATTCGCAAACCCCGCAAGGCAAGATCGTGGTGGCCGCCTTTGCCGACTCGTACAACCAGATGGTCAAGGCCTTGCGCAACTACAAGGCGCAAACCGTCAAGGGTGGTTTGGGCACCGGCGGCCGATTGGGCGTGCAAGGTGGCGACACCGCCGCGTCCAAGGAGATTGACGCCAAGACCAAGCCCAAGCCCGTCGCCAAGCCCAAGAAGAAAACCCAATGACCTCAGTCATTCGCCTGGCCAGTCTGGCTGGCGCCATGTTGATCACCGGCCACGCCTGCGCGGCCGAGTTCAGCCTGTACCTGAGCTGCGAGGGCAAGCTGTCCGCCGGCAAGAAAAGCAAGGCGGCCACGCTGGATCTGGCCATGCGTGACAACAACACCACGGCCTTGATTCAGAAGTCCAATGTGTTGCCTGTGGGCGAGCGCCTTCGCTACAAGGCCTCGCAGGTGTCCTACACCCTGCTGTACAAGCTGCCTTTGCCGGGCACCGAGTACTACAACGACTGGGTGCGCGGTCAATGGATCGTCTGGCAGCCCAACCTCAAAAAGCTGGCCACCATCCGCCTGTCCATCGACCGTCAAAGCGGCGACCTGGAAGGCGAGTTGCTGGACCACAACGACACGTCCTTGGGCACACTCGCCATGGAATGCGAACCTCAGTCCATGGACGAGGTACCCGAACCGCGCTTCTGATCAGCCGAAGTGGCAGATGTAGTGGTAGGCCTCGCCTTCCACCTTGATCTCGAACGACGAATCGCCCGGCACGTTGTAGCTTTCGCCCGGGCCGTAAGTCTTCCAGTCGCTTTCGCCCTTCAGCTTGATGCTGCACCGGCCGGCCACGGTTTCCATGATCTCGGGCGCGCCCGTGTTGAAGGTCAAGACTGCGGGCAGGATCACGCCAACGCTCTTGCGCGTGCCATCGGCCAGGGTCACGGTGTGTGACACGCACTTGCCATCAAAGTAGACATTGGCCTGGGTGCTGACGGTGCCAGCCAGGGTGGTCGTGGTCATGTTGAATCTCCGGAATCAATGAGGAAGCTGAAGGATGACCACCGCTCGGCGGCGGCCATCCAGGCGTGATCAGGCGGTTTTCTTGGCCACGGCCTTCTTCGCCGCTGGCTTCTTGGCGGCTGTTTTGCGGGCCGCCGTCTTGTCGGCCTTCGCCTTGGCCGTGGCCGCACGCTGGGCGTTCACGTTGGCACCAATGCGCAGGCGCAACGCGTTCAGCTTGATGAAGCCGGCCGCGTCGGCCTGGTTGTAGGCGCCGCCGTCGTCGTCGAAGGTCGAGATCTTGGCGTCAAACAGGCTGTCGGTCTTGGACTCGCGGCCCGTGCACAGGATGGTGCCCTTGTACAACTTGAGCTTGACCGTGCCGTTGACGGTTTCCTGGCTCTTGTCGATCAGCCCTTGCAGCAGTTCACGCTCGGGGCTGAACCAGTAGCCGTTGTAGATCAGGCGGGCATAACGGGGCATCAGGTCGTCCTTGAGGGACAGCACTTCGCGGTCCAGCGTGATCGACTCGATGGCGCGGTGGCCTGACAGCAAGATGGTGCCGCCGGGGGTTTCGTAGCAGCCACGGCTCTTCATGCCCACGTAGCGGTTCTCGACCTTGTCGAGGCGGCCGATGCCGTGCTTGCCGCCAATTTCGTTCAGCTTGGTCAGCACTTGCGCGGGCGACATCTTCACGCCGTCGATGGCGACCACGTCACCTTTGGCGTAGGTCAGCTCGATGATTTGCGGCTTGTTGGGCGCTTTCTCGGGCGAGACCGTCAGGCGCCACATGTTGGCTTCGGGCTCGAAGTTCGGGTCTTCCAGCACACCGCCTTCGTAGCTGATGTGCAGCAGGTTGGCGTCCATCGAATAGGGCGCGCCGCCCTTGCGCTTCTTGAAATCAACCGGGATGCCGTGCTTGTCGGCGTAGGCCAGCAGCTTTTCACGGCTGAGCAGGTCCCACTCGCGCCAGGGGGCGATCACCTTCACGCCGGGCATCAGCGCGTAGGCGCCGAGTTCGAAGCGGACCTGGTCGTTGCCCTTGCCGGTGGCACCGTGGCTGATGGCATCGCCCTTGGTCTTCTTGGCGATGTCGATCAGGCGCTTGGCGATCAGGGGCCGGGCGATGGAGGTGCCCAGCAGGTATTCGCCCTCGTACAGCGCGTTGGCGCGGAACATGGGGAAGACGAAATCGCGCACGAACTCTTCGCGCAGGTCTTCAATGAAGATGTTTTCGGGCTTGATGCCCATCTTGATGGCCTTGGCGCGCGCCGGCTCGATCTCTTCACCCTGGCCGATGTCGGCCGTGAAAGTGACCACTTCGCAGTGGTACTCGTCCTGCAGCCATTTCAGGATGATGGAGGTGTCCAGACCGCCTGAATAAGCCAGGACGACTTTCTTGACTTGGGGCGCAGCGGCAGCGGTGGGCGCGGCTGCTTTCACGGGTTTCGCGGGCTTGGCGGCGGGCTTGACGGTCTTGGACATGGTGATGAATGGCGATTGAGACAACCGCGCATTTTAGGCGCCCTGCGGCATGGAAGTCTTCACCCATCTTTACGCAATTCACAAATCAACCCTGTCCACCCGCCTTGACTGGGGGCCGTTGAAGGCTCAGGGTCGACTCCATGGTCGGCCGTCAATGGAGAAATCACCATGAACCAACGCCCCACCCTGAACACCCTGCTGGCCCTGGGCTGCGCATTGGCCACGGGCGCCGCCACTGCCGGGCCCCGTGTGGGCTCGGTCGTTGGTGCGCCCAGTTCAACCTCGTCCACCGTGCAGGCCAAGGTCATTTCGGCCACACCGGTGGTGGCACAGGTGGCAGTGCCCCGCCAGGTTTGCCGTGACGAGCTGTACCAGGAGCCTGCGCGCTCTTCTGGCGCGGGTGCCCTGCTGGGCGCCATCGCGGGCGGCGTGGTGGGCAATGCCCTGGGCAAGGGATCGGGCAATGCGCTTGCCACCGGTGCCGGCCTGATCGGCGGTGCGGTGCTGGGTGACCACATCGAGAACAATGGCCGCCAAGGCACGACACGCTCGGTGCGCCATTGCGAGCAGCAGGCCTCTTATGAGAACCAGGTGGTGGCCTATGACGTGGTCTACGAATTCGCTGGCCAGCGCTACAACACGCAGATGGACGAGGAACCCGGTCGGACGATTCCGCTGCAAGTGACGGTCAATCCGGTGGGCTCGCCTGCGCCCATGGTGATGGCCCCGCAGCCGATGGTGGACGAATCTGGCGTGGGGCCGGCCACGTACTACCCGCCCAATCCGGGTATGGTGATCTATGGCGGCGCGCCGCCAGCCCGCGGTTGGCATGGTGATCGCCGATGGCATGAGCGCGGCGGGTACCACCGCTGGGATTGAGCGCACACTACCCTTCGCCATACACAACCTGGGCCTGCCCCAAGGGCATCAGCTCCTTGAAGCGCGCCAAGGCCTGGTCACTGGGGTAAATCCGCGCTGATTCGCCCAGGTCCAACTCGCCTCGGGCCGACAAGTCACCGGCCTGGCGCTCGACCACCACGCGGATCGGCAAGCCCTGGATGGTTTCGGGCTGATCGGGCTGGGCCGAGGCCACGCGCCGCGCCGGGAACTCGCGCAACACATCGGCCACCGGCAGGTGCTGGTTCTTGGCCGTCACGCGCACGAAGCGCGCAAAGCGGCATCGCGCTGCTGCCAGGCTCATCACCTGCTGCACATTCAGGCGCAAACCGCCCGAGAAGCGGTCGGTCTGGACCTTGCCGGTGATGATCACCAGCTCGTCCTCCTTGAACAGCTCCTTGTTGGCATCCAGCGTGTCCTGGTTGGCCACCGCCTCGATGCTTTCGCTCTTGTCGTCCAGCTTGAACAGGCCCACCCGGCCACGCGTGCCGTTGATGACGCGCAACTCGCTGATGATGCCGGTCACCACCTGCACCTCGCGGCTGTCCTGCAAATCGGCGATGCGCTGCTTGGCAAAGCGGCGCACCTCGGCTTCCGCCTCGTCGAACAAGTGGCCAGACAGGTAGAAACCGATGGCGGTTTTTTCCAGCGTGAGCTGTTCTTTCAGGCCCCAGGGTTCGGTGGGCACCAGGTCGGGCTCGTTGGTGGAGGCGGCGTGCGAATCACCGAAGTCGAACAGGCCGCCCTGGTCGGCGTTGGCCAGTTGCGTGTCGGCGTAGTCGAAGGCCAGGGCCACGCTGGCCAGCAGGCTGGCGCGCCGTGGCTCCAATGCATCGAACGCACCGGCCTTGATCAGCGCCTCGACCACGCGCTTGTTGACGCGCGAGCGGTCCACCCGGGCACAGAAATCAAAGAAGCTGGTGAAGGGCCCGCCTTCGTTGCGGCAAGCCACGATGGCCTCGATGGCGCCCTGCCCCGTGCCCTTGATGGCCCCCAGCGCATAGCAGATGGTCTTGCGGTCGATGGGTTCGAACTTCCACGCGCCCGCGTTGACATTGGGGGGTGTGAAGGTGATGCCGAAGTTCTGCGTGGCATCGTCGTGGAAGATCTTGAGCTTGTCAGTGTCGTCACTCGACACGCTCATGTTCCCCGCGAAGAACTCGGCCGTGTAGTGCACCTTCAGCCAGGCCGTGTGGTACGCCAGCAAGGCGTAGGCTGCAGCGTGCGACTTGTTGAAGCCGTAGCCCGCGAACTTCTCCATCAGGTCGAAGATCTCGTCGGCCTTGGCCGCCGAGATGTTGTTCTTGGCCGCGCCTTCGGCGAAGGTGGCGCGGTGGGCCACCATCTCTTCCAGCTTCTTCTTGCCCATGGCCCGGCGCAGCATGTCGGCGCCGCCCAGCGAGTAGCCGCCCACGCGCTGGGCCACCTGCATCACCTGCTCCTGGTAGACCATGATGCCGTAGGTCTCCTTGAGCACCTCGGCCATCAAGGGGTGCAGGTACTCGACCTCTTCGCGGCCATGTTTGCGCGCGCAGAAGCTGGGGATCAGGTCCATCGGGCCTGGCCGGTACAGCGAGACCAGCGCGATGATGTCCTCGAAGACGCTGGGCTTGGCGTCTTTCAGCATGCCCTGCATGCCGCGCGATTCCAGCTGGAACACGGCCACGGTCTTGCCCTGGGACAACAGTCGGTAGGTGGCCGCATCGTCGAGCTTGATCTTGGCGAAATCGAAGTCCTTCTGGTCCGGGTGGCGCGCGATGATGAAGTCTTTCGCGGTCTCCAGGATCGTGAGCGTGGCCAAGCCCAGGAAGTCGAACTTGACCAGGCCGATGGCTTCGACGTCGTCCTTGTCGTACTGGCTGACCGCGCTGTCGCTGCCCGGCTGCATGTACAGCGGGCAGAAGTCGGTGATCTTGCCCGGCGCGATCAACACCCCCCCGGCGTGCATGCCGATGTTGCGCACCATGCCTTCGACGCGCATGGCCAGGGTCAGCAGCTCGGCCACCTCTTCTTCGGCGGCTTCGCGCTGCTCCAGCTCGGGCGCTTCCTTGCGGGCATAGATGATGCCGGGGTCGGGGTTGGCGGGCACCCTGGCCAGCGTCACGCTCTTGCCCGGTGGCGCGGGGATGAGCTTGGCAATGCTGTCGACATGGCCATAGCCCATGCCCAACACGCGGCCCACGTCGCGCAAGGCGGCCTTGGCGGCCATGGTGCCGAAGGTGGCGATTTGCGAGACCGCTTCGCGACCGTATTTGTCCTTGACGTAGTCGATGACGCGGTCGCGGTTGCCCTGGCAGAAGTCGATGTCGAAGTCGGGCATCGAGACGCGTTCGGGGTTCAGGAAACGCTCGAACAGCAGGTTGTATTGCAGTGGGTCGAGGTCGGTGATCTTCAGCGCGTAAGCCACCAGCGAGCCTGCGCCGGAGCCCCGTCCGGGCCCCACTGGGCAGCCATTCTTCTTGGCCCAGTTGATGAAGTCGGCCACGATCAGGAAGTAGCCGGGAAAGCCCATCTTCAGGATCGTGTTGATCTCGAATTCGAGCCGGTCGACGTACTCTTTCCGCTTGGCCTCGCGCGCTGCCACATCCGGGTAAAGGTGCACCAGCCGCTCTTCCAGACCCTCGAAGGAGAGAACCCGGAAGTAGTCCGACATGGGCATGGGCTTGCCTTTGTCCGGCCCGTCTTCCAGGATGGGCGTGGGGAAGTCGGGCAGTTGCGGCTTGCCCAGCACCAGCGTCAGCCCGCAGCGGCGCGCAATGGCCGCCGTGTTGGCCAAGGCCGAAGGGATGTCGGCGAACAAGGCCTCCATCTGCGCCTGCGTCTTGAAGTACTGCTCGCGCGTGAACTTCTTGTTGCGGCGAGGGTTGCCCAGGGTCTCGCCTTCGGCGATGCAGACGCGGGCTTCGTGCGCTTCAAAGTCATCGGGGGTCAGGAACTGCACCGGGTGCGTGGCCACCACCGGCAGGCCCAGGCGCGACGCCATGGGCACCGCGGCACGGATGTAGGTCTCGTTCGTGCCATGACCCGAGCGTTGCAGCTCGATGTAGAAGCGCCCTTCGAAGATGCCGCCCAGGCGTTGGGCCAATGCTTCGGCGCGCGCCAGATCGCCTTGCGTCATGGCTTGGCCGATGACACCCATTTCAGCGCCCGACAGCGCGATCAGGCCCGCTGACTTGGCCTGCAGGTTGCTCCAGCTGACCGTGGCGTGCGTGCGCTGGCCGGGTGCCGTCCAGGCATCGCCCAGCAGCTCGCTCAAATGCAAGTAACCCTGGCTGTTCTGGATGAGCAGCAATAAACGCGAGGCAGGCCGCTGAGGCTCGTCGGCCTCCAGCCAGACGTCGGCCCCGATGATGGGCTGCACGCCCTTTTTGCGCGCGGCAGAGTAGAACTTGACCGCGCCGAACAGGTTGCTCAGGTCGGTGATGGCCAGGGCGGGCTGGCGGTCGTCTTTGGCGGCAGCCACCAGATCGTCGATGCGCAAAGTGCCATCGACGACGGAAAACTCGGTGTGGGTGCGCAGGTGAATGAAGGGCATGGGGGGATTGTAAGAAGCCCCTTCCGTAGAATTGCGCCCATGGCCTCGATCCTGAACATTTCCGCGTACAAATTCGTCACCTTGCCCGACGCCGCCCAGTTGCGGGATCAGGCGATGGCGCTGTGCCAGGCCTCAGGCCTGAAAGGCACCATTTTGCTGGCCGAGGAAGGGATCAACCTCTTCCTGGCGGGCACTGAACAGGCTGTGCGCGATTTCGTGGCGTGGCTGCGCGCCGATCCGCGTTTTGCCGACCTGACGCCGAAGGAAAGCTGGTCCGAGGCCGTGCCTTTTCACAAGATGCTGGTCAAGGTGAAGAACGAGATCATCCGCATGAACCACCCCACCATCCGCCCGGATGTGGAAGGGACCGAGGGCCGCGCACCGGCGGTGGATGCGCCCACCCTGAAGCGCTGGCTCGACCAGGGCCATGACGACGAAGGCCGCGAAGTGGTCACGCTGGACACTCGCAATGGTTTCGAGGTTGACTTTGGAACATTTGAAGGTGCCATCGATTGGCGCCTGGGCAAGTTCAGCGAGTTCCCGGAGCAGGTGCTGGCCCACAAGGCCGAACTGCAGGACAAGACCGTGGTCAGCTTCTGCACGGGCGGCATCCGCTGCGAAAAGGCCGCCCTGTTCATGGCGGAGGCTGGCGTGGACCATGTCTACCAGTTGGACGGCGGCATCTTGAAGTACTTCGAGTTGGCTGGCGGGTCGCACTACCAGGGCAACTGCTTTGTCTTCGATGAGCGTGAAGCGCTGGGCGCGGATTTGACGCCTAGTGAACAGTGAGGAGTGGGGAGTCGCCTGAGCTCGCAGGCGTTCCCGCGTACAGACGTTGCCCAAGGACTACCGATAAATTTGGCAGCATTTTTCGAAGACTCGCTGAAGATCAACCACCGTTTGTTCCGAAGTGTTACAAGCCTGATGGATGAAAACCATGCGCCCTCCTTCCAGCTGGCCTTCTGAATGCCAGGTGGTTCAACTTCAGTTTTGCAGCCTGCCCCTCAATTCGGGGGCCTACGAAATAGTTCCTGTAGGCAATGCCATAATTAAGAATGGCTAATGGAGCCGTTTTATTTACTGTACTAGGGAGAAAATACATGATCCGTGTTTCACATGTGGCGATTATCTGCGCCCTTGCTTTTGGCGCAAATGCAGCCGTGGCTGCGTCGAAGGCTACCGCATCTGTTTCAAACATTAGCTTCAGCCTAACTGATTTAAATTTGAATGACCAGGTGTCGCCTTATTTCTCATATTTACCTTCAAATAAATCTCAAGCTTCCGTCACAGCGACGTCTGAAACTGGAGGATTTCTTGAGAATTGGCAAGCAGCCAATGCACTCGGACTTTCCCCAACTTTTGCAGACATAACCACCCCTGATTTGAAGGCTGGCGCCACCGGCGCCACCACGGTCGATAGCGTTTCTGCAAGCGGTTATGCCATCGGAAATAATACGCGTTTCTCCTCATCCACGCAGCTTATAAATTCCGCCGATCTGCTGGGTCAAATCGTACTGTCGCCCAATTCCATATTGAAAATATCTGGCAATATCTCAACTACCGCTGATGTTTTAAATGCGCCCATCATCTGCGCACCATTGAGCCTCCAAAGTGAGTGCCTCCCATTTGTTTCCGACCGGGCAAATGCCTATGCCACTGTTACCTTGTTTTATCAATACGTCGACGAAGGCTTCGATGTCATCTATTCCAGATGGAGTATGTCAAAGGCGGAGGTTAACCAGGCTCTTGATTATTCCGGCACTTCGACAGGCTATTTCAATCAGAAAGTCAGCAATGCCGAAAAATTCGATCTTTTCTTTATCAATGGTTCAGGCGTTGAACAAACCGCCATCTTTAAAATAGAGGCTTACGCTGGCGGTGACGGGTCTGCTGCGGTCGTTCCTGAGCCCCAGTCTGTCATCCTGGTTTTGGTTGGTTTAGGGATGATAAATCTGTGGGTTAATCGTCGCAGCGCTCTGAGCAAGGCAATTTGAGTGGTCAGCATTCAGCCCAAGTGCTGGTTTGAATATCACTCTCCCCATAGCGCTACACCTACCACTGCACCGATAGTGTAGGCAGCGTTCTCAGAGCGATAAGCAGTTGCAGCAACTTGGGGAGTGCCGGCCTTCTTAGAGGCATTTCTCCCCTCAGAAGGCTCCAAATAGCCTGAGGCTAATGTTGTGCCAGTTATTGCCGCGGCAATCATGGCCAATCCTGCCGGGGTATGTGTCATTTTTTTGGTGAGCGAGCACTGACTCGATCTGTTCGCCCACCCCGCGACAAGCATACGCAACAACATGCAGAGGCCAACTTTCAAGGCCGCTTGGAATCCAGCAAGGCCATCAACCCCTGGTACGGCAACAGGTTCGTCCTGACCACCTTGTCGATCGGCTCCACAAAGCCATCCTGCATCCACCGCGCGGCCAGCAACACATTCATGCCAATCATGCCTTCGGCCAGCAGATCGAGGCTGAGATCGGGCAAATCGCGGGCGGGCACCATGCGGCTCAGGTGGAACTTGAGCAACTCTGAATAGTCACGCGCCGTGGCCCCGCTGAACGCCGCCACTTCGCTGTCGATGCCCAGAGAATCAACCAGCATGATCCGGCCACGCCGGGGATCGTCGCGGATGAACTCCAGGAACACTCGGATGGCCGGCTCCAACAGGCCCAATGGCGTCTGCTCGGCCTGCGCCATGGAGGCCAAAGTCTTGGCCATCAGCTCTTCCCGCAGATGCGCGTACACGGCGATGAACAGTTGCGGCAGCGTCTTGAAGGACTCGTAGAAGTAACGCTCCGTCAGGTGCGCGGCCACGCACACCTCGCGCACGGTCGCAGCGTGGAAGCCCTTCGTGCCGAACACCTCGATGGCGCCGTCGATGAGCTTGACCCGCCGCTGGCGCTGGCGGTCCTCGGGCAAGACACCACCGTAGCGGCGCTTGTTCGGGGGGTTGGTGTCAGAAATTAGTCCGTCCATAGGGATCACTATATTGACATGGATCATTGTCAAAGTTAATCTGACATGATTCTTTGTCACAAAAACGGATTTGGCAAGTCTCATGAACCCCCATTCCAACCTGGCCTACAAGCCCACCGCCGACACCCAGACTGCCCCCGTGCAGCACCACAAGATCCTGGTGATCGGCACCGGTTTCTCCGGCCTGTGCATGGGCGTGAAGCTGCGCGAAATGGGCGAAAACGACTTCGTGCTGCTGGAGCGGGCGGATGACGTGGGCGGCACCTGGCGCGACAACACCTACCCGGGTTGCGCCTGCGATGTGCCTTCGCACCTGTATTCGTTCTCGTTCGAGCCCAACCCCAACTGGTCGCGCATGTACGCGCCCCAGCCCGAGATCTACGCCTACCTCAAGGGCGTGGCCACCAAGTACGACCTGCTCAAGCACATCCGCTTCAATGCCAACCTGGTCAGCGCGCGTTTTGACGACGTCCGCAAGCTGTGGGTGGTCGAGTCCGACGACGGCCGCGTCTTCGAGGCCGAGATCCTGGTCTCCGGCATGGGCGGCCTCAGCAACCCGGCCACACCCAACATCAAGGGCCTGGACAAGTTCAAGGGCGCCACCTTCCACTCCGCCACCTGGGACCACGACTACAACCTGGTGGGCAAGCGAGTGGCCGTGATCGGCAGCGGCGCCAGCGCCATCCAGTTCGTGCCCAACATCGCCCCCAAGGTCGATCACCTGTATTACTTCCAGCGCACGCCGCCCTGGGTCGTGCCCAAAGACGACCGTCCCCTGTCGCAGCGCGAACAGGCTGATTTCAGCGCCAACCCCTGGCGCCAGCGCTGGGAGCGCACCAAGCTGTACTGGACCATGGAGCTGCGCTTCCTGGCCTTCAAGTTCAAGCCCGAGTGGATGGGCCTGGTGGCCAAGGTGGCCAAGCGCAAGATCTCGCAGTCCATCAAGGACCCGGTACTGCGCGCCAAGCTCACGCCCGACTACACCCCCGGCTGCAAGCGCCTGCTGATCTCGAATGACTACTACCCGGCCCTGGCCCGCACCAACGTCGATGTGATCACCGAAGGCATCCAGGAAGTGACGCCGCGCGGCGTGGTCACCACCGATGGTGTGGAGCGCCCGGTGGACGCCATCATCCTGGGCACCGGCTTCAAGGTGCAGGATCCAATCCCCCGCAAGACGGTGTTTGGCAAAGGTGGCATTGACCTGGCCGACGTGTGGAAGCAAGGCCCCGAGGCCTACCTGGGCGTGGCCGTGTCGGGCTTCCCCAACTTCTTCATGCTGATGGGCCCCAACACCGGCCTGGGCCACAACTCCATGGTCTTCATGATCGAGTCGCAGGCGCACTACATCGTCAACGCCATCAAGGCCATGAAAGAGCACCGCATCAAAGCGCTGGACGTCAAGCCCGAAGCGCAGGCGCAGTTCATCGACAAGGTGCAAAGCGAGTTGCAGCAGACGGTGTGGAACTCGGGTTGCAAGAGCTGGTACGTCGATGACAAGGGCCGCAACTCCTTGCTGTGGCCAGGCTTTACATTTGCGTACCGTTTGAAGACGCGCCACTTCAACCTTTCGAAATACACCGCAGACAAAGCATGAGCATCCAAGTCGTCATCGCCAACCTGATTCTTCGTTGGCAGTTCAAGCGCAATGGCCGTGGTCCGATCGAAGTGGGCAAAGTCCGCCACATGATCACCAAGGCGGCCAAGCGTTACCCAGCTCCGCCCGCCGATATCGCTCACACGCCCGTGGCCGCCAAGAGCGCTTCCGACCTGTGCGCCGCCGAATGGCTGAGCGTGGCCAACCCGCAGCGCACGGTGCTGTACTTCCATGGTGGTGGCTACTTCTTTTGCGGCCTGGACACGCACCGCCCCGTCTGCGCCTACCTGGCCAAATCGGCCAAGGCTCGCGTGCTGTCGGTCGACTACCGCCTGGCCCCCGAGAACATCTTCCCCGCCGCCGTTGACGATGCCGTGGCCTGGTGGAAGGAGCTGTTGAGGCAGGGCATTTCGCCCAAGAGCGTGGTGTTCGCGGGCGACTCGGCCGGTGGTGGCCTGGCCTTGGCCTGCCTGGTGGCCGCGCGCGACCAAGGCTTGCCCATGCCTGCAGGCGCTTTGCTGTTTTCGCCCTGGGCAGACTTGTCGTGCTCTGGCGAGACCATGAAGACCTTGGCCGACGCCGACGTGATGTTCAACCCCGAATCATTGCCCCAGGCGGCCACCTTTTACCTGGCTGGTCAATCGGCCACACACCCGCTGGCCTCACCGCTGTTCGCGGATCTGAAAGGCTTGCCGCCTTTGATGATCCACGCCAGCAAGCACGAGATCCTGCTGTCAGACTCGACCCGCCTGCACGACCGAGCCCTTCAGCAAGGCGTGCCAAGCGAGATTCACCTGAAGGCCAAGATGCCGCACGTGTGGCCCACCATGGTCATGCTGCCTGAAGGGCGCCAGAGTCTGAAAGAATCCGCCCAGTTCATCACCCGCGTCACAACCGGAGCCTGATCACCATGAAATCATTCAAGAACAAAGTGGCCGCCATCACCGGCGCCGCATCGGGCATGGGCCGCACCCTGGCCGTCGAGCTGGCCAGCCGTGGCTGCCACCTGGCCCTGAGCGATGTCAATGAGACTGAATTGGTCAAAACCGCCGAGCTGGCAGGCGTGCATGGCGTCAAGGTCACCATTGCCAAGCTGGACGTGGCCAAGCGCGACGACGTCTTCGCCTGGGCCGACCAGGTGGCCAAGGATCATGGCCGCGTCAACCTGATCTTCAACAACGCGGGCGTGTCGCTGACGGTGCCGCTCGACTCCTGCAAGATCAGCGATTTCGAGTGGATCATGGGCATCAACTTCTGGGGCGTGGTGCATGGCACGCAGGCTTTCCTGCCGCACCTGAAGGCCTCGGGCGATGGCCACGTCGTCAACACGTCCAGCCTGTTCGGCCTGATGTCCATCCCCAGCCAGGGCACTTACAACGCCAGCAAGTTCGCCGTGCGTGGTTACACCGAATGCCTGCGCATGGAGCTTGAAATGGAAGGCACCAGCGTGAGCGCCACCTGCGTGCACCCCGGTGGCATCGCCACCAACATCGCCATGGCAGGCAAGATCGACCCGGCAATGGAGAAGATCACGGGTGTCAGCATCGAGCATCAGAAACGCCGTGCCAGCAAGATGATCGACGTCACCACCGCGCAATCGGCGGCCTTGCAGATCCTCACCGCCGTGGAGAAAAACCAGCGTCGAGTGCTGGTGGGGCCCGATGCCAAGCTCCTAGACAAGGTCGTGCGCCTGCTGGGTGCCAGCTACCAAACCCACGTGATTCGACACATGAAACGCATGAACAAGCCCCGCCAGCCGGTGCAAGCCACCAGTTGATCGCTGCATGAGCTGGCTCAATCGCGTTTGGTGGACCTGCGTGCTGCTGGGCCTGGGCCTGGCCATCGCCGTGACGGTGTCGTGGGAGCCTGATCGCCAGATCGGGCCGCTGGTGGCCAAATGGGCCAAAGAGCCCTCCACCTTCATTGAACTGGATGGCGTCCAGGCGCACATCCGCGACACCGGGCCGCGCAATGATCCCGTGCCCATCGTGCTGCTGCACGGCATGGCTTCCAGCCTTCACAGTTGGGAAGGATGGCAACATGAGTTACAGAAAACGCGGCGGGTCATCTCGGTTGATTTGCCGGGCTTTGGCCTGACCGGCCCCAGCCCCCAAGGCGAGTACCACATCGATGCCTACACGCGCTTCTTGCTGCGCCTGCTGGATTCGCTCGGCGTCAAGCGGGTGATGCTGGTGGGCAACGCGCTGGGAGGCGAGGTGGCCTGGCAGACCGCCATCCTGGCGCCGGAGCGTGTGCGCAAGCTGGTGCTGATCGACTCCGACGGCTACCCGCAGTCAGCGCTGTCCATGCCCATCGCCTTCCAGATCGCCAGCGCGCGCAGTTGGCGCTGGATCGCGGAACGCATCCTGCCCCGCGCCGTGGTCGAATCCAGCGTGCGCAGCGTGTTTGGCGACCCCAGCAAGGTCACGCCGGAAAAGGTTCAACGCTACTTCGAGCTGGCCTTGCGCGTGGGCAACCGGCGGGCATTGTTCCAGCGCATGGACCAGGCTCAATGGGGTGCCAGTGCTCACATGGTCCGCCGCGTGCAACAACCCACGCTGGTGCTGTGGGGGCTGAAGGACGGCATGGTCTCGCCCGCCAATGGGCCGCAGTTCTGCCGGGAAATCCAGCACTGCACGCTGGTCACCTTTCCCGAGCTGGGCCACATACCGCAAGAGGAAGACCCTCAGCAGACCTTGAAGGCTGCCCTGCCCTTCCTGGCTCAATCGGGCACAGCCAACAACAAGTGACGAGATTCAGGCCATGGCGCGCCAGCGGGCCTGCTGGATGACCGAGGCCACCACTTTGCCCAGGATCTTGTCATAGCCGGCACTCTTGAACGCACCGGCCTCGTCGAAAGCCTGGTCGGCATGAGAAACGCCAAGTTGCTCGGGCACGACGACCATGGCGAAATTGGTGCTCAGGAAAGTGCGCACGATGGGCAAGGCGCGGATGCCACCCAAGGCGCCTGGCGAGGCCGCCAACAATCCCACCGGCTTGCTGACCGTGGTGGCCGCACCGCCTGGGTGGCCCTCACCCTCAGGCACCGTCGACAGCCAATCGAAGCTGTTGATCAGCAAGGGCGTGGGCAACGCGTTGTACTCAGGGCAGGCCAGCAACAGCCCATCGTGCGAGGCGAACAGCTCGCGCAGCTTCAAAGCCCCGGGCGGCACGCCGTGCTGGGCATCCCAGTCGGCGTGGAACAAAGGCATGTCCAAAGCCGCCAGATCGACCGAGGTGGTCTGGGCGCCCAAAGCCTGCGCCTTGCGCTCGGCCAGGTCTGCCAATTGGCGGTTGTAGGAGCCTTTTCGGGCGCTGCCAGCAATCACCAGCAAGCGGACGGGAGCGGAGGCGTTGGTCATGGTCATCCAGTTAGTCCAAATCGTTCATCAAAGCAAAGCGAATCGTCGGATCATGCCGGGAAATTGGCGAAAAGCCGCTACCCTTGGCGGATGTTCAGTTATCGACACGGCTTCCACGCGGGCAACCACGCCGATGTGCTCAAGCACATGGTTTTGGTGCAGCTGCTTTCGCACCTGCTGCTCAAAGACAAACCTTTCTGGGTCATCGACACCCACGCCGGTGGCGGGGTCTACGACCTGACCAGCACCTACGCGGCCAAGAGTGGTGAAGCGCTCGGCGGCATCGTCAAGGTCTGGAAAGAGCGCAACGACCCGGCTCTGCCTCAGGGCGTGGCCGATCTGCTCGAGCAGATCCGCGCCACCAACACGGGCGACCGCCTGGATTGGTACCCGGGCTCGCCGCAGATCGCCGCGCAAATGCTGCGTGAGGGCGACCACCTGCGCCTGTTCGAACTCCATCCCAGCGAAATCAAGAACCTGCAGAACCACTTCTCGTCCGTCAAACGCGGCGTGAGCATTCAGGCGGCCGATGGCTTTGGTGGCCTCAAAGGCTGTGTACCGCCGCCCCCGCGCCGTGGCCTGGTCCACATGGACCCGTCCTACGAAATCAAGGAAGATTATCGCCGCGTGGTGCAGGCCCTGAAAGACAACGTGCCGCGCTTTTCCACAGGCGTGTATGCCATCTGGTACCCCGAGGTGGCCCGGCGCGAATCCAACCAGTTGCCAGCGCAGCTCAAGCGCGCCGCGGCCGAGTTGTCGGTCGACTGGCTGCACGCCACCCTGCGGGTCAAGGGCGCCTCGAAAGACGGCCTGGGCCTGCATGGCAGCGGCATGTTCGTCATCAACCCGCCGCACACGCTGTACGACACCCTGGCCGAGGCGCTGCCCTGGCTGGTCGAAACCATCGGCGTTGACGAGCACGCGGCCTACTCGCTGGAAGTTCAGCAGCGCTGACATCGGGTCATGCGCGGCATTGCTCATGTCAGAACGCCGTCACGCCCTCACCCCCGACGCCCTGCTGATGATGGACACCATCGACCGCACCGGCAGCTTCGCGGCGGCGGCGCGTGAGCTGGGCAAGGTGCCATCGGCGCTGACCTACAGCGTGCGTCAGCTGGAAGAAGCGCTGGACGTGCTGCTCTTCGATCGCGGTTCGCGCCAGGCCAAGCTCACCGCCGCGGGCGAAGAACTGCTGCACGAAGGCCGCCTGCTGCTCAAGCAGATGGACGCCGTCGCCAACCGCGTGCAGCGCGTGGCCTCCGGCTGGGAAACCCAGCTCACCATCGCCATCGACAACGCCGTGGCGCCCAGCGCGGTGTTCGACCTGATCGAAGCCTTCTACGCCCTCAATCCCCCCACGCGCCTGAAGTTGCGCAACGAGGTGCTCAATGGCACCTGGGAAGCGTTGGTGTCGGGCCAGGCCGACTTGGCCATCGGCGTGCCTGGCGATCGGCAGTCGTCGTCCAGCATCCGTTTCGAGCCCTTGGGCGAACTGGAGTTCGTGCTCACCGTGGCCCCGCACCATCCACTGGCCCATGAAGCCGAGCCCCTGCCCGTCAGCACCCTGGCCCTGCACCGCATCATTGCCGTGGCCGACACCGCCCGCGACCTGCAACCCCTCACCGTGGGCATCCAGCCCGGGCAGGATGTGCTGACCCTGCCCTCCATGTCGGGCAAGCTGCAGGCCCTGCTGCGCGGCCTGGGCTGCGGTTTTCTGCCCGAGCCCATCGTGCGGCCCCACATCCAGGCAGGTCGGCTGGTCCTCAAAACCGTGGACCAGCCCAAACGCCTGAACCACACCTACTACGCCTGGCGACAACAATCGACCCGGCCTGGCCAAGCCCTTGACTGGTGGCTCCAGCAACTCAGTCGGCCAGCCACGCGCCACGCCATGCTGTCCCTGCACGGAGACATGCTGTTGTGAACGCCCCCGCGCCGGGTGTTTACATCGGTCGCTTCGCGCCATCGCCCACGGGCCCCTTGCACGCAGGCTCGCTGGTCGCCGCGCTGGCCAGCTGGCTCGACGCGCGCGCGCACGGCGGTCGCTGGCTGGTGCGCATTGAAGATGTGGATACCCCCCGCTGCGTGCCCGGCGCCGATCAAGTCATCCTTGGGCAACTGGCCGCCCTGGGCCTGGTGGCCGACGAGCCACCGGTCTACCAAAGCCAGCGCGGCCCCCTGTACCAGGCCGCGCTAGGGGCCTTGGTGGCCCGCAACCTGGCCTACCCCTGCGCCTGCACGCGCGCCGACATCGCCCAGGCCAACGCCGCGCTGGGCCTGCTCAAGCCCCGCCATGGCGAACTGGTCTACCCCGGCACCTGCCGTCCTGAAAATGGCGGGCTGCGTGGACGCGCGCCGCGCGCGTGGCGCTTGCGGGTGCCCCATGGCTCGACGGCACGATGGGATTGGCATGACCGCCGCCTTGGCGCCCAGACGCAGGCACTGGACAGCACCGTGGGCGACTTCGTGATCCGACGCGCCGATGGCCTGTGGGCCTACCAGTTGGCGGTGGTCGTGGACGATGCCGAGCAACACATCACCCACGTTGTGCGCGGTGAGGATCTGGCAGACAACACCCCCCGCCAGCAATGGCTGCAGCAGTGCCTCGGCGTGCCAACGCCCAGCTACCTGCACACGCCGCTGGTGGTCGATGCGCATGGCGAAAAATTATCGAAACAGCATGGCGCGCCAGCGGTGCAAGCCAGCCGGGCCTTGTCCGAACTCCGCAGGGCAGGCCAATCATTGGGGATCGAAGTGGCCGCCGACTCCGTGGAGGGGTGGCTGAAAAGTGCGACTTTGTACCGGTTTCCCGATTGAACTGGGGCGCCCCCCTTTGACCAAGGGGTCCCATTCGCCCCACCGGATGCGCTGCATTGCAACAATTCGTCATCCATCCGGAAATCGTTCAGTTGCTGGGCCACAGCGGGCCAGCTCAAAAGGAAGTCCCTCATGTTGCACCGTGCCGCCGTCGCCAGCCTCCTCGCCATTGCCACCGTCCACGGCGCCGCGCTGGCCGCTGCGCCTGTGGCCGACTATTCGGTCCAGTTCAACAACCTGTTCGACGCCGCTGCCCACCCTGAATTGGGCTTGGTCAATGCCAACGTGACGCCTGATGGTTTGCAGACCCACGGCTTCTACAACGACCAGGGCATCCCATCGCAGATCACCCTGGACGCCAGCAGCATCCTGCCAAGCGCTGGCGACTACACCATCGACCTGAACTTCGGTGGCGTGGCGGTCACGCGCTGGTCCGTCAAGCTGCTGGACTTTGCCAACAGAACCCAGGACATCGGCCTGTACATCGACAACCACAACATCAATTTTTACGACTACCAAGGCGGCTCGAACATGGGCTCCAGCCCGCTGATCCAGGACGACACCCCCTTCAGCGTGACCTTCAGCCGCAGCAGCGCCACCAATCTGGTGGTCGGCTACATCAATGGTGTTCAGCAGTTCAGCTTCCTGGACAACCTCGGCTTGGCCGTCTTCGATCCACGCCAGTTCTACATCTTCACCGACGACGTGGCGACCCCTGGCAGCGGCGGCGACGCCTACGAAAGCCGTGCGGGTGTCATCAAAGGCATCAACATCTACAAGACGGCCTTGAGCTCTAGCGATGTGGGCTCACTGCATGGCGTCGGCCTGGTGCCAGAGCCCGAAACCTGGGCCCTGATCCTGTCTGGTCTGCTCACGTGCGCCTTCGTGGGCCAACGCCGTCGGGGCTGACACGCCCGAGCCAGGATCATTTCACCAGAAAGTGCTCGCGGTAATACGCCAACTCGTCGATCGACTCGTGGATGTCGGCCAGCGCCGTGTGCGCCTGCGCTTTCTTGAAACCTTCGGCCAGTCCCGGCTTCCAGCGCTTGGCCAACTCCTTGAGCGTGCTCACGTCCAGGTTGCGGTAGTGGAAAAAGGCTTCCAGCTTGGGCATGTAGTTGGCCAGAAAGCGCCGATCCTGGCAGATCGAGTTGCCGCACATCGGCGACTTGTTGGTGGGCACGTACTGCTTTAAAAACGCGATCACGGCCTGCACGGCCTGGTCCTCATCCACTGTCGAGGCCTTCACCCGATCGATCAGGCCACTGCGGCCGTGCGTGCCCTTGTTCCAGGCGTCCATACCATTCAGCATGGCGTCTGATTGGTGGATGGCGAACACCGGGCCTTCGATGCGCACGGTCAGGTTCGGGTCGGTCACCACCACGGCGATCTCGATGATGCGGTCGGTGTCCGGCTTGAGCCCGGTCATCTCCAGGTCGATCCAGATCAGGTTCTGATCACTGGAAGCCAGGGTCGGGGCAGCGGTGGAAGGCGTCGTATCGAGCATGAGGGGCAAACAATGGGTGGTCGAGTGCAGATTGTCGGGCAACTCGTACACTTGCAACCATGCAATCAAGCACCCTCTCTCTGGTTTTTGCCGCCTTCCTGCTGGCGTCCATCATCACCAAACTGTGGCTGGCCAGCCGCCAGATTCGGCACGTGGTCAAGCACCGTGGCCAGGTTCCCGCCGGGTTTGACATGGCTGTGGGCCTGTACAACCACCAGCGCGCCGCCGACTACACGGTCGACAAGCTGCGCTTTGACCTGGTCAGCACGGCCATCAGCACGGCGGTCCTGGTGGGCTGGACGCTGCTGGGCGGCCTGGATGCCCTCAACATCGCCTTGCGCGATGCCGTGGTGCCCAGCCATGGCCCCCTGGTCTACCAACTGGCCCTGATCCTCAGCTTCGGCCTCATCAGCAGCCTGGTCGATCTGCCGCTGGCGGCCTGGAGCACCTTCCGCATCGAGCAACGCCATGGTTTCAACCGCATGAAGTTCGGCATGTGGGTGGGTGATCAACTCAAGGAAGGCTTGCTGGGCCTGGTGTTGGGCGCCCCCATCGCGGCGTTGATTCTGTGGCTGATGGGCGCGGCCGGGCCGCAATGGTGGTTGTGGGCCTGGGGTGCCTGGGTGGGCTTCAGCCTGCTGTTGATGATCGTGTTCCCCATCTTCATCGCGCCACTGTTCAACAAATTCTCGCCGCTGGAAGACGACGCCCTGAAAGGCAAGGTCGAATCCCTGATGGCGCGTTGCGGCTTCGCCGCCAAGGGCCTGTTCGTGATGGACGGCAGCCGCCGATCGGCCCATGCCAATGCCTACTTCACGGGGCTGGGATCGTCCAAGCGCGTGGTCTTCTACGACACCCTGCTCAGCCGCCTGAGCCACGGCGAGATCGAAGCCGTGCTGGCCCACGAACTGGGCCACTTCAAGCACAAGCACGTGCTCAAACGCATGATCGGCATGTTCGCCATGAGCCTGCTGGGCTTTGCCTTGCTGGGTTGGTTGTCGCGCCAGGTTTTCTTCTACCAGGGCCTGGGCGTCACGCCCAACCTGGGCGCGCCCAATGATGCACTGGCCTTGCTGCTGTTCATGCTGGCCGTGCCGGTGGTGATGTTCTTCGTGGCCCCGGTGTTCGCGCACTTCTCGCGCCGCGACGAGTTCCAGGCCGATGCCTATGCCTGCGTACACGCTCAGGCCACTGACCTGCGCCAGGCTTTGATCAAGCTGTACAAGGACAACTCGTCCACCCTGACGCCCGACCCGCTGTACGTGCGCTTTTACTACTCGCACCCGCCCGCGTCCGAGCGCATGGCGGCCATGGGCTTGTGACCATGAGCACCACCCCGAAGCCTTCCGCTTTGCCCTTGGCCCAGCAACGCTGCGAGCACCGCAGCGGCGCGCCTTTGTCCCCACAGGGCGGCCAGATGATGCTGACCCAGGTGGCCGACTGGTCCATCGACGACAGCGTGCCCGGCGGTGTGCTGCACCGCACCTTCACCTTCAAAGATTTCCACCACACCATGGCCTTCGTGAACGCCGTGGCCTGGATCGCGCACGAACAGGACCACCACCCCGACCTGGCCGTGAGCTACAACCGTTGCACCCTTCGCTGGTCCACCCACTCGGTGGCCGGCCTGTCCCTGAATGATTTCATCTGCGCCGCCCGCGTTGATGCACTGAGCCTATAGCGCCCATGCGATCCCATCAACGCATTTCCACCCGTTCTCCGGCCACCAACAAACGCCACGACATCCCCGAGGGCACCGAGCTTGAAAACGGCCTGGTCGTGTCGACGCATGGCCGCCATTGCTTCGTCGAAACGTCCGACGGCCGCCGCCTGATCTGCCACCCGCGTGGCAAGAAAAGCGAGGTCGTCGTGGGCGACCGCGTCACCTGGCACCTCACGCAAGATGGCTCGGACGAAGGCGTCATCGTCAACATCGAAGAGCGCCGCAACCTGCTCTACCGGCAAGACGAATGGCGCAGCAAATCCTTCGCGGCCAACCTGGATCTGCTGCTGATGTGGATCGCGGTCGAACCCGTGTTCAGCGAAGCGCAGCTCACCCGCGCGCTGATCGCGGCCGAAGTGGCCGGTGTCACGCCCTGCATCGTGCTGAACAAAACCGACCTGCCCGGCACCGAGGTGGCGCGTGAGCGCCTGCTGCCCTACCGCGCCATGGGCTACGAGGTCATCGAGCTGTCGCTCAAGCACCAGGGCGAAGCCGCCAAAGAGATCATCCTGCCCAAGCTGCGCGGCAAAGCCACGCTGGTGCTGGGCCCCTCGGGCGCCGGCAAGAGCACGCTGATCAACACCCTGGCCCCGCATGCGCGCGCCGAGGTGGGCGAAATCTCGCAGGCGCTGAACTCCGGCAAGCACACCACCACGCACTCCACCTGGTACTGGGTGGAAGGCGAAGCCACCAGCGCCGCTGAAAACCGCGCCGCGGTGATCGACTCGCCGGGCTTTCAGGAGTTCGGCCTGCACCACGTCACGCCGGTACAACTGGCGCACCTGATGCCCGACATTGCCAAGCACGCCACCGACTGCCGCTTCACCAACTGCACGCACCGGCAAGAGCCGGGCTGCGGTGTTCAAACCGCGGTGCAGCAAGGTGAGATCAGCGCCATGCGCATCAGCCTGTACACCGCCCTGTTCGATGAACTCAGCCAGACCCGCTGGTGACCTGCCATGCCTTCAGACCAACTCAGCCCTTTGCCCGCCACGTTGGATGCCTTTCGCCAAGGCACCTTGCCTTTGAACACACTGGTCCAGCAATGGCGCAACGCGGCCGAAGGGCACCAGCCCGCGCTACCGCAGCGCTACCGCGACGTGCTGGAGCGCATCCTCACGCAGCTTGAATCCAGCGCACTGTTCTCGGAAGAAAGCTGTTCGTTCAGCCAGACCGACATCGTCAACGCCTTGGGCGACTGGCTGACCAAGGCCCGAGCCTTGGGCTGATCCCCTCGCTCAGGCCACAGGGCGGGCCACCGAACACCAGGCCGCCTCGGCCAGCATGTCGCGGTACTGCTGCGGCGAGGTCTTGACCCGCCCCGACAACCAGGCGCGGCAGTAGTTCTCGGCCTGCCCAATGATCAGGGACATCAACAACTCGGCAGGCCACTCGCGCAGGCCCGCCTGCCGTTCCGGCTCGGCAAACCAGGCCACCAGCGCCTTGCCGCGAAGGCGATTGCGCTGGCGCAGCTCCTGGCCATGCGGCCCCTTGGCCACGCTGGCGCGCGCCTGGAACATGAAGCGCGCCAGCTCCGGCTGCGCCGTCACCCAGTCCACATAGGCATGCACCAACGCCACCACGCCTTCGCGCAGGCTGGTGGCCTGAGAAAAAGCCTCGTCCGTCAACACCGCATGGGCGTCCATCGCGCTGAAGAACAGCGCGGCCACGAGCCCCTCCTTGCTGCCGAAGTGGTGGTACAGGTTGCCCACGCTGGCATCACAGCGCTCCTTGAGCATGTCGATGGTGGTGGGCTCGATGCCGTGCTCGTTGAAGCAGGCCAAGGCGCCCAGCAGGATGCGGCGTTTCAATTGGGCACGCGCGCCCGGGTAGGCCTGCTCCAGCACGGCATTCAAGGCGGGGTTCAGGGCAACAGGCATCGGCAGACTCGCAAGGCTTTCATCAGGCATGCATTTGACACCGAATAATATTCCAGAATATTATTCTGCAAACAGTTTTTGACCGTCACATCACCCGGAGACCCTTCATGAGCCAACTTCTCGACCTGTACAAAAGCGCTGGCGCCGACCAGTTCACCGCCGCTGTCTGCCAGTTCGCGCCTTACTTCAGCACCATCACGCCGCAGTTCACCGACCTGCAGCCGAACCGCGCCGAGGCCACCGTGCCCTTTCGCCGCGAAATCACCAACCACTTGGGCACCGTCCACGCGATCGCGCTGTGCAACGCGGCCGAATTGGTGGCCGGCACCATGACCGACGCCTCCATCCCCGCGGGCGCCCGCTGGATCCCCAAGGGCATGACGGTGCAATACCTGGCCAAGGCCAAGACCGATGTGCGCGCCGTGGCCGATGGCAGCCAGGTGGCCTGGCACCAGCCTGGCGACCACGAAGTGCCGGTCGACATTTTCGATGCGCAGGGCACCAGGGTGTTCCACGCCCGCATCACCATGAACATCAAGATCGACTGACCAGGGCCACACCATGACCGACATGCTTGCCATGGGCCGCCGGGTGCTGGCCATGCAGGGCTTCAGCCAGTTGCTGGGCACCGAACTGATCGCCTACGGGCTTGAGGAAGGCGTGGTCTTGCGCCTGGCCTTGCGCGACGAGTTGCGCCAGCAAAACGGCTTCGCGCATGGCGGCGTGATCAGCTACCTGGCCGACAACGCGCTGACCTTTGCCGGCGGCACCAGCCTGGGCCCGGCCGTGTTGACATCAGAGTACAAGATCAACTACCTGCGCCCCGGCGTGGGCACGGCACTGCTGGCAAGGGCCACGGTGATCTACGCGGGGAAAACATCGGCCACCTGCCGCTGCGATGTTTTCAGCGTGCTGGACGATGGCAGCGAGAAGCTTTGCGCCACCGCGCAAGGCACGATCGCCAAAGTGGGCTGAAACCAAGCCCAAGCTGAGCGTGAGCGCCCAGGTCAGCCGATCAGGTTGGCCAGGGACAGCAGGGCCAGCAGCAGCATCCACAACACCACCGACCGCCAGATCAGGGCCACCACGCTGCGCAAATGCGCCATCTGGGGTGGCACGCCAGACGTGCTGCCGGCCGAAGAGGTGGTATCCGGGTCATCGCCACCGCTGAGCGTGCGGCTCACGTCCAGGGTTTCCGAGGCGGCGGGTGGCGCCTTGCCCCCCAGACGCACGCCCACGGCACCGGACGCCGCCGCGAGGATCGTGCCCTCATTGCTGCTGATCCACAGCTTGGCATGTCGGCGCCAGGCCTCGACCGCTTCTTCGAAGTTACCGACCACGGCAAAGCCAAAGGCCGTCAAGCGCGCGGGCACATGGTCCAGCCACGAGAACAGCTTTTGCGACAGGTTCATCAGCCCGTCGTGCGTGGGCGCACCCGTTACATGGCTCTTGTAGGCCCAGTAACGGCTGGTGAACTCGGCCATGCGGTACAACACCGCACCCATCGGCCCCAGGCCGAGCGTGGACAAGGCCACGAACCAGAAAAACACGCCGAACACATGGCGATGCGCCGCGAGCAGCGAATGCTCGATCACATGGCGCAGCAACTCGGCACGGGGCAACTCGCTGGCATCCACGTGGCGCCATTCGGCCAGCAACTCGCGAGCGCGGTCCTCGCGGCCGTTGTCCAGGGCATCGCGGATGGCGGTGAAATGGTGGCTGAACTGGCGAAAACCCAGCGTGGTGTACAGCACGGCCACGTCCCACACCAGCGCCAGCACCGTGCTGTAGCGGTTGAGCAGCACATACACCAAGCCCAGCGCCAGGGCCGGGCCCAGCACCGTGATCGCCCAGACCACCTTGGAGTGCGAAGGCGCGCCCGCGTCAAAATTGCGCCCAGTCCAGAGCACCCAGCGCGTCAGGCTGTGGTGAATGGGATTGCGGTTCGGCAAGGGCTTGAGCTGTTCGATCAACAAGGCGAACAGCACGGCGAAGAAACTCATGCGGCGATCATAGCGGTGCGCCCGTGCAGCAATGTAAAAAAGCCTGGGCTGGCGCTACGCCACCAGGAATCGGTACAGATTTCGCAACATCGCGGCGGTGGCGCCCCAGATGAAATACGGTTCTTCGGCCAGGGTGGATGACCATGGCATGGCCAGAAGCTCAATGGGTGCGCCAGCCACGATGAGCAAGCGGCGCTGGTGGTGGGCCGGGTTCATCAAAAAGGCCAGAGGCACTTCGAAAATCTCATCCACCTCGCCCGGCTGGCGCTCCAGCTTGAGCAGTTCGTCGTCCAGATCCCAGGGCTGCAGCAGGCCCACCACCGGGGTCACCACAAAACCAGAATTGGTGGTGTAGGTGGGCAGGCTGCCCAGCACCTCGACCCGCTCAGGGTGCAGGCCGACCTCTTCGTGGGCCTCGCGCAAGGCCGTGTTCACCGGCGTGATGTCGGCGGGCTCATGCCGCCCTCCCGGAAAGCTGATCTGGCCGCCATGCGCTTTCAGGTGCATGGATCGCTGGGTCAACAGCACGGTGGGCTCCGGGCGCATCACCAAAGGGATCAGCACCGCCGCGGGCCTGGGGCTGGTGGCGTTGAACCACCGCTCAACCTCCACATCAGGCGTCCATTCTGGCGGATGCTTGAAGCGCTGGCGCAAGGCGTGCGCGGTCAGGCTCGCAGCGCCCACGGCCGGCAGATGCTGGTCGTATCCGAGCACTTCAGTGGCTTGAGGGTCAAACGGCAGAACCATGACGGACAGTTTGAAAAGCAAAAAACCGCCTGAGCGTGAGCAACAGGCGGTTGATGGGAGTCGCTGGGATTAAGCCAGCTTTTAGTGAAACCTGGCATGCCCGCTTCGCAGGCACCGCGACTTGCAGCCGCGGCTTCACTTCGTTCAGGCCAGCTTTTCCTTGATCCGAGCCGACTTGCCGCTGCGTTGACGCAGGTAGTACAGCTTGGCACGGCGGACATCGCCGCGGCGCTTGACTTCGATCGAAGCGATCAGAGGGCTGTACAGCTGGAACGTGCGTTCCACGCCTTCGCCGCTGGAGATCTTGCGCACGATGAAGCCGCTGTTCAGGCCGCGGTTGCGACGGGCAATCACGACACCTTCGTAGGCCTGCACGCGCTTGCGGGTACCTTCAACGACGTTCACGTTCACCACCACGGTGTCGCCAGGGGCGAACACGGGGATGGTCTTGTTCAGGCGAGCAATTTCTTCTTGCTCAAGCTGCTGGATCAGATCCATGGATAACTCCTAAGTGATCGTGTCTGCGCACAGTCGCCAGCGTGGCGGGCCAGATAGAGGATCGGGGAAAAGACCGCGATTATAGCAGTAAAGTTTTAAGAAAGCGCTCATCTTCTTTGCTGAGCGCGCCAGACTGGCGGGCAATCTCGATCAACTCCGGCCTTCGGCGGGCCGTGATGGTCAATTGTTGCTCGCGCCGCCACTTGGCGATGTGGGCGTGGTGGCCCGACATCAGGGTTGGCGGCACGGCCATTTCAACCCCCTCCACCGTCAGCACTTCAGGGCGGCTGTAATGCGGGCAATCCAGCAAACCGTCCGAAAAACTGTCTTGCTGGTGCGAGGCCGCGTCGTTCAGCACGCCGGGCTGCAAACGCGCCACGGCATCGATCAGGGTCAGGGCAGGCAGTTCGCCGCCCGACAACACGTAGTCGCCCAGGCTGATTTCCTCGTCCACATGGGCTTCGATGAAGCGTTGGTCGATGCCCTCGTAGCGGCCGCACAGCAACACGGCGCCAGGGCTTTGCGCCAGGGACTGCACGCGGGACTGGGTCAAGGGCCGACCGGCCGGACTGAACAGGATCACGGGCAATGGCTGCTGCAGACCTTGCGCGGCCTGATCCGCCTGGATGGCGCTCAAGGCTTTGGTCAAGGGCTCGACCAACATGACCATGCCGGGGCCGCCGCCATAAGCCCGGTCGTCCACCCGACGGTAGGTGTCTTCCGCGAAATCACGCAGCGGCCACAGGCGCACATCGACCGACTTGTTTTCAAACGCGCGGCGCGTCACGCCCACCGACTGGAAGGGCGCGAACAATTCGGGGAACAGGGTGATGACGTCAAAGCGCACGAACGTGCCGCCTTGTTCAGTAGTCCAGGCCCCAATCGGCCACGATGCGCTTGTCAGCCAGGCTGACGCTGTCGATGTAGGCCGACACGAAAGGGATGAGGCGCTCGGTGTTGGCTTCGTCAACGCAACGCAGCACACTGTGAGCACCGGTGTCGATCAGGTCGGCCACAGTGCCCAGGACTTCGTCCTGGCGGTTCACCACGGTCAGGCCCAGGAGGTCGATCCAGTAGAACTCGTCGGAATCGGGCGTGGGGAAGGCTGAGCGCGACACGAACACGCGGGCGCCGCGCAAAACCTCTGCGCCATTGCGATCGGTGATGCCGTCGGCGGTGGCGACGATGGTGTCGCCTTGCTCGCGGGCATTCTTGATCTTCAGGGTGCGGGGCGCACTCAGGCGTGCCACAGCGGGGGCTGCAGACTTCGCAACAGGGCGCACAGCAACGCCCGGCTGAACCTCAGCAGGGCGCAAAAACCAGCGCTTGGTGCAGAACAGGGCCTGGGGGTCACCCGAAAAAGGCTGGACTTTGAATCCACCCTGGATGCCCCAGGCCTCGCCGATGCGCGCGACTTCCACCGCGTCCTCAGGCCAGGCGACTTCATCGTCCAGCCCCAGGGAGGGCGCAGCCACGCGATCGTTCATGCCATCAAGACTCAAGCAGCCGCGACGGCCTTGGTCTTGGCTTCGCGGAACAGGCGTTCCACGGTGGGCGACACTTGTGCGCCGTGGCTCACCCAGTGTTCCACGCGGTCAAAAGCGACGCGCAGCGACTCGGCTTGACCGGAAGCCACGGGGTTGTAGAAACCCACGCGCTCCAGGAAGCGGCCGTCACGGCGGTTGCGCTTTTCAGCGGCAACGATGTTGAAAAAGGGGCGCTTCTTGGAGCCACCGCGAGCAAGTCGAATCACGACCATGATGTGTCCTTCAAATGAATTGGGCGGCTGCCTTTCCCGGGAGACACTCGGGGTCCGGCGACCTGTCGGCCGGCTTGGGGCTTTTTGCCTTGGGCCGACACCTGATCGTTCCAGCACATTTAGATACGCGCCCCGCCTGGCAGCAAACCGCCCGGCAAAACACATGCTGGAAAACCGCGCATTATAGTCCGAGCAATTCGTTTTGTGCGCATTCAATGGCGCAACCCCATGAGCAACACCACCGCCAACGTCCAAAATTACAAGTCCAAGACCCTGGCCACCTGGGTCACCCTGATCGGCGGCCCGCTGGGACTGCACCGCTTTTACCTCCACGGGTTTGGCGATTGGTGGGGCTGGTTGCACCCGATTCCGACCCTGTTGGGGGTGCTGGGCCTTCAGCGTGTTGAAGAAATCGGGCAGGACGACAAGCTGGCCTGGCTGCTCATTCCCATCCTGGGCTTCATGGTGGCTTACACGATGCTGCAAGCCATTTTCTACGGTCTGATGGCCGATGAAAAATGGCACGCGCGCTTCAACCCGGCCTTGCGCGAAGACCCGAATGCCCCCGCCAGTGGCTGGGCGGCGGTGGTGGCGGTGGTGCTGGCGCTGCTGCTGGGTGCCACCGTGCTGATGGCCACCATCGCGTTCTCTGGCCAGCGTTACTTCGAGTACCAGGTCGACGAGGCCCTGAAGATCAGCCAGTGACCGAACCGAGTTCATGACGCAAGTGCAGGCAAGTGCCGGATAATCGCGCTTTTGCCTTTCCCATCGCTGCGCCATGACTGCTGAAAATCCGTCCACCCCCCTCACCTACGACCAGGCCGGCGTCAACTACGACCTGATCGACCCGCTGAAGGTGGCCGCGCAACGGGCCGCCGCGCAAACAGGCGCGCACCTGGCCAGCCATGGCTTCAGCGAAGTGGGTGCCTCGCGCGGCGAATCGGCCTATGTGGTCGATGTGGGCCCGATGTACTTGGCGAGCATCGTCGAATGCCTGGGCACCAAGACCCTGGTGGCCGACGACATGGCCAAGCTCACTGGCAAAAGTTATTACGACGGCATCGCGCAGGACACCATCGCCATGGCGGTGAATGACCTGATCACCGTGGGTGCCACGCCTTTGGTGGTGCAAGCCTATTGGGCTGCTGGCGGCTCCGACTGGTTTGGCGACAAGGTGCGCGCCAATGCCCTGGTGGCCGGTTGGAAGAAGGCCTGCGACGTCTGCAACGTGGCCTGGGGCGGCGGCGAAACCCCTGCGCTGGCCGGCATCGTGGCCGATGGCCGGGTCGACCTGGCCGCGTCCTGCACCGGCATCATCAGCCCCAAGACCCGCCTGTCGGTGGGCGACAAGATGGGGCCTGGCGACGCGATCGTGCTGCTGGCCTCCAGCGGCATCCACGCCAATGGCTTGTCACTGGCGCGCAAGCTCGCCGAGCGTCTGCCCCAGGGATACCTGACCGAGATCACGCCCGGCGTGACCTATGGCGAGGCCCTGCTGGCCCCCACGGTGCTGTACTCGCCCGTGACCGAGGCCTTGGCCGCGGCGGGCATCAACCCGCACTACTGCGCCAACGTCACGGGCCATGGCTGGCGCAAGCTGTTGCGCCACCCCAAGCAGTTGACTTACCGCATCACGCAGGTGCCCACGGTCACGCCCGTGCTGGCTTTCATGCAGCGCGAATGCCAACTGGATGATCAAGAGGCTTATGGCACCCTGAACATGGGCGCCGGCTTTGCGCTGTACGTGGCGGCGGGCGATGCCCAACGCGTGGTTGAGATCTCGAAAAGCCTGGGCATTGACGCGATCATCGCGGGCCGGGTCGAAGCCGGTCCCAAGCAGGTCGTGATCGAGCCTTTGAACGTGGTTTACGGGGCGGATGAGCTGCAATTGCGCTGATCAGGCCCAAGGCTAAACTGAGGTTTAGGCCCTTTTTTGCGCGATGCACCTCGTTACCATTTGTCCAACGGATTGTTCAAACGCTGTCCGTTCACGACAATTAAAGGCATTTGCTCAGGGAACGTCATGGGTCTGCCGCTAGCCGGTTGGAGAAGTTGCAGCCGTGCGTGTATTGATCATTGACGACCATCCTCTCTTCCGAGAGGGTTTGCAGAGTCTGCTGCTCTCGCTGGATGCCCACAACCACGTGGTCCAGGCAGCGAGGGTGGCAGATGCTTGCAAGCACCCCGCCGATGGGTTTGACCTGGTCCTGCTGGACCTGAACCTGCCCGGCCAGAGCCGGCTGGACGCCTTGCGCGAAGTCCGCCAATGGTTCGAATCCGCCTCGGTGGTGATCATCTCTGCCGACGATGAGCTGGACACCATCCACGCCTGCATCCAGGCGGGTGCCTCCGGCTTCATCCCCAAAGACACCGACTCCGACGTGACCATCGAGGCCCTGCGCATTGTGCTGGCCCAGGGCATTTACCTGCCCCCCAAGGCCGTGGCCACGCCGCCCTCCAGTCACGACTCAAGTTCGGCGCCAGGTGCGGCCGTGCCACCTCCCACGGTCAGCTTCAGCGACCGGCAACTGGCCGTGCTGCGCAGCCTGCTGCAAGGCAAGTCCAACAAAGTCATCGCCCGCGACATCGGCATCGCCGAAGGCACGGTCAAGGCGCACCTGTGGGCCGTCTACCAAACGCTGGGCGTGAGCAGCCGCGCACAGGCCATGTACAAGGCCCACGAACTGGGTCTACTGCGGCAACTGGACACCTTGCAACGCCCCGCCCCTCGCAAAAAGCGCGACTGGTGACGATGAGTGCAGGCGTGCAAACCCCCACCAATGCGCCGCTGAGCCCACCGCATTCAGCGGTGCACGAGGTGCTCAGCCTGGTGGCCCGCCAAGTGGGCTTGATACCGTGGCCCGTGTTCCTGGTCGCGGCCCTGATCGCATCCATTGCCATGCGCAGCTACCCAGGCTGGCTGGTGATCGGATGGCTGCTGATGGTCGCGGGCGTGCTGACCCTGCGCTGGCGGCTGCTGACGTTTCCCGCCGACGATGCCGACGACCAAGCTTTGGTCCCCGCGCTGCGCAAAGCCATCGTTCTGAGCGGTGTCAACGGCCTCACCCACGCGATGTGCGTGTTCTTCTTTCCGCTCATGACCGAGCTGGAAAGGTCGGTGCTCACCATGCTGCTGGCAGGCTTGTCCAGTGGCGCGGTGGGCAGCACGTCCGGGCACCCTGCGATCTACTCGGCCTATGCCGGGCCGGTCATGGGCGGACTGGCATTGGCGTGGCTGATCGTGCCCTCCAACGCGCAACAGGGCTGGCTGGGCACCTCGATGTCGGTGCTGATCGTGATGTACCTGCTGGTCCTGATGTCACTGGCTCGCGGCAACTACCAATCCCTGCAGCGGGCCGTGGGCCTGCGCCAGAAAGCCTTCCAGCTCAACCGTGAACTGCGTGGCGCGTTGGAGGTCGCCGAACATGCCAACATCGCCAAGACGCGCTTCCTGGCCTCCGCCAGCCATGACTTGCGCCAGCCCCTGCACACCCTGACGCTGTTCAGCGCCGCCTTGAACACCGAGAACCTGTCGGATCGCGCCCAGGACATCGTGGGCCACATGAACACCGCCATCCGGGCGCTGGGCGAACAACTGTCGGGCTTGCTCGACCTGTCCAAGCTGGACGCCGGCATCATCCAGACCCAGGCCTGCGCCATGCACCTGGCGCCCTTGCTCAAGCAGCTGCACCACGAGTTCACGCCCCTGGCCCACAGCAAAGGCCTGCGCTTGGTGCTGACCTGCCCCGAATCGCTGGGCGTTCACTCTGACGGCGTGCACCTCAGCCGGGTGGTGCGCAATCTGCTGGACAACGCCATCAAATACTGCGATGCCGGCACGGTCTGGCTGGGCGCCGAGGCCCTGCCCGGGCAGGATGGGCTGCCCGACCGGGTGCTCATCAAGGTGCGCGACACCGGCCGAGGCATTCCATCCGAACACCACCGCCAAGTGTTCGAAGAATTCTTCCAGCTGGACAACCCCGAGCGCGACCGTACCAAAGGCCTGGGGCTGGGCCTGTCGATCGTGCAAAGGCTGTCTCAACTGCTGGACATCCGGATCTCCCTGGAATCAGAAATCGGCGTGGGCACCCAGGTGACCTTGAGCATGGGCGCAGCCACATCGGCGCTGCCCCCAACACCGGCGCCTGAAGAGCCGGAAGCGTCCATGCCGATGTGCCACATGCTGGTCATTGACGACGAGACCGAAGTGCGCGCAGCCATGAAAGCCTTGCTGACCTCGCGGGGTTGCCGCGTCACCCTGGCCGCCAGCACGGACGAGGCCATCCGCTTGGCCGCCGAAGACCCGCCCGACATCGCCCTGGTGGACTTCCGACTGCGCGCCGAAGAAAACGGCATCAAGGCCATCCGCAAGCTCAGGCAACTGCAGCCCAGCCTGCCCGCCCTGCTGGTGAGCGGCGACACCGCGCCCGACCGCTTGAGGGAAGCCCAGGAAGAAGGCTTGCTTTTGCTGCACAAACCGGTGTCCGCCGACACCTTGCTTCAAGCCATTCGGCTGGCGCTTGAGGAAGAAAACTGAGCATGCCCCCAGACGCTGCCGAACATCTTTTTTCCATGGGATTGGAATCACTGATGGCCAGGCAAGAGGGCATCAGGCTTGAGCGGGCCAAATCCTCGGCAGAACGATTTGATTGCGATGTCCTGATCGTGGGCAGTGGCTATGGCGCCGCCGTGACCGCCGACGCCCTGGCTGGCGTGCTTGATGGCCACACCGGCCAAGCCAGTCGGGTGTGGGTGCTGGAGCGCGGCCAGCCCTACGCGCAAGGCAGTTTTCCCGCTCGGTTGGCCGAACTGCCTGGCCACGTGCGATTCACCGCACCCGACAGCACCACGGCACAAGGGATGCGCACCGGCTTGTTCGACGTGCGCGTGGGGCCCGATGTGTGCGCCGTGGTGGCCAACGGCCTGGGTGGCGGCTCACTGATCAATGCCGGTGTGATGGCCATGCCTGAGCCCCAGGTGTTCGAGCAGGCCGCGTGGCCGGATGCCTTGCGCCAAGACACTGCCTTGCTGCGCGATCTGGCACAAGGTTTATCCACCCGGCTGGGCGCGCAGCCCTGCCCCACCGACCAGCCCAGGCTGGCCAAGCACGCCGCGCTCGAAGCGTTGGCCGACGCATCGCCCGCCCATGGCGGCACGTTCAAATCGGTGCCCATCACCGTGGACTGGTCAAGCTGCCAACGCTGCGGTGATTGCGCCACGGGCTGCAACCACAACGCCAAACGATCACTGGACAAGACCTTGCTGGCCTCGGCTCGGCGGCGGGGCGCGACCTTGGTCACCGGTGCCAGCGTGCAGCGTTTGGAGGCCCTGTCCAATGGGGGGTGGCGGGTCTGGATCGAACACACCAACCCCTTGTTCGCGGCGCAAACTGACCAGGCGTTCACCGTTCGCGCCAGGCGGGTCGTGCTGGCCGCAGGCACGTTCGGCTCCACCGAAATCCTCATGCGCTCACGGGCCCATGGCCTGCCAACCTCAGGCCGCCTGGGCGAGCACTTTTCAAGCAACGGCGATGTGCTCGCCGCCGTGTACGGGCAGGCCTCGCCGGTCAATGCCGTGGCTGATGAGCACCAAGCCCCTGGTGAACGCGAGGTGGGCCCCACCATCACCGCGATGGTCGATCTGCGCCAGGCCTCCCATGCCGGACAAACCACGGCGCCGGGCCTGGGCCACGTTGTTCAGGAACTGGCCGTGCCCGGGCCCCTCAAGCGGCTGTTCGCAGAACTGTTCACCACCGCCAAGGCCCTGCACGACCTTGACCGTTTCGACCTGACCCGCCACCAGCCGGACGACGACGACCCCCTGGTGCTGCTGGACCAGCAACTCAGGCACACCCAGGTGCTGGCGATCATTGGTCACGACAGTGCCAACGGCCACCTGCGCCCGCCCGACCTCATCGACTGGGAAGACCCGAGCCGTGGCGAAGGGCTGCTCACTGTGTCCTGGCCCGAGTTGCAGGAAGACCCACGGCCCGACCAGCAACTGGCGGCGCTGCGCCAATGGTGCGAGGCCAATGCCCGGCCCGGTCAGGTGCTCCCCATGCCTTTGTGGCAGCCCTTGCCCGCCAGCATGCGCGCCTTGACCGGCGATCAAAAAGGCCCGGCCGTGAGCACCCACCCGCTCGGCGGCTGTGCCATGGGAGATTCGGGCACCCATGGCGTGGTCAACCACCTCGGCCAGGTCTTCCAGGGGCAGGGCACCGAGGTGCACCCGGACCTTGTCGTGCTGGACGGCTCGATCATTCCCACCTCACTGGGCATCAACCCCGCCTTGACCATCGCCGCCGTGGCACAACGGGCCATCGATCGGCTGCGCGTGCTCTGGCTACTGACCGAGGCAGACCTCACGCCACCAGCCCCCGTGACCGCCCCGCGCGTCTACCGTCAGCCATCAACCTTGTACGGCAGCGCCGCGCGCCAACGAACCCCCACGACCATTGATGTCACCGAGCAACTGCATGGTTGGGTGAACCCCGGGGACTGGACACACGCCCCCTGGCCCAAAGGACACCGCCTGGCCTTGAGGCTGACCTTGCGCTTTCAGCCGGTGGAAGCCTTGTCCCTGCTCAAGCCGCATCCCGATGCCCGCACCCTGCGCCTGGACCCGCAGCACAGCCGACTGGAATTTGCCCTGATCGCCAGCCAGGCGTCGCGCGTGGCATCGGCCTTCGAATGGGGCCAGGTGGTCTTGACGGCCCCTTTGGCGGGCCAGTTGCGTTTCATGCACCGCGAGGCCTCGGGGGCCTGGCAACGCACGGCACGCGCGGGTTGGGCCTGGCTCATCAACCGCGGCCTGCGAGACACCGTGCTCCACCTGTTGGGCCGCGACCCGCCGTCCTCATCAACCCTCCAACTGAGCACAGTCGATCGCCTGCGCGGGCTGCTTCAACTGGCCACCCGGGCCGGTGAGGTGCGCCGCTTTGACTACCGCTTGCGCACACTCGAAGCCACAACGCAAAGCCAGGCCCCCTGGGTTCTGCAGCTCCAGCAGGCCTGGCAAGGCCAAGACCTGGCCGGCCACAAGCGTCTGACCTATTCGCGGCGTGGCAACCCCTGGGCTCAATTGATGAGCATGCGCCTGACCCAGCACCCGGGGCGCCCCGTCTGGTCCAACGCCGACATCCCCATGCAGGTGAACCTGTCGTACTTCGCAGAGCAAGGCGTGCCCTTGCTGCGATTGCTGCGCTTCGACACCATGCCGGATGCCCTGGCCGACCTGGGCAGCCTGGCGGCCTGGGTCTCGCGCGTGCTGCTGCACACCCACGTGTGGACCTTTCGCAAGCCCGACGCGCCCCCGCCGCGCCAGGCCCATCGGCTGCCCGGCGCCATCCCTGACCTACCCCCGCCAGAGATCATCGAGCTGGACATGGGCCCGCCCACCGTGCGCATCCGGCTCACACGCTACGCCCGACACCAAGGCCGTCCGGTGCTGATGATCCACGGCTACAGCGCCAGTGGCACCACCTTTGCCCACCCGGCTGTGCGCCCCAACCTGGCCGAGACCCTGTGGAAGCAAGGCCATGACGTGTGGATCCTGGACATGCGCACCAGCCCCGGCATGCCCACGTCGAGCCAACCCTGGAGCTTCGAGGAAGTCGCCTACAACGACATCCCTGAAGCGGTGGACCACATCGCGCGCGCCACCGGCCACGCCCAGATCGACATCGTGGCCCACTGCATGGGCTCGGCGATGCTGTGGATGGCCTTGCTCGGCGACCTGCCAGCGCACGCCACACCCACGGATGCCCGGCCCGCCTTGCGCGCAGCGCTCAAGGGCCGCATCCGCCGACTGGTCATCTCGCAGGTCGCCCCCAAGGTGGCCTTCAGCCCAGCCAATGTGATGCGGGCCTACCTGGCCCGCTACCTGCGCCAGTTCATGCCTTTGGGCCGCTTCGAGTTCCGCCCCGAGCACCCCACCCTGGCCGACACCTTGCTGGACCGCCTGCTGGCCTCACAGGCCTACCCCGACGCGGAATACAGCATGGAGAACCCGTTCTGGCCGCCCTGGCGCCAAGCCAGTTGGATCGGCACACGGCACCGCATGGACGCGCTGTATGGCCGCGATTTCAACGCCCTGAACCTGTCGGCGGGCATGCTGGACGCCATTGACGACCACTTCGGCCCCATGAACCTGGCCTCAGTCAGCCAGGCCATCCACTTCGCCCGCTGGCGTTGCCTGACCGACCAGCAAGGCAACCCCATCTACGTGACGCCCGCCCGCATGGCCGCCGCGTTCACCTTTCCCTGCCTGTACGTGCATGGCGAGGAAAACGGCCTGTCCGACATCACCGGCATGCACCTGTTCCGGGATTTTGTGGACAGCCTGGGGCCGGCATTTGCCGAACGCCTGGTCTGCGCCCCCATTCCCGGCTATGGACATCAAGACTGCCTGATCGGAAAACGGGCACATCACGACGTTTTTCCACACATCACACGCTTCTTGCATTGAGCAAGCTCACCGGGTTGTTGTCGTTGTGATGTTGATATGCAAAAAATCACCCCTCGGGGTTCAGGGAGGCTGGGCTGCTCAACGCCGGGCCATGGTCCGTTCATGGTGCTGCACCAGGCCGAAAGCGATGTCGTGCGGGTTGGCCTGGGCGCCGCGCCCGGCGAATGCCATCCTACTTTCGCGGTGCTGGTGGCCCCCGCGCAGCCCGGTTCGGACCGTTGGCACATCCACGCCTGGCGCTGGCCAGCCAACCACGCCACCGTGCATTTTTTCGACATCCCCGACGGCTGGCTGCAAGCCCATGACCGCTGTGCCGCACTGCTGCTGACCGATCCATCCAGCGCACCGGGCTGCATGCCCGAGCTGGATCACCCCGGCATCAGCGAAGAGATTCACCGCCACCTGGAAGGCGGGCGCTTTCAAGACCTGGCACAGCTGAACCTGCTCGCGGCCCGCCGCACGCGGTGGCCGGCTCAGCACCGCGTGCCCAAAGCACAACGCATCCACATCGCCGTGGCCAGTTGCCAATACGCCAGCGGCATGATTGATGGCCAGCCACGTGGCGGCCAGTGGGCGCCCGGGCCGGCCGACCTGTCTTACCACCGCCTGGGCCAATGGCAAAAGCACAGCCCCCTGGATGCCATCCTGCTGGTCGGAGACCAGGTCTACAGCGATGCCACGGCGGGCCTGTTCGACCCGACCGCGGTGGATGACCGCTACCACGGCCCCTACCGGCACTGGTTGTCCCGCCCGGTGGTGCGCCAGGCCCTGGCGGGCCCCATGGTTCACGCCCTGCCGGACGACCACGAGTTCCATGACAACTGGTCGCCCATCGGGCCGCTGCACACCCGGTTTGGCGAGAATAACCATGTCCGGCAAAGCGGCCTGGCCGCCTACTTTGCCCATTTGAGGGGCCACTCCGTCCACCAGACCGCGCCACCTGTCTGGTACCACTTCCAGCAAGGCCCCCTGGCCTGCTTCATGATGGACACGCGCACGGAGCGCGAACGTCGGCAGGCACGCACCCTGGGCCAGGCCCGCATCATGTCCAGCGCACAAAGGCAGGCCTTGGATGCTTGGCTGGCAACACACGCTGGCACCTGGACGCCCAAGGTGGTGGCCGGGCCCTCCATGGTGCTGCCTCGCCGACACACCAGCCTGGCCGACGAGGCCGGCGCCCTCCAGTCTGATGCCTGGGACGGCTACCCCGCCGCCCTGCACGACCTGCTCGCCCGGCTGTGGCAACTCCAGGCCAGGCACGTGGTGTTCGCGTCGGGCGACGAACACCTGGGCTGCGTATGCCAGATCACCATCAGTTGCCCAGAGGCCCCGGAGCGGGACGTCACCGCCTGGTCCGTGCATTGCCCGGCCCTGTATGCGCCTTTCCCCTTCGCCAACTCGCGGCGCGAAGACTTCGTGCCCCGCGAGTCGTTTTCCCTGCGCACGCCCTTGGCAGGTACCCAACTGGTCTGCCACGTCGACACCTGGTACCCACGCCCGGGCGATGGGTTTGGCGTGCTGGGCTTCCAATGCCAGCAGGGGCGCTGGCAAGGGCAGGTGAGCTTTGTCCAGCACGATCTGACGGCAGGACTCCCCCACTCGCCAGAGGTCTGCCGCACCCTGTTCTGAGACCTCGTTTACAATGGTCAGTGACGGGCCTCCCCGCATGGGGGCGCGGCCAACCGGGTCAGATTGGGAACGAAGCAGCCCTAACCGTTTGCCTCCAGTGCCGGGGTAAGGCTCGTCACCCTTTTCTTTTGATTGATGCCCCCTGCGTCGCGGCCGGGACCGCTGGGAACTCCACCCACTCTTGCGCGGGCTTGGGGCCCTTGTTGGGACCCCAAGCGCTCATGGCATCGACCTCCTCCAGCTCGCCTTCCACCACCACCGTCGCCATCGACCTGGGTGACCGCAGCTACGACATCCTGATCGGCGAAGGCCTGCTCGGCCAGCCCGGCACCTACGCTGGCTTGCCCAAATCGGCCACGGCCCTGATCGTCACCAACACCACCGTGGGGCCGCTTTACACGGCCAAGCTGACGCAAGCCCTGCGGGCCCACCACAAGCGCGTGCTGTCGGTCGAACTGCCCGATGGCGAAGAGTTCAAAGACTGGCCCTCGCTGAACCAAGTCTTCACCACCCTGCTCGAACAGGCCTGCGACCGCAAGACGGTGCTGTACGCCCTGGGCGGCGGCGTGGTGGGTGACATGACGGGTTTTGCGGCCGCCTGCTACATGCGAGGCGTGCCCTTTGTGCAGGTGCCCACCACCTTGCTGGCCCAGGTCGATTCCAGCGTGGGCGGCAAAACCGCCATCAACCACCCGGTGGGCAAGAACATGATCGGGGCCTTCTACCAGCCCCAGCGCGTGATCTGCGACATCGACACGCTCGACACCCTGGCGCAAAGCGAGTTGCTCGCCGGCCTGGCCGAGGTCATCAAATACGGCCCCATCGCCGATGCCGAATTTCTGACCTGGCTGGAAGACAACCTGGACGCCCTGCTGGCGCGCGACCGCGCTGCCCTGCGCCACGCCATCCGCCGCTCGTGCGAGATCAAGGCTTGGGTGGTGGGCCACGACGAGAAAGAAGCCGGCCTGCGCGCCATCCTCAACTTTGGCCACACCTTCGGCCACGCCATCGAGGCCGGACTGGGCTATGGCGAGTGGCTGCACGGTGAAGCCGTGGGTTGCGGCATGGTGATGGCCGCCGACCTGTCCAGCCGCCTGGGCCTGATCGACCAGGCCACGTCCCTGCGCATCAAGGCCCTGATCGAACGCACTGGCTTGCCCGTGGTTGGCCCCGCCCTGGGCTTTGAACGCTACCTGGAATTGATGAGCGTGGACAAGAAAGCCGAAGACGGTGAGATCCGCTTCGTGGTGATCGATCAGTTGGGCAAGGCCAGCATGCGCCCCGCGCCCGATGCCATCGTGCGCGAAGTCATCGCCGCGCACACCGCCTGATCGACCTGTGAAGTAAGGCCGCAGGGCTGAAGCCTCGCACTCGATCAAAGGTGTTCAAATTGATAAGAGGCCGCCAAGCCTCTCTCGTCAAAGTGCAAAGTTAGTGCCGCTGCTCCATGGTCCGTTGCCATAGCTGTTATAGCCTTGGACGTACCATGTGTAGACACCCGATGTCAGCGTGGCGCCTACGATCCTACACAAACCGACTCCACCTTCGCATCCCGCTTGCGTTGCGGTATAGCTGCTGACGCTTCCATTAACATTGATGCGATAGTCGCTTGCGCCGGGGATGGCTTTCCAAACATAGGCTGGTGTTGAAGAAGTAACGGGACTGATTGGCTCCGGCAGGGCTGGTGGTGCGCTGCCGAACAAGCCTGACACGCCCACTGGAATTTGAATTGCCGCCGTTGTGCCGTTACCCAGTTGCCCCCCATTGGCGCCCCAGCATTGCACGCCATCTTGAACCAAGGCGCAGGCACTTGTTCCGCCCATGGATACGGCGCTAGCGCTTCCAGGTAAGCCCAGAACGGCCGTGGGCGTGGACTTGTTGGTGTTGTCGCTTCCGAGACCCAGTTGCCGATTGTTGTTCAAGCCCCAACACCGCACTTCACCCGAAGCCAGAACTGCGCAGCTGCTGTTGGCCTGAGCAGTGATCTTTGCCAACGAAATCACTCCGCTCGCAAGGCCGGTAGCTGTGGTTGGTGTAGGAACACTCGTTGCTGGCGCGGTTCCCACTTGTCCATAACTGTTTGCGCCCCAACACTTCACCTCACCTGCGGAGGTGAGGGCACAGGTATGCCATTGCCCTGCAGACATGGCGACAACATTGCTCACTCCGCTAACGTCCGTTCTCAGGGTGGCAGGGTTTGGGGTGGCAAAACCAAGTTGTCCGTAGTTGTTGTTGCCCCAACATTTAACTGTTTGCGCGATTGTCCAGGCACAGGTATGTTGATTTCCGGCCATGACGCCAACAACGCCTGTCAGACCGGGGACATCAACGGGAGTCATTGATTCGATCGTGTTACCCGTACCATACTGGTAGACGTTGTTTTTGCCCCAACATTTGACGGTCCCGTTTGACAGCGAGGCACAGGTATGAGCGGAGCCTACTGCTATAGAAGTCGCGCCTGAAAGGCCGGTAACCGTGACAGGTGTTGGGACAGGGGCAGAGGTGCTTTTGGTGCCATTTCCCAATTGACCAACGTCATTGCCCCCCCAGCATTTGACAGTACCGTTGGCAGTCAGGATTGCGCAAGCGTGGTTGGGACCGGTGAAGACAGCGCTGACCCCGCTGGTCAAGCCAGTGGCGTCCACAGGGACGCTGGAAGTGGCCATAGTGCCATTGCCCAACAGCCCAGGTGTAATGCCCCAACACTTAACACCGCCTGCAGACGTCAATGCGCAGTTGTATTGATAGCCGGACGACACAGCGATTGGCATGGCGGCCCTGGAGCCGGTGGAACACATGGCCAGTGCCATGACCAGCAACGCGTGTCTGACCGATAGGCGAACAGGGGCGCGAACGAGTGATTGATTAGCCATGGCTTCCTCCCTTGAGTTTCTGTAGATCTGGGCAAACTCTACAACGTTGCTATTTGCGTTGGCAACAGGGGATTGCGTATTTGCGTTGCTTAGATACCCTGGCTTGCAATTCAGGCCTTGATGGGCTTTAGTCTCGGTCACTTGGGCACAAGTTGATGTGAAGTCCTTGGTGCTGCTGGCAAGTCCCCTCAAACTGGCATCAGGCAGCTATGCCCTTGACATGCCCGGTGTGTCATGCTCACACCGTGACTCGGGCCATGTTCAAAAGTACTTGCGATCCGATCAGGGTGGCACTGGACGCTGCGCAGATGCGAGAGGCTCAAGGATTCACGCACAAAGACACTAAGATTTGACATCTTGGCTCTCACATCAAAAACTCATGTGGTTAGCGCCTTACGCCTCTCACCCTGACCAGTCCAAAGGTCGGCGACACGCGGAAGCTCCTGCGCCGACGCGCAACGACTACCAGCGCGACCGCGACCGCATCGTGCACAGCACGGCCTTCCGGCGCCTGGTCTACAAAACGCAGGTCTTCCTGAACCACGAAGGTGACCTGTTCCGCACACGCCTGACGCATTCGCTGGAAGTGGCGCAACTGGGCCGCTCCATCGCGCGGGCCTTGGGCCTGAACGAAGACCTGGTCGAGGCCATCGCGCTGGCGCATGACTTGGGCCACACGCCCTTTGGCCACGCGGGCCAGGACACGCTCAACGAGTGCATGAGCACTTATGGCGGCTTTGAACACAACCTGCAGTCGCTACGCGTGATTGATGAGCTGGAAGAGCGCTACCCCGCCTTCAACGGATTGAACCTGAGCTTTGAAACCCGCGAAGGCGTGCTCAAGCATTGCACACGCAAGAATGCCGAACTGATGGAAGCGCGCGAGCTCCATGGCGTGGGCCACCGGTTTCTGCAGGGCACGCAGCCCAGCCTGGAAGCCCAGCTGTGCAACCTGGCCGACGAGATCGCCTACAACGCCCACGACATCGACGATGGCGTGCGCTCCGGCTTGATCACCATGGAGCAGCTGGAAGACGTGCCCTTGTTCACGCGCTTTCGCGACGAGACCTTGTCGGAGTTCCCGCAGGTGAAAGGACGGCGCTTGCTGTTCGACACCATCCGCCGCATGCTCTCGCAGCAGGTCTACGACGTGATCGACGCCACACGCGACGCCATCACCGAACACGCGCCGAGTTCCGCCGACGCGGCGCGTTTGTGCCCGTCGCTGGTGCGTTTCAGCCACCCGATGCGGGAAGCCAGCACGCAGCTCAAGCGCTTCCTGTTCAAGGAGCTGTACCGGCATCCACAGGTCAACGAGACCACGGTCCGCGCCAAGCGGGTGATTGCCGAGTTGTTCGCGGCCTATGCCCAACATCCCGGCGAGATGCCTGTGGACCACGCTCAGCGCGAGGACAAGCACCGCGCGGTGGCCGACTACATCGCCGGCATGACCGACCGATTCGCCATCCGCGAGCACGAGCGGCTCACGGGGCAGCGCTTGTTCTGATCAGGCCGCCAGGTCCTTGGACCCAGCATCCACGGCCCTGAACTTTTGCACCAATGCCTCGACCACCGCCAGCGTGGGCTCGGCACTGAGAATCTCGGCGATCTGACGAATGGCCTCTTCCGGCAAAGTCCACCATTGCAGCCTCAGCAGGGCGGCCCGGATGGGCTCGTCGAACCGGAACTTGAGGTGCTTGGCCGGATTGCCACCCACGATCTCATAGGGCGCGACATCCTTGACGACCTGGGCATTGGCGGCAATCACCGCCCCATCCCCGATGGTGATGCCCGACATGATGGTGCTCCCATGGCCAATCCACACATCGTTGCCAATGACCACATCCCCATTGGTGGCAGGATGTCCCTTGATGCCTTGGCCGCCGAGCTCGTCGGGATACAAGTGTCCAAAGGGATAAGTGGTCGCCCAGTCGGTTCGGTGATTACCACCCAGGAAAATGGTCACGGACGAAGCGATGGAACAAAAGCTGCCGATGTCCAGCGAAGCGCTATCGCCCCACTCACGCACGGAAAGGTGCTCCATGCCATAGGTGAAACGGCCAATGCAGACATCGCTGCGCCCCACTTTGTCGCGCAGGCCCGTCTTGTTGACAATGTGCTTCTTGCCTGCTTGATGCAGCACCAAGCCCGGTCTTGAATCGACTGCCGCGATGGCATCGGTCGGCAAGTCGTCGGGCAGGCAGAAGTCGGCCCGCATGACGCGTGCTGTGGTGCGCTCCTTCATCGTGGTCTCGACTTTGGTCAGCACCACACGCATGAAAGCGGCCTTGTCTTTGGCGCACTCCTGGAGCTTGTCGTCAAGGTAGCCGAACTGCTCGACAGTGAATCGATGCTCAAACCAACCCAGGTACCAGAACCAGTCGGTGTAGTACAACCAAGACTTCTCGTTCAGAGCGCGAAGGTGGGTGGGATCCTGCCAGGCCGTCGCCGCGTGCTCGTAGGGGACCTCCAGCAAGAACTTGCCCCCAGTCTTCAGCAACTTCAGGCAATTGCCCATCAGCTCGGGTAAGTCCGGCACATGCTCCAGCACATTGTTGGCGTAGATCAGGTCGGCACCACCCGCTTGAAGACAGAGCGGGCCGCCATACGAGGTCGTGACCCTGACCGGCCAGGTCACGGGCCGCCCCAGGTCCAGCACCAGGTCGGGCTGCGCGCGGTCCAGCACGTCGATGTTCAGCCAGCCAGGCTTGTAATCCTTGCCCGAACCCAGGTTGATCCGGGTCGGTTGCCAATCATCGTGCGATCGCGCCAGTTGGTGCGTGCGGCCATAACCGGCGGCAAAGGCCAGCAAGTCGGCGTAGGCCTCGATGGGGTCGGCATCCTGGAAGTTCACCAGGCACTGGATGGCCTGCTCGTAGAACTCGGGGGAGCGGAACTGCTCGGCAAAATAGGTGTCAAGGTTGGCCTCGTCCAGCCAGATCACGCTGTCTTCAAACGCGGCGTGCGGCCGTGTTTGTGGGGTTCGCTCGGAGATCACCGGCGTGCCCACTGACAGGCAGTGCGATACACGTGCCTGTTCGAACCGGCTGCTGGCGTAGAAGTGCGCGTTGAACACGGCCTTGGACTGAACAATCAACTGATCGCGCTCAGGTCCATAGAGCGGGCTGTCAAACAAGCTGACTTTCACCCCCTGGGCCTCAATGCGGCTGATCATGGCCCGGCGACGCTCGTTCATGCTGCCGATGAAGAGCAGGTCAATCGGGCGGTCTTCCAGTGGCAAGAATTCGACCTGCGACAAATAGGGTGCGTACAAGAATGGCACCAAAGGCACGTCATCAGCGTTTGAGGCGTAAGCAGCGACGTTGTCCGCGTCGTAGTCCACCACGGCTGAGCCGGACAGCAACTGCAGGTAGTCGCGCGATACGGCCGCACCGCCTTGCCCCAGTTGCTCCAGGTTCACAAAGATGCAGCTGTAGCGCTGACGCAGCGAAGCGTCGAAGCCCAGGTGTGCACCAAAGATGAAGTTGACCGCGTCATGCCGCAAACGGTTCTTGGCCAGGCTCACCTGGGCGCCCATGCGGCGGAACTGGTGGCGGAAATAGCGCGCCTGGTCCAGGAAACCCAGCGAATGCACATAGCCACTCGGTTGCACGATGCACAGGTGGATGTGGGGGAGCTGGGTCATGATGCGGTTCCGTCTTCAATGAGGGCGATGTGATCGCAGGGTTGGCCTTGCGACCAACGCTCGGCCATGGCCCACAGCAAGCGGCCGAAATCGCGTGTGTAGCTGTGGCTGTCAAACAGTGGCGCAGTCTCGCGCGCCTGAACCAAGTGGTCCCGAATGGCTTGACGCCGAGCAGCGTCGGTGGCCAGTTGCATCACCTTGGCCTCGTAGTCGGCCAGGTTGGTGGTGATCAGCTCGGGCAAGCCCACGTCGTTCAACAAGCTGGCGGCCACGCGCGACGCGAAGGTATGGCCGGCATAGGTCACCAAAGGCACGCCCGCCCACAAGGCATCGCTGGCGGTGGTGTGCGCATTGCAAGGCCAGGTGTCGATGAACACATCGGCCAGCGCAAGGCGGCTCATGTGCTCCTTGGCCCCTACCCTGGGCGCGAAGAACAGGCGGCTGGCGTCTACACCACGCGCCTCAGCTTCAGCGCGCAGTTGAGCAGGCGACTGGTCGTTCCACTGCAGCAGCCAAAGCACCGAGCCAGGCAGCTGGCGCAGCATGCGGCACCAGACATCGAACACCTCGGGTGACAGTTTGAAGGGCTGATTGAAGCCGCACAGCACCAAGGCATCCTGCGGCAACCCCACTTCTTCGCGGGTGCAAGGCTGTGGCTTGGCACGCTGGCGATCGTTGGGCTGGTAGCAGCGTGGCATCAGGGCCAGCTTCTCGCTGTAGTTGTTCGCGTGCTCCAGGGGCGACACGATGGCATCGCCAATGAAGTAGTCCATGTAGTCGGCGCCCGTCGTGCCGGGAAAGCCCAGGAAGCTGGCCTGCACTGGCGCGGCCCGATGGCCAAAGATACCCAGGCGGCTGCCGCGAGTGTGCCCCTTCAGGTCAACCAACACCTCGATGCCATCCTCGCGGACCACCTGCGCAACCTGCTTGTCGCTCAATGCCTCGACCTTGACAAACTTGGCACAAGCCAGCTTGAGCCGCTCACGCATGGGGCTGCCATCTTCCGGGCCATGGGAGTACATGGTGACTTCAAAGCGGGAATCTGCGTGCAACTGCTCAAACACCTCCGCCATCAGGATGGCGGTGGCATGTTGGTGGAAATCGGCCGACACAAAACCCACGCGGAGACGTTCGCCGAGCGCACGGGGCGCCAAAGGCGCGAGTGGCTCTGCCAGGCGGGCCTGGAAGCGCGCACACGAGCGAGCGACGCGAAGGTGCTCTTGCGCATCGTCCGTGACCGTGACATGCGCGAACACCGAAGCCCAGGCCACTGAATCAGCTGGCAGCTTGGCGGCCAAGCCGCGAAGGACCGCCAGGTCGGTCCTGGCATGCTGCCAGGAGCAGATTTCTCGCTCGATGAAGGTCAACAGGCCTTGCGCGGCCAGATCGCCCGGCCCCATGCCCAAGGTCAGCGCCGTGCGAAAGCATTCGATGGCTTCCTGCTTGAGCCCGAGCGCATTGAATGACAGCCCAAGCCGGTAGTGAGACAGGACGTGGTCGATGTCCAGCCCCAAGCCCGCGAACAAGGCACTGATGGCCTGCTCATACTGACTGGCGTTGAACAAGGATTCGCCCAGCAGCTGGTAATAGCGGGCCGAACGCGTCACATGTTCAGGCAGCTTCTGCATCAACACCACGCTCTCGACATGGCGGTTCTGCAGGTTCAGGCACTCACAGGCGATCTCAAGGGCAAGGACATTGTCCGGCTCCAGGTCGACCACCTTCATCGCCGTGAGCTGAGCGTGCTTGGTGTCGCCATTCTTCATCTGGGCCCGCGCCAGGTTCAGCAGGTACAGCGCATCCTGGGGTTGCCCTTTCACCGCCTTGTCGAAGGCGACTTGCGCCTTGGACCAGTCGCCAGACTTGGCGTATTTCACACCCGACTCCCAATTTTGCTGGGCCAACCTCAAGACCTGGGCGCGCGCGCCGTTATGAGCCTTGTTCGGAGTTTTGACGGGTTTCTGGTGAATAGCCATGAACCGCAGTCTAGAAAGAATGCCTGGAAAGCAGATTTGGAGTTGGCAGCCGCAAAGCGCTTTTTTCACCAGATCTAAATGTTCCTAGACCCTTTCAAAAAAAAACTCAAGTCCCTGCAAGCACGTTCCGATAACTAAACCAACGGCCTTCACATCATTAAGTAAGTGGGCACGTGGTCCGGTTAGCCGGCCGATGGTTCTGGTGGCCAAGCCACTTGGGCAATGCGGTTGACTAGCGTCGGGCAGGCGAGCTGCAGTAGCTGTATCGCTGCACCA
>NZ_JAUSAR010000185.1 GCF_030652515.1 Aquabacterium sp. | reverse complement strand
TTCGTCGAACCAGCGTCCGTCATATTGGCCGGCGTGGGCGTCGAAGGTGGCGTGGAGCTCCCAATAATCGCGGGGGATGAAGTCGCGGATTTTCTGCTCGCGCTCGACCAGGATGGCCAGCGTGGGCGTCTGCACCCGGCCGACGGTGGTCTTCTGAAAGCCGCCGCTCTTGGAGTTGAAGGCGGTCATGGCGCGGGTGCCGTTGATGCCCACCAGCCAGTCGGCCTCGGAGCGGCAACGCGCGGCATCGGCCAGCGGCATCATCTGGTCATCGGTGCGCAGCTTCTCGAAACCATCGCGGATGGCCTGCGGTGTCATGCTCTGCAGCCACAGGCGGCGCACGCCCTTGCCCAGGCCCTTGGCCTTGGTGGTGGCCGTGCTGTCCTGCGCGTACTGCATGATCAAACGGAAGATCAACTCGCCCTCGCGCCCGGCGTCACAGGCGTTGATGAGGTTGGTGACGTCCTTGCGCTTGATCAGCTTGACCAGGGCATTGAGGCGCCCCTTGCTCTTGTCGATCGGGTTCAGGTCGAAATAAGGCGGGATCACCGGCAGGTTGGCGAAGCTCCACTTGCCGCGTTTGACGTCGAACTCCTCCGGCGCCTTGATTTCGACCAAGTGCCCAACGGCGGAGCTGACCACGTAATTGGCGCTCTCGAAGTAATCGTCGTGCTTGTCGAACTTGCCATCGATGGGCGTCAAAGCCCGCACGATGTCCTGTGCGACAGAAGGTTTCTCAGCAATGACCAGGGCTTTGCTCATGGTTTGAATTTTTTATCCAACTAAAATCAGCTCTTACGCGTGCGCACGCACACGCGCGCCCACTCATTTCAATGTACCCAAAGTTGTCGATGACGCAAGCAATTCCCAAAATATCCGCGTCAGGCCGGCGCATTCAGGTCCGCCAGTCCGGCATCCACGGCCGTGGGGTTTTCGCCACCCAGCCCATCGAGGCCGGCAGCACCGTCATCGAGTACAAGGGCGAGATCATCACCTGGGACGAGGCCCTTGAGCGCCACCCCCACGACCCTGAACAGCCCAACCACACCTTCTACTTCCACCTGGACGACGGCCACGTCATCGACGGCAAGTATCAGGGCAACTCGGCCCGCTGGATCAACCATTCCTGCAATCCCAACGTGGAAGCCGAGCAGGATGGCAACCGCGTCTTCCTCAAAGCGCTGCGCGACATCGCCCCCGGCGAAGAGTTGTTCTTCGACTACGGCCTGGTGATCGACGCCCGCCTGACGGCCGCGCTGAAGCGTGAATACGCCTGTTGGTGCGGCGCCAAGCAATGCCGGGGCACCATGCTGGCCGCCAAAACCCGCAAACGCTGAGCGGGCCGGCATGATCGACCTGAACACCGCCGCCGAGCAGATCTGGCTGGACACGCAGGCCGATTGTCCGAACATCAGCATTGAAGTCCTGCCCGAGACCGACTCGACCAACACGCAACTGCTGGCCCGAGGCCGGGCTGGCGACACCGCGCCCATGCTGCTGGCGGCGCACCGGCAAACCGCCGGGCGGGGCCGCCACGGGCGCCAATGGGTGGCCCGGCCTGGTGACAGCCTGACCTTTTCGCTGGGCTTGCCGCTGGACCTGGACCAAGTGCCCGGCGGCGGCAGCGCCCTGTCCCTGGCCGTGGGCCTGGCCATCGCCGAGGCCCTGGACGCTGGCCTGGCGGCCTTGCCAGGCCCCGCCCAGCCCCCCATCACCCTGAAGTGGCCCAACGACCTGTGGTGGCAACAGCGCAAGCTGGGCGGCATCCTGATCGAGGCCACGCCAGCGCCTGGCTTGACGGCCGGACAGCGTTGGGTGGTCATCGGTGTGGGCATCAACCTGCGGCCTCAAGGCGATCAAGCCAGCGGATTGGCGCACGCCTGCCTGCAAGACCTCAGCGCCACGCCCCTGACCGCCGGACAAGTGTGGGCCTGGGTCGCGCCCAAGCTGCTGCGCGCCGTGCGCCGCTTTGCCCTGGAGGGCTTTGCCCCTGTGCAAGCCGCCTACGCCCAACGAGATGCCCTGGCGGGACAAGACGTGGCCCTTTGGCGCGGCGCCAGTGGCAACGCTATGTTGCGCGGCGCCCCCACCGACACCGGCCGCGCTGACGGCGTGGACCAGCAAGGCGCCCTGCTCGTGCATACTGACGCCGGCTTGCAACGCTGGACCACTGGCGACGTGAGCGTGCGCTTGGCAGCTTCTTCTGCGCCCCCCCCGACACATCCCCTAGCCTGACTATCCATGCTGCGTTCCCTGGTCCTTGTGCTGTTGTTGGCCAACGCTGGTTTTTACGCCTGGAGCCATGGGTGGTTGAACGACATCATCGGCCTTCAGCCCGACGCACAACGTGAGCCGCAACGTTTGAAGCGGCAGGTGAACGCCGACCAATTGACCGTGGTGGGGGCATCCTCGGTCGCACCGGCCTCGTCATCCTCCTCCGCGCCGCCAAGCCAGACCGATCCCGCCTCGTCTGCCCCCGTCACTGAAGCGTCTGCGGGCCGCACCATCTGCGTGGAAGCGGGGCCATTCACCGCGGCGGAACAACCGCAGGTCGAAGCCACCCTCAAGCCTGTGCTGGCCGCCAACAGCTGGACCACCGACACCGTGGCCGTGCCTGGCGTGTGGTTGACCTACATGGGCCCGTATGCGGACGCCGACGTGCTGGCCCGCAAGCTGACCGAACTGCGCCGCATCCGTGGCCTGAACTTCGAAGAAGTCAAAACACCGGCCAATCTGGCGCCAGGCTTGTCACTGGGCCGCTATACCCGCCTTGAAGACGCCAATGCCGCGCTCAACACCCTGAAGCTGCGCGGCATCCGCACCGCCAGAGTCGTCACCTTGCGGCCCGCCATGGAGGTGCAAGTGGTCCGGGTGGCCCAGGCCGACATCAACACCCAGGTGGCCTTGTCAACCCTGAAACTGCCTCAGGGCAAAAGCTTCGCGGCTTGCCGACCTTGAGCTGAGGAGCGGCGCTTGATGAGCGCCAAGGCGGCCAGGCTGGCCAGGCCGAGAAGCTCGGGCCAGTTCAGTGAGCCGCCGCCACCTCCGCCGCCCGAATTGGTCGAGGCATTCACCCCCGCGCCCGCTGTCGAGGCCGCCCAGGCGACTGCCTGAGGTGCATCCAGAATCCCGCTGCCACAGGTGGCAGTGGTACAGGCACAATTGGATTGGGGCACAGAGGCATTGCACGTCGCATGACTGCCCGACGGGAAGGCATGGCGCGATGTCGATTTGATCAAGTCGATCAACTGCTGCACGCTCAAGGAAGGATTGACTGCCAGCATCATGGCCGCCACACCCACCACCTGCGGTGCGGCAAAACTGGTGCCAACCTTCTGCATCATGCTGGAGCCAGAAACAAGCGAGGTATCTGGCAAGGTCACGCCAGCATTAACCAATGTGTAAATGCCATCATCAACCAGGTTATAGCTGGCGTTCACATCGCCGGATGCCACTGCCACACCATCACTGAGCATGTTAGCGTACCTGGCCTTGTAGCCCTGCTGGTTAAGGCCGGTGGCTGCCAATACACCCGGGCAATTGGCCGGCATGGATGGACGGACTTCGCCAACGAAGCTGTTGCCCGACGAAGCCACTAGCAGAACCCCATTGCTTCTCAGTGTGGCAATGGTTTGCAAATAGATGGGGCCAGCGTTGGACGTAGAGTCGCATGCACCTTCACCGCCAAAGCTCAGATTGATGATCCGTGCAGGATGCGTCGGCAAGGCCGGCGAGCCCTGGAAAGGGACGCCCGAAGCCCACAGCATGCCTTCTATGATGCTGCTGACCTCAGCCCCGCATTTGCCCGCCACGCGCACAGGCATCAGCAAAGGTCGGCCGGTCGGGCCGCCGAGTTGCTCCAACATGCCCGCCCCATATTGTCCATTGTTGGCATTGGCCGCCAACATCCCAGAAATCGCCAGACCATGCCAGGAACTTTGATCCTGCTCCTCGCAATCAGAATCGAACACTTCCGGGTGCATCGATTTTTCGGCGGCGGACAACCAGTCCCCCATGTCGGTGGGATCGCCGTCGACGCCATTGCCATCTCCCGCGGCCAGGACTTCATGCACGAAGTCATAGCCCGGCATCCACCGCCCATCCATGTCGGGGTGGTCCAGCTTGCCCGTGTCGAGCACTGCCACCACGACTGGCGAAAGCGTGTGCGTTGCGGACCAGCTGTCGATGAAATCCCAGGCGGCAGGGAAATTCGCCACGCCCGCGTTGGCGCTGCCTTGCAGACTTTGCAGCCAGACTTGACCATGGCCGCTCGTGGGAGCAGCCGCGCCACCCGCACCCGTTAGGGAGGCGATGCTCGAACTGTCATCGCCCTGCAGATAACCGGGATCGGTCGGCAGGTCGCTGGTGCCCAGCGCGTGCCTTTTGACGATCTCATTGACCAGCACCCATTCGACATCGGGATCGGCACGCAGGCGTTGCGCTTGGGCCGTGGCCTCGACCCACGTCACGGGATGCCCGGCGTGGATGACCTGGGCACCAAAAGCCGTGGGCCGTTGCACCAAATACGACACCCGCTTGCGCCTCGCCACATCAGCGATGCGCTGACGCTGGCCGGAGAAGCCATCACTGGGCACTGCAGACGCCTTCAAACGCACCACTGATGGCGGCTTGGCATCCTTGAGCTTGACGATCAAGCCCATGGCCATGCGTGGTGCCGCTGGCGGGGTTTCAGCGGCCAAAGTGGTGCCGCTGAACACCAGCGCCACCATCACGCCAACCCACGAAATTAGACGCCCGCAGGCATGGCCTTGCCAATTCACAACGCACTACTCCAGGAAAGCAAAGAGCACCGATTATCAAAGAGCGGCCACCCACCATGTGCAAGCAAGGCCCGCCCCGTCACATTTGGGCACAACAAAGCAACCGCACCGCCCATGAAGAAAGCCCCCGAAGGGGCTTTTGAGGACACCTGCCAGGTCTTACTTGGCGATGACGCGGGCCATTTCGACCACCTTGTTCGAATAACCCCATTCATTGTCATACCAGGCCACGACCTTCACGAAGGTCGAATCCAGGGCGATACCGGCTTCAGCATCGAACACCGAGGTGCACGATTCGCCGCGGAAATCGGTGGCCACCACCTTGTCTTCGGTGTAGCCCAGCACGCCCTTCATGGCGCCTTCGGAGGCGGCCTTCATGGCCTTGCAGATGTCGTCGTAGCTGGCTTCCTTGTTCAGCTCAACCGTCAGGTCCACCACCGACACGTCGGAGGTTGGCACGCGGAAAGCCATGCCCGTGATCTTCTTGTTCAGCTCGGGAATCACCACGCCCACCGCCTTGGCAGCGCCAGTGCTGGAGGGAATGATGTTTTCCAGGATGCCACGGCCGCCGCGCCAGTCTTTGTTCGACGGGCCGTCCACGGTCTTTTGCGTGGCGGTGGCGGCGTGCACCGTGGTCATCAGGCCGCGCTTGATGCCGAAGGTGTCGTTCAGCACCTTGGCGATCGGGGCCAGACAGTTGGTCGTGCACGAAGCGTTGGAAATGATGGTCTGGCCAGCGTAGGTCTTGTCGTTCACGCCGTAGACGAACATGGGCGTGTCGTCCTTCGAAGGGGCCGACATGATCACCTTCTTGGCACCCGCCTTCAGGTGGGCCTCGGCGGTTTCCTTGGTCAGGAACAAGCCGGTCGATTCAACCACCACGTCGGCGCCGACTTCGTCCCACTTCAGCTCAGCGGGGTTCTTCACGGCGGTCAGGCGGATGCGCTTGCCGTTGACGATCAGGGTGTTGCCGTCGATCGAGACTTCGCCCTTGAAACGGCCATGCACCGAGTCGTACTTGAGCATGTAGGCCAGGTAGTCGGGCTCGAGCAGGTCGTTGATGCCGACGATTTCGACGTCATTGAAGTTTTGAACAGCGGCACGGAACACCATGCGTCCGATGCGGCCAAAGCCGTTGATGCCAATCTTGATGGTCATGAGTGGGTCCTCAAAAATCTAAACAAAGACTAAAAATTCAATCGAATTCAACGACGGCGGCCCAGGACCACCTTCACGGTGTCCACCACGTTTTGCGTGGTGAAACCAAAATGCTTGAACAGCACGCCTGCCGGGGCCGACTCACCAAAGGTGTCCAGGCCGACCACAGCCGCGCAGCCGTATTTCCACCAACCATCGGTCGCACCGGCTTCCACCGCGATGCGTGGCAGGTTGGCAGGCAGCACGCTGCTCTTGTACGCCACGCTCTGACGGTCAAACACCGTGGTCGAGGGCATGGAAACCACGCGCACCGCGATGCCTTCGATGGCCAGTTGCGTTTGCGCGTGCAGAGCGAGTTGCACTTCCGAACCGGTCGCGATGATCACGGCTTGCGGCTTTTTCTTCAACCCCACTTCTGAGGGTTCCGCCAGCACGTAGGCGCCTTGCGTGATGACATCGGCATCAGTCTTAGGCGCGTAAGGCAGGTTCTGGCGCGACAACAACAAGGCCGAAGGGCGGTGCTTGTTGGCCAGGGCCATGGTCCAGGCCACGGCCGTTTCGGTCGTGTCGGCGGGGCGCCAGACATCAAGGCCGGGGATCAAACGCAGGCTGGCGGCGTGCTCCACCGATTGGTGGGTCGGGCCATCTTCGCCCAGGCCGATCGAATCGTGTGTGAACACGTGCACCACGCGCAGCTTCATCAGCGCGGCCATGCGGATGGCGTTGCGGCTGTAGTCGCTGAAGGTCAGGAAGGTGCCGCCGTAGGGGATGTAGCCACCGTGCAGGGCCACGCCGTTCATGATGGCGGCCATGCCGAACTCGCGCACGCCGTAGTTGATGTGGCGGCCGATCTGGCCCGATTCTGTCTTGACGACCTGGCCATCGGCATCGACGCGGAAGGCGGGCGTGCTCTTGGTGTTGGTCAGGTTCGAACCGGTCAGGTCGGCGCTGCCGCCCAACATTTCGGGCAAGGCCGCGGTGAAAAACTCCAGCGCGATCTGGCTGGCCTTGCGGCTGGCCACGGTCTCGGCCTTGTCGTGCGCGGCAGCCACGGACTCGACCGCGATCTCGGCGAAGTTCTCGGGCAAATCACCGGCCATGCGGCGGGTGAACTCGGCGGCCAGTTCGGGGAAAGCGGCCTGGTAGGCGGTGAAGCGTTCGTCCCACTCGGTGACCAGCTTCTCGCCTTCGGCCTTCGCGTCCCAGTCGGCGTAAGCCGTGGTGGGCACCACGAAAGGCTCGTGCAGCCAGCCGATGGTGTCGCGTGTCAGCTTGATTTCTTCAGCACCCAGCGGCTCGCCGTGGGCCTTGGCCGTGTTGGCGCGGTTGGGCGAGCCTTTGCCGATGTGCGTTTTGCAGACGATCAGAGTGGGCTTGTCGGTGCTCAGCTTGGCCTTGACGATGGCTTCGTCCACGGCGTCCACGTCGTGGCCATCTACCGGGCCGATGACGTTCCAGCCACAGGCCTCGAAACGCTTGGGCGTGTTGTCGATGAACCAGGGCGCGACCTGGCCGTCGATCGAGATGCCGTTGTCGTCGTACAGGGCGATCAGCTTGTTCAGCTTCCAGGCGCCAGCCAGGGCCACGGCCTCGTGGCTGATGCCTTCCATCAAGCAACCATCGCCCATGAAGGTGTAGGTGTGGTGGTCCACGATGGTGTGGCCGCCCTGGTTGAACTCGGTGGCCAGCAGCTTCTCGGCCAGCGCCATGCCCACGGCGTTGGTGATGCCTTGGCCCAGTGGGCCGGTGGTGGTTTCGATGCCAGGCGTGACGCCGACTTCAGGGTGGCCCGGGGTCTTGCTGTGCATCTGGCGAAAGTTCTTCAGCTCGTCCAGCGGAAGGTCGTAGCCAGTGAGGTGCAACAGCGCGTAAATCAACATCGACGCGTGGCCATTGGACAACACGAAGCGGTCGCGGTCAGCCCATTGCGGCTGCGAGGGGTGGTGGCGCAGGTGGCGGCCCCACAAGGCCACCGCCATGTCGGCCATGCCCATCGGGGCGCCAGGGTGGCCGGAGTTGGCTTGCTGGACGGCGTCCATCGCAAGGGCACGGATGGCGTTGGCCATGGCGGTGGGGGACTTGGGGGTGGAGGGCATGGGTGGTGCTTGGGGCGTTAGAAACAGAGAGGGAGAATTTTAACTGCTTGAATCGACCGAACCGCGAGCTCACACAAGTCACGCCACTTCACATGCACCGCTCGATCATTGCCGCTCCGCTCAAGTGAGTCTTGATTGCTGAGAGCTACCGAACAAGAGGCGCCGGCCTATCAGGCGGAGACGTTAACGAAGATCTCGCGCCACTTTCGGTCAAGGCTTTAAAAGATTGGGTCAATAAAAACTTGTTGAGCAAATGCGAAGCATCCTGCTTGTTCGCTAGTCGCTCCAACTCCACCACTACATCTTTAAATTTCTTTGGATTTCGATGAGAAAATTTCTTCAGAAATTCAATCGCCTGTTTTTCATTCTTATTAAGCACAAGATAGGCAACATATCTAGAAATTGTTTGATATTGCGGAACCCCTCTTACGACAAAGTCAGCTATTTCTAGTTTCTCCTCAACAAAGGCATCATTTAATGCAACCACGCTCAACCAAATATAGTTAGCATGAAACTGAAACATTGAGGAGCTTTGAATTCTGGAAAGTTCCATCAGAAAAGAATAATTGCCACCATCAGCACCAGACCTCGAATGAGCACCATGGAAGAATGTATACAACCGCTGGTAATCCGAGGCCAGCAAACCAAGCATACCAAACCCAATCAAGAGAATCGAAAACAATAATGTTTTCATCTTTCTGCCAACAACCAAAAATGCAACATTCACTTGGGAAGCAGCCACACCTATCATCATCATAAATGGCAACAAGAAATAGCTGTACAGCAACGGAAATTCAAACATGCTGTACACATATAGCCCAACAACCCATTGCATTGCAAGCAATTGAACAGGTGAATAGCCCTTCCAGCTGAATGCGATTGATCGCACAGCGTTGAAAACCGAAAATGTCAGCCATAAACCTATTGCAGCACCAATCAAGCCAAAGTCAACAAACAATTGAAATAGAATATTGTGCGGTACCGTCGTTTCAGGCTCCATCAAGCTGGTACCTAACTCTTTCAACCTCACACCCGCAAACCCTTCATACCCCACCCCATAGTAGGCGTATCTGCCGATCAACTGCATTGAATCGCGAATCTGCTCCCAGCGAGCATTTGAACTGAAGCTACGCGCTTCAGTCAGCGCGGATTGCCCCCCCTCTATGCCAGCAATGGCAGGCATTAACGGCATCATGAAATTCAGCAACTGAATAGAAATGAACAGTGCACAAGTGGTTAGATACACACGCCAGTATTTTCCAGAAAACTCATCTGCTTGGCGAAACCTCCACAAAGGTATAGCAGCAACAAGTGCCAACACAAGCCACACCACTAATGCAGATCGTGAATATGACAGGGCGCAATTGACGGCTGAAATAGCGACACATATCCATACAACACTCTCGGTAATTTTATGCCTTAAAAAAAGATGGTAGACACAAGCCAGGGTTAAAACGGAAAAAACCCCCAACTGGTTTGATTGTCCAAACGCGCCAAATGCGCGAAGCGGGATTGGCAGATCCACCAAAGATCCATGGACAAAATCCTTACCAAATACACCCAGCCATACAATAGCAGCCTGAAATAGCATCGCCCCCACAACGCCCATACACCAGTAATCTATATTTTTACCCGGCCTTTCCAATATCGAGGCCCCGGTAGTTTTTGCAAACACCCAACCTAAAAATAATGCTCCTACCGCCATTGACGCAGACGCTTTTGAATAAACATGACCCGACATAATTTGAATCAAAAGAGCTAATATCAAAGCAAGAACTGGCACATCAAATGAGTTCCGGCTCGCAACTCTAAGGTCATTGCGATTTGCGAAAGAATGCGCGAAGCATAAGATCAGAAAAATCATTGCAGCACTCCATTGCGGCCAAAAAGACGCAATGGGCGCAATACGTCCCCAACTCACGAATGGCAAAAAGCCGGCCAGAATCCAAAGGAATCGCATTGTGATTTTCTTGCGAATAAAAAAAACAGCCCCGAAGGGCTGTTTTGAACACAAATTAAATTATTTGCAGCTAGATGGCAGATACTTGGCATCAACGGGGTTACTGCTTCCCGCCGTGCATGTCCAGTTCACAATGCCGCTCACCAGAGAAGCATTCAAGTCAATCGTATCACTAGCAATTGCTGGTTCAGCAGTAGCATCAGCAGTGACCGTGATTTTACCAGCGCTGTCACTAGAACCAGTCCACGTAACACCCGAAACATATTTTGAAACCTGAGTTTCAACAGTAAAAGATCCGCCGTTGGGCAGCTTGCCGTAAACATTCGCATATTCAGCCACGGCATTCTTGGCAGAAGACCCAGCCAAAATCAGCTCGGACACCTTGGCCCGCACCGTGTAGTCACGATATGCAGGCAAAGCCACGGCCGCCAAGATACCGATAATCGCTACCACGATCATCAATTCAATCAGGGTGAAACCCTTCTGAGCGTTCTTTTGCATGCGTTGCATCGTCTTCATGATCATTCTCCTTGGGCTGGGCCCGCTAAAAAAATTTCTGTCATTGCTTACCCAGCAGTCTGGGCGTGAGGACTATTACGCAGTTGCTATGCCAGCCGTACTCCGTGGAAAAGCCGTGATTTTTTCCTCGTTTACCCGCAATCAAGGCCTTGGCGGCAACCTTTTTAGTCACATCACACTCGCTGACAAAGCCCGGTTTGGTCACATGAAACAAAAAGGCGACGATTATTGTCACCCCTCGACTGGGGTATTAAAGCGCTGGCCTTCACGAAGGGGCTCAATCCGATGCCGACTGTCCAGCGCCCTGATCTGCGCCAGCACTGCCGGCACTTCACCAGGTTTAGGGTGGGTGATGTAGACACTCACCTCACCATCCAGCTGCGTCAATTCGTGAGCCAAGCTCTTCGGTGACAAATGCCCGCTGATGGTGGCCAAGTGCGCTTCGTCGTCGCCAAAAGCGGTTTCAATGACCAATTGGGCAATTTGCCGCCCTTCAAGGGCTTTCCACAAGGCCGGATTGGGCCCGGTGTCGCCACTGAACACCCACCAGCCCTGTGGTGTCTCCAAGCCAAACCCCACCCCAGGCACGGTGTGGGCGGCAGGCAGCACATGAACCCGCCGATCGGCACCCAGCCCACCTTTGACAGGAAACGTTAGCTGCTCGCCGACCGAAAAAGGGTGGAACACCAAGATGGGATAAGCCGCACTGGGCAGGCGCGTGAAATCAGGCCAGATCACACCATTGAAGATGTGCGTGCGCAAAGCCTCAAGCGTTTCAGGCAAGGCATGAACGTGGATCGGCTTGAGTTCGGTCAATCCACCCGGCCCCTGCCGCAAGCGAATCACACTGTCTGCCAACAAAGGAATGCTCAGCACATGGTCCAGATGACTGTGACTGATCAAGATGTGGTCAATGCGGGCCAGCTCATCCAGCCGCATCTCCCCGACGCCACTGCCGGCATCGATCAAGATGTCGTCATCCAGCAGAAAAGCCGTCGTATGGCAGCGTGCCGCGATGGACCCTGAACAACCCAGGACGCGGATCATCGCGGCCCCAGCCTCAGCCTTGCACGAATTGCATTTGCGTGCCCGCCAGCTCGATCACGTCACCACTCTTGAGGTGAACCGGCTCGCCACCCACAGGCGCTCCGTTCACGGTAGGACGGGCCGAGCCTTCCACGTGCGCGAACACATAGCCGCCAGGCCGCTTGGTGAGCGACGCCACCTGAACGCCGGGCTTGCCCACCGTGGTGACCACCTTGCTAAGCGCCACTTCACGGCCCGCGGCCGCACCGTTGAGCACCTTGATCAAGGCCGGAGCCTGAGGCGGCAAACCACCAAAATTGGTATTGGACAGCGGAGAGGTCCCGGAAGGCGTGTACAAACCACCAGGCGCAGTCAGGGGGCCTTGCGCCGCACGTTCGGCCGCACTCACAGGTGAAAGCGTTGATGTCGATGGCGACGTGCCCATGTTGCTGAACCCGCCACTGCCGGGCCGCATGATCATGGTTTTTTCGTAGTCGTTGCCTTCTTCGGCCAGGAACTTGATCTTGTACTTACCGATTTCAACGGTGTCGTTGTGCTGCAGCAGTTGTTTTTTGACCGCCTTGCCGTTGATGTAGGTGCCGTTGGTGCTGTTGAGGTCTTCGATGAACACGTCGGTGCCCACCAATTGCATCACCGCGTGCTCGCCGCTCACCGCCAGGTTGTCGATGACGATGTCGTTGTACGGGCGGCGGCCCAGGGAGGTCTTGTCCTTGGTGATCTGGACCTCCTTGATGACCACGCCGTCGAGCGAGACGACCAGTTTTCCCATGCGGAACCTCTCGGATTGGATCTACTAATTAGTGTTCAAGATGCGCCGCCCAGGCGCTTGAAGGGCCACCAGGACTTGGGCTGAGGTTCGGCCACGCCTTGTGCCCGAACCAGGACAACAGCGATATTATCCCGCCCGCCCACATCATTGGCAGCAGAAATAAGGGCAGAACCCATGTCCGGCAAACTCGTTTGCCCATTCATGACCTGGGCAATGTGCGCATCGGTGAGCATGTCAGACAAACCGTCCGAACACATCAGGAAAATGTCCCCGGATTGGATTTCGTGCAGGTGGGTTTCCATCAACACCAGGTCTTCCACGCCCAAGGCGCGCGTGACCAGGTTCTTGTTGGAGGAAAACGCAGCCTGCTCCGGGGTGATGATGCCGGCGTCGATCTGCTCTTGCAGCAGGGAATGGTCTTTGGTGATTTGCTGCAGCACGCCGCCGCGCAAGCGGTAAGCGCGCGAATCGCCAATGTGCCCCACCAGGGCCCGCCCCGAGCGGAAAACGCTCACGACCAGGGTGGTGCCCATGCCGGCGTAGGTCGGGTTGGAGTTGGCAGCGTTGAAAATCGCGCGGTTGGCGTTGTCGACGCAGATGTCCATCGCACGCTTGACGTCACCGTCGCTGGCGCCAGGCGCGGCCTCGGTCAGCCAGCGGCCCAGTTCGGCCTTGATGAAATCGCAGGCCATGCCGCTGGCGACTTCGCCCGCGTTGTAGCCGCCCATGCCGTCGGCCAGCACGGCCACGGTGCAGGACTCGTCGATGGCGATCGAATCTTCATTGTTCGTTCGCACACGGCCGGTGTCGGTCTGACTGAAAAACTCAAACTCCATGGTGCGATTGTCGCTTGATTTG
>NZ_JAUSAR010000056.1 GCF_030652515.1 Aquabacterium sp. | reverse complement strand
GGTCTTGATCACCAGATCGGGGTTGATGATGAAGGTGCCACGCAGGGCCAGGCCTTCTTCTTCGATGTGCACGCCAAAGGCGCGGGTCAGCTTGTGGGTCGGGTCGCCGACCAGGGGGAACTTGGCCTTGCCGACCGCGTCGGAGGTTTCGTGCCACACCTTGTGCGAGAAGTGCGTGTCGGTGGTGACGATGTAGACCTCGGCACCGGCCTTCTTGAAATCTTCGTAGCTGTTGGCCGCATCTTCGATCTCGGTCGGGCAGTTGAAGGTGAAAGCGGCTGGCATGAAGATCAGGACCGACCACTTGCCCTTCAGGGTTTCGTCAGAAACGGTGATGAACTCACCCTTGCCACCGCGGTTCACGAAGGCTTCGGTCTTGAAAGGTTGGACTTGCGTGTTGATCAGGCTCATGGCTTGTTTCCTAGTTGATTGGTGGTTGTTGAAAAGAACATTGGCAATGGTAGGACAGCTTCACCATTGTCAAGATTGATTGATCAAATTTGGGTGATTGACAGGGGCTATGCCCGGGCTCAAAGGCGCGACCTGATCCACAGTCCGTAGACGATCAGGTTGAACACCACCATCAGGATGCCGAGCACGAGTTGCACGGTGGGCGTCAACCCATCAGGATAGAGCACTGACAGGATGTAGTGGTCGATGAAGCCGCCGTCATAGCCCTCCAGCCCCGCCTTGAGGCGAAGGCGGTTTTCAAGGGGCGTCAGCGGGCAGATGCTGCTGGTGAACTCGACGTAAATGCCCCAGATCAAGCACGGGACATGCACCCAGACCAGGCCCGGCCAGCGGAACAACAAACCTGCCCCAAAGATCACGAACAGGACGAAAGCCAGGTGGAAAACCACCAGGGAACTGGCAAGGATGGCGTAGGGCATTCAGCGATCATGCCTCAGGGCGCGGCGCGAGGCCAAGCTCAAGGTGGCCGCGAACAGCATCACCAAGGCCATGCCGTCCGACAGCGTTCGCCATTCGGCCACCACGCCGATCAAGGGTGGGCCCACCATCATGCCCAGGTAACCCAAGGCGGCGACGGCGGCGATGCCATCGGCGGGTGCCACACCTGGCACGCGGGCGGCCGCGCTGAACAACACCGGCACCACATTGGCCAGCCCGAGGCCGATCAGCGCGAAACCCAGCAAGGCCACGACCGGGTCATCGGTCACCAGCGTGAGCGCCATGCCCAAAGCCGCCAGCGCGCCGCAGATCTGAACCAACCTCACGGACGACAGCCGGGCCCGCACCCAATCACCACCGAAACGCGTGGCCGCCATCGCGCCCGAAAAACTGGCATAGGCCAGCGCAGCGGTGGCCGGTTTGGCCTGCAAGGACTCGTGCATGTAGAGCACGCTCCAATCGTAGATGGCGCCCTCGCACAGCAAACCCAGGGCGGCCAGCGCGCCAATCAGGCCCAGCACGCCGCGCGGCAGCACCATGCCGCCATCGGATTGGGCGTCGCGGCCAGCGTGCATGTGCAAGCAGCCCCACACGGTCAACAGGCCGCAGGCCAGCCCGGCGGTCAAGAGGTGCAAGGGCGCGCTCACGCCCAGGCCCTGCATGGCGCTGCCCAATCCCGCGCCTGCCATGCCGCCCAGGCTGAACAGGCCGTGAAAGCCGCTCATCAGGGGCCGGTTGGCCTGCCGCTCGATCTCGCTCGCGGCCACGTTGATTGCCACGTCGAACAGGCTGGCGGTGAGGCCGAAGGTGAACATCAAGGCCAACAAGGCGGCGTGGTGATGGGTGGCCAGCAGCAGCGTGATGGACAGTGCTGCCGCCAGGCCCGTGATGCAGGCCACGGTGCGGGGCCCCAGGCGGCCCACGATTCGCCCGGCTTGGGTCAGGCCCGTGATCGAGCCAACGCCAGCCGCCAGCATGGCCAAGGCCAGGGTCGTTTCACTCAAGCCATAGTGCGCCTTGACCATGGGCACTTGCACACCCCAGGTGGCGAACAGGGCGCCCGCTGCGAAGAACTGAGCGCGGATGGCCCAGGTGGAATGCGAGGCTTCAGCCAGCATCGTTGTTGTTCGTCAACCGCTGGATCTGTCGATCTTGCAAGGGCGAGAAAAGCACCAGGGCCGTGACGGCTCCGATCAGCGCAAAGAACATGTCCGATTGCGTGTCCCAGGGATCGCCTTGGGTGCCCAGGAACTCCTCCGCCCCCTGGCCTGCGATCAGCGCCACGCCCCACTCGACGAACTCATAGGTGGCGCTGATGGCCAGCACGATGCAGACCACGATGAACGCCAGCATCTTTGGTCCGTTCACGTGCTGGCCACGGATCAGGATTTCACGCGCGACCAAGGCAGGCACCAGCCCTTGAAAGAAGTGCCCGATCTTGTCGTAGGGGTTGCGTTGCAGTTCAAGCCAGTCTTGAATTTGAAAGCCCAGCGGCACGCGTGCGTAGGTGTAGGCGCCTCCGAGCATGAGCACCAATGCATGCGCAAAGATGCCAACGTAAAGCAGCGTGGTCAGGGGAAAGCGCTTGTAGCTGGCCCAAAGGATGGGCAAGGCGATGACCACGGGCGCGACCTCCAGCGCCCAAGTGGCGAAGTCGTAAGGCCGCAGGCCCGACAGCACCAGCAAGGCGATGAGCAACGCTGACGCGAAAGTCAGTGCTTTGGTGCGTTGCTGGTTTGATGTGTGGTCAGGCACGGTGCGTTCCCCGGTCAAGTTGGCTTGGCCACGAATTTAAGGTGGATCTCGACAGTCAATTGTTCGATGCGTTCGCTCAATTGCTTGGTGATTTCGGTCAGCTGGGTGTTTTGCTTCATGAGTTCGATCAACTGATCATTCTGCGCGCTGGCGAACAACTCGCGCTGCTCGCTGGCTTGGGCCAAGGCTTCCCGGTGCATGGCATCGGCTTCTGAGTGCACCCGGTCGCGGTCTGCCTGGCGCGTCTGAGCCAACAGGATCAGTGGCGCGGCATAGGCGGCTTGAAGGCTGAACGCCAAATTCAGCAGGATGAATGGGTAGACATCGAACTTGGTCTTGCCCATGGCATTCACGGCAATCCAGGCCACCACGATGATGGTTTGCGACACCAGGAAGACAGGGGTGCCAAAAAACCGGGCGAAGGCCTCGGCTTTCAAAGCAAACCAGTCGTCGCCAAAAACGGAGAACAGGTGGGCAAAGGGCAGGTGAAATCGGAAATGATGCTTGGACGCGCCTGGTGTCTTGAGGTCGGGGGCTGATTCATGGTTAGACGTCATGGGGGGCCTCTGCTTGGTGGGCTGCAAACGGAAAAATCACACAAACCGACGAGCTGCCGCCACTGGTTTCCAGCCAGATCACTTCCAGATCAGGAAACGCCCTTTCAAAGTTTTCGCGCTCGTTGCCAATCTCCAGAACCACCACGGCCTCGGGCGTCAGATACTGGCCTGGATGGGCCTCCAAGGTGGCCAGCAAGGCCCGCGTGAAGTCCATCCCGTCATCGCCAGAGGCCAGGGCCAACTCCGGCTCGGCCAGGTACTCGGCGGGCAGGGCGCGCATGGACTGTGCATTCACATAAGGCGGGTTGCACAAGATCAAGTCATAGGGCCCCCGGGCTTGCGCCAGGCCATCGCTTTGGATCAAGGTGATGCGGTCGGCCAAGTCATGCTTGTCCACATTGATGCGAGCCACGGCCAGCGCATCGGCGCTGATGTCCAAGCCATCCACGGTCACGTCCGGGTAGGCCATGGCAGCGATCACGGCCAGACTGCCATTGCCGGTGCACAGGTCCAGCACGCGGTGAGTGCGATCGCTCAGCCAGTGGTCAATGCTGCCGTCGGCAATCAGTTCTGCGATGAAGGAGCGGGGCACGATGGTGCGCTCGTCCACGTAGAACGGCACGCCTTGCAGCCAGGCTTCCTTGGTGAGGTAGGCGGCGGGTTTGCGGGTTTCGATGCGCTGGGTGACGAGGTCGTTGACCTTGGCTTGCTCGGCATCATCAACGGCTTGCTCGGCCACGCCATCCAGATCATCAATGGGCAGGCCCAGTTTCCACAGCACCAGCCAGGCGGCTTCATCAAAGGCATTGATGGTGCCGTGCCCAAATGAAACACCCGCCTGGGTGAGGCGGGCGCTGGCGGTTTCGATCAGTTCAATGACGGTGGTGGTCACGAGAGCAGTCTTTCAAGCGTTTGGCGGTAAATGTTTTTGAGGGGCTCGATGTCGGCCACGGCCACGTGCTCGTCGATCTTGTGGATGCTGGCGTTGACGGGGCCGAACTCAACCACTTGCGGGCAGATCTGCGCGATGAAGCGCCCGTCAGAGGTGCCGCCGGTGGTGGACAACTCGGTGGTGAGGCCGGTGACGTCCTTGATGGCGCCCGCGATGGCTTCGATCAGGCTGCCTGGGCGCGTGAGGAAGGGGCGACCGCCCAAGGTCCAGTCAATGTCGAAGCTCAAACCATGCTTGATCAAGACGGTTTGCAGGCGTTCTTTCAAGCCGTCGGGCGTCGACTCGGTCGAGAAACGGAAGTTGAAGTCCACCACCAACTCGCCAGGGATGACGTTGTTGGCGCCGGTGCCCGCGTGGATGTTGGACATCTGCCAACTGGTGGGTGGGAAATGGTCGTTGCCCTGGTCCCAGGTGATGCTGGCCAGTTCGGCCAAGGCAGGCGCGGCCAGGTGGATGGGGTTTTGCGCCAGGTGTGGGTAGGCGATGTGGCCCTGCACGCCCTTGACGCGCAACTTGCCCGACAACGAGCCACGTCGGCCGTTCTTGATCATGTCGCCCACGGACTTGACCGAGGTGGGTTCGCCCACGATGCAGCAGTCCAGGCGTTCGCCGCGCTGGGTGAGCCATTCGCAGACCTTGACGGTGCCATCGACCGAAGGGCCTTCTTCGTCGCTGGTCAGCAGGAAGGCGATGCTGCCTTGGTGCTGCGCATGGCCGACGACGAATTCTTCGGTGGCCACCAGCATGGCGGCCAGAGAGGTTTTCATGTCGGCCGCGCCACGGCCAAACAGGTAGCCATCGCGGTGGGTGGGCACGAAGGGTGGGCTGGTCCATTGGTCCAGTGGGCCGGTAGGGACCACGTCGGTGTGGCCAGCGAACACGAGGGTGGGTGCTCCGCTGGCATGGCCCAGACCGCGCTTGATGGCCCACAGGTTGGTGACCGGGGCGTCAGCAGGCCCGAAGGTCAGCGTGTGGCATTCAAAGCCCAGGGCTTGGAGACGCTCAATGAACACCTCCTGGCAAGCGCCATCGTTGGGGGTGACGGAGGAGCGGGCAATCAGCGCCTCGGTCAGGCGCAAAGTGGCTGTCATGGCGTGGCCTGATCAGGAGCTTAGAAGCGGGTGGACCCAAAACCGCTGTGGCGGTCATCGTTGTTCACGTCCAGCGTGATTTCGGTGAAAGATGGGCCTTCTTCGGTCTCTTCGGCCTTGGCGGTCAACTTCGACGAGGCACCTTGGTCATTCTGCAGGCGCCACATCAGGTTGGTGGGCGAGTCGGCATTGGCCAGGCCTTCTTCGCGGGTGATCAGGCCTTCGCCTATCAAGCGGGCGATGTCGTGTTCGAACGCTTGCGAGCCTTCGGCCATGGATTTCTCCATGGCCTCTTTCACGCCGGTGAAGTCGCCGCGCTCGATCAACTCGGACACCAGCTTGGTGTTGAGCAGCACCTCGACTGCCGGGATGCGGCCGCCTGCCGTGGCGCGCAACAAGCGTTGCGACACGATGGCTTTCAGGCCGGAAGCCAGATCGCTCAGCAAGGCCGGGCGTGACTCTGGCGTGTAGAACGACAGGATGCGCCCCAGGGCGTGATAGCTGTTGTTGCCGTGCAGCGTGGACAGCACCAGGTGGCCCGACAGCGCGTACGAGATCGCCGCCGTCATGGTTTCACGATCACGGATTTCGCCGATCAGGATGCAATCGGGCGCCTGGCGCAGGGCATTGCGCAAACCCACTTGCAGCGAGGCCGTGTCGCGGCCCACTTCGCGCTGGTTGACCACCGACTTCTTGTTCGAGAACAAGAATTCCATCGGGTCTTCAATCGTCAGGATGTGGCCGGTCATGCGCTGGTTGCGCAGCTCCAGCATCGAGGCCAGCGTGGTGCTTTTGCCCGAGCCGGTGGCACCGGCCAGGATGATCAGGCCGCGCTTTTCCATCACCAGCGACGACAAAATATCGGGCAGATTCAGGGTGTCAAGCGCGGGGATCTCGGAGGGGATGTGCCGGAACACCGCCGCGATCGAGCCACGTTGCTTGAAAGCGCTGAGCCGGAAAATCGCCACGCCCGGGATCGTCAGGCCGACGTTCAACTCGCCGGTGTCGTCCAGCTCTTCCATCTGCGTGGGCGAGAGCATCTCGGCCAGCAACTGGCGTGGCTGCGAGGGCTTGAGCGGCTGGTCGGTCAGTTGCAGGATCTGCCCGTGGAGCTTGATGAGGATGGGCGTGGCGGCCGAGAGGAAGACGTCAGAGGCCTTCTTTTCAGCCATCAAACGCAGGACTCGTTCCAGATTGCCTTCACTCATCAAGTGTCTCCTTGGGGATCGGTTTTTATCAGGCGCGCAGCAGGTCGTTGATGCTGGTCTTGGAGCGCGTTTGCGCATCAACCCG
>NZ_JAUSAR010000171.1 GCF_030652515.1 Aquabacterium sp. | reverse complement strand
AAATGCGGGTTGGCGTTCGAGGTGTCCTGAACCACTGGCGTGTGGCCATCCGTGTCACCCAACACCAGCACCAACGCCGGCGCCTTGCTCATGTCCTGCCCACCAGACCGCTGCGGCGACACCTTGGCCAGCACTGACATCCCGCGCGAGCGCGCCGCCTGCATCAGCTTGGTCACCGTGTCGTCCAGGTTGTGCTTGCTGGTCAGCGTTACCCAGCCCATTTTGGAGTCAGGCACATCCTCGCTGTCGCGAAGCTCCGGCAAACGTCCTGCAGCCATCAGCACCAGGGCCATGCAGCCGGTCATCCAGTATCGTTTCAAGCGCATGTTGGTCACCTCCAAAGCAGTCCACGTAGGATGGGGGCGGCCCCTGAGAAGTTCAAGCCCTGAGAGGTTTCAGTTCGTAAAGCCAACAGCCCGCCAAATGCCGCATGATGGCAACCCATGAACCTGTTCACCGCCCTCACCGCCGCCTGGCCGGCCACCCTGGACGAGCCCGCGATCCTGACGGACACGGGACTTGCCTACACCTGGCGCGACCTGGACCGAGCCACCGCCATGATCGCCAACCTGCTGACCGGTCTGCGTCTGAAAGGCCACGCCGGGCGGCCACCCGTGGTGGCCGCGCACGTGGACAAGTCGGTCGAGGCGCTGATGCTGTACCTGGCCACCTTGCGGGCTGGTTGCGTCTTCCTGCCCTTGAACCCCGCCTACCGCCAAGCCGAGCTGGATTACTTTGTGAACGATGCGCGGCCGTCGGTGCTGATCTGCCGCTCGCCGGACCAGGACTGGATCGTGCCGCTGGCCGCACAGGGCCGGGTCGCCCACCTGTTCACCCTGAACGATGACCGCACCGGTAGCTTGCTGACACATGCGGCAGCGCAATCCGACCAGCAGGCCATCGCCGCCGCACAGGCGGATGACCTGGCCGCCATCCTCTACACCTCGGGCACCACCGGGCGCAGCAAAGGCGCCCTGCTGAGCCACGGCAACCTGCTCAGCAATGCCCGCACCTTGTTGCGCCACTGGGACTGGCGCAGCGATGATGTGCTGGTGCACGCCTTGCCCATCTTCCACATCCACGGCCTGTTCGTGGCCAGCCACTGCGCGCTGCTGTCGGGCACGGCCATGCGCTGGCTGAACAAGTTCGACGCGACCGGCGTGATGCAGCAGGTTCAAGACACCACCGAGCCCCGCGCCACGGTCTTCATGGGCGTGCCGACCATGTATGGGCGCTTGCTGGACACTGCCTACCTGCAAGCTGATGCCTGCGCGAACATGCGCCTGTTCGTCAGCGGATCGGCGCCCTTGCTGACGGCCACGGCCGAAGCCTTCGCGCAGCGCAGTGGCCAACAGATTCTGGAGCGTTACGGCATGAGCGAGACCGGCATGCTGTGCTCCAACCCCTGCCGCCCCCGTGAAGGCCCACGATTGCCAGGCAGCGTGGGGCGGCCCTTGCCCGGCGTGGATTTGCGCATCACCGACGACCACGATCAAGCCTGCGCGGTGGGCACCGTGGGCCATGTGCAGGTGCGTGGCCCCAACGTCTTCAAGGGCTACCTGGGCATGCCTGAGAAAACGCGCGAGGCCTTCACGCCCGATGGCTGGTTCAGGACTGGCGATGTCGGCCTCATTGATGCGCAAGGCTATGTGCACCTGAGCGGCCGCGCCAAGGACCTGATCATCACCGGCGGCTTCAACGTCTACCCGGCCGAGGTCGAAAGCCACCTGGACAAACTGCACGGCGTGGTCGAATCGGCCGTGGTGGGCGTGCCGCACCCCGACTTTGGCGAAGGCGTGATCGCCATCGTCGTGCCTCAAGCGGGACAACCCGTGAACGAGCAAAACCTGATCCAGACCATGAAGGACACCATCGCCGGCTTCAAAGTGCCCAAGCGCGTGTTCTTTGCCACCGACCTGCCCCGCAACGCCATGGGCAAGGTGCAGAAGAACCTGCTGCGCCAACAACACGAGGACACCTTCACATGAGCCTGAACATCCCCTCCCTGAAAGAGCACGTCAGCCCCGAAGAATGGCAACTGCGCGTGGACCTGGCCGCCTGTTACCGCCTGGTCGCAGCCTATGGCTGGAGCGACCTCGTCTTCACGCACGTGTCAGCGCGCATCCCCGGGCCCGAGCACCATTTCCTGATCAACCCCTACGGCCTGATGTTCGACGAGATCACCGCGTCCAGCCTGGTCAAGGTCGACCAGGACTGCCAAAAACTCAGTGACTCGCCCTTCCCGGTCAACCCCGCTGGCTTCACCATCCACAGCGCGGTGCATGCCGCGCGCGAGGACGCCGGCTGTGTACTGCACACCCACACGCGCTCGGGCGTGGCCGTGTCGGCGCAATCGGGGGGCGTGTTGCCCATCTCTCAGCAAAGCACCTTCGTGCTGGCCTCGCTGGCGTACCATGACTACGAAGGCGTGGCCTTCCGCGATGAAGAGAAGCCCCGCCTGCAAGCCGACTTGGGGCACAAGAACTTCCTCATGCTGCGCAACCATGGCCTGCTGACGGTGGGCCCCACCATCGCCGATGCCTTCCTGTCCATGTACATCTTCGAGAGCACTTGCCAGATCCAGATCGCGGCGCAATCAGGCGGCGCGGCCTTGACGCAGGTCAATCCGCAGATCGTTGATGGCGTGGCGCACGCCATGAAGGTGCAGACTGGCAGCTTGGGCGGGGCTTTTGTGTGGCCAGCCTTGATCCGCAAGCTGGAGCGCCTGGATCCCGGCTACAAAACCTGAAGCAGTGCATGGCATGAACAAATGGGGCTTGATCGCAGGTTTGCTGGTGGCGTCTTTGGCGGCGGCCACCTTCATCGCGCTGGACCACGGTGACCCGAAGGGGGTCAAGCCAAACCAGGTGCCCATGCACGATTTGCCTTGGCACATCACGCCACTGTCATCGGGCGGCACGCAGGTCTTTGGCCTGAGGTTGGCGGAACAGCCCGAAGCCGCCAGCACGCTGGGCGATGTGCAACGCCGCTGGGCCTCGGACTTTCAGATGGCCGTGGTGGCCGCCCCCGGTGAGAACGGCACGCTGGAAGCCTATGTGGAGAGCGCCACCATGGGCTTCATCATTGGCAAACTGGTGGTGACCGCCCAGGTCAGTCCGCAGGTGATCCAGGGCTTTCGCGAACGCGCCGCCAAGGTTGGCTACATGAACAGCAACACGCGCAAGTACAGCTTGAACGCGGATGACCAAGCCCTGGCCTTGCGTTCACCCATCCTGGCCTTGGCCTTCATCCCGCAGGCCAACCTGGACGACGCCATCGTGAAGGCGCGCTTTGGAAAGCCTGCCGAACGCGTGCGCAGCAATGCACACGCAGAACACTGGCTTTACCCGGACAAAGGCCTGGGCATCACGCTGGACAGCGAGGGCAAGGAGTTGCTGCAATACGTGGCCCCCGCCCAGTTCGCGCGGCTGCGCGAACCCTTGAGGCAGCCCGCCCAAGCTCAGTGATCAGCGAGGCTTGAAGCCTGCGGCCAGCTCATCGATGCGGCGGTCCTTCTCGGCCCACAGCCCGCTGATCCAGTTTTGCAGGCTTGCGCGGTAAGCGGGGTCCTTGCCGGTGTCGGTTTTCAAACCCTGCGGGATGGGGATCTGGCGCACATCGACGATCACATCGCTCAAGCGGCCACAGATCAGATCGGTGAACGTGGGCACGCCCATGGGGTAGACGATGGTCACGTCCAGCATGGCATCGAACTGCTCGCCCATCACCGACAACGCCATGCCAATGCCGCCGGTCTTGGGCTTGAGCAGGTGCTGATACGGGGATTGCTGCGCGTCGTGCTTGCTGGGGGTGAAGCGGGTGCCTTCCAGAAAGCTGATCACCGAGGTGGGCACGATGCGGAATTTCTCGCAGGCCTTGCGCGCCGCCTCCAGGTCCTTGGCCGCGCTGGCCTTGCCGCCCTTGCGCGCCATGAAGGGAAAGTCCAGCGCCCACCAGGCCAGGCCGATGACGGGCACGTAGATCAGTTCTTTCTTGATGAAAAATTTCAACAGCGGGATGCGGCCGCCGAACACCTTCTGCAGCACCAGGATGTCCACCCAGCTTTGGTGGTTGCTGCTGACCAGGTACCAGCCCGAGCGCTTGAAGTTTTCAACCCCGGTGATTTGCCAGCGTGTGTGCCCCACGGCAGCGATCCACAGGCCATTGTTGGCCACCCAGAGATCGGCGATCTTGTTCAGGGCGTAGTCGGTCACCTGGCGCACCGCACGGAACGGCAACACCAGCTTGAGCAATGCGAACGGGATCATCGCGCTGAATCCGACCAGGGTGTTCACGGCCAGCGCCACACTGGCCAGCGTGGCCTTGACGAGGTACACAAGTCTTTGGAACATGTTTGATTGAACGCGAAACGGTTGCCCGCGCCCTGGATGACGACAGGCCGCAATTATGGCGCCTGCCAAGCAGCCGGGGCATTCGTCAAGCGGCTTCCTGCGCCTGCCACTGCTGCAGGAGGTACAGACGCTGGTAGCGCCCCTCGGGCAAGGCCATCAAGGCTTCGTGAGATCCTTGTTCGGCGATGCGGCCATGGTGGAGCACCACGATGGCATCAGCGTCGCGGATGGTGGACAGTCGGTGCGCGATGGCCACCACGGTCACCTGGCCGTGCAAGGCGTCCAGGGCTTTTTGCACCAGGCGCTCGGTGTCGCTGTCGATGTGCGAGGTGGCCTCGTCCAGGAAAAGGATGCGCGGCTGCCCGGCCAGGGCCCGTGCCATGGCCAGCAATTGCTTCTGGCCCACGGACAGGCGCGCGCCGCCCTCGCCCAATGGCGTGTCGTAGCCCTTTTCCAGCGCCAGGATGAAGTCGTGCACCTGGGCGGCTCGCGCGGCGGTCTCGATCTGCGCCAGGCTCAAGCCTCTGCCCATGTCGATGTTCTCGCGCGCGCTGGCGGCCAGCAGGAAGGGCTCTTGCGGCACCAGGCCCACGGCATGGCGAAAGGCCTCGTCGTCGATGTCATCGACCGGCTGGCCATCGATGGTGACGGTGCCCGCCGGTGCCTGGTAGAAGCGCAGCATGAGGGACAGCAGCGTGGACTTGCCACTGCCCGTGTGGCCCACGATGCCGATGAACTGGCCGGGCGCGATACTCAGGTTCACGTCGTGCAGCACGGGCGGGTTGGCGGCGTAGGCAAAGGTCAGGTGCCGGATGTCGATCGCGCCTTGCGTGACGCGGCCTTGCCCGCTGGTGCGCAGGGACTCGGCTTCTTGCAGCAGCGTGTTGACGCGCGCGGCGGCCACCATGGATTGCTGCAACTGCGAAAACTGCGTGGTGATCTGGATGAGGGGCTCGACCACGCGGGCCATGGTGCTGATGAAGGCATAAAGCACGCCGATCTCGACCGTGCTCAAAGTACCGCCCTGGCTGCGCAGGCCAAACACCATCATCACCAGTGCCAATAGCGAGATGTTGAGCAAATCAAGCGCGGGACGCAACAGCCACGCGTTGGCGCGCAGCTCATCACGGCGGGCTTGCAACTGCGCGTGCGCGGTCTGCGCAAAGCGTTCGGCAAAACGGGGCGTGGCATGGCTGGCCTGCAAGACCGCCATGCCCGCGATGGACTCGCCCATCTGCGCGTTCAAATCGCTGCGCAACTGGCGCGATCGCGTCACGGCCGGGGCGCTCAGGCGCTGGTAGAGCCAGACGATGGCGGTCACGGCGGGCACCAGCAGGGCCACCACCAACATCAGTTGCCAATCCAGGTAAGCCATCGCGAACAAGGCCGCGACCAGGGCCACCACGCTGTCGAGCATCACGAACAGCACTTGCACATACAGCGCCTTGACCGCCTCGGTGTCGTTGGTGACGCGGCTGACCAGTTGCCCCGTGATGGCGCGATCAAAATAAGCCATGGGCAGTCGCAACACGTGGCCATAGACCTCTTCGCGCAGGCGCAGCACCGAGCGCATGGCCAGGCCGGCCAGGCGGATCAACTGGCCGTAGCGGATCCAGCTGGCCACCCAGGTGGCGAACAGGGCGCCGACCAGCAGGCTGGCCATCTCGAGCCAGGTGCCCTGGTGGGGCATCAGGTGCCGGTCGATGAAGGCCTTGCCCAGGATGGGGCCCAGCGCTTCGAGGCCGGCGGCCAGCATCAGCCACAGCAGGCCGCGCCGCAGGTGGTGCAACTCGGGTTGGGCTGCGCGGCGCAGCAGGGCGAGGGCCTGGCCCCGGTCAAGCGGCTGCATCGTCGGCCTCCAGTTGTTGCTCCAGTTGCTGGTAGCGCCATTGGCGGGCGTACCAGCCCGCCTGGTCCAACAGTTGCGCGTGGCTGCCCTGCTCGGCCACCACGCCTTCCTTCAAGACCTGGATGTGGTCGGCGTCGGCCACGGAACTGAGGCGGTGGCTGACCACGATCACGATGCGCTCAGGGCGCTGCACCTTCAGTTCGCGCAGGTGCCGCAAGATGCTGGCCTCGGTGTCGGTGTCCACGGCGGACAAGGCATCGTCCAGCAAGAGCAAGGGCGCATCGGCCAGCAGCGCGCGGGCAATGGCCACGCGCTGGCGTTGGCCGCCCGACAAGGTCACGCCGCGCTCGCCCACCGGCGTGTCATAGCCTTGGGGCAGGCGCTGAATATCATCGTGCACGGCGGCCATGCGGGCCACGTGTTCCACCTCGGCGCGCGTGGCCTGGGGCTTGGCCAGCGCGATGTTCTCGGCCACCGAGGCAGAGAATAAAAAGGGTTCTTGCGGCACCCAACTGACGGCTCGGCGCAAGGTGTCCAGCTTGTAGTCGGCCAGGGTCACGCCGCCCCATTGCAGGTTGCCAGCATCAGGTGCGAACTGGCGCAGCAGCAAGCGCACCACCGTGGATTTGCCCGAGCCGGTTGGGCCGACCAGGCCCAGGGTCTGGCCGGGCTGGACCGACAGCGACACGCCCGACAAGGCTTTCGTGGGATGTCCGGGGTAAGAGAAGACCACGTCATGGGCTTGCAACGCGCCAGGCTGGATCGTCAGCACCGGGCCGTGGTCCTGCACCGTGAGGGGCGCTTCCAGCACCGGCCGCAGGCGATCCCACGCGGCGCGGCCACGTTCGATCAAGGACAGCACCCAACCGGCCGCGAACATCGGCCAGATCATCTGCCCCAGGTAGAGGCTGAAGCTGGTCAACTGGCCGATGGTCAATTCGCTGTGCCAGACCAGGTAGCCACCCATGCCCAGGCTGAGCATGGTGGCGGCGCCCAGCGTGAGGCTCACCGCCGGCTCGTAAGCGGCTTCCCAGCGCTGAGCCTTCAGGCTGGATTGCGCGGCTTTGTCGGCCAGGGCCGTGAAGTCGGCGATGCTGCGCGCTTCAAGCCCCAGTGCCCGCACGGTGCGCACGCCGGACAGGCTCTCGTGCACCTGATCGTTGAGGTGGCCGAAGTTGTCCAGCGATTGGCGCGAGGCCGTGTGCACGCGGTTGGAAATCCACCAGAAGGCCCAGCCCATGATGGGGAACGGCAGCAAGGCCACCAGGGTCAGGCGCCAGTCCACGCCCAGCGCCATCACGCCGATCACCAGGAGCAAGGTCATGGTGCCGTCAAAGCCCGCCAGCACGGCCTCGCCAGCGGCTTGCTCGACCGCGTCGATGTCGTTGGTGGCCAGGGCCATGAGGTCGCCCGTGCGGCGATCCTGGTAAAAGCGCGGTCCTTGCAGGCTGAGGCGTTCATACAGGCGGATGCGCAGATCCACACCCAGCCGGTACGCCGCGGCGTACAGCAACTGCCGCCAGGTCACGCGCATGAAGTAGATGGCCAGGCCCGCCAGCACCATCAGGCCCACCTCGCGGATCAGCCCATCGGTGTCGAGCCGACGTGCCACCAGGCCATCGACCAGGTGCCCCACCTGACGTGGCAGCCACACGGTGAGCAAGGCGATGGCGACCAGCATCACGGCCGAGGGGCCGTAAGCGCGCCAGTGGCGAAAGATGAACTTGGTGACGAGCGCGGACAGGGACATGGATCAGCTTTGCCCCGACCGGCGCCGCTCCCGCAGCATGAACAAATACAGGCCTTCGACTTTCTCGCGCGCCCAGGGCGTCTTGCGCAGAAAACGCAGGCTGGACGAGATGCTGGGATCGGACTGGAAGCAACGGATGTTGATGAGCCGGCCCAACTCCGGCCAGCCATAACCGGCCACCAGTTCGTTGAGGATCGCTTCGAGCGTCAGCCCGTGCAACGGGTCCTGGCTGGGGGGATTTTTCATGGCGGCATCATGCCGCACTTATCATGTCCCCACCTCACCGAATGCCTTGAAAGAACGCCCATGAAGACACGCGCCGCCGTCGCCTGGAAAGCCGGACAACCCCTGACCATCGAAACCGTTGACCTGGAAGGCCCGCGCGAGGGCGAGGTGCTGGTGGAGGTCAAGGCCACGGGCATCTGCCACACCGATTACTACACGCTGTCGGGCGCCGACCCGGAAGGGCTGTTCCCCGCCATCCTGGGCCACGAAGGCGCGGGCATCGTGGTCGATGTGGGCCCCGGCGTCAGCTCGCTGCGCAAGGACGACCACGTCATCCCGCTCTACACGCCCGAATGCCGCCAGTGCAAGTTCTGCCTGTCGCGCAAGACCAATCTGTGCCAGAAGATCCGCGCCACACAAGGCAAGGGCCTGATGCCCGATGGCAGCTCGCGCTTCTCGCTCAATGGTGATCCGCTGCTGCACTACATGGGCACGTCCACCTTCAGCAACTTCATCGTGGTGCCCGAGATCGCGCTGGCCAAGATCCGGCCTGACGCGCCATTCGACAAGGTCTGCTACATCGGCTGCGGCGTGACCACGGGCGTGGGCGCGGTGCTGTTCAGCGCACAGGTCGAAGCGGGCGCCAACGTGGTCGTGTTCGGCCTGGGCGGCATTGGCCTGAACGTGATCCAGGCGGCCAAGATGGTGGGCGCCGACAAGATCATCGGCGTGGACCTGAACCCCAAGCGCGAGGCCATGGCCCGCCAGTTCGGCATGACGCACTTCATCAACCCGAAAGAGGTGCCCAATGTGGTCGATGCCATCGTGCAACTGACCGATGGCGGCGCCGACTACAGCTTCGAGTGCATCGGCAACACCACCACCATGCGCCAGGCGCTGGAATGCACGCACAAGGGCTGGGGCCGCAGCATCATCATCGGCGTGGCCGAGGCCGGTGCCGAGATCAGCACCCGCCCCTTCCAGCTGGTGACCGGCCGCAAGTGGGAAGGCTCGGCTTTTGGCGGCGCGCGCGGCCGCACCGACGTGCCCAAGATCGTCGACTGGTACATGGATGGCAAGATCAACATCGACGACCTGATCACGCACAAGCTGTCGCTGGACCAGATCAACGAAGGCTTTGATTTGATGAAAAGCGGCGAGTCGATCCGTTCGGTGGTGATGTACTGATCATTGGCTGGCCATGACAACGACCATCGAAACGCTCAGCGAACACGCCTGCTTTGGCGGCGTGCAAGGCTTCTACCAGCACGCCTCCGGCACCATCGGCCTGCCGATGCGCTTTGGCGTGTACCGGCCACCGCAGGCGCTGCATTCAGCCAGCACACCCGTGCTGATCTACCTGGCAGGCCTGACCTGCACCGAAGAGACCTTCGCCATCAAGGCCGGTGCGCAGCAATACGCGGCCGAGCACGGCCTGATCCTGGTCAGCCCCGACACCAGCCCGCGCAACACGGGCGTGGAAGGCGCAGACACCAGCTGGGATTTCGGCACCGCGGCAGGCTTCTACCTGGATGCCACCGCCGAGCCCTGGGCCCCGCACTGGCGCATGGAAAGCTACCTGACGACAGAGTTGCTGCCCCTGGTGATGCAGCACTTCAAGGGCGATGCGGCGCGCACCGGCATCTTCGGCCACTCGATGGGTGGCCATGGCGCTTTGACGCTGGCTTTGAAGCACCCCGCGCTGTTCAAGAGTGTGTCGGCCTTGGCGCCGATTGCCGCGCCCACGCAATGCCCCTGGGGCCGCAAGGCGCTGCAAGGCTATCTGGGCGATGAGTCTTCAGACTGGGCCCGGCACGACGCCACCGAACTGGTCAAAGGTGGCGCCACATGCCCGCCCATCCTGGTCGACCAGGGTCTGGCCGACAAATTTTTACCCGACCAGCTGCACCCCCACCTGCTGGAAGCCGCGTGCCAGCAACATGGCCAGCCCCTCACGGTGCGTCGGCATGAGGGCTACGACCACGGCTATTACTTCATCAGCACCTTCATGCGCGACCACATCGCCCACCACGCGGCTGCTCTGAAAGCCTGAAGCGCGTGAGGCACGTGGACAGCGGGCCGCCTCCTCACGCGGGTATTGCGACCTGCTTGTTGGCCGAGGTTTGCTGCAAGCTGGGCGGCAACCACAACTCGATCACCCCGGGACGCCGGTTGAGTGACTTGGGCAGATCGCGCACCCACACCTTGTCCGCCGATTCACCCGGCCCCACCCAAGGCAGGCCCAGCAAGCCCGCCATGGCTTTGGCACAGGCCCGGCTGTCAGGGTCGTGCAGCACAAAGGTGGGCTGAGGCCATGGCGCAGGCCGACGTTGCTGGCGCACCTGAGCACTCAGCGTCACGTTCTCGATAGGCGCCACCTGGACCAGCTCACCCGCCTGGGCCTGCAGCGTCTGACGCAAAGCCGTGGCGGGCACGCGAGAAAATTCGTCATACACCTGCACGTACAAGATCGTGTTGCCCTGGGGCCGACGGCAGGCCTCCAGCGACACGGTGGCGGGCGTTTTGGCCGCCACCGCTGGCACCTCTTTCGGTGGCACCGCTGGCACAGGTTCAGCGGGCGCTTTCGCGATCGTGGTCAACGGCCCCTTGGCGCTCCAGTTCTTCAGCTGACGCCACACGGCCTCGGCCGCCAAGGCCTGCCCCAACGGCGAGTTGCCCGAATCCCAATAGCTCAAGGCCGAACTGGCTGGCTGGAACGACGACACCAGTTGCAGCTCGCTGCGCATGCGCAAGGCGGTGGCCGAGCATTCAGCCTCGGGGGCCAATGGTTTGGCAAAGTCCGTGGCAATGCGGGCGGCCACCAGGTCCACGCCTTCGCGCTCCAGCAAACTCAGCAAAGGGCTGCCCCGCATGACCTGCAGCAGCGTCTTCGTCTGCACATACAGGAACTCCGGCATCTTGGGGCAACTGGCATCCACGCTTTGCAAGCCCTTGGACACCTCGGCGAACAACTTGCTGGCTTCGGTGCGCGACTCGGTCTCCTTGCGCTGCACCTGCTCGATCGTTTGCCAGGCCGACAGGATCAAGGTGCCCGAAGCGCCCAGCCCCAAGGTCGTGCCGATGGCGGTGGCGCGGGCCGTGCGACGCCACCACGGTGCGGCCGGGGCCTTGTCGGACGAGTCCTTGGCATCGTTCAGACGCGCGGCCACCCGGATGCCGTGGTGGGCCGGGCTGCGCCAGCCGGGCAGCTGCGCCAGCCAGGTCTCGCGCATGGCCAGGCCGAAGTCCTCGCCCAGGCGGTGGTAACTCTCCCATTGGGCTTCGTCAAATGACTGGTCGCCAGTGGACTCGTGCGGGAAGTCTTCGTGCTTTTGCGCGTAGGCCAGCACATCCACGTCCAGCGCGTTGTGCAGGTTGGGTTTGACGATCAGCAGCGTGCCCTCGGGGCGCGTCAACACCGTCTGGCCATCATCGCGCCTGACCGGGCGCTCGCGGTAGCGGATTCGGGCCAGCAGCACGCCTCGGCAGGAATGGCTGTTCGCCACGTCTTCAGGCGACAACACCGTCAGGCCACCTTCGCAATCCGAGGCGAACAAGCGGCGGGCCTCTTCCCGCGAGTAAAAATCGATCTCCGCTCCAAAGTCGATGCGGGCCTTGCGCACCAGGTTCTCGATGTCGCCAAACTCGTAGCGTGGATCGCAACTGGCATCGGACAGGATGATGAAATCCAGCTCGCGTTTGACCAGCGCATAAACGCCGGTGTTCTCGAAGTGACCGCCATCGGACAGGTACCACCAGGGCCGCTCACCACCAAAGAAAACCGCCGAGGCTTCACTGGCCAGCATCAATGGCTTGGGCAGAAAGCGCCACGACAAATCGCTCAACCAGCGCAAGGGCACCAAGGCACCTGGCGATCGAATCCAGTGGCCCAGGCGCACGCCCAGGAAGTACAACAACAGGGCCAGGCCCCGTGTGGTGTAGGCCCCCGCGCCTGGCGAGGCCGCTGCGCCCGACACCGCCACCCACCGCCCCAGCGTGCCAGCGTCGTGGTCTGCCTGCATCGGGATGAAGCGCGAGGGGCCCACCTCCAGGCCGCGCCAGGTGGCCGTGACCGCCGCGCCTTTGCGATCGGCGTTGTACAGCCCGCTCAGGTCATCACGCGTCTGGTTCAGGCAGGTGTTGACCAGGTGGATGGGACCACCGCGCAGCTCGGGTTGGTAGTGGCGCAAGCCCATGTCGTCGCCCTCTTCCACCGCCGTGACGTCGGCCCGGCCAGGCGCCCCCCCATCCAGCCCCCGCCGGGGATTGCCCACGGCCAGGTAAGCGCGGGTCAGGCGCGCCCGGTAGAAGCTGTGC
>NZ_JAUSAR010000154.1 GCF_030652515.1 Aquabacterium sp. | reverse complement strand
AGCTCTGTGAGCGGCGCGCCCCTTACCGTAACGTTAGGCTTTCTGGGGTGAGAGTTTCAGGTTTTGATTTGCCTCCGTCAGCTTCGGTGGTGGCGGGCAGTTTTTGGGTTTGGTCTGGGCTTCCATTGCTCATTTGCAGTTTGGTTTTTGCCTTTGCCTTGTTGGTTTTGGCTTCGGTTTACTCAGTGGGCTGCTTTGTTTGGCAAGCTTGGCGAGTTAAGCGTTTAGTTTCCGTTGCTCTCCACAACTCGGTTTTAGGCTTGGCCTTGCGGGTTTCGGCTCAATCTTTGGCGGCAACGTTTGGCTTTTGTCAGGCGGCGCTCCCTGCCCGCCTTTGTGGTTACCGGCTCTTTTGGGTTGGCGTTTTGGGCCGGGTTTGAGCTTTTGTTGCATCTGGGCTTGGGTGCTTTCGTCCCTGCCGCTTCTGCCTGCAAGCCGGGTTGGGCGGTTCCGTTTTAGCGTTGGGTTTTGCTTTTCGGGTTGGTCCGTAATGCCTGTTGTCCGCAGGTTTGGCTTTGCAAGTTTTGTGGCTTCGATTGCTTGCCAGTTGTCCTCGGCTTTTTCAGGTTGCCCGGTTTTAGCTCCGGTGGTAAAGTCCACTCATCGTTGGGTTCGGCGTTCCCCACACATCGGGGCAAACCTGGCTCTTTGGGTTGGTGGTAGTTTGGCTTTAGCTGTTTTTTCTTGGCCTAACAAGTCGGTCAAAGGGACGCGCCGCCCGGTGGCGGTTTTGAAGTTTTGGTTTTTATCAAGGTTCGGCGGCTTCGTTTCGCTTTCGCTAGCGGTGCGCCCCTTACCGTAACGTTAGGCTTTCTGGGGTGAAGGTTTCAAGTTTCTGTTTGTCTTCGTCAGCTTCAGTGGTTGCGGACAGTTTTTTTGGTGTGCTTCGGGCTTACGTTACTCATTTATAGTTTGTTTTTTGCCTTTGCCTTGGTTGGTTTTGGCTTCGGTTTGCTCCGTTGGCTTCTTTGTTTGGCTGGCTTGGTGGGTTAAGCGGTTGGTTTACGTTGCTCAGCAAAACTCGGTTTTAGGCTTGGCCTTGCTGGTTTCGGGGTGTACCCGAATCATTGGCAGCGAAGTTTGGCTTTTGTCAGGTGGTGCTTTCCGCACGCTTTTGTAGTTGCGGGCTCTTTTGGGTTGGCGTTTTTGGCGAGTTCTGGCTTTTGTTGCATCTGGGCTTGTGTGCTTTGTCCCTGTCGCTTCTGCCTGCACACTGAGTTTGGCTGTTCTGGTTTAGTGTTTGGTTTGGCTTTGTTGTTCGGGTTGTTTTGTACGGCATGTTAGGGGTAAGCAAGCTGTTCGTAGCGGCTCTGACGTTTCTGCTTTTTGCGTCTTGGTTGTTTACCGGTTGTCCCCAATTTTTTCAAGTTGCCCACGTTTGGCTCCGGTGGTAAAGTCCAGTCATCGCTAGGTTTGGCGTTCGCCGCACTTCAGGGCAAATCGGTCTATTTTGGTTGGTGGTAGTTTGGCTTAGCGGGTTATTGCTTGGCCTAACAAGTCGGTCAAAGGGACGCGCCGCCCGTTGGCGGTTTTGAAGTTCAGTTTTTTATCAGGGTTCGGTGGCTTCGTTTAGCTTTCGCTAGCGGCGCGCCCCTGTCATAGAAAAGTAAACCCCTAATGACTGTTATTTTTTCATCCCTGTAGCCCGCACACCATCCTCCTTTTTTAAAAAAATCAAAAAAAGCTGTGGTTCGGTGCGGCAAGTTTATTCTTCATGGCCGG
>NZ_JAUSAR010000049.1 GCF_030652515.1 Aquabacterium sp. | reverse complement strand
TGATCAAGCCTTCGCCAAGCTCAAGGGCTTCGTCCTCACCAAATAAGTCATTGCGGGCCCCGCGCACCGCCATCGCTGGTGCGCGAAGTCGCCCTCGCGTCTGGAGAAAAATTCATGGCACTCGTTGAAGTCAAAGTCCCCCAACTCTCGGAATCCGCGTCCGAGGCCACCCTGCTGAACTGGAAGAAAAAACCAGGTGAAGCCGTCGCACTGGACGAAATCCTGATCGAAGTCGAGACCGACAAGGTTGTGCTCGAAGTCCCGTCACCCGTTGCTGGTGTGATGGCGCAACTGGTTCGCAATGATGGCGACACCGTCGCCAGCGAAGAGGTGATTGCCCGCATCGACACCGAAGGCACCGAAGCGGTCAGCCCCTTGCCTGTCAAGGCTTTGCCTGAAACGGCGCCAGCCCCGGCCCCGGCGGTCGCAGCACCTGCCGCTGGTGGCTCCAAGGCCGATGTGGCCATGCCGGCCGCTGCCAAGCTGCTGGCCGACAACAACCTGAGCACGGCGCAAGTGCCGGGCACCGGCAAGGATGGCCGGGTCACCAAGGGCGATGTGCTGCAAGCCGTGGCGGGTGGCACAGCTGCCCCGGCGCCGGCTGCTACCGCAGCGCCTGCCGCCAAGGCGATTCCCACGGGTGTGCCAGCAAGCTCACTGCCTGCGGTGCAGGTGCCCGGTCTGCCCAACCTGTCCGATCGCCCCGAGCAGCGCGTGCCCATGAGCCGCCTGCGCGCCCGTGTCGCCGAGCGCCTGCTGCAATCGCAAGCCACCAACGCCATCCTGACCACCTTCAACGAGGTGAACATGGCGCCGGTGATGGAGATGCGCAAGAAGTTCCAGGAGAAGTTCGAGAAAGAGCACGGCGTCAAGCTCGGCTTCATGAGCTTCTTCGTCAAGGCGGCGGTGCATGCGCTGAAGAAGTACCCGGTCATCAACGCCTCGATCGATGGGAACGACATCGTCTACCACGGCTACTTCGACATCGGCGTGGCCGTGGGCTCACCCCGTGGCCTGGTGGTGCCCGTGCTGCGCAACGTTGATCAGATGACCTTTGCCGAGATCGAAAAGAAGATCGCCGAGTTCGGTGTCAAAGCCCGTGACGGCAAGCTGAGCCTGGAAGACCTGACGGGCGGCACCTTCTCCATCTCGAACGGCGGCGTGTTCGGCTCGATGCTGTCCACCCCGATCATCAACCCGCCCCAGTCGGCCATCCTGGGCGTGCACGCCACCAAGGACCGCGCCGTGGTCGAGAACGGGCAGATCGTGATCCGTCCGATCAACTACCTGGCCATGTCGTACGACCACCGCATCATCGACGGCCGCGAAGCCGTGCTGGGCCTGGTGGCCATGAAGGAGGCGCTGGAAGACCCAGCCCGCCTGCTGTTCGACATCTGACCCATGACTTGTTTTTTGCGGCCGGGCGCGCCTCACAAGGGCGCGCTCCGGACTTGCAAGCCCAGGAGATAAATCCATGTCCCAAGAATTCGACGTCATCGTCATCGGCGGTGGCCCTGGCGGCTACATCGCCGCCATCCGCGCGGCCCAACTGGGTTTCAAAGTGGCCTGCCTCGACGAGTGGAAGAACGCCAAGGGCGGCCCCGCGCCTGGCGGCACCTGCACGAACGTGGGTTGCATCCCGTCCAAGGCTTTGCTGCAGTCGTCCGAGCATTACGACCACGCCGCGCACCACTTCGCCGACCACGGCATCAAGGTCGAAGGCCTGAGCCTGGACCTGGCCAAGTTGCTCTCGCGCAAGGACACCGTCGTCAAGCAGAACAACGACGGCATCCTCTACCTGTTCAAGAAGAACAAGATCACCTTCTTCCATGGCCGTGGTTCGTTCGCCAAGGCCGCTGATGGCGGCTATGAAATCGCCGTGGCCGGCGACAAGCCTGACACCCTCAAGGGCAAGCACATCATCCTCGCCACGGGTTCGAACGCCCGCCAGTTGCCGGGCGCTGCGTTTGACGAACAGCAAATCCTCTCCAACGACGGTGCCTTGAGCATCGCCGACGTGCCCAAGAAGCTGGGCGTGGTCGGCTCGGGCGTGATCGGCCTGGAAATGGGTTCGGTGTGGCGCCGCCTTGGCGCTGAAGTCACCATCCTTGAAGCATTGCCAGGCTTCCTGGGGGCGGTGGACGAGCAGGTGGCCAAAGAGGCCCAAAAGGTTTTCACCAAGCAAGGCTTGAAGTTCCAGTTCGGCGTCAAGATCAGCGAAGTCAAGGCGGGCAAGAAGGGCGTGTCTGTGGCTTACACGGACGCCGCCGGTGCCGCACAGAAGCTGGACGTGGACAAGCTCATTGTCTCCATCGGCCGGGTGCCCAACACCATTGGCCTGAACGCCGAGGCCGTGGGCTTGAAGCTGGATGAACGCGGTGCCATCGTGGTGGACGACGACTGCAAGACCAACCTGCCCAATGTGTGGGCGATTGGCGATGTGGTGCGTGGCCCCATGCTGGCGCACAAGGCAGAAGAAGAGGGCGTGGCGGTGGCCGAGCGCATCGCGGGCCAGCATGGCCACGTCAACTTCAACACGATTCCCTGGGTGATCTACACCAGCCCGGAGATCGCCTGGGTCGGCAAAACCGAACAGGCGTTGAAAGCGGAGGGCCGGCCCTACAAGGCCGGTTCCTTCCCCTTTGCCGCCAATGGGCGTGCGCGCGCGCTGGGCGACACCACCGGTTTCGTGAAGTTCCTGGCCGACGAGAAGACCGACGAGATCCTGGGTGTGCACATCATTGGCCCGCAGGCCAGCGAGTTGATCTCCGAAGCCGTGGTGGCCATGGAGTTCAAGGCCAGTGCCGAGGACATCGCCCGCATCTGCCATGCGCACCCATCGTTGAGCGAGGCCACCAAGGAGGCCGCCTTGGCCGTGGACAAGCGAACCTTGAACTTCTGATTTCTGGCATCATCGGTAAGAACAGAGGGGCGGCCGCCGAGGTCGCCCCGATTTTTTCATGGCATCGCAGCAGCATTCCAACATCACCGTCACCGACCTGTACTACCAGAGCTTGAAAGAGCGGGGGTACGTGGCCGATGCGGCCCAGCTCAAGGGCATTGCCGCCTTGCAGCGCTGCCAGGATGAATGGTCGGTCTACAAGTCACAGCGCTCTAACGCCATCACCAAGATGTTGCGCTACCCCAATCTGCCCAAGGGGGTGTACCTGCATGGCGGGGTGGGGCGTGGCAAGAGCTTCATCATGGATTGCTTCTTCCAGGCGGTGCCGCTGGAACGCAAGACCCGCTTGCACTTTCACGAGTTCATGCGCGAGGTGCATCGGCAGTTGCATGAGCTGAAAGGCCAGGCCGACCCGCTGGAAATCCTGGCCAAGCGCATGGGACGCCGCCACCGCATCGTCTGCTTCGACGAGTTCCACGTGGCCGACGTGACCGATGCGATGATCCTGCACCGCTTGCTGGACGCGATGTTCCGCAACCGCATGAGCATCATCACCACGTCCAACTTTCACCCGGACCAGCTGTACCCCAACGGCCTTCACCGTGACCGCGTCCTGCCGGCCATCGAGCTTTTGAAAAGCCAGCTGGAGGTGGTCAACGTGGACAACGGCACCGACTATCGCCAGCGCACGCTGGAGCTGGCCAACTTGTACCTCACGCCGCTGGGCCCGGAGGTGGATGGTCAGATGGCGGAGATCTTCAATCAGTTGGCTGAATCTGCCGATGAAGATCCGACCTTGAACATTGAACACCGCGTGCTGAAAGCCCGTCGCAAAGCGGGCGGCGTGGTGTGGTTTGACTTCCAGACCTTGTGCGGCGGCCCGCGTTCACAGAACGATTACCTGGAGTTGGCCACCCGCTTTCACACCATTGTGCTCAGCGATGTGCCGCACATGCCGGTGCGTCTGGCGGCCGAGGCCCGCCGCTTCACCTGGTTGGTGGATGTGCTCTATGACCGGCGAGTCAAGCTGGTGGTGTCGGCCGCGGTGCCGCCCGAGCAGCTTTACACCGAGGGGCCGCTGGCGCATGAGTTTCCGCGCACGGTGTCTCGCTTGAACGAGATGCAGTCCAAGGAGTACCTCAGCGAAGAAAAACGCAACGTCGATACTTCGCTGACCTGAGGTCAGTGCGAAGATTCGATGCGCACCAGTGCCAGCGACAGGTTGTCGCCCCCGGCACGTGCGCGGTGGCGCGCCTTGCCAACCAGCATCTCGGCCGCCTCACGCGGCGGCAACGTGTGCACGATGGCGCCCAGCTCCTTGGGGGTGAAGTAGTGCCAAAGCCCATCGCTGCAAGCCAGCAGCGAGTCACCCACTTCCAGCTGATGGATGTGCTGGATGGTGGTGGGTGGATCTTGCTGGGTGCCCAGGCACCCGGTCAGCAGGTTGGATTGCGGGTGCACATTGGCTTCTTCTTCGGTGATCTGGCCTTCGTTGACCAGGCGCTGCACGAAGGAGTGGTCCATGGTCCGGTGCGCCAGCTCCGGCCCCCTGAAGTGGTAAACGCGTGAATCGCCTGCGTGCACCAACACCGCCGACAAATCGGGATTGACGATGAAAGCCGCCACCGTGCTGTGGGGCTCTTCTTCAAAAGCGATGGCCGTCAGTTTGATCATGAGGTGGGACTCCTCGACCAATTGCTGCAGGTTCTGGCCCGCTTCATCCTTGGAGGGCACATAGCGGTCAAACACCTGGCGCGAGGTCATGATCACCTGATCGGCAGCCTTGCGACCCCCGCTTTTGCCGCCCATGCCATCGGCCACGACCGCCAGCAGGCAGCCGGGCGCTCGGGGGTGGGGCAAGATTTCGACCTGGTCTTGCTGATAGGGTCGGTCACCTTTGTGGATGCCCGTGGCGGCCACGAGGCGATAACTGGTCGGTGTCAGAGTCATTGGAAAACTATAATCCCTAAATGATGGGGTCCGAGGGGCGGCGAGCCTTCGGGTCATCCCTTGTTCAGGCGCCTGTCAGCGAGTACTGTTGCGTACCAGATGCAAGAAAACCTGCATTCCCCTCATCGCCAGTTGATCGAGTTGCGCATGGAGCATGCCGATCTCGACAATTTGATCGATCTTGCGGCCGAACAGGCCCCCGTGGACGAGCTGACTTTGCGTCGGCTCAAAAAACGCCGACTGTTGCTGCGAGACCGCATCGCGCGCCTTGAGCGCCTGCTGGATCCGAAGGAGCCTGCTTAGAACGCCGTGTCAAGGCTGGGCAGGCGCAATGGCCTCCAGCAACTCTGTTTCCAGCCTCAGTTGCGATCGGTCCTGACGCAAGCCGGGGCCGGTGACCAGAAAGGTGTCTTCAACGCGCTCACCCAAGGTGCTGACTTTGGCCAGTTGAACATTGACCTGATTGCGCGCGAGCACGCGGGCGATCACGTAAAGCAAACCGGAGCGGTCGCTGGCCGACACGCTGAGCAACCAGCGCTGAGCGCGCTCGTCAGGCCGCAGGCTCACGCGGGGCGGCACCGGGAATGACTTGACCCGCCGCGACAGCCTGCCTTTGCTGGGCTCGTGCAAGGGCAGGTCGGAGGCGCAGGCCTCGGCCAATTGATGCTCGACCAGGGCGATCAGATCGCGGTAGTGCACACCTTCTTGCGACGAGTTGGGTGCGGACATGATCTGGAAGGTGTCCAGCGCATAGCCACTGTTGGTGGTGTGGATGCGGGCGTCTTGAATGGTGAAACCGGCGCGGTCAAAGTAGCCGCAGATGCGGGCAAACAGATCGGCCAGGTCGGGGGCGTAAACCAACACCTGCAGGCCTTCGCCGGCGGGCGACAGGCGTGCCCGGACAATGGGCACGGGGGTGTCCACCAGTTGCCACAGGCAGCGCGTGTGCCACGCGATGTCAGGGGCGTCGTGGCGCGCAAAGTAGCTCATGTCCAGCGTTTTCCACAAAGACAGTTCGATGCCTTCGGGCAGGTAGTACAGGGCCAGCGAGTGCCTGGCTTGCTGCTTGCGCGCTTCAATTTCGGCGTCCATGTGTGGCCGCGCACCACCCAGGGCACGCAGGGCCAGCTTGTAGAGGTCTTCCAGCAGCTTGCCTTTCCAGGCGTTCCAGACCTTGGGGCTGGTGCCTCGGATGTCGGCCACGGTGAGCAGGTACAGAGCGGTGAGGGCGCGCTCGCTGCCCATGCGCTTGGCAAAAGCCTGGATGACTTCGGGGTCGCTGAGGTCTTCTTTTTGCGCCACGCGCGACAAGGTCAGGTGCTCACCCACCAGGAACTGGATCAGCTTGGTGTCTTCAAGACCGATGCCGTGGGCCTTGCAGAAGCGGTGGACCTCTTGAACACCCAATTCGGAGTGGTCGCCCCCGCGCCCCTTGGCCACGTCGTGGAACAGCGCGGCAATGTAGAGGATCCAGGGCTTGTCCCATTCGGCCGCCAGTTGGGTGCAGAAGGGGTACTCGTGCGCGTGCTCGGGGATGAAGAAGCGGCGCACATTGCGCACCACCATCAGGATGTGCTGGTCGACCGTGTACACGTGGAACAGGTCGTGCTGCATCTGCCCCACGATGCGGCGGAACACCCACAGGTAGCGTCCCAGCACCGAGGTCTGGTTCAGCAGGCGCATCACGCGCGTCAGGCCATGAGGTTCCTTCAGGATGGCCATGAAGGTCTGCTGGTTGACGGGGTCGCGGCGGAACTCGGCGTCCATCAGGTCGCGGCCGTTGTACAGCGCACGCAAGGTGCGGGCAGACAGGCCCTTCATGGTGTTGTCGTGCTGCAGCACCAGGAAGGTTTCCAGGATGGCATGGCGGTCACGCTGGTAGAGGTCGTCGCTGACCACCTCCAGAAAGCCTCCCCGGTCCAGGAACTTGTCATTGATGGGGCGCATGGGCGCGTCTTGCGAGCCCAGGATGCGCTCTTCGATGTTCAGCATCAGGATCTGGTTGAGCTGCGTGACGGCTTTGGCGGCCCAGTAATAGCGGCGCATCAAGGCTTCGCTGGCGCGCAGGGCTGGCGTGTTCACATAACCGAAGGTCTCGGCCACACCAGCTTGCAGGTCGAACACCAGGCGGTCTTCGCGGCGACCTGCTACCTGGTGGAGGCGGGCGCGGATCAGCTTGAGCAGGCCTTCATTGCGTTGCAGTTGGCGGGCCTCAAAAGCCGTCAACAGCCCCTTGACCGCCAACTCGTGCCAGTTCTTGCCAAAACCGGCGGCGCGGGCCACCCAGAGCACGACTTGCAGGTCACGCAGTCCCCCGGGGCTTTCCTTGCAGTTGGGCTCCAGGGCGTACGGCGTGTCCTCGTACTTGTGATGGCGCTGGCGCAACTCCAGGGTCTTGGCCCGCATGAAAGTGGGCGCGTCCAGATGTTGGAGTGTGGCTTCCTTCAGTTCTTCAAAGCGGGCTCTGGAACCGCACAGAAAGCGGGCCTCGAGCAAGGCGGTCTGGACGGTGACATCCCGCTGGGCTTCCTCGCTGCATTCTTCAACGCTGCGCACGCTGGAGCCGATTTCCAGGCCGATGTCCCAGCAGGCGCTGATGAAGCTTTCAACGCTTTGGGTCAGGCCTTCGTCGCCAGCGACCGATGGGGACACGGGCAACAGCACCAGCACATCGATGTCGGAGTGGGGAAACAGTTCACCCCGCCCATAGCCGCCCACGGCCACCAGGGTGGCGCCCTTGGGCATGTGGTGGGCCTCCCAAAGCTGCGTCAGGCTGCGGTCCACGGCCTTGGCCGTGTTGTGCAGCAGCCGCGTGGCCGAGGCCGCGATGGGGCGGGCATTGGCGAACTGGGTCAGCAGGTCGGCTTTGGCGGTGCGAAGTTGCGTGCGCAACGCCGGGATGTCCAGGGCCATGGGTACTGCTGTCACGCTCAAGCCTGGGCCGTGATGAAGGCGGGCGGCGGCGGGCTGCCGGCGGACAAGGTCAGCACCTCGTAGCCGGTTTCGGTGACCAGCACGGTGTGCTCCCATTGGGCCGACAAGGAGTGGTCCTTGGTGACGATGGTCCAGCCATCGGGCAGGGCCTTGATGTCGCGCTTGCCCGCGTTGACCATGGGCTCGATGGTGAAGGTCATGCCCGCTTTGAGCTCTTCCAGCGTGCCCGCGCGGCCGTAGTGCAGCACCTGGGGATCTTCGTGGAAGCGTTGGCCAATGCCGTGGCCGCAATATTCGCGCACCACCGAGAAGCCCTGGTTCTCCACAAAGGTCTGGATCGCGTTGCCGATGTCGCCCAGGCGCACGCCAGGCTTGACCTTGGCGATGCCGCGCCACATGGCTTCATACGTCAGGTTGCACAGGCGCTTGGCCGCGATCGAGCCTTCGCCGACCACGAACATGCGGCTGGTGTCGCCGTGCCAGCCATCCTTGATGACGGTGATGTCCAGGTTGACGATGTCGCCCTGCTTGAGTGCACGGTCATTGGGGATGCCGTGGCAGATGGTGTGGTTGACCGAGGTGCAGATGGACTTGGGGTAGGGCGAGTGCCCGCCCGGCGCGTAATTCAGTGGCGCGGGGATGGTGCCTTGCACCTCGACCATGTAGTCGTGGGCCAGTTTGTCCAGCTGGTCGGTGGTCACGCCGGGCTTGACGAAGGGGGTCAGGTAGTCCAGCACCTCGGAGGCGAGGCGGCCCGCGAGGCGCATGGCGTCGATTTCGGCGCCTGTTTTGATGGTGATGCTCATGGGGCTGGATTATCCCGATTTCAGACCGTACTAGAAACGACATGGGCATCAGAAAGCGGTTGGGCGCGCTCATAGCCGCTTAAAATGCCGGGTTTCCTCGCACGCCTGCCCAACGAAAGCCCTGAAAGGGGCCCCACGCCGTGACCGATCGCACCCACCACCTGATGCATTTCGAGGGCGGCAACGCCCTGGCCCCTCACCAAGTTCAGGCTTTGCTGCCCAAACTGCAGGCCATCAA
>NZ_JAUSAR010000149.1 GCF_030652515.1 Aquabacterium sp. | reverse complement strand
CGTATATGGACTCCTCCACAAACGCAAGAGACTGACTGAATGGTTGGCAACCAAAGGAAGGCCTGCAGTCGTATATCCGGCATCTGTAGTGGGCGAGTGTTGTGCAGCCCGTGCCGACATGGAATTCTGCGTCACCTCAAGCGCCAATCGGTCTAACGGCATGGTGCTGCCGCACGAGTTATCGGCGTCATTTGGTGTGGCTGAGATCCAGGGTGCCATGATGGGATCAGTCTCTGTGCAAAGGCGGGAGGGTGAGTTGGGTCATTTCATTCAAGACATCTTCAGCGGCCTGTCGTCATGCCAGGCGGGGGTTGTACGGCGCCTGGTGTTTCAGGCAGGCATAGCAAATGCGCGCCAGCTTGTTGGCCACCGCGCAGGCGGCCTTGTTTTGGTTCGTCCTGGCCAGCACCTGCAGCGCCCATTCATGCAGGGCGTCGAGCTTCCTGCCTGCGGCCTGCGCCACCACGGCGGCCCTGAGCACGCTCCTGGCGCCGTGAACCAGCAGCATGCGCAGATAGGTGTCGCCTTGCTTGCTGATGCGTCCCAACCTTCGGTTCTTGCCCGAAGAGTTCTCCTTCGGAGTGATGCCAAACCAGCTGGCAAAGTGGCGGCTGCTTTGCATGTGCGTCACGTCGGCGAACGCGGCCGTCATACCGGTGCCGGTCAGCAGCCCGATGCCGGGCACCGTCATCAGCAACTGGCAGCCTGCGCTGTGCCGCGCCGCTTCCTTGAGCTGGACGGTGATCTGCTCGATGTGCGCTTCGAGTTGGCGCACTTCTTCGAGCATCATCTTCATGGCCGGGCGCAGCACCTGCGGCAGCGCGCTGTCGGCATCGCCGATCAGGCCCGCCATCTGGGCCAGCCCCGTCTTGGCGCCCACCGGAATGTGCAGACCAAACTCCCGGCAAAAGCCCCTCAGGGTGTTGATGTGCTGCGTTCGCACCCCCATCCACAGCGAGCGGGTTCTGTGCAGCCCTTGCAGGGCCTGCTGCTCCACCGTCTTGACCCGTACCGGCTTGATCTCGCTGTTGCGCGCCGCCTCCAGCAGCGCTGCCGCATCGGCCGCGTCCGTCTTGTTGCGCCGAACGTAGGCGCGGATGTAGGCCGGTGGCAGCAGCATCACGTCGATGCCCAGGCTGGTCAGCCAGCGCGCCCAGTGGTGCGCCGAGCCGCACGCTTCCATGATCACCAGCGAGACCACGCGGTTCAGAAACCAGCGCTCGAATTGCGTGCGCGTCAGCCGGTGCGATTCGATGCCACGCCATTGTTGGTTGGCCACGCGCAACTGGTACACCGACTTAGCCAGGTCAACGGCCACGATCACGCCTTCGGCGTCTTGATCAATTTGAGGGGCAGATTTAATATCCATCTCGGGCTCCTTCACATTAATTGCCGTTCCTCACACCATATGAAGTCGGCTGGCACTGCGATGCCGATAAAAATGTGGAGGAGTCCATCCCATCAGTCAA
>NZ_JAUSAR010000143.1 GCF_030652515.1 Aquabacterium sp. | reverse complement strand
CGAATGAAAGGGACTTCCCCGTCCCGAACTATCCGCCAGGTATTGGCGGAAACGGTCTTGAAGGACCAAGATGGGAAGTGCGAAGTCTCCATCAACGGTTCATTCGGAAGGGGAAGTCATGAGCATTATTGCAATCGGCCTTGATTTGGCCAAGAACGTTTTTGCAGTTCACGGCATCGACGAAGCGGGCAAGGCGGTGTTGATCAAGCCGGCAGTCAAGCGAGACGCGCTGCTGCCGATGATCGCCAAGTTGCCGTCGTGCCTGATCGGCATGGAAGCGTGCTCCGGTGCGCACCACTGGGCGCGCCAGTTCCAGGCCTTTGGCCACACGGTGCGCTTGATGGCGCCCAAGTTCGTGGCGCCGTACCGGCTGTCTGGGCGCAAAGGCAAGAACGACGCGGCCGACGCGCAGGCCATTTGCGAAGCAGTACAGCGCCCGCACATGCGCTTCGTGCCGATCAAGAGCGAAGACGCCCAAGGGCGGTTGAGCATCCACCGAGTGCGGCAAGGGTTCGTTGAGCAACGCACGGCCACGATCAACCGCATCCGAGGCCTGCTGTCGGAGTTCGGCATCGTGCTGCCGCTCAAGGCCGAAGTGGTTCGCCGCGAAGCGGGCCTGCACCTGGAAGATTTGCCCGGCTGGGCCAACACCGCCATCGGTGACAGCCTGAGCGAATTGCACCACCTGGACGGGCGCATTGCCGAGTACGACCAGCATATCAAAGTGATGGCGCAGTCCGACGAGCGAGGCCGCCAGCTGATGGCCATGCCCGGCATCGGCCCGACCACGGCCAGCGCCTTGCTGGCCAGCATTGGCAATGGCCATGACTTCAAGTGCGGCCGGCAAGTGTCGGCCTGGCTGGGCCTGGTGCCCGGGCAGTACAGCTCGGGTGGCAAACAGAGGCTGGGGCGCATCACAAAAACGGGCGACTCGTACTTGCGATGCTTGTTGATCCTGGGCGCCCGAGCGGTGCTGGTCAGCAGCAAGAACAAGACGGATCGATTGAGCCGCTGGGCGCAAAGCGTGGCCGAGCGGCGAGGCTACTGGAAAGCGGTGGTGGCCATTGCGGCCAAGAATGCGCGCATGGCTTGGGCGATGCTCAGCAGTCGGCCTTGCAAAATTCAATTTGAGGCCATAACTGCATGATCGCGGGCCTGCCCCAGCGCTGAGACGAGCCATGCGGCCAGCACGGCCAGCCATAAAACAGGCGCAAAAATGGCCTTCAGGCCCTTGCGGGCGATGGCCCGCAGCAGCCAGCGCAGGTTGTAGCCTGCCGCGCACAGCACGGCGTGCAGGGCATCACCCTCTGATCCCTTGAGCCAGCAGCGTTGCATCCCGTGATCCTGCTTGACGTGCCCAATCACCGGCTCGACCGCCTGGCGCCGCTTCAGCCATCGTCGTTGTTTGTCCGTCAGCCGCTTGGACTTGCCTCGGTGAATCAGCTCGATGGGCGCGATCTCCGCGTCCACACCACGGTAGCCCAAGTCCACGATGGCCGTGGTGG
>NZ_JAUSAR010000047.1 GCF_030652515.1 Aquabacterium sp. | reverse complement strand
ACCTGATGAGCCTGGGGGCGCTGGATTTCGGCATCATCATCGACGGCGCCGTGGTGATCGTGGAGAACTGCGTGCGGCGGCTGGCTCATGCGCAAGCCGTGGCGGGGCGAGCATTGACGCGCAACGAGCGCTTTCACGAAGTGTTCGCGGCCGCCAGGGAAGCACGCAAGCCGCTGTTGTTCGGCCAGCTCATCATCATGGTGGTGTACCTGCCGATCTTCGCGCTCACCGGCGTGGAGGGCAAGATGTTCCACCCCATGGCCTTCACCGTGGTGGCGGCCTTGTTGGGCGCCATGATCCTGTCGATGACCTTTGTGCCAGCGGCCGTGGCCTTGTTGCTCACCGGCCCGGTCAGCGAGAAAGAGAATCGCCTGATGGGCTGGGCCAAGCGCTCGTATGAACCGCTGTTGGACAAAGCCCTGTCACGGCCACCACTGGTGCTCACCATCACGGCGGTGTCCGTGGCCCTGGCCGCCTTGATGGCCACCCGCATGGGCAGTGAGTTCATCCCCAGCCTGGACGAGCACGACATCGCCTTGCACGCGCTGCGCATCCCTGGCACCAGCCTGAGCCAGGCCATCGAGATGCAGAATCAGCTGGAGCGCACCATCAAAGCCTTCCCCGAGGTGGACAATGTGTTCGCCAAAATGGGCACGGCCGAGATCGCCACCGACCCCATGCCCCCGAGCGTGGCCGACACCTTCGTGATGCTCAAGCCGCGCGATCAGTGGCCCGATCCCAAGCGGCCCAAGCAAGACCTGATTGAGGCCTTGCAAGCGGCCGTGATGAAGGTGCCCGGCAACAATTACGAGTTCACGCAACCCATCCAGATGCGCTTCAACGAGCTGATCTCGGGCGTGCGCAGCGACGTGGCCGTGAAGGTGTTTGGCGACGACATGGACACGCTCAATGAAACCGCCGAGCAGATCGCCAAGGTGCTGGAAGCCGTGCCGGGCGCCGAAGATGTGAAGGTGGAACAAACCACCGGCCTGCCCATGCTGTCTGTGCAGATCGACCGCGAGAAAGCCGCGCGCCTGGGGCTGAACGTGGGCGACATCCAGGACACCCTGGCGACTGCACTTGGCGGCCGCGAAGCCGGTGCGGTGTTCGAAGGCGACCGCCGCTTCGACATCCTGGTGCGCTTGCCTGAAACTCTGCGCAGTGACCTGGATGCGCTGGGTCAACTGCCCCTTCGCTTGCCTGCCAACGCCGCGGGCGAACACGCGGGCCATGCCCGCCTGGCCGACGTGGCCACGATGGACTTCACCCCAGGCCCCAACCAGATCAGCCGCGAAGCAGGCAAGCGCCGCGTGGTGGTCACCGCCAATGTGCGGGGCAGGGACATCGGCAGTTTTGTGGGTGAGGCGCAGACCAGGATCGAGGCGGGTGTGAAGGTGCCCGCTGGCTACTGGACCACCTGGGGCGGCACGTTTGAACAATTGCAATCGGCCTCGAGCCGCTTGGCCATCGTGGTGCCGGTGGCTTTGCTGCTGGTGTTCTTGCTGCTGTTCGCCATGTTTGGCAATGTCAAAGATGGCTTGCTGGTGTTCACTGGCGTGCCCTTTGCGTTGACGGGCGGTGTCGCCGCGCTGTGGTTGCGCGACATCCCGCTGTCCATCTCGGCGGGTGTGGGGTTCATCGCGCTGTCGGGCGTGGCGGTGCTCAATGGTCTGGTGATGATTGCCTATATCCGCAGCTTGCGTGAAGGGGGCATGGCTTTGGAACCTGCGATCCGGGAAGGGGCCTTGACGCGTCTGCGCCCGGTGCTCATGACCGCCTTGGTGGCCAGCTTGGGTTTTGTGCCCATGGCGGTGGCCATTGGCACGGGGGCTGAAGTGCAGCGGCCCCTGGCCACGGTGGTGATTGGCGGCATCCTGTCGTCCACCGTGCTGACATTGTTGGTTCTGCCGCTGCTGTATCGGTGGGCGCATCGCGGGGATGGCGAGCATGCGTTACCGCTGACGGCATGGTCAGTACGAGGACCACATTGATATCGCCTACCTATCGGTGCAGCGCAACGGTCGACCAAAAGCCGACATGGGTTCGCCTCCACATCCCTGGTGGGGACGAAAAAAAACCGACTCAGGAGTCGGTCTTTCACAGGAAGCGCCCAGGTTCAGTAGCGACCGCCTCCGTAGCCACCCGTGCCATAGCCGATGTCCGAACGTTTGGCTGAACTGTAGCCAGCCGCGCTGTATCCGCCCGAGCCGCTGGCTTCTTCGCGGGGACGAGCCAGGCTCACGACAATCGAGCGTCCATCAACGGACATGCCGTTCAGAGCGGTGATGGCGGCCTGGGCAACTTCAGCGGAGGCCATTTCCACAAACGCGAAGCCCTTGGAGTTGCCGGTTTCCCGGTCCATCATGACCTTGGCGGAGGAAACGCTGCCAAATGCGGCGAAGTTGTCTTTCAGGCTGGAATCGGTCACGGAGTAGGGCAGATTGCCCACGTAAATCTTGCTGCTCATGGAAGAGCCTTTCTGAATCATGGCGCATCGTCAGGATGCGGGTGTGCGGGGTGTGCGGGGTGTGCGAATAGGGAATCAGCAGGTGGAAGGATGCGGTATGCACGTTTCCAGCCAGCCCTGGGTGACTGCAAAGAGCCGGGCAGCTTCGCGCGAGGCAAAGGTTTTGTCAAAACGGAACACACGGGAGTAGCTACCGTTGCCCTGTGAGCGATGGACCGAGAAGGAGGCGCGGAAGCGGCCGCAGTCGGTCTGGTGTGTCGCGGGCGAAACGACGTACTTGCCCATGGAAATGGCGATATTTGAAATCTTGTTCAATCAGTGGGGTGCGCAGGCATGAATCGACCTGCGTGAGCATCGGGGGCTCGGTTGGCTGCAGCTCGGCAGACCAAAAGGGCGACGAAAGTCGCAAAACGCGGCCAGCATGGACGAGGTGTTCGCCTCTGAAAAGGCGTCGCCTCTACTGCGCGAGGGAAGATTATACCACCAACGCCGCCAAAGGGCGCATGCTCTCCTGCCAGGCGCGCTATGTCGATTTTGCTTCCCGTTGTTCGTCGATGGGATACGGGGTGCCCTCAGGCGGGCGCGCCGACCGTTCAACTTAACAGGAGTGAAGACATGTCATACATCGATGGATTCGTGATCGCGGTCCCCACCGCCAACAAGCAGAAGTTCATTGAGCACGCTCGCCATTTCGACTCGATGTTCATCGAGCTGGGCGCGATCCGTGTGATCGAAGGTTGGGGCGACGATGTCCCCGACGGCAAAGTCACCGATTTCCGCCGCGCAGTCCAGGCCACGGCCGAGGAGACGGTGGCCTTTTCGTGGGTCGAATGGCCGGACAAGGCCACGCGCGACGCAGGCATGAATAAGATGATGGAAGACCCGCGCATGGATCCGTCCACGCCCGGCAACCCGCCCATGCCCTTCGACGGCAAACGCATGATCTTCGGCGGCTTCGAACAGGTGGTCGAAGTGAAGGCTTGAGCAGCGCAACCGCAGGACTGTCCGTACGCCTAGGGTTGAGTCGGTCGATGCGCTTGCCGCCAGGCTCTGGGTGTGAGCCCAGTCCATTGCCGAAACGCGCGCGTGAAGTTAGCCGGATCGGCATAGCCCAGCATCTGTGCGATCTGCGCCACTTCCAGCGCCGGGTGTGCCAGCAGCGACAGCGCATCACGGCGGCGTGCTGTATGCAAGAGGTCTATGAAGCGCAAGCCCTGGCCCTGCAATCGACGGCGCAGGGTGCGCGTGCTCATGTTCAGCCGCTCAGCCACCGTTTCCAAGCCAGGGTAGCTGTCGTCGTGCAACACCAGTTCGCACCGCACAAGTTCGGCGATCTCATTCATGCGTTTGCCTAGGAGCCGTTCCGCCTGCTCGCATTGGCGCAGGGCATCATCAAGGGCCAGCTTGCTTGCCTGCGGCAGCGGATCGTCCAACAGATGGGCTGGCCAGCGGATGCAGCAGATCGGCATGCCCCAGCGCACAATGCCCAGCCGACGCCGAACCGAGTCAGCATACGCGGGCTCTTCGACATCGAACCAGACGGTCAACTGCTTTGGTTCCACCCGCTGCACGCTGGTGATGCCGCGTACGAAGCCGGCAACCATTGCTTCCAGCACCTTGTGGCGGTGCCTGTCTGGTACCAGGGAGGGCAAAGTCTGGAACTGCAGCATGCACACGCCATCGACGGTGGTGATGTCCAGCGCTACGCCTACGCCGTAGAAATCCCAAAATCGGCGGCACAGCGCCAGTGCATCGTGGCCCGTGGCACATGACAACACCGCCGTCCCCAGAGCGCCCAGTGCCGCCGGTGGAATCCGCCAACCCATCTCCGTACCGATGCTGATGCCAGGGCCCAGCATTTCGGCGATGGTGTCGAGGAGGCGCAGGTACTGTTCCATCGCCAACTCTGGCCCTGCCGGGCCCTGAGCGGAAGAGATGCCGGCTTTGCGAAGCACCTCCGCCGTCGCATGGCCATGCTCTTCGGCGAGCCCCAGGTAACTGCGCGTGAACAGAGCGGGCACTGTGGGCAGCGCCGAGGCGTACTTGGGAAGTGTGTGCATGTGGCTGCTGCGTTTGGCCGAAACTGACAAGCATTATGTCTGCGCCTCCCCTCACGGCAATGTGCGGTTCATCACAAGAATGAAGTCATTGCCAGTGGGCATGATAAAGATGGTGAGACAACGCTAAATGAGTAACATCGACGACACGCTCAGCGCGGGCCAACTGGCTGGCGCACTGGCAGAGGGCCGCATCGGCAGCCGTGACTTGCTGGAACACTACTTGGCACGCATAAAGCAGCGCAACGCGCCCATCAATGCCGTCATCGCGATGAATGTGGAGCTGGCACGCCGCCGTGCCGACGAGGCCGATGCCGCCACGCGCCGTGGCGAGTGCTGGGGCCCGCTGCACGGTCTACCGATGACCATCAAGGACACCTGGGAAGTACCAGGCTTTCCCTGTACCGCTGGCGCACCCGAGTACCGTGATCACCGCCCGCAAAAGCCGGCGGCCCCCGTGCAGCGACTGCAGGATGCTGGCGCCATTGTCTTTGGCAAGACCAATGTGCCTTACAAGGCGCTGGACATCCAGACCAACAATCCAATCCATGGCATCAGCCGCAATCCTTGGGACCCTTCGCTGACCACTGGCGGCTCATCGGGCGGCGCCGCTGCAGCGCTGGCATGCGGTTTCACGCCGCTGGAGGTGGGCAGTGACATCGGCGGGTCGATCCGCATCCCCGCTCACTTTTGTGGTGTCTACGGCCATAAGAGCACGCACGGCATCATCTCGATGCGCGGCCACGTGCCAAGCGATCCAGGACACATTGGCGAGCCAGACCTGGCCGTTGCCGGGCCCATGGCGCGCAGTGCGGAAGACTTGGCGCTGCTGCTGGACATCATCGCGGCACCGTCCTCAGCCATGCAGCCTGGGTGGCGTTTGGACTTGCCCGCCCCTCGGCATGAGCGCCTGGCCGACTTTCGGGTTTTGATGTGGACAGAAGATGCTGATTGTCCTATCGACTCTCGCATGGCCGCCGCCTACCGCAGCCTTGCTGGGCAACTGACCGATGCCGGCGCGCAGGTCAGCCACGGCGCTCCAGCGGGCCTCGCGCTGATGGACCTGTACCCCAACTACACGATGCAGATGGGGGCGCTCATGAAGGCCTGGTTGACGCGCTCCGAGCGCATGGCCAAGGGCATGGTTGCGCCAGCGATGGGCTGGACACCGGCGATCTTGCGCGGCGTGGGCAAGGTGATGGATTCACCGAAATGCCTGGACAAGTTCGTCGAGGGCATGACGATGAGCCATGGACGCTGGCTGGCGTTGATCGAGGAAGCGCTGGTTTTGCGCGAGCGCTTCTGTGCCGCCTTTGATCAATACGACGTGATACTGGCGCCACCCACGATGACGACAGCCTTCCCGCATGATGACTCGCTGTTCGCCATGCGGCGAGTGCTGATCGATGGGCGCATGCGGCATTACAGCGACCTGTTCATGTGGATCGCAGCGGCGACGGTGTTGGGCCTTCCTGCTACCAGCGCGCCAGTGGCGCGCACAGCGGAAGGGCTGCCCGTGAACGTGCAGATCATTGGGGCGCCGTACAGTGACCGCACGACGATCAAATTCGCGCAATTACTGGCTGAGACCGCACTACTTCTGCCCGAATCGGGCCGCCTGCCCGCTGGCGACCATCCGATCAGCCAATCCGCAGGCCACCAGCCCCCACCAGCCCGATCAGCCCAATCGCAATCAGGTAGATCGCCACGATGTAGTTGAGCAAGCGTGGCATCACCAGAATGAGGATGCCCGCAAGCAGCGAAATCAGCGGCGTCAGGCCCAGATGCAGATTCATTGCGAGCCTCCTGTCGAGCGGCGCACGATGGCGCCATCGACGATCTTCACGCGCGCACCGACCGGCAGCACCGGGTCCACCGCGTGGTCAAAGTTCTTGGTGCTGCCGTCTTCCAGCTGGACTGTGACGCGGTACACCGTGGTCTTGTCCCTGGCGTTCTGGATGCGGTTGCCCGCGTAAGCGCCGCCGAGGGCGCCAACGATGCGGGCGATGTCCTTGCCCGAACCGCCGCCCACCTGGTTGCCGAGCACGGCGCCGATCACGCCGCCAGCGACGGTGCCCAGCACATTGTGCGAGTTTTCGTCGTCGATTTCGGCCTTGCCAACGGCCGTCACGACGCCACAAGTGGTGTTGGCCATGTTGTCGGCGCGGCGGTCCTCGCGGCGTTCGTTACGGTCGCAGCCGTAGGCGTTTGTGTTGGCGCCTGTGTTCGCCACTTGCTCACGCACGAAGCGCTGGCTCGTTTCCTTCTGCCCGACCTTGAGGAAACCGGTGGCGACCAGTTTGCCGCGCAGACGGTCCCTGCGAGACACGGTGTAGCTGCCTTCGTACAAGCCGCGACTGACCTCGGTCAGGGGCATGGCATTGGTGATGCCCTCGATGGCCACCCGGGCCGTGCCGCCAGGCACGCCCGAGAGGGAGAACTTCAGCTCATCGCCAGCGCGGATGCGATCCGGCGCATTGACCGTGAAGGCCCCGATGCGTGCCGTTTGCACTGGGCTGGGCGCGCCGCGCACCAGCGACTGGTCCAGCGTGGCATTCATCTCTCGGCCATCGCGCGCGATGCGTGCCGTCACGAGGCTGGTTGCCGTCAGTCGGTCGCGTGTGCGAACGGTGTAGTCGCCTTCGTAGACGCCGGGACGGACTTCCTGCAGGCGAACGCCGGAGGTGGCGCCGCCAATCTGCAGCGTGACCTCGGACCCCGGTGTGGCCGTGAGCCTGAAGGTCAGCTCGGTGCCGGGTGTCAAGGCGCGGACCTGTTCGACGCCGAAGCTGTCGGCGGTGACCATCGTGGCCGTGGCCGTCTGTGCGTGGGCAGACGTGGCCACTGTCAGCGGCAAGGCCGCCGCCAGCGCGAGAATGAGCACGGACAATCGTGAGGGCAGGTTCATCATGAGCTTCCAGCGTGCCACGAAGCGGGCACGTACCCAGGTTTAACGCGGCACACGCCGCCACGGCCGACAGAACAAAAAAGATATTTGGCGTGGGCTAACCTACGGCCCCATGAAGCCCCGCCGCCCCGCCGCCATCACACGCCGCACCACCCTGCGCCGCCTCCTCGCCACTTTGCTCAGTGCCGGGCCCCTGTCTGCCCTCGCCGCCGCCCGCCGCAAGCCCCCTGCCAAAACCGAGCCCGCGCCAACGCCAAACGAGCCCGTCCCGGCCTGGCGCCCCGACCACACCGTCATCGTCATCCTTGAAAACCTGTCGGCTTTTGAAGCCACCGAGGCCCAGCTCAAAAGGGGCGATGCGCCCGTGTTTGCCAGCAGCTCCAACTGGCGCTACCTCCACGAGCTGGCCAGCCAGGGCGCGCGCTTCACCAACTCGCATTTCACGCGCACGCCTTATGGCTCGGCCTTGCCCACGCGGCCCAGCCAGCCCAACTACCTTTATCTGTTTTCAGGCCACCACCAGGGCGTGTTGCCAGCCTGGTTTGAAGACACCCGCTCGCCCTACAAGGGCCAAGCCTTGTACGACCGCCAAGGCCAATTGCTGCCATCTCCGCGCCAGACCAGCATCGGCGTGGGCAACCAAATCCTGCCTGAGGCTTGGCTGCCATTGACAGCGCCCAACCTGGGTGCCGCGCTGCTGCAGTCGGGCCGCAGCTTCGCCAGCTTCAGCGAATCACTGCCGTACCCCAGTTGGGGCTGCGCCACCGATGACAGGGTGGCGGCTTGCGCCAGCGCCCAGGCCCAGACCGATTTCTACCGCCGCAAACACAACCCCGCCGTCAACTGGACCGATCAAGTGGCACCCACCAGTCCGCGCGGCCTGAAGGGCGACCTGGCGCATCACGTGCTGCCTGTTGACGTCAACTTGGGCTTCGCGCCGACGAAAGACCCGGTGCTGAAGCAATCCTTCCGCGGTTTTGACCAAGATGCAGAAGGGCGGCCGCTGCCTTTCACGCAGTTGCCCCACGTGTCCATCGTCGTCCCCAATGAGCAGCACGACGCCCACAGCAACACAGCCCAGGTGGCCGACGATTGGCTGCGCCAGAACATCGGCGCCTACGCGACCTGGGCCAAGGCCCACAACAGCCTGCTCATCATCACTTTTGACGAAGACGGCAGCACCGATGCCAGCCGGGGCAACGGCTACATCACCGGCGCGGGCCGCATCCCGACCCTGTTTTTCGGCGCAGGCGTGAAGCAGGGCGATTTCGCCGGGCGGGTGGATCACCTCAACATCCTGGCCACGGTGCTGTGGCTGAATGGCGCGTTAGAGCGTTTCAAGTCCGATTTCCGGCAATTTCACCAAGTTGTGGACGGTTCTGGCTCGGAAGCCGAAAAAGAGTGGCTCAATCTGCGGCCGGTGGCCGAAGTCTTCCGCCCCCGTTAAGTTCGTAGAATCGCGCCCATGTCATCGAAACCCAATCCTGTCCCCGTTTCTTCCTCCACCAAGCCCAGCACCAGCTATGGCGAGTCGTCGATCCGAGTGCTCAAGGGCCTGGAGCCCGTCAAGCAGCGCCCGGGCATGTACACCCGCACCGACAACCCGCTGCACATCATCCAAGAGGTGATTGACAACGCGGCCGACGAAGCCCTGGCCGGTTTCGGCAAGCGCATCGCCGTTACCCTGCACACCGACGGCTCGATCAGCGTGGAAGACGACGGTCGGGGCATCCCCTTTGGCCTGCACCCGGAAGAGCAGGTGCCAGTGGTTGAGATCGTGTTCACGCGCCTGCACGCCGGTGGCAAGTTCGACAAGGGTTCGGGCGGCGCCTACAGCTTCTCGGGCGGCTTGCACGGCGTGGGCGTGAGCGTGACCAATGCGCTGTCCACGCGCTTGCAAGTCACTGTCTATCGCGAAAAACAAGTGGCCCAACTGGCCTTCAGCGGTGGCGATGTGATCGAGCTCTTGACCGTGCGCCCACTGGCCTCCGGCGAGCGCAAGAACGGCACCACCGCCCGCGCCTGGCCCGATCCCAAATACTTTGAAAGCGCCGAGCTGCCCCGCAGCGAGCTGATGCACACGCTGCGCAGCAAAGCCGTGCTGATGCCCGGCGTGACGATGACGCTGACCACCGAGAAAACCGGTGAGACGCTGACCTGGCTCTACAAGGGCGGCCTGCGCGATTACCTGACGCAGGCCCTGCACACCGACCCGATCATCCCGCTGTTCGAAGGCGAGCAGTTCGCCACCGGCGGCGAGACCGAGAACTTCGCCGAAGGCGAGGGCGCCGCCTGGTGCGTGGCCTTCACCGAAGAAGGCGCGTCCATGCGCGAAAGCTACGTCAACCTGATCCCCACGGTGGCGGGCGGCACGCACGAGGCGGGTTTGAAAGATGGCCTGTTCAACGCCATCAAGGGCTTCATCGAGATGCACAGCCTGATGCCCAAGGGCGTCAAGCTGATGCCTGACGATGTTTTCTCGCGCGCCAGCTTTGTGCTCAGTGCCAAGGTGCTTGATCCGCAGTTCCAAGGCCAGACCAAGGAGCGCCTGAACAGCCGCGATGCGCTGCGCCTGGTCACCACTTACGTCAAGCCATCGTTGGAGCTGTGGCTGAACCAGCATGTGGACTACGGCAAGAAGCTGGCCGAGCTGGTCATCAAGCAGGCCCAGGCCCGCCAGAAGGCCGGCCAAAAGGTCGAGAAGAAAAAAGGCTCCGGCGTGGCCGTGTTGCCCGGCAAGCTCACCGACTGCGAAAGCCGCGACCTCAGCCTGAACGAAGTGTTTCTGGTGGAAGGTGATTCGGCCGGTGGCAGCGCCAAGATGGGCCGCAACAAAGAGACCCAGGCCATCCTGCCTTTGCGCGGCAAGGTGCTCAACGCCTGGGAGGTGGAGCGCGACCGCCTGTTCGCCAACAACGAAATCCACGACATCTCGGTGGCCATCGGGGTGGACCCTCATGGCCCCAACGATTCGCCGGATTTGTCGGGCCTGCGCTACGGCAAGGTCTGCATCCTGTCAGACGCTGACGTCGATGGCTCGCACATCCAGGTGCTGTTGCTGACCCTGTTCTTCAAGCACTTCCCCAAGCTGATCGAAACGGGCCACATCTACATCGCGCGCCCGCCCTTGTTCCGCGTGGATGCGCCGGCGCGCGGCAAGAAGCCTGCTGCCAAGCTGTATGCGCTGGATGAAGGTGAGTTGACTGCGACGCTGGACAAGCTGCGCAAGGAAGGTTGCCGCGAAGGCACCTGGTCCATCAGCCGCTTCAAAGGCCTGGGCGAAATGAACGCCGAGCAATTGTGGGACACCACCTTGAATCCCGACACGCGCCGCCTGTTGCCGGTGGCTTATGGCGTGCCGGGTTTCGACTTGACCACCGTGTCATTCAACAAGCTGATGGGCAAGGGCGAAGCCGCCTCGCGCCGCGAGCTCATGGAACTGCATGGCGACGAGGTGGACATCGACATCTGAAATCAGACCTTGCGGCCCGCGCCCGCCAGCATCAACCCACCCACCACGATGGCGCCGACACCCGCCCAAAGAGGAACGTTGACGGTTTCCTTCTCCTTGACGTTCAGCTCCAGCGGACCGAGCTTCACAGCCGATGTGTTCTTGGTGTAGCTGAAGCCGCCATAGGTGAGACCCAGGATGCCCGCGACGATGATGGCAATGGCCAAAATTTTGATGCTGTTCATGTCTGTACCGCAGTGAATATTGTGATGGGTTCAATGTGACCCAAAATCTGATGCCAAACCATCGGCCTTGTCTGCTTTGCCTGTCAGCGTTGTCTGACAGCGATGGCCCTCTGCGTCGCGGTGCCGTTAACAACGCGTCACCGCGAAGGCTGGTTTGGCCTCTAAGCTGCCTTTTCCATCCAAATCAACAGGGGAGTCGCATGTTCAAGATCAAAAAATCATGGTTGCTGGCAGCCGTGATAGGCTGCAGCATGGCACCTGCCATGGCGGACAACAGTTTCATCGTCGATTTCAACGCGACGAGCGACGCAGGGCTGCCGGTGCTGGGCTCGCTGTTCCTCCAGCCAGCGAACCTCACCATCACCAATGACATCGGACCCGATGGCACGCTACACCAGCGCACCAACGGTGTTAATGAAGTCAGCAGGGTTACCGCCTGGTCTTTGAAAGAGGTGGGGGGCCAGTCCTTGTCCGCGTCCTTCTCGATGGACAGCTTTTTTCAAGTGGATGCCTATTTGCACACCGATGGCAGCAGCGAACTCAAGCTGATGACCAGGGAGTTCACTTATTCCCACACGTTCAAGGAGGACACGAGCTTGAGTTTCACGCTCGTCTGCGATTGCAGCTCACTGTATTCAGCAGCCATCACGGCGAGCACCTTCGCCCACTATGACGAGATCAGAGATGGCGAGGCCAAGGTCGTCGACACCCTCTACCACAACGACCCCGACAACGATTGGCTGTATCCCGTCGGCTCCGTGGAAGTGCGGACCCAGTCGGTGAAGTTTTCGGCGGCTGCCGTTCCCGAGCCCGCGTCGGTGGCATTGACTCTGGCGGGTGGCTTGGTTCTGCTGGTGCGGCGGCGCAGGCGCGACCGCGCCAAACACTGAGCAAGGCGCGAAGCTCGCCGGGCTATCCCCGGAAAACAACACGGAAAATTCCTGGTACGGGCAGGAGGGGGGAAGGCGCATGAATGGCGCAAGCGCACGGAGCGTCTAAACTCCGTCCGCCAACATTTGCCTTGCATTTCTCCTGCCGATGTCCCAACAGCCTATCGATTTCTCGCCGCCGCCGCCCTCTGACGACAGCGAATCCCTGACCCTATCCCATTACGCCGAGCGCGCCTACCTGGAATACGCCTTGAGCGTGGTCAAGGGCCGCGCCTTGCCCGATGTGTGCGATGGCCAGAAGCCCGTCCAGCGCCGCATCCTGTACTCGATGGACCGGATGGGCCTTAGCTTTGCGGGCAACACCGGCCCCAAGCCGGTCAAGAGCGCCCGCGTGGTGGGCGATGTGCTGGGCAAGTACCACCCGCATGGCGACACCGCCGCCTACGACGCCATGGTGCGCATGGCGCAAGACTTCGCGTTGCGCTACCCCTTGATCGACGGCCAGGGCAATTTCGGCAGCCGCGATGGCGATGGCGCCGCGGCCATGCGCTACACCGAGGCACGCCTGGCGCCCATCACCCGCCTGCTGCTCGACGAAATCGACATGGGCACGGTGGATTTCATTCCCACCTACGACGGCTCGTTCGAAGAGCCTAAGCAGTTGCCCGCGCGCCTGCCTTTTGTGCTGCTCAACGGTGCCAGCGGCATTGCCGTGGGCCTGGCCACCGAGATCCCCAGCCACAACCTGCGCGAGGTCTCTAATGCGGTCGTGGCGCTGATCCGCAACGACAAGCTGTCCGATGAAGAGCTGTTCGGCCACATCCAGGGCCCTGACTTCCCGGGCGGTGGCCAGATCATCTCCAGCCCGCAAGACATCCAGGACGCCTACCGCACCGGCCGTGGCAGCCTGAAGGTGCGCGCCCGCTGGAAGATCGAGGACCTGGCGCGTGGGCAGTGGCAATTGGTGGTCACCGAGTTGCCGCACGGCACCAGCTCGCAAAAGGTGCTGGAAGAGATTGAAGAGCTGACCAACCCCAAGGTCAAGACGGGTAAGAAGGCCCTGACGGCCGAGCAGACCCAACTGAAGACCACGGTGCTGTCGGTGCTCGACGCCGTGCGCGACGAGTCCAGCAAGGACGCGGCCGTGCGCCTGGTGTTTGAGCCCAAGACCCGCACGGTGGAGCAGCAGGAGCTGATCACCACCTTGCTGGCGCACACCAGCCTGGAAACATCCTCCTCGATCAACATGACGATGGTGGGCGCCGATGGCCGGCCTACGCAAAAGAGCCTGCGCCAGGTGCTGCTGGAGTGGATCGGTTTCCGCATGGAGACTGTCACCCGCCGCACCAAGCACCGCCTGGGCAAGGTGCTCGACCGCATCCACATCCTCGAAGGCCGTCAACTCGTCTTGCTCAACATTGACGAGGTGATCCGCATCATCCGCGAGAGCGACGAGCCCAAGGCCGCGCTGATCGAGCGCTTCCGCTTAAGCGATCGCCAGGCCGACGACATCCTCGACATCCGCCTGCGCCAACTGGCCAGGTTGGAAGCCATCAAGATCGAGCAAGAGCTGGCCGAGCTGCGCACCGAAGAATCCAAGTTGCGCGACATCCTCGACAACCCCAGCGTGCTCAAGCGCACGGTGATCAAGGAAATCGAGGCCGACACCAAACAGTTTGGTGACGAGCGCCGCACCCTGATCCAGGCCGAGAAGCGCGCCGTGGCTGAGGTCAAGGTCATTGACGAACCCGTGACCGTGGTGGTCAGCCAGAAGGGCTGGGTGCGTGCGCGCACCGGCCATGGCCATGACCCCGCCAGCTTCGCCTTCAAGGCGGGCGATGGCCTGTACGGCACGATGGAGTGCCGCACCGTCGATCCGATGATCGTGATCGGCAGCAATGGCCGCGTCTACAGCCTGCAGGTGAGCAGCCTGCCCGGCGCGCGTGGTGATGGTTCGCCCATCACCAGCATGATCGAGCTGGAATCGGGCTCGCAGCCGGTGCACTACCTGGCCGGTGCCGTGGACCAAACCCTGCTGCTGGCCAACACCGGCGGCTTCGGCCTGCTGGCCAAGATGGGCGACCTCATCACGCGCCAGAAGGGCGGCAAGGGCTTCCTGACGCTGGACGAAGGCGACTTCGTGCTGCCACCCGTGCTGGTGCAGCCCGCGCACACACAGGTGGCCTGCCTGGCGCAAGGTGGCCGGATGCTGGTGTTCGCGCTGGACGAGCTCAAGCTGCAGTCCAACGGCGGCCGTGGGCTGACCTTGATGGAAGTCGATGCCAAGAAGGATCCCCTGGTCTCGGTGACCACGGCGCACAACGGCGTCAAGGTGGTCGGTTCGGGCCGTGGTGGCAAGGACAAGGAAGAGGATGTGCGCAACTCGGCTTACACGGCCCACATTGGCAAGCGCGCCCGCAAGGGCAAGGCCGTTGATGCTTTCCAGAAAGTGATGAGGGTGCTGCCGATTTGAGGTGGAAACTTAAAACGGCAAAACCCGCACCACGGTGACCGAGCATTCCGCCTCGGCCACCACCTGGGCCGACACACTGCCCAGGTAACGCCGCAAGGCCGAGTTGCCGCGCGCACCCATCACGATGTGATCGACCTGGTTGCGCGTCGCAAATTCGACGATGGCCGCCGCGGTGTCCGGCGCCTCCAGCACATGGAAGGTCAGGCGCTGGTCTTCCATCTTCAGCGATTGCTGCAGTGGCCTGGCCCAGTGCTTGATGGCCACCAGTTGCTGCACGTGCAGGCTGTTGCCGGCCTCGTCCGTCAGCTTGTCCATGCCGACCCGGTTGGTCTTCATGATGCTGACGCAGGCCAGCCTTGCCTTGGGCTCGATCTGCAGGATGCGGCCCACGGTGGTCAGCAATTTTTGCTGCAGCTCAATCGGGCTGGATTTCAAGCCAATGGCCACCATGATGATGGGGCTGCGGTCGATCTGTGAGGTGGCCGTGACGTCGCCTTTGGGCTCGGCACCGATGGCCTTGAACCAACGGCCAAAGGTGGTGATGGGCCCGGCCTTGATCAGTTTGGCGGCCCGGCCTGTCAAGGCCACCTGGTCGGGGTTTTGCAGGTCAAAGGCCAGTTGCGCGGCGGTCTGATAGCGGTTGTCCGGATCGACTTCCAGGCAGTGCAGCACGATCTCCTGAAACCAGGCTGGCAGGTCAGGGCGCGAGGCACGTGGCGGCATGGGTTCGGTGTACAGGCGCTTGCGCAAGCCCACCACCGTGGTGGGCTGGCCGAAGGGCCGCTCGCCCGTGGCCAGGTGGTACATCATCACGCCCAGCGCGAACAGATCACTGCGCGGATCGGTGCGCACGAACTGCACTTGCTCGGGCGACATGTAGGGCGCGGTGCCCATGGGCAAGGTGAACTCTTCTTCCAGCAGGTCGGGCAACTGGTCGTGGCGCGACAGGCCGAAGTCCACCAGCACCGCTTCGCCCGATGCGCGGAACATGATGTTGCTGGGTTTGACGTCCAGGTGCACCACGTGCTGGGAGTGCAGGGCGTGCAGTGCTTGCGCCACGCTGGCGCCTAGGCGGGCGATCTCGTCCACCGGCAGGGGTGCTTGCAGCAACCGGGGCCGCAAGGTGTCGCCGCCAATGCGCTCCATGACGATGTAGGGCTGGCGGGTGAAATCACCACGCGCCACGAAGCGGGGCACGTGCGGGCCGCTCAAGCGCGGCATGATCATCCGCTCCACCTCGAAGCCCACGATGGTGGCCGGATCTTCTCCGCCCTTGATGCGCGGCACCTTCATGATCAGCGGCACGTCGGTGGGCTCGTTCAGTGCCGTCACCGACCACAGATGCGCCATGCCACCCTGGTGCAGTCGCTCGTCCAGCCGGAAGCCATCGATGACCTGGCCGGCTTCCAGCCGCGTCGGCTCAGTGGCCATGCTTCAGCCTTTCGGCGTGGTGCGCGGGCAAGCCTGCCGCGATGATGCGCCGGGCCGCTTCTTCGTGGTCATAGGGCACGCGGTGAAAGGTCAAGGTCTCGCTGTCGGTGTCAAACAAGGCATAGCAGGCGGCGGGGTTGCCATCGCGCGGCTGCCCCACCGAGCCCGGTATCGCCAGCCAACGGCGCGCTGGCGACAACTCGATGGGCACGCCCGCCACGGGGTTGAACTCGCCCGATTTGCCGGTGCTGGTGAGGTGGTACAGGCAGGGCTGGTGCATGTGCCCGCAGAACACGAAACGCTGGTCGGTGGAGAACAAACTGCGCGTGGCCTCCACGCGGCTGTGGATGTAGCCCCAGTTGACGGGATCGTGCGCATTGGCGTGCGTCATGAGGCAAGGGCCCACCGTCGCCGTCAGGGGCAGGCAGCTCAGAAAAACATGCTGATCCTGGCTCAATTGCTGGCGCGTCCACTCCAGCGAGGGCATGACATGGCCTGCCAGGTCGGCGCTGCCGTGGCCATCGATGGCGTCATCGTGGTTGCCGCGCACGGCGATGGCGCCTTGGCGGACCTGGTCGCGCACAAAGTCAACCGTCCAGACCGGATCGGCGCCGTAGTCTACGTAGTCGCCCAGCAACACCAATTGGTCAATGCCGTGTGCTTGGGCGTGCGCCCAAACGGCTTCCGTCGCCTGGCGATTGGCGTGTAAATCAGACAGCAGCGCGAGCTTCATGGCAAAGGGTGGTCTCCTGCCGACGAGTCTAGACCGGATGCGGCTTAAGGGTCTTCACCAATCACATTTTCGGCCGCTAAAGTGTGTGATGCACCAGAATGGCATGCAAGGGATGGCGTTCAGCCGGAGAGCCAAATCGCGATGAGCTTGAGCCTTTCGAGTCGGGTGTTGTTGCAGGTGGGGCTGCTGATGGTGGCCGCAACTGGCTTGATGACCGCCCTCATCTACCGTGACACCGTGCAAGATGTGCGGGCCTTGAAGGCCAGGAACCTTCAAGAGGTTTTGGCCGCACGCGCCGAGTTGGATGCCCACCCTTTCGAGTTCGCACAAGACAACACGCTGCGTTTACGCGATGCCTGGCTGGAACGCCTGCGCGCCAAGGGCGAGGCCGATCCGCAGGCCGAGTTCAACGCCTGGTTCGCCAGGGATGCCGATGGCGTGACACGCATCCGCCCTGAGCGCGATGACCACAGCCGATTGCCCAGCATGGGCTTGTTGGCAGGGGTCCAACACGATGCCCTGCTGCGCCGTCAGGTGATGAGCGCTTTCGAGCTGCTGCGCGAATGGGGTCCGCTGATGACGGAGCGCTACTACTCGGCCTACATCGCGCTGCAGGGCAAGGGCATCATCATGTATTCGCCCAGCGTGAACTGGGGTCGGCTGGTGGACAAAGACACCAACGATGTCGACTCCCCCCCTGTGCGTGATGCCGCGCCGAGCCGCAATCCGAAACGCGTCGCTACCTGGACAGACCTGTACTTTGACGACAAGGCCCGCACCTGGATGGTGTCGGCCGTGGCGCCAATCGATGTGGACGGCCAGTGGGTTGGCCTGGCCAGCCAGGATGTCTCGATTGATGCCCTGATTGCCCGCACCGTCCAGCAGACCACCGAAGGGGTCTACAGCCTGATCTTCAATGACCAGGGCGAGCTCATCGCGCACCCGCATTTGATGGAGAAGATCAAGGCGTCGAACGGCGAGCTCAAGCTCAGTGCCCTGCAAGACCCGGTGTTGACCGAGATCTACCGCCAGGTGAAGCAGGCGGGGCACGCGCCTGTGGTGAGGGACACCAGCGACCACACCCTGGTGCTGGGCATCGCCCGCATTGCCGGGCCCAACTGGTACACGGTCACCGTGTACCCGCGCCAGGTGGTGGATCAGTTGGCCACCAACGCGGCCCGCAATGTGGTGTTGCTGGGCGTTTTGGCGTTGCTGGCCGAGTTGCTGTTGTTGGCGTGGATCGTGCAGCGCCAGATCAACCGGCCCTTGCGGCACCTTCAGATGGCCACCGATGCCATTGAGGCGGGTGAAGACCCGCGCGTGCTGTCCAAACGGCGCGACGATGAACTGGGTCAACTTTCGGAAAGCTTCAACCGCATGGCGCTGGCCGTGCGCGCCCAGGTCAAATCGCTGAAAGAGAAAGAGTCTTACCTGCGCTTGCTGATCGACACCCTGGCCGAAGGCATGGTGGTGCGCGAACGCAACCTCAAGCTGCTCGACTTCAATGATTCGGCCTTGGCGCTGTATGGCGTGACCCGTGAGCAGGCCACGGCGGTGACGGCCTCGGGTGACCCGGCCCGCTATGGCATCCGCCAGTTCAGGCCCGATGGCAGCGAGTACGGTCCCAACGAGTTGCCCTTCCAGCGAATGATGGAGACCCGCCAGCCGGTGCGTGGCGAGTTGATCCGGATCCTACGCAGCGATGGCACCAGCATCTGGGGGTCCATCAACGTTTCGCCCTTGTACCGCGAGGGCGAGGACACCCCTTACGCGGGGATGACGGTCATCAACGACGTCACGCGTTACATCATGGCCGAGCAGGAGCTGCGCGCCGCCAATGATGAGCTGGAGCGGCGCGTGCAGTTGCGCACCACCGAGTTGCAGCATGCCAAGGACGAAGCCGAGCACGCCAGCCGCGCCAAGACCGAGTTCCTCTCGGGCATGAGCCACGAGCTGCGCACACCCCTGAACGCCATCCTGGGCTTTGCCCAATTGCTGACCTTGGCCAGACCCCCACTGAGCGATGCCGATCTGCACAAGGTGCGCCAGATCGAAGCGGCTGGTTGGCACTTGCTGGAGCTGATCAACGAGGTGCTGGACCTGGCCAGCATCGAGGCGGGTGCGGTGGGTACCTCCATGGAGGCCCTGGACCTGGGCCTGGTGATTGAAGAGACGCTGGAGATGGTGGGGCCGGTGGCCGTGGAGCGTAACGTGGTGCTGTTCAACCGAAGCACGCCCGGCCAGACCCACTGGGTGCTGGCCGACCGCAAGCGGCTCAAGCAGGTGCTGAGCAATCTGCTGTCCAACGGCGTCAAGTACAACCGCTACCAGGGCTCGGTGACGGTGACCGTGGAGCCCGGCGAGCCGGGGCAGGTGGTGCTGGTGGTGAGCGACACGGGCCGTGGGCTGACGCCGCAGCAACTGGAGCGGTTGTTCCAGCCCTTCACCCGGTTTGAGACAGAGGGTGAGGTCATCCAGGGCACGGGCATTGGTCTGGTGATCACGCGCCGGTTGGTCGAACTGATGGGTGGGCAATTGACGGTGGAGTCGACACCGGGCCAGGGGTCGATGTTCCGCGTTCACCTGAAAGCGGCCACACCGCCGGGTGGAGTGGCCGAGAAGCTGGCCCTGGCCGATGGCAATTCCCTTGCCCTGCCAGGGGTGATGGCTGAAACCCGAATCCTCTATGTCGAGGATAATCCGTCCAACGTGGAGTTGTTCACCGGGGTGATGGCCTTGCAAGCCGGTTACCGGGTCGAGGTGGCCACCGACGGGTTGCAAGGCTTGGCGATGGCACGGGCGAACCCCCCTGATCTGGCGGTGATCGACATCAATTTGCCGGGCATTGACGGTATCGAGTTGTGCCGCCGTTTGAAGGGCGACCCTGCCACGCGCCACATCCCGCTCATCGCGCTGAGTGCCAACGCCATGCCCAGTGATGTGGCCAAGGCCCAGCGCGCCGGGTTTGACGTTTACCTCACCAAACCCCTGAACGTGGTCCAGCTGTTTTCTGAAATTGACCGCGTGTTGAATCTGCGTGAATAATTACCCTGATTGATTTTCCATTCAATGTTTGAATACCAAGAGAACACCCCAGACGTGATTCCATCTTGAAAAAACCATGTTGACCGCAGAACAAGAAGCAGTACTGCGCTCGATCAGGAAACTCCTCGATTTCTGGCAAATATCGCCCGATGAATTGGGCATCGAAGAGTCCGAAACGATCGTTCGCAAAGTGGAGCCACCGCCACCTCCGGCCGGGCCCAAATACAAGCATCCGCGCACTGGTGACACCTGGAATGGTGAAGGCTCGCAACCCCCCTGGATCCGCGAAGCCCTGACCAAAGAGGGTTACACCGTGGAAGAGTTGCGGCTGGTCACACCCTCGCCTGAACAGGTTTCCTGATCGCGGGAACGTGCATTGCTGGGCTTGGGGCTCAGCAACCGCATGTTTTCAAGGACGCGATCATCATGGGTAATTCAACATCCGTCAGCGTGGGCCACGGTCCGGGCGCACCTCGCAACGAGGGCACGGCCAAGGATCGGAGCACGCCTGTGCCCGACTCCAACCTCACTGAAATTGATGCCACGCAGGAGCCCGAGCAGAAGCCTGGCGAAGCAACCACCACCATCTCTGACAAGGACAAGGCCCGCTTGCCGCCCAAAACCCAAGGCGGTGGCTGACTTCATCAGCCTCCCGCCTTGTCCAGGCGCTTGTGAGCCCACTCGTTGCCGACTTCGCGACGAATGGCGGACAGCACTTCATACACCACGGCCGTGGGCACCATTGAGCCGAAGCGCTCGTTCAGGGCCCGGTCGGCCATCACGGGCTCATCATCTCCCCACAGGTAGTCGTCATCATCTTCGCTGTGTGGGACGGCATCTCGGGGGTCTTCCAGGTGCGTGGCAAACCATCGCCACAGCGCGGCTTTCTGAAACTCTGCGTCGGCTTGTCGAAGCCATTGTTCATCCGGCTCGTAGCGTGAGGCGGCGAGGTTGCCTGCTTCTGGCGGTAGGTCAACGGGGCCGTTGGGCCAAAGGCGGTCAGTGACACTCATGGCGATCTCCTGTTGATGGGATGCCTGATTGCAGCAAACGAGATACCTGCTTGCTTGAATCTGTGACATGTCTGACCGTGATCGCCAGCGAAGGCACGAAGTTTGCCATGTGGTGGTGCATTTCATCATTCACAGGAGCATCTGCATGAGACAAACATCCGCCAAGCACTTCAAGCTCAAGCTTGCGACCGCATCAACCGCAGCATGGCTGTCCATCGCCATGGCCGCACCTGCGATGGCGCAAAGCCAGGGCCCCGACAGAGGGCCGACGGCCAGTGAGTTGCGCTATTCCTGGTTGCCCTACACCACCTCCGGATATGTGGGGGCCAGCATTGGCCAGGGCGAACTGAACACTTCGTGTGTGCCCGGTTTGAGCTGCGAAGATCCAGACACCTCCGGCAAGATTTACACAGGTGGCATGTTCAATCCCTACCTGGGCATGGAGCTGGGCTACATCCAGTGGGGTGATGCAGACCGCAATGGCGGCACGCAAAAAGCGCGGGGCGTCAATGCCATGCTGACGGGCTTCGTGCCCCTGGGCCCCATGTTCACGCTGGTGGGCAAGGTCGGTGCCACTTACGGCTTCACCAAGAGCAAGCCTGTGGTGGGCCTGGTGGCACCTTCAGGGTCTGAAGATGCTTTTGCCCTGGCCTACGGTGCGGGCTTGAGCTTCGACTTCACGCGCAACTGGAGTGCTACGCTGGATTGGGAGCGCCACGATCTGAAGTTCGCCGGTGAAGGCCGCAAGGATGTGGATTTGACCACCGTGGGCCTGAAGTACCGCTTCTGATCAGGATTGGTCCATGGCCAGGTCGCCGGTGGGCACCGCGGCCTTGGGCCGACTTGGCCATGCATGGCGCAGGATGCGCCAGATCACCTGGCCGAAATGGCGCGCGAATGAACCATTGTTGTAGTGCTGGCCGTAGCGCGCGCAGATGGCTTGCACTTCCGGTGCGATCTCTGCGTAGCGGTTGGCTGGCAGGTCGGGGAACAGGTGGTGCTCGATCTGGAAGCTCAGGTTGCCCGACATCAGGTTCAGCAAGCGCCCGCCCTTGAGGTTGGACGAGCCCTTGATCTGGCGCGCATACCAGTGGCCTCGCGTTTCGTTCTTCACGATGCTGCGCGGAAAGGTCTCCACGTCGGTGGTGAAGTGGCCGCAGAAAATGATGCTGTAGGTCCACACATTGCGCATGCCATTGGCGATCAGGTTGCCCAGCAGCACCGGCACAAAGAACGGGCCGGCCAGCAGCGGGAAGATCACGTAGTCCTTGATCAGCTGGTAGCGCATCTTCTTGCCCACGGGCTTGAACTGCTCACCCAGTTGCTTGCCCGTTATCTTGCCCATGAAGTAACGGCCCAGGCGCAGATCCTGGATGGCCACGCCCCATTGAAACAGCAGCGCAAAGATGACCGCGATCAGCGGCTGGAACAGGAAGAAGGGGTTCCACTTTTGTTCGGGGAACAGGCGCAGCACGCCGTAGCCAATGTCGTCGTCCATGCCGTGCACATTGGTGTAGGTGTGGTGGCGGAAGTTGTGCGTCTTGCGCCAGTTGTCGGAAGTGCCGACGATGTCCCACTCGTAGGTCTTGCCGGTCAAGGTGGGGTCGCCCATCCAGTCGTACTGGCCGTGCATGACGTTGTGGCCCACTTCCATGTTCTCGATGATTTTGGACACGCCCAGCATCAAGGTGCCCAGCACAAAAGCGGGTGGGAACAAGCCAGCCATCAACACGATGCGGCCGCCGGCTTCCAGGTAGTTGACGGCCTTGACGACGCGGCGGATGTAGCGCGCATCGCGCTCGCCCAGGTCGGCCACGGTGCGGGCGCGCAGGGCGTCTATTTCGGCGCCGAAGTGCGTCAATTCTTCGTCGTTCAGGGTGCGGCTCAGGGATTTGGATGAAGTCATGCTGGGTCAGTTTTCTTCGTCAAAGATCAAGCGTGAGGTCGGTGCAGGCGCGGCTGACGCACAGGCGCAAGGCTGACGTGGGGGTGTCGTCCTTGTCGCCGCTGAGCAGGTTCTGGGTGACCCCGGTTTGCTTGGGGCAAGCGCAGGTGTTGCAGATGCCCATGCGGCAACCGGAAGGCAGGCTCAGGCCCTGGGCCTCCAGGGCGGGCAGCAAGGCTTGGCCGGTGGGTACTTCCAAAGTGCGGCCGCTCAAAGCCAGGTTGATGCGCACGGTGCCGAGGGCGTCGGTGACGGCCAGGGTGGGCGGCGTGAAGGCCTCGCCCACGAACGACAGCGCATGGCCCAGGCTCAGCGAGCGGGCGGTGTCCACGAAGTCGGCCGGGCCGCAGGCGTAGACGCGGCGCTGGGCCAAGTCAGGCACCAGGGTGGCCAGCAGATCGGCGTTCAGGCGCTCTGCATGCTCGCCATTCAAACGCTGGGCTTCTTGCGTGAGCACGAAGTGGACCTTGAAACGCGGCTGGCGGGCGGCCAAGGCGCGCAGCTCGGCCACGAAGCACAGCTCGGCACGGGTGCGGGCCCAGTAGACCAAGGTCAGGTCTTGCGTCAGGCCGACTTGGTCGAGCGCGCGGGTCAGGCTCATCAAGGGGGTGATGCCACTGCCAGCCGCCAGGAACAAGCTCGGCGCGCTGGCTGGGGGCAGGGTCATGTCGCCAAAGGCCGGGCCGATCTCCAGCGCATCGCCCACCTGGGTTTGGCGGCACAGGTGCTGGCTCAGCTTGCCGCCATCGACTTGCTTGACGGTGATCGACAGGCGCTTGCCCGACCGGGAAATGCGGGTGGGGCTGTAGCTGCGCGTGACGCGACGGCCATTGACCTCGGCGCTGACGTTGATGTGCTGCCCCGGCTGAATGGCGGCGCAATGGCGGTTGGCCTTCAGATCAAGCGTGACGGTGCCCTGGGCTTCGAGGTGGCGAGCCACCACGCGGGCGAGAGGGCGCTCCCAGGACCAGGCGGGATTGAGGTGCCCTGCCCAAAAGTCAAACACGGACGGTTTGACCAGTGGGGCGATCAGACGGCTCAGGGTGGTGTTGGCGGAACGGGCGGTCACAGGGTCTCCAAATGCAGACTTTGAGCGCATTGTAGTGACTCTAGAACATTTGTCTATACAGTTGTGCATTAATGTTGGGCGGTATAATCCCTGACCCTTACAAAGCGCGTTGACCACCTTGGACACGTCTTTAGACCTCCCGGAAACCTTGTCAGGCACGGTGCCTTCTGGCCACGCCCTGGGGCGCAAAGCCGTGATTTCCCGAGAGGACATCATCGCGGCCGCCTTGAAGCTCGTGGGGCCTCACCGCAGCGTGTCGTCGCTGAGCCTGCGCGAGGTGGCTCGGGAGGCGGGCATCGCGCCCAACAGCTTTTACCGCCAGTTCCGCGACATGGACGAGCTGGCCGTGGCCTTGATCGACCGGGCAGGGCGCTCCCTCCGCCAGATCATTGGCGAAGCCAGGCACCGCGCCACGGCCGAGCAAAGCGTGGTGGCCGGGTCCATCCACGCCTTCATGGACCAGCTTCGCTCAGACGACAAGTTGCTGCACATCCTGCTGTGCGAAGGCACGGTCGGCTCGGATGCCTACAAACAGGCGGTCGAGCGCGAGCTGCATTTTTTTGAAGAAGAATTGCGCCTGGACCTGATCCGCCTGGCGGCCGCCAACCAGACCGGTCTGTTCGAGCCGGCCCTGACAGCCAAGGCGATCACCCGCCTGGTGTTCGCCATGGGCGCCTCCGCCATGGACATGCCGCCTGACAAGCAGGACGAGCTGACCGCTCAACTGGTGACCATGGTGCGGATGATCATCGTGGGCACGCAGTCGCTGGCGGCCATGCAGGTCAAGCCCACAGCCTGAGCCTCGCTGCCCAGCTCAGGCGTCGGCTTTGGCCAATTCGCCATAGGCGTGTTGCAGCCAGGTCTTCAGCCGCTGGCGTTCCATCAGGCCCAGGCCACTGACATCGCCGCCGTTCTTGGCCGCCCAGAAGCTCACGTTGTTGGCGTCGATCTTCTGCACCACGTTGTCGTGCAAGTGTTTGATGGCGATCACCTTGGCGCCCAGGCCCAAGGCGCGTTCCAGCTGGCCTGATTTTTCCAGCTGGCTGAAGTCATCACCGCGCAACTGGTTCTGCACCAGCACGTAGTTCAAGCGCGAGCCGAATCGGTCCAGCAGTCGGGTCAGCAGGTTGACCGAGTCACGGCCCGAATCCATCACGTGCCAATAGGTGAGCTTGAAGCCGGACTCCGCGGCCATGTCCAGCACGCCGGATTCTTCCATCCACTTCACCAAGGGCTCATGCGTTTGCGCGGCCAGGTCCACCAACACGCGCTGGCCGGCTTGCTCGATGGCAGTTTCGACGATGTGGTCCAGCGCCTCGTAGCGGTCGATCAGCACGGGCGAGGCGAAGCCGGCATAAAAGCGCAGCAATGCCCCATGCGATCGGTCGGTGTCAAAGCCGACAAAGGGCAGTTGCTGGTCAATGAAGTACTGGGCCAGCAGGCGCGACACCATTGATTTGCCCACCCCGCCTTTCTCCCCGCCGATCAGGTGGATTCTGGACAAGGGCAGGGCTTCGTTGCTGATGGTGTCTTGCATGGGGTTGGTCAAAGTTTGGTGCATGAGAGAACGTTTACCCATCGTAAACCCGAACTTGCAGCAAGCTTTACGCCAAGCAGCTTTAAACGGCCTACCCCAGGGGCAGACAACGCACCCTTTTCAGTGGCACCCCGATTGCCCCTTGATCTCCAGTTTTGGCCACACCACTTTGACCAGGAAAGAGATTCATGGCAACGCGCAAGAGCAACACTCCCCCCAAGATCGAGACGAACCTCGGCTCCATCCTTGCCACGGTGGCAGGCCCCTCGACCACGCCACCGCCCAAGGCTTCCAAAGCCACGGCGCCTGTGCTGCCCGACCTGGTCAACAAGGTCAGCGCATCGGCTGAGCTGGCCGCGGCGGTGGTCTGGAACGAGAACAAGCCAGCCGAGCACGGCGAAGCGTCGTACGACCCACCGCCAGGCCAAACTGCCGAGCCCGGCACGCCGCTGGCCACGGCCAGCACCACCAGCGAAAGCATGGCGTCTGGCAAGGTGGGCGCAGGCAAGCCACCGGCCGGACACAACCCCACGGTGGGCTCGCTCGACCGCGTGCGCGTGGACTCGGGCGGCCAGGTGCTGACCACCAACCAGGGCGTGGCCATTGCCGACAACCAGAACTCGCTGAAGGCTGGCCTGCGCGGGCCGACCGCGATGGAAGACTTCATCCTGCGCGAGAAGATCACGCACTTCGACCACGAGCGCATCCCCGAGCGCGTGGTGCATGCACGCGGCTCGGCCGCCCACGGCTACTTCGAGTGCTACAAGCCGCTGACCGGCTTGACCAAAGCAGCACCGTTCAAAGAGGCGGGCAAGCGCACGCCCGTGTTCGTGCGTTTCTCCACCGTGGCGGGTGAGCGCGGCTCGGCCGACACCGTGCGCGATGTGCGCGGCTTTGCCGTCAAGTTCTACACCGACGAAGGCAACTGGGACCTGGTGGGCAACAACATCCCGGTCTTCTTCATCCAGGACGCGATGAAGTTCCCGGACCTGGTCCACGCGGTCAAGCCCGAGCCGCACCACGCCATGCCGCAGGCCTCATCGGCGCACGATACCTTCTGGGATTTCGTGTCACTGATGCCTGAATCTACCCACATGCTGATGTGGCAGATGTCCGACCGGGCCATTCCGCGCAGCTACCGGATGATGCAGGGCTTTGGCGTGCACACCTTCCGCCTGATCAACGAGGCGGGCGAGTCGGTGTTCTGCAAGTTCCACTGGAACCCCGTGGCGGGTACCCATTCGCTGGATTGGGACGAGGCCGTCAAGATCGCCGGGGCCGATGCTGATTTCCACCGCCGCGACCTGTGGGAGGCCATCGAGGCGGGCGCCTTCCCGGAGTGGGAGCTGGGCCTGCAGATCTTCACCGAAGACCAGGCCGACAACTTCGACTTCGACGTGCTGGATGCCACCAAGCTCATCCCTGAAGAGTTGGTGCCCATCACGCCCGTGGGCAAGATGGTGCTCAACCGCAACCCCGACAATTTCTTCGCCGAAACCGAGCAGGTGGCCTTCTGCACCGCGCACATCGTGCCCGGCATCGACTTCAGCAACGACCCTTTGCTGCAAGGCCGCATCCACTCTTACCTGGACACGCAGATCTCGCGCCTGGGCGGCGCCAACTTCCACGAGATCCCCATTAACGCGCCGGTCAACCAGGTGCACAACAATTAGCGCGACGGCATGCACCGCCAGGCCGTGCACCGGGGCCGTGTGGCCTACGAGCCCAACTCACTGGGCGGCGGCTGCCCCTTCCAGGCGGGCCGCATGACGGGCTTCACCTCATTCCCCGAGCCCGTGGCCGAAGACAAGGTGCGTGGCAAGCCCGAGAAGTTTGCCGAGCACTACGCCCAGGCCACCTTGTTCTGGAAAAGCCAGACGCCCATCGAGCAGGAGCACATCATCAAGGCCTACCGCTTTGAATTGACGCGTGTGCAGACCCAGGCCATCCGCGAGCGCGTGGTGTCCATGCTGGCCAATGTCGATCCCGCTTTGGCGCAGGGCGTGGCGGCTGGTCTGGGCATCGTGGTGCCCGCACCCATGCCCCTGGCCACGGACCTGCCCGCGCCGGTGTACGAGCCGTCGCCCGCGCTGTCGTTGCGGGCCCGGCCGGGCGATGGCGAGATCAAGGCGCGCCGCGTGGCCTTGCTGGTGGCCCATGGCGTCGAAGCGGATTCCTTGAAGGCCATTTACACCGCGCTGATCCAGGACGACGCTGTGCCGCGTTTCGTGGGCGTACAACTGGGTGTGGTCGAGTCCGTGAGCGGCACGCCGATCCATGTGGACATCACCTTTGAAGCCTCGCCTTCGGTGCTTTATGACGCCATGGTCATCCCCGATGGCGAGGCAGGTATCGCGGCCTTGGTCGGCGTGGGGCCAGCCTTGGAGTTTGTGCGTGACCAGTACCGCCATTGCAAACCGATCCTGGTGCTGGGCGCGGGTGCCACCTTGCTGGAGGCTGCGGGTGCCTCGCTGGACCTGCCGGGGGGCGAGCCCGATCTGGGCGTCATCGTGGGCTCGGCGGCGGACGCGGTCACCACGGCCGCAACATTCAAGGCCGCGATCGCCCAGCATCGGCACTTCCAGCGCTTCATGGATCCCCCGCAGGTCTGAGCTTTAAAATCCGTCCCTTTGGCCAGGGGCGGACACGATGCGGCGGTTTGGCGGACTGGAAGGGCTCAGGGCCTGGCTGGCGTGGACGGTGGTGTTCAGTCACATCATGTCGTTCACCGGCCTCAGCCAGTTGGTGCCCTGGCTGGCCCACGCCGTGGGGCAAGCGGCCGACTGCTCGGTCATGGTGTTCACCATCCTCAGCGGTTTCGTGATCACTCACCTGCTGTTGGCGCGGCGCGAGCCCTATCCGCGCTACATCGTGCGCCGCTTTTTGCGCATTTATCCGGTCTACGCGGTGGCCTTGCTGGCCGGCATTGGCGGCACCTGCCTGGCGTTTGACACCTTCCTGCGGCACCCCTGGGGTGACCTGACGCCCGCCACGCACCGCATGCTCATGCAGTCGGAAAGCCTGGCCAGCGGCGACCTGCCTTGGCACCTGGCCGCGCACTTGTCACTGCTGCATGGGGCCGTTTCCAGCCAGGTGCTGTACGAGTCGCAATACATGTTCCTGGGCCCGGCGTGGAGCCTGTCACTGGAGTGGCAGTTCTACCTGGTGGCGCCCTTGGTGGTGGCCTTGGCCATGCACCGCCTGGGTCAAGTTCTGCTGGTGGCTTTGGCGATGTGGGGCTATACGCTGTACACCAAGGGTGTGTTTGGCGAGTTCATGCTGCCCAGCGTGCTGCCGGGGGCAGGGCTTTACTTTGGCGTGGGCATCGCCACGCGTTTTCTGATCAAGGCCAGGGCCGACATCGCGGCCTTTCCATTGGCCCTGCTGATGCTGGTGGCTGGACTGTTGATGAACACCACGGGCACCAGCCCGATCCTGATTTGGGCGGCGTTTGTCTGCATGATGCTGCTGAACGGAAAGGCCTCTGACCTGGTCAGCCGCACAGCGCGCTGGACTTTTGCGAAAGCATTCGATTCACGGCTTGTGCGCTGGCTTGGCGAGCGCTCATACGCCACCTACCTGATCCACATGCCCATCGTGCAACTGGTGACCTGGGTGTGCGTGAGGCAGTTGGGCATGGGTTTGGTGCCGACCGGGGTGACGGTCGTGCTGGTGGCTGTGCCCGGCACCCTGATCGCCTCCACGCTCTTGCATCGGTACGTGGAGTTGCCGGCGATTCAGTGGGGGCGGCGCATGGCGTGGCTCAGATCTTCTCCGATTCCTGAAGCAACTCCTCGGCCAAGGCCCGGCACTGCTTCGCGCTCAGCATGACCCATGGCCCGGACTCGAGTTGGCCTTTGTTCTGCCCTTGGTTGAGGAAACGCAGCCTCAAACCTTTGCCGGCCACGGGGGTTGAATCCCATCCAGCGATCGTTTCGGATGAAGGGCTTTTCTCTTGAGTCATGGGGGCTTCCATCGGGAGGATGGTCCTTGGTTGCGGGAGGTCCATTGTCCTTTGGATGGGCGGGGATTTTGAGCGCGTGTGGGCGCTGAAATCATGTGCTTACATCTTGGCCTTTGGATGGCGTCATGGCGCCCTCAGTCAAATCAATGGCGGGTAAAGGCGAGCCAAGCTGGTGCGCGATGCCTAGATTCTCGGTTTTCAACATTGAATCTGGATCGTAGCCATGGCCACCCGTCAACGCAGTTTGTTGCAGCTGAGTTTCGTCATCCACGCTGTGGTTTACGTCATCGTGGTGGCCGGTTTGTGGCGCATCAACCAGACCACGTCGGCCGAGCATGACTGGGCCAGCATCGTGGCCTGGGGCTGGGGCATTGGCCTGGCCGCGCATGGCACCGTCTGGCTGATGCTCAGTCGAAAATCTCGCTGAGCCAGGATTTTTTGCGGTAGTGGCGCTGCCCCTGGGAATGGGGGTAGTCTGAATCCACGAAGTCAGGGCGACGTTGTGCTTGCCGTGCATCTGGCACGGCAGCGGCGCGCGCGGGCTCCTGCGCATTTGATCTTTCCAGCAGCTTGTCGAGTTCTCCGCGATCAAGCCACACCCCTCGGCATTGCGGGCAATAGTCAATCTCGACCCCTTGGCGCTCGGACATGGTCAAGGTGGTGTCTGGGCAGGTTGGGCACTTCATGGCGATCCTTTTTTCGGGTTCAGGATCGGCCAAGTTAGCAGCGCGGATACTTCGCGTAAATTCGAATTACACGATAGAAGTCATCGTGAAAACCGCAGATTGATGGCGCTTACCGCGATCGGCAAAAAGCCCTGATGTCGTTTTGAGCAACTTCACGGTCATATTGATCAGTGGGTTTCCCATTGCCATGCCTGACTGCGCCACTGAGCACGTCGCGGGCAAGAGCGCAGCGCGATCCATCCGTGCCGTGGTCTCTGCCGTCAGAGACCGACTGCGGGGCATTCCGAAAAGAGGATTTGTGCTGCATGTCCGCTGATGCGGCCGGCGGCACGGCGAACTTGCTTTGTGCACGCAAATAGTCTGCTGATGGGACCGACGTTTGCGGAGGTTGGGGTGCCCGCGGGATCTTCACTTCGATGGCTTTGGAGCCATTGGCATCAGCCTTTCGTTCGGAATAGTGCGTTTGCCCGGCGGCATCCACCCATTTGAAAACCTCTGCATGACTGCCGGTTGCCAAGAGAAACGACACCCATCCGATGCTGAAGAATTTTCGACCAATGCTTGAAATTTGCATGATTCAACGGTAGCCAGGCCGCCCTTCCTGGCTTTGATTTATAGAGACACCTTGGCAGTGTGATGCGGGTAGCCCCTAGGGCGCAATCACTCAAATGGGTTGTCTTGAGCCTGCTGGGCCGTTTGGTGCGCCATCCTGTTGCCTTTGTTTTGATGACGTTTCAGCCGAGAATGGCCCATGCGCCTTTCAAACTTCATCCTGGCCAATTTGGAGCCGATCTTGGCGGACTGGGTCACGTTTGCTCGCAACGAGGTTGCGGCAGCAGAAAACCTGGATGAAGAGGCTTTGCGTGACCACGGCAAGTTGATCCTGCAAAAAATGGCGGCGGACATGCACCGCCCACAGGGCGAAGACGAGCGCCAGGCCAAATCAGAAGGCAACAGCTCCCATGTTTCCACATCAAGAAACCTGCCTTCCCGCAGCCATGCCCGTCAACGCGAGCGTCAGGGCTTCGATGTCGAGCAGATGGTCTCCGAGTATCGAGCCTTGCGTGCGACAGTTCTACGGCTATGGAGCGCATGTTCCCGAGATGCACATGCTGAAGATCTGGAAGACGTGATTCGTTTCAATGAGGCGGTTGATCAAGCGGTGGCCGAGTCGTTGACCGCTTTTGTGGCCGAAGTGTCGAAAACACGAGACCTCTTTCTGGGCGTACTGGGTCACGATCTGCGTGGCCCCCTCTCCACCATCAAAAACTGTGCAGCCGTGCTGCGCGTTGACCCGAAAAATGCACGCTCCGTGGGGATGGTTCTGCGCAGCGTTGCCCAGATGAAGGCGCTGCTGGACGACCTCATGGAGTACACCGGGGATCGTTTCGGCGCCGAGCTCACCGTCAATCCGGCGCCGCTCCAACTCGATGGGTTCGTGCGGGATACCTTGGACGAGATCAGCGCGGTCAATCCCAGCTGTCTTCTTGAACTGAAGGTGCAAGGAGCGATGCAGGGCGAATGGGACTCAAGGCGCCTGCATCAGGCTTTGTCAAACCTTGTTTTCAACGCGCTGAAATATGGCCTTCCAGGCAAGCCCATCCGCGTTGCGCTGGACGGCTCCCTGCCAGGACAAATGGTGCTGACGGTCTGCAATGAAGGCCAGCCTATCCCTGCTGATGTGTTGCCCCAGATATTTGAGCCACTCGTCCGTGCGAGAGGTAAGGGTGAGGAAGAGCACGGAGATTCTTTGGCCGGTGCCAACCTGGGCCTTGGCCTGTACGTTGTGCGGCACATTGCCATGGCGCACGGAGGCAGTGTCACCGTCACGTCCGATGTGTCTGCCACCTGCTTCGAGCTTCGTTTGCCCCGGGTCAGTGGTCGGCGGTGAGTTGATCAGGGTTTGGCCGTCAGCCGAACCACGGACGTCGTGCCATTGGCTTCCCTCAGCGAGGCCAAGATGGAGCCTTGCGCATTGATCTGCCATGCAAGCGAGATGACGGCGGAATCCAAACGCATGTGCGGCATTTGAACCAGCCTAAGCTGAGCTTTTGCGGCAGGGGACTCACTGCGCCGTGGTGGTGCAGGACTTACCAGCGAGGCTGCCCATCAGGGCAGTCACCGAAGGGACCTTGCCGGCCTTGGTGGTGCCGTTCAGCGTGAACGAAGCCGTCGATTGGGCCTTGACGGCCTTATTGCTGCTCGTCGGCGTGCCAGCGCTGTCGCAGTCAAGAGAGGCAATGTGGTTGGCGAGGTGGCGGGTTTCATTCCCTCGTAAGGTGCTTCGATCGGATCATGTGTGATCCATCAATGCGTCATGCCGCCTTGTTCTGATGCACGCCAAGCCATTCAAACTTGGAGCGCGTCATGTCATTTTTCAAATCCGCCTTGCTGACAGTGCTGGCTGCGTCGGCCTTTACCGCGCATGCCACGTCCACACCGCTGTCCGCAGATGGCCAGTGGCAAGCATTCGGTGTCGATAATTTCTCCGCCGTGTCTGGTGGCACAGAGTGGATTGACAACGACTACACCAATTCAACGGGCTACGGAACGTCGCTGGACTTCAACTTCACCATCGCCGATGGTTTCGTCGGGCAGTTGACCGTGGTCGATGCCAGCATGGCTGGTGATGTCTTCAATGTGTTCAACCATGGCACGCTGTTGGGCGCCACCAGCAGCGTGCCCGTTCAGCTCTACGGCAGCGCCCCCGACATTGGCGATGACCATGACGCCGCCTTGTTGAACAGCGCCTTCAGCCGTGGCGTATTCACGCTGGGTGCCGGTAGCTACAGCATCAGTGGCGTGCTGACGCAATCCCTGATGCTCGACGACGGCGCCGGTGGCCTCAGCCCGCTCAATGCCACCTCTGGCGCCCTCAAGCTGAGCGTGAGTGCCGTTCCCGAACCCTCGACCCTGGTATTCGCCGTGCTGGGCCTGGCATGGCTGGTCTCTTCGCGCCGCACATCTTCGCGCTGACTCCTTCTCGCTGATCCACATCCACTCAGGAGTTTCAAAATGATCATCCGCACCTTGTGCGCCAGCCTGGCGTTGGCCTTCTCTGCTGGCGTCAGCGCCCAAACCACCGGCCCCAAGCCCCCATTCACCGTCAAGATCATTGGCTTCAATGATTATCACGGCAACCTGGAGACGCCGGGCACCTTCGGTGTCAACACCCTGGTGCCAACGGCCAGTCGTCCGGCGGTTGGTGGGGCCGAGTACATGGCGGCCTATGTGGCACGCATGAAGGCGAGCAATCCCTTGAACGTGGTCGTTGGCGCCGGTGACTACATTGGCGCATCCCCCTTGATTTCGGCCCTGTTCTTCGATGAACCGGCCGTGGAAACGCTCAACAAGATCGGCGTGGAGTTCAACGCCGTTGGCAACCACGAGTTCGACAAAGGCAAGGATGAGCTCAAGCGCCTGCAAAGTGGCGGCTGCAAGTTCACAGGCAGCGTGCAGGAAGCCAACAGCTGCAAGGGATTCGGCTCAGCGGCCCCTGGCACCTTCGATGGCGCCAAGTTCAAGTGGCTGTCGGCCAACGTGCTGGAAACCGCCACCGGCAAACCCCTGCTACCGGCCTACGGCGTGAAGACGTTCAACGGTGTGAAGGTGGCTTTCATCGGCATGACCCTCAAGGGTACGCCCGGCATCGTCACCCCCACGGGCGTGGCCGGGCTGAGTTTTCAGGACGAAGCCGACACCGTCAACGCACTGATTCCTCGCCTTCGTGCGCAAGGCATCGAATCCATCGTGGTGCTGTTGCACCAAGGTGGCTTTCAGAACCAAGTCACCGGTGTGCCAAACCAAGCGATCACCAGCGACATCAACGGTTGCACCGGCGACCTGAAGAACACCGACGGCACTGATTCCGACCTTCGCGCCATCGTCAAGCGCCTGGACAATGCTGTGGACCTGGTGATCAGCGGCCACACGCACGCGGCCTACAACTGCTCGGCCAACACCATTGACGTGCGCGGCACTTCGCTGAGCAATGCAGTGACCACGGCCCGCACGGCTGGCCTGCCCAACAAGGCAGGTCGCCTGGTGCCGGTGACGAGCTCCAGCGCCTTTGGCCGCGCGCTGACCGAGGTGGACGTGACCATCAACCCCAGCACGCGCGACATCGTCGCCGTGAGTCCGCGCAATGTTCTGGTGGACCGCAGTGATGCCGCCATCAACAATGCCATTGCGGCCCACCCCGAGGTCAAGAACGTGGTGAGCGCCTACAAGGCCGCCGTGTCGCCATTGGCCAATGCGGTCATTGCCACCATCACCGCCCCGATGAGCAACGGCGCCAACACGGCCGGTGAGATGGAAGCCGGTGACCTGATCGCTGACGCCCAGTTGGCCGCCACCCAACCGGCCAGCCTGGGTGGTGCCGTGATCGCCTTCATGAACGCTGGTGGCGTGCGCAACCCCGGCTTCGTCAATGTCGCAGGTACCTACCCCTATGACTTGACCTACGGCGATGCCTTCACCGCGCAGCCCTTCGGCAACAGCCTGGTGACCTTGACGCTGACGGCCCAGCAAATCAAGGATGTGCTGGAGCAGCAGTTCAGCGGCTGCAATGGCCAAACGGCCAACCGCATCATGCAGGTCTCCAATGGCCTGAAGTACACCTGGAACTCGGCCGGTACCTGCGGCACCCGCATCACCGAGGTGACACTCACCCCCACGGATGTGACGGTGACCCCGCCCGTGGTCATGGGCCCCACCGAGGTCCTGGTCCTGGGTGGCGTGGTGCACAGCCCCACCAAGACTTACCGCGTGACCGTGAACAACTTCATGGCCACCGGGGGTGACGGCTTCAGCGTCTTGGTGGGTGGCACTGCCCAGCTGGGCGGCGCCCAGGACATCGATGCACTGACCGCCTATCTGACAGGCTTCAAAATCCCGAACCCAGCCTACAACCCCGCGAGCGCCGTGCTGGCCAAGCCTCGGATCACCCGCCAGTGATCATTCGGCGCTGGCCCCTGGGGTGGGCCGTCGCGCTGATGAGCGTGGCGGCCTCTTCAACCATCGCGGGCCCAGCCAGCACTGGGGTGTCATCTGCCAGGCACCAAGCCCACGACCACCACCATGAGGTCGGCAGCACACCATCATCGCTGGCCGAGCGTCGGCGCCTGCTGGCCAAAGGCGAAAGCTGCCTTCGGACAGGGAACGTCGAGTGTGCGCGACAGGCTTTCGAGCAGGCGGCCCTTCAGGCACACGCCGCCCACATCGAGTTGGGCATCCTGCGCACTCACATGCAAGCCGGTGAGTACCGCCAGGCACTCGGCTTTGCGGCCCACACCGCCGGTGTCCATGCTGACGAGGTGGAGGGCCGGGTGTTCTACGCCTGGCTACTGAACCTTGGCGGCCAGGTGTCCATGGCCGAGCAGACGCTCAAGCAAGCCGAAGCCAGTGAGCCTGATCACCCCATGGTGAAGGAGGCGCGCCAACGCTTTCAGACAGGTGCGCTGTTGGCAGACGGTGCCTTGTTGTCCCTGCCCGCCCGCTTGGCACCTTTTGCCACGGGCGTGACAGTGAGTCGTGACGCCAGGACCGTCGGCACCGCCCTGCTGCTGGCAGATGGACGCCATGCGCTGGCACCGCGTGCCGCTTTGCCATCTTCTGGCTCAATCTGGGTGCGCAATGGCCTGGGGCAGACCGTCGCGGCTGTGATGGATGAACAGGACGAGTCTCTTGGGCTGGTGTTGCTGACACTGGTGCAGTCCTTGCCCGTCGCAGGGAGAGAGCTCGTGGCACCACGAGATGCTTTCCCCGGCTCGCCCGCCTTTGCCTTGGACTATCAGAAAGACGGAACTGGACGACCTGCTTGGCCAGTGATGCGGCCGGGTTTTCTTGGCATGCCTGTGGCCGGTACTGCGCCAAGTGTGCGGCGCCTGGGTATTGAGTTGCCGGGCCATGGCCCTCGCGGCGGGCCAGTGTATGACCAGGGCGGACGTTTGGTCGGCATGGCGCTGGGGCAGGGCGGTGAAGGTGCCGTGGGCTTGCCAAACGCGATGGCGGCCGATCGCATGATCTTGATTGGCGCCTTGCGCCAACGGTTCGGCGAACGCTTTGGCGTCCAGTCGGTCGAATCGAAGCCCATCCCGAGCGGGACAGATGAGTTGTACGAGCGTGCGATGAAGTCCAGCTTGCAGGTGCTCGTTGCATCGCCTTGAGCAACGCACGGCAAAGTCCGCTCATTTGATCAGGCTCCTTGTGCATGTCAGGATGATGAGCATCTGGAAGTTGCTTTCGATGTGGGCACGATTGAGGCGCAAGGAAGAAAACCTTCGATCTGCGAACTGGAAATCGAGTTCAAGTCAGGCGAAGCACTCGCGGCCCCTCAAAATGCCATCCCTGTCGCCAAGGCATTGGAGGTCAGCGCATCGTGACCAAGAGTCGATGACCACAATTTGCATCCATGCTTGCTGGCCGCAGGCGCCCCTGAAGTGCACTCTTGGCCAGCACCTTTGACTGGGGCGATGGCTCCCCGCCAGGCGGTTCGCGGTCGGTTGGCTGTCGGCCAATCAGGTCCACACAGCTGAAAATTTCCGTAAGGCCTTGAAAAGAATCAGCAATTCCGACAGATTTTGGAGCTAACCTTTTTTGACGCCGTGGGTTGATCAGATCATGGCGTATGGGGCGTTGTAATTGATTTGTCACATATCGCGTGAAGAATGATCCGTCATGCCTACGCGCTCAATTGAATAGACACATGAGCATAGGTTTTGCGAGAAGGTGTTGTGCACCCGTGAGAAGTCATTGCGAACGCAACATATGGCGTCATTCAACCAATGCACTGGAGCAGTGAACATGAATCAGCCAATCATTTCGCGCACGAACACGGTCTTTCGCCGCACCGCCAAAGGGCAAGCTGCCGCAATGCCTTCCATTGCTCCGCCAATGGACCAAGATCATCGGCGGCTTCTGCTCCTGGTCAACGGTTTCACCTCGCTTGATACCTTGAGTGAAATTTGTCCATTCAGTCAGGGGCCAGAGCATGTCGCCTTGGCATTGCAGGCCTCAGGGTTGATAGAAGAGGCCGAGGCAGCCCATCAGATCGTCTCAATGCATTCCCCGTGGCGCCTGCCAAGTCAGTAGGAAGCTTCAGCCTCGGGCATGGGCGTTGATAGGCCACAGCTTGCTGCACAAGATGCTCCAGCAGTTAGCACTCAAGCTTGATACCGCGGTTCGATGAACCTGTCATGAAAGCAACTTGGGTCGGAGTGATTCTGATAATGGCTGCCTGCTCTTTGGCGGGCTTTCCCAAGTCGGTCTTGGCGGGGTTGCTGGCATTGTTGGCTCTGGCAGGTCTGGCTTCTTGGGGGCGGCAGCATGAGCAACGAAGGCGCGAGACCGCACGCATGCTCGACAAGGTCTTTGAAGCAAGGGCTCGGCAAGCGAATGATCGTGACCGATCTTTGACAAGCGGATTTCAATCTTCGACCTTCTCCAATTAGGCGCGCGCGTCTCCCCAGCGCAAGGTGGTGCTTTCATCACCGTGGTAAGTGGTATGACCATGGCGGCCCACACAATATTGAGGTGAGGCAATGACCTCGTTGAAGATGACGCCTTCACTCAAACGCGTGTATTCAAACAAGGTGCTTCTCACCACGGTGCTGTTCTTGCGCAAGTTGCAACCGTGTCCAATCCAGCTTGGGCCTTCTATCGTTACACCTGCCTCCAGGCAGGAGCCGGAGCCGATGTAAACCGGTCCAGTGACGTTGACGGTGGCCCAGTCTATGCGCGTGTTCAGGCCAACCCACACGCCAGGCCGAACCTCTGTTCCAGGCATCCGCATGTCGGCAATTTCTCCCCGCAGCACACGCTGGCACACGGACCAGTAGTCACTGACACGGCCGATGTCAATCCAGTTGAAAGTTCGACGCTGCGCATAGAACGGCAAGCCTTGTTCAGCCAACAAGGGAAACAACTGGCTGCCAATGTCGAACTCCACACCAGGTGGCACGATTTCCAGAATGGCAGGCTCGAAAATGTAGATCCCGGTGCTGGCCAAGTTTGATTTGGCTTTTCCGGTCTTGGGTTTTTCCTGGAAAGAAGTGACCTTGCCTTCACGGTCAGCCACCACGATGCCGTAGTTGCTGACCTGATCTTGCGGTACCTCCAAGGCCACCACACTGGCCATGGCCTTCTTGTTCCAGTGTTCGCTCAGCGCCGCATGGATGTCCAAATCGATGATGGCATCGCCGCACAACACGATGGTGGTCTCGTCAAAGAACCCACTGAAATCCTGGATCTTGCGCATGCCTCCAGCTGATCCCAGCGGTTTGGGCATGATCTCGCCGTGCTCACGAACTCCTTCGTAGGAGTAGCCTATTTCGACGCCCCAGCGGTGTCCATCGCCGAAGTAGTTCTCAATCTTCCAATGGTTGGAAGACACGTTCACCATGATCTCCTTGACCCCGTAGCGAGCCAAAAGCTCGATGAGGTACTCCAGAACGGGCTTGCCGAGGATCGGAACCATGGGCTTGGGGGTGCGCTTGGTCAGAGGGCGGACACGTGTGCCCTGTCCGGCAGCCAGGATCATTGCTTTGGTCATGTCACTCTTGGTCTGGTTCATGCAGATGCATGCTGCGCATCAGACCTGAACTTGGCGTCAACTTGGTGACAGGGCGCCGCTCTTGCTGCGATCAAAGCGGCCCAGCGGGGCTGATGCTCGACGTGGAATTTTTGAAACCGACCGTCTCATCATCGACAGCCTTCTGCACCGCCTTGAAGAAGCCCTCGCGTGCCGCAGCGGCCACCGGGTCCCGCGCGCCGCCAGCCCAGTTGGCGTTGGTGACGATCACGAGCTTGCGCTTGGGGTCGATGAAGATGCCTTGGCCGAAGATGCCGCGCGCCATGAAGCTGCCATCGGCCAACGTCCACCACTGATACCCGTAGCCGCGCTCAGGTTGGCCGATGCCCACACGCGTGCTGGTGGCCTCGGCCAGCCAACCTTCAGGCACGATGCTTTGCCCGTTGACGCGGGCGCCGTTGGCGATGAACAGCCCAAAGCGGGCGAAGTCTCGCGCGGCGGCCTGGATGCAGCAGCCGCTGATCTCTTGCCCCGTCTTGCTGAGGATCCAGGTGGCTTGTTGCTCCATGCCAGCGGGGCCCCAGATCTTCTCGGACAGGTAGGTGGCCAGCGGCTTTTTGACTGCCTGAGCGAGCAGGATGCCGATCAGGTTGGTCTCGCCGGTGCTGTAGTGCCAGCGCGTGCCTGCGGGCACATCGCGTGGCAGGCGGCGCATGTAGCTCACCAGCGCATTGACGCCTTCTTCCGGCTTGTGGTTGTTGAAGCGTGCCACATCGGAGCTGGGGTCGGCATAGTCTTCGTTCCAGCGGACGCCCGAGGTCATGGTCATCAACTGCCGCACGCTGACATCGTCATACGCCGAGCCTTTCATCTGCGGGATGTAGTCGGTGACCTTGTCATCCATGCTTTTGATGAAGCCGTCGCGGATGGCCGCGCCCACCAGGGTGGACGTGACCGACTTGGCCACTGAGAAGCTCGTCCAACGGCCGCTGGCATCGAAGCCCAGGCCGTAGCGCTCCAGGCGCACCTTGCCGTCGTGCAGCACGATGAGGGCGGCGCTGCGCTGGCCAGCCATGAAGGCATCGACGTCCAGGGGCAACTTCAGTGGTGGGCCTGGGGGCAGCGCCAATGGGGTGATGCTGGCGGGGACGACGTGTGATTTGGCGAGGACGGGCAGCCGGTCCAGCGCGCGGAAGCCGGCGTCGCGTTGGGCTTGGGTCCAGAACAGGACGTTGGCGTTGGTGGGCAGCGTGGCCAGGAGGGCGCGGGTTTCCTTGTCCAGGGAAAGCCAGCCAGCGGTTGCGGCCATGGCGATGGCGGCCAGGAAGGTGACGGCGAAAGTCTTGAGTTTCATTGAAGGTGGTGTGTTGGTGCCGATGCGTATTTGTGCCATGCGCCGGAGTCAATTCAGGGTATCAGCAGGCCATCATCCAGCAGTTGTTGAATGATGTCAGCTTGCCGAATGTCGCGCCGTCATGCGACCAGTCGCCGAAGTCACTACATGCTCAAAACGGGGGGCGTTGGTCAGCACTGACGCCCTGACAGCTTGCACAGGCCAGAGGTCGTCTTCATCGTCTGAGAAGCGGAATGGGGGGGGCGTCACCTTCTGGCTGACGACGCATTGGTTTCATCTTTGTTCAGGCGGCAGATCCTTGATGGGGGCGGAAAACACGAGGTGATTGTCGATATTCACCGGCCGGTGCTTGACTGTCGTGCTGGCTGGGTACTTCCCGAGGAAGTTTTCGTTTTTCCAATTCTTCGAGGGGCGAATCGGTCTCTGGACGAAGCCACCGCCGCAGTTTGGGCAAACATTACGAAGAACCGTTGTGGCGCAAGTTGCGCAGAACGTGCATTCAAAACTGCAGATGCGTGCTTCGGTCGAGTTCGCTGGAAGTGCGCCATTGCAGTGTTCGCAAGTCGGGCGAAGTTCTAGCATTGTTGCTCCCTGTGGATGTCTGAGGTTTGCGTGGATGAACGCAAGTGCGTTGATCATGCTTCATCGGCCATCCTAGTTCGGTTTCCGAACCAGCAAAGAAAAACGCCTCCAACATCGCTGCGTGAGGCGTTTCCGATTTGTGCACACCTCGCAGGTGCTGACTTTTTCTATGTCTGCGTCAATGGCGTATCGAGTTCCTTCCTGGCTGCAGTGTCCGAACCCACCTCAGGCGGTTCAATCTTCCTTAACCACGACTGAGCACAGTCCACCGTCGTGCCCACGGCGCCATATTCGCTGATCAAGCCTTCACCCTCGACCTTCCAGATGCGGCCATGCTCACTGTGTTCCCCACGCAGGCACACGACGCGAACCTTCTTGCCCACGTTCGGGCCCTTGGTGCCCAGGGCACCTTCGATGATTTCGGCGTGGTCGCCAGCTTGGATTGGTTTCATGAAAGCTTCCTGACGAATTCTGATTTCAGTCCCATCGCGCCGATACCGTCGATCTTGCAGTCGATGTCGTGATCGCCCTCGGCCAGACGGATGTTCTTGACCTTGGTGCCGACCTTGACCACGAGCGAAGAGCCTTTGATCTTCAAGTCCTTGATCACCGTGACCGTGTCGCCGTCTTTGAGTTCATTGCCGTTGGCATCGCGGATCACGCGGATGTCATCAGGTGCCGACGACGCGCTGGTTGCTGCTGACCACTCGTGTCCGCACTCAGGGCAGATGAGCTGATTGCCGTCTTCATAGGTGAAGGCGGACTGGCACTGAGGGCAGGCGGGCAGGGTGCTCATTGGGAGGTCCATGCGAAGGGGGGAAAGAAAAACGCCCCAAACATTGCTGCTTGAGGCGTTCTCAAATTTGGCTCCTCGACCTGGGCTCGAACCAGGGACCTACGGATTAACAGTCCGGCGCTCTACCGACTGAGCTATCGAGGAATATGTCGGTTCAATTGGGCTGCTTGGCTTGCGCGTTGCAGTGATCAATCGAGAACGAAACTATAGCAGTTTTTCAGGCGACTCAGCAAGTGCGCGCGTTTTTTTGCGCATTCACCTCAGAAGTCAGCTTGTACCGACGCCGTCACCGTGCGCCTGGCCAGCGGAAACAGGTAGGCGTGGTTGAACTGCAGGGGCGCCTCACGCCAGGCCCGGGTGTCGAACAGGTTCTTGATGCCCAGGCGCCAGGTCAGCGCGCCTTGCTGGCGCCAGCCTTGCACGTAGCGCAGCCCCGTGTCCACGCGGGACCAGGCGGGGATGCTGATGCTGTTGTCCTCCAGCACCATGCGGCGGCCTTCGTGCACCAGTTGGCCTTGCAAGGTCAGGCCCTGGAGCATGGCAACCTTGTAGTCGGCCGACAGCTTGAAGGTGTAGTCGGGCACGTTGACGGGCTGCTTGCCGTTGAGTTGGGCGTTGGCGCTGCCTTGGCGTTCAGCGTGCAGCAACATGGCGCTGGCGTTCAGATCCCAGGGGCCCCAATGTGATTGAAGCTGACCTTCCAGCCCGGTGTGTACCGCCTGGCCGTCCAGGGTGTAGGTGGGGTCGGGCAAGGTGTTGATGGTGCCTGCCTGGGGGCGGTGGATCTGGAAGGCGTTGAGTGCCCAACCCCATTCGGTCTCCTGGCCTTTGACGCCGATTTCGAACTGGCGGCTTTTCTGGGCGGGCAACGGTTCCCCAGCATTGGCATAGGCAGCGAAAGCTGGCGTTGTGTCGGGGGCATTGGGGGATTCCACGCCTTCGCCCCAACTGGCGTAAACCTGTCGCTTGGGTGCAAAGGTGTAGCCCAAGGCCGCCCAGGGCGTCGTGAAGGTCTGCTCGGCGGTTTTGCCGGCCAAGCTCTGTGTGCTCAACGCCACGTAGCGGTGCAATTGGGTGTGTCGCAATCCCAGCCATGCGTGCCATTGATCCGACAAGGTGATGGCGTCGCTCACGGACAGCTCGGTGTTCTTGAGGTGACGAATATGCTGAGCCGTGGTGATCAGCGGGTTGCGTGCATAGGGGCCGAACTCGCCTGAGATGTTGCCCGGACCGGACAGTGGATTGAAAGCCGAGGAGTTCAGGTCAGTGCGTTGGCTGGTACGAAGGGCTGCAAGGCGCAGCGCATGGGCCGTGCCGCCGACCTTGATCGGCTTGCTTTGCAGTGCAATGTTCAGTGCTTGGCTGATGCGCTTTTCTGCTTCGCTCTGGTAGTCGTAGACGTCGAATGTGCCATCGCTGCAATAGCTGGCGAGCGAGCTCCCGCAACCAAAGGGGAACACAGTGCGGTCGTCGCTGTACAGCTGCTGGATGCCGTAAGTGGTGGTCAACCCCCAATCGGCGTTCAACTGCGAGGTCCAACGCAGGGTACCGGTGGTGGCTTCCATCACCACGGGCATGGCCCAGGGCTGGTGGTTCAAGTTGATGTCGGGGTTGATGGTGTTGGCAGCGGGCAGGGTGCCGCCCAGCAGGCTGAAGCCTGGCACGCTGGCCTGCTGGCGGCGGCTGCGCTCGATTTCAAACTCAAGCAGGTTGCTGGTGTTCACGCGCCAGTCGGTGGCCAGGGCCAGCAGGTGGCGTTTGCCGTCAGCGTAGCGCTCGTTCGGGTCCAGGTGCTCATAGGCGGCATTCAGGCGCAGGCCGAAGGCCTGGCCCACGCCAAATCGCTCGGACAGGTCCACCGCGCCCAACACGCTGCTGCCCCCGGTGAAAGCCAACGTGGCGGAGCGCACATGGCCGGTTGGCCGTTTGACGAGGTAGTTCACCAAGCCGCCCGGCGAGCTGACGCCCGCCTGCATGCCGCTGGTGCCCTTGAGCACTTCAATGCCATCCTTGTTGTCCAGCGGGATGCTGGTCTCCGCGATGATGGGCAGGCCTTCGCGGCGGTAGTTGTAGGCGTTGTCCAGCGTGAAGCCGCGCACCGACAGGAAGTCCCAATAGCCCTGCGCGTTGTACGAATCGCTGATGCTGGCGTCCAGGCTGGTCAGGTCCGACAGGCGCTGCACGCCGTTGTTCTTCAGCGCGGTGCTGGAAAAGGTTTGCGCCTGCATCGGCAATTGCCAGGCGGGCGTGTCGCCAAAGCCGGTGATGCTGGCCTGGTTGACGCGCGGGCTGGTGGCCTTGACCGTGACCGTGGGCAAGGCCTCGGCCGACGTGTCGGTCTGGGCGTGGGCCGAGCCCACCGTGGAGCAAACCAGTGAGGCGAGCAGGGTGAGTGCGGCGCCACTGGGGTGGCGCGCTTGATTTGTTTTTTGCAGCATGGCGTACGACAGAGAAAAGAACTAGGCCAGGCCCAGCCGCTGGTGCAGCAGGGTGCTGGTGGTGGTGTATTGCAGGTGTTGGGGCTGGTCGGGCTTGAGTTGCGCAAGCGCGTGGTGTGCCGCCAACGTGGCTTCGTGAAAGCCGCACAGCAGCAGGCGTTTCTTGCCCGGGTAGGTGTTGATGTCACCCACGGCGTAAATGCCCTTGACCGAGCTTTGATAACCGTCGGGCGACACGCTGACCTGCTTGCGGTCAAGCTGGAAGCCCCAATCGACCAGCGGGCCGAGCTTGGGGCTCAGGCCCAGCCTGATCAGCAGGTGGTCCAGGGGCAGGGCGTGGGTCGCGCCATCAGCGCCCAGGCATTGCAGTGCGGTCACGCGGCCGCCTTGCAGATCTGCGCCCGAGGGCAGGCCCAGGGCCAGTTTGACCTGGCCTTGGGCGATCCAGGCGCGCACGCGGGCTTCTTGCTCGGGCGGGGCCTGGAACTGGTCGCGGCGGTGCAGCAGGGTCAGGCTGGCAGGGCGGGCATCGGCAGGCCCGTCCATCAGGGCTTCAACGGCCGTCAAGGCTTCTTCGCCCCCACCGGCCATGACCAGGTGCTGGCCCACCCAGGGTGCCGCGCTCAGGGCTTCAGGCAAGTGGTAGTGAACATTGGCTGCGCCATCCAGCGCCGCCACGTTCAGGGTGCGGGGCACGAAGGCGCCAGCACCCGCCGCCACGAACACGGCGCGGCAGTGAAACTGCAGGCCTTGTTGTGTGGCGATTTCAAAGCCGCCATCGGCCAATGGCTGGACGCTGGCGACCTGGTCATTCAAGTGCAGGTTGGCGATCTGGCCTGAGGCCGGGTCGCGCGGCAGAAATGGCCTGGCCTGGGCCAGCAGCAACTGCGCCAGTTCACGGCCGGTGCACACGGGCACGCCAGGCACGTCGTAAATGGGCTTGTCGGGGTACAGCGCCACGCATTGGCCGCCCGCTTCAGGCAAGGCGTCGATCACGTGGGTGTTCAGGCCCAGCAGGCCCAACTGGAACGCTTGGAACAGGCCCACCGGGCCTGCGCCAATGACGATGGTGTCGGTGTTGATCACCGCCACGATCAGCGGATCAACTGATCCAGCTTGTCGGCCTTGTCTTTCCAGTCATCGGCCTCGGGCAAGGGGGCCTTGCGCTTGGTGATGCTGGGCCAGCCCTTGGCCAGGTCGGCGTTGATCTTGATGAACTGCTGCTGGTTGCCGGGCACGTCTTCTTCGGGAACGATGGCGTTGACCGGGCATTCGGGGATGCAAACGGCGCAATCGATGCATTCATCGGGATCGATGACGAGGAAGTTGGGGCCTTCGCGGAAGCAGTCCACCGGGCACACGTCCACACAGTCGGTGTATTTGCACTTGATGCAGGCTTCGGTGACGACGTGAGTCATGACGATCTCTTGTAAGTTGAATTTCGGGAACGAAGGTTGGATTTTACGGGTGCGCGCCAGCGTCCCCGCAAATCGGCAGATGGGTCAGGGGTTCGTCGGGCAGGGCGGTGGCACCTGCCCCCACGATCACTAGGGTAGGGCGGCCGGCGTGCGTGTCGCTCGCCTGGTCCAGCGAGCCCACAGTGTGAACGGTGTGGCGCATGTCGGGCCAGCCAGCGCGAGAGACCACGCTGACGGCAGTATCTGCAGGCCAGCCCGCGTCCAGCAGGCCTTTTTGCAGAGGATCCAACTGGCGGCCGGCCATGTAGAAGACTTCAGTATCAGCACGTTGGCCGGGGCCCATGCCGCATTGCAACTCGCCGGTGCGCGTCATGGCCGTGGTGAAGCTGACGCTGCGGCCAGTACCACGCCGGGTCAGGGGGCGCTGGGTGGTGGCGGCGGCGGCCAGGGCCGAGGTCACGCCAGGCACCACTTCGCTGGCGATGCCGGCAGCGCGCAGGGCGTGGAGTTCTTCTTCCAGGCGGCCAAACAGGCTGGGGTCACCGCCTTTGAGCCGCACCACCAGGCCTTGATCGCCATGAGCGGCGCCCACGGCCAGGGCATGCTCCACCAACAATTGGTTGATGCGCGTCTGGCCATTGAAGTCGCTGCCCGGCTTGCCCGAGAAGCCGCGCTTGCCCACATCGACCCACATGGCCTGGGGGGCCAGGCCTTGCAAGGCAGCATCGGCCAAGGCGTCGAACAGCACTACCTGGGCTAGGGCCAGCAAGCGCGAGCCCCGCACGGTGATGAGGTCGGCCTCACCCGGCCCCGCGCCAATGAAGACGACGCGGGCGGCTTGGAGTTGCAGGGCCTGCTGTGGCGACGACATCGGTGTCAGGCGGCCTTGACCAGCAGCGCGCCGCTGGTGCGGTTGGTGGTGGGGTCGACCACGATCAGGGCGCCGCCAATGCGGTTGTCCAGGTAGGGCTCGATCGGCAGCGGCTGCTGCGTGTGGATCTGCACGCGGCCGATCTCGTTCACGGCCAGTTGTTCGGCCGGGTGGTCTTCCAGGGTGTGGATGTCCATGCGGCTGTCGATGGCGGTGATGCGGGCCTGCACCCAGCGGTTGCCGTGGCGCACCCAGTACTTGCGGCCGACCACGGCGGGCTCGGTGTCCAGCCAGGCCAGGGTGGCGGTGAACTGGTCAGCGGGCTTGATGGCGCCGGGTGTGGCCAGCCAGTCGCCGCGCGAGATGTCGACCTGACGGTCCAGCACGATGCCGGCCGATTGGCCTGCCTCACCGCTGGCCACCACTTCGGCGTTGTAGCGCACCTCGGCGACCACAGCGGTTTCGCCGCTGGGAAAGGCTTGCACAGCATCACCCGCCTTGACCGAGCCGTGGGCGATGCGGCCCCAGAAGGTGCGTGGCTGGTGGCCAGTGCCTTCGCCTTCACGGGTAACGTACTGCACGGGTTGCAGCAGGGCGCCGTCGTGGCGCTCGTCGGTGGCGGGCAGGCACTCCAGCAACTGCAGCAGCGTGGAGCCGGTGTACCAGGGCCAGTTGGCGCTGGGGGTGGTCACGTTGTCGCCGCGCAGGGCCGACACGGGGATCACGCCTTTCACGGCGATGCCGGCTTGTTCGGCAAAGGCGCGCAGCGAGGCTTCAACGCTTTCGAAAGCCGTTTGCGTGTCTTGCTCGATGGCATCCAGCTTGTTGATGGCGAACACGATGTTCGGCACGCGCAGCAGGTGGGCCAGCAGGCTGTGGCGGCGCGTCTGAGCCAGCAGGGGCACGGGCGAGGCCTTCCAGTCGATCTTGGTGATGTCCACCAACACCACGGCGGCATCACTGCCCGCAGCGGCCGTCACCATGTTGCGCGTGTACTGCTCATGGCCAGGCGCGTCGGCGATGATGAACTTGCGCGTCTTGGTGGCGAAGTAGCGGTAGGCCACGTCGATGGTGATGCCTTGCTCGCGCTCGGCTTCCAGGCCATCGGTCAGCAGCGACAGGTCGATGGGGGCGCCAGCGGCGCGCTTTTCCAGCGCATCCAGCTGGTCGGCCAGGATGGCGCGGCTGTCGAACAGCAGGCGGCCAATCAGGGTGCTCTTGCCATCGTCCACGCTGCCTGCGGTCAAAAAGCGCAGGGCCTGGTGTTCGATCTGTTCTTTGGCGTGGCAATCAATCACGGGGGTGCTCATCAGAAATAACCTTCTTTCTTGCGGCGTTCCATCGACGCTTCGGACGTGCGGTCGTCCATGCGGGTGGCGCCGCGCTCGCTCACGGTCACGTGCAGGGTTTCGGCCACGATGTCGGCCGGGTTGATCGCGTCGCTTTCAACGGGGCAGGTGCAGGTCATGTCGCCCACGGTGCGGAAACGCACGTCGACGGTCTCGACGGTTTCGCCTTCCAGTGGGGGCGTCACGTCGGTCAGGGGCACCAGCAGGCCCTTGCGGCGCATCACCTGGCGGGGGTGCTTGAAGTAGATGTTGGGCAGCGGGATCTTTTCGCGCTCAATGTAGAGCCACACGTCCAACTCCGTCCAGTTGCTGATCGGGAAGGCGCGGAAGTGCTCGCCCGGCTTGATGCGGGTGTTGAACAGGTTCCACAATTCCGGGCGCTGTTCTTTGGGCTGCCATTGGCCGAAGCTGTCGCGGTGGCTGAAGATGCGCTCTTTGGCGCGCGCCTTTTCTTCGTCGCGTCTAGCCCCACCCATCAGGCAGTCAAAGCGCCCTTCTTCAATCGCTTCAAGCAAGGTCACTGTTTGATGGCCGTTGCGCGATTCCAGCGGGTAGGCCAGGCGCACGGTGCCCTTCTTGATGGACTCGTCCATGTGCGCCACGATCAGGCGCTCGCCCATCTCGGCAATGCGGCGGTCGCGGAACTCGATCACTTCGGGGAAGTTGTGGCCGGTGTCCACGTGAAGCAGCGGGAAGGGCAATTTCCCTTCGAAGCCGCCACCTTCCTTCTTCATCTTGAAGGCTTTTTCAGCCAGGTGCAGCACCACGCACGAGTCCTTGCCGCTGGAGAACAGCAGGGCAGGGCGCTCAAAGGTGGCGGCAACTTCGCGCAGGATGAAGATGGCTTCTTCTTCCAGCGCGTCCAGGTGGCGGTGGTCAACATCCGCCAGCAGTTGGTTCACATTCACGGGGGCATTCATATCGTGGGTCTTGACTTGGGTTCTTTGGAATCAACTCAATTCGGCGGGCGGATGAGGCTGGACACGATGGGCGGCAACTCTTCGGCCACGTTGTCTTCGTGGACGTGCAGGCCGCATTCTTTGGCTTTCTCGTCTTCCCACCACCAGCGGCCGGCGCGGAAGTCTTCGCCGACAGCGATGGCGCGCGTGCAGGGTGCGCAGCCGATGCTGGGCATGAACTCGTCGTGCAGCGGGTTGTAGGGCACCTTGTGCAGCGACACGTAGTGCCACACATCGCCCCAGGTCCAGTCGATCATGGGGTTGTACTTGGCGCGCCCCTTGTCGTCTTCTTCACGGGCCAGCATGCCGCCTCGGTTGTTGGACTGTTCGCGGCGCAGGCCGGTGATCCAGGCTTCGCGGCTGGCCAGCATGCGGCTGAGGGGCTCCAGCTTGCGGATGCCGCAGCAGGCCTTGCGCAGGTCGATGCTCTCGTACATGGCCTTCTCGCCGTTCTTGCGAACGAACTCGATGGCCACCTCGGCCACGGGCTGGTAGACCTCGACCTTCAAGTCGTACGTGGACTCGATGGTGCCGATCATGGCCACCGTCTGCGGGTGCAGCATGCCGGTTTCCAGCGTGCCGATGGCGATGTCGATGTGGTGGCGCGCGATCAGGTCGGTGACGATCATGTCTTCGACCCCCAGGCTGGTGGCCTGGACGACCTTGCCCGGGTGCTCGGCCGCTGCGGCTTTGAGCAGCGCGACCGTGGCCGCGAGCTTGGCCTCGAAGTCGGGGCTGGCCTTGGCGTACAGGGCGATGGCGCTCATCGTGCGAACACCGGCTTGGTTTGCTGCACGTCGCCCTGGTAGTGGCCACGCGCGGCGAAGAAGCCCAAAGCGCGCTCGGCGGCGGCACGTTCCTGGTCATGGCGCAGCACCACGGCGTCCACGCCCGAGCGTTGCAGCAGCGGCATCATGTCGACCAGCACTTCACCGGTGGCGCGGATCTGGCCCTTGAAGCGGTAGCGCGAACGCAGGATGTGAGCCTGGCTGTAGGCGCGGCCGTCCACCCACTTGGGGAACTGCAGCACCACCAGCGAGAGCTTGTTCACGTCGCACTCGAGCACTTCGATGTCGGCATCGTTGGGGAAGATCACGCCCACGGCCTTGTCGGCCGGCCATTGCTCGCGCACGGCGTGCCATTGGCCCAAAGTCAGCAGGCTGTGGTCCACCTTGGGTGGGTGAGAGATCGGGCCGTCTTCGCCGCCGGCCGTGCGCCACTGGTCGTGGTGGGTGTCGATGAATTTCATGGCGTTTCCTCAGGCGGCTTGCTTGGCAGTGCTACGGCGCACGGCGTTGGCGGCGCTTTTGAATGGGTCCAGGCCCACGCGCTGCACCGTGTCGATGAACTTTTCGTTGGCTGCGCGCTGGCCGCGGTAGGTTTCGATCACGGCTTCGATCACGTCGGTGACTTCATCGGCCGCGAACGAGGGGCCAATGACCTTGCCCACGGCGCTCAAGGGCGCGTGGCTGGAGCCGTCCGAGCCGCCCAGGGTGATCTGGTACCACTCGCTGCCGTCCTTGTCCACACCCAGGATGCCGATGTGGCCGCTGTGGTGGTGGCCGCAGGAGTTGATGCAGCCGCTGATGTGCAGGTCGATGTCGCCGATGTCGTACAGCTCGTCCAGGTCCTGATAACGCTCGATCAGGTCGTTGGCGATGGGGATGGAGCGGGCGTTGGCCAGGGCGCAGAAATCGCCACCGGGGCAGGCGATCATGTCGCTCAGCAGGCCGATGTTGGGCGAGGCGAAGCTGGCCGCTTTGGCCGCTTCCCAAAGTGCGAACAGGTCTTCCTCGCGCACCCAGGGCAGCAGCAGGTTCTGGTCGTGCGTGACGCGCAACTCACCCTGGCTGAACTGATCGGCCAGGCCGGCGGCCTTGTCCATCTGGTCGTCGGTGGCATCGCCGGGGGCCTGGCCTACGCGCTTGAGCGACAGGGTCACGGCCTTGTAGCCCTTGACCTTGTGGGCGTGGGTGTTGCGCTCCAGCCATTTGGTGAAGGCCACGGGTACATCGGCCGGGGCGCCGTTGCCGGCGGCATCGTGCGCGACCACGCCAGAGGGCTGCACAAAGCTGGCCGACACGCGGTCCAGCTCGGCCTGCGGAATGATGTGAGAGGCGCCATCGACGTCGCGGCTGATGATCTGCTTGAACTCCTCTTCCACTTGGTCGAAGAACTTCTGCCCTTCGGCCTTGACCAGGATCTTGATGCGCGCCTTGTACATGTTGTCGCGGCGGCCATAGCGGTTGTAGACCCGCACAATGGCTTCGATGTAGATCAGGATCTGCTGCCAGGGGATGAACTCGCTGATGGTGCTGCCGGTGATGGGCGTGCGGCCCATGCCACCGCCCACCAGCACCTTGAAGCCGACTTCACCCGCGTCGTTGTGGCGCAGGTGCAGGCCGATGTCGTGCCAGTAGGTGGCCGCGCGGTCCTCCTTGGCGCCATTGACGGCGATCTTGAACTTGCGCGGCAGGAACGCGAACTCAGGGTGCAGGGTGGACCACTGGCGGATGACTTCGCAATAGGGGCGCGCGTCGATGATTTCATCGGCCGCCACACCCACGAGCGCATCGCTGGTGATGTTGCGGATGCAGTTGCCCGACGTTTGAATGCCGTGCATGTTGACCTGGGCCAGCAGGTCCATCACGTCGGCGCTCTTGGTCAGCGGGATCCAGTTGTATTGCAGGTTCTGGCGCGTGGTGAAGTGCGCGTAGCTGCGGTCGTATTCGCGCGAGATCTTGGCCAGTTGGCGCAATTGCACGCTCGACAGCTCGCCGTAAGGCACGGCCACGCGCAGCATGGGCGCATGGCGTTGCACGTACCAGCCGTTTTGCAGGCGCAGCGGACGGAACTCGTCGTCGCTGAGCTTGCCGGCCAGGTTGCGGTCCAGCTGATCGCGGAACTGCGCCGCGCGTTGGCGGACGAACTGTTTGTCAAATTCGGTGTACTGATACATGGCGTCTACCCGGTGGTGAGCCCGGATGTCAATGTGTCAAAAAAATGCGGATATGTCGCGCGAGTGGACTTCTTGGGACAGGTCAGGTGGACAGCAAAACCTTGCGAGCGGCCAACAGGAGGCAGATACAAAGCGCAAAACGCGTGATTGTCTCAGGCAAATGCTTGGTCAACTTGGCCCCCACCCATATCCCGGGGAGTGAACCCATCAACAATTCGATCAAAATCACCCAATTGACGTTGCCCAGCGAGGCGTGGCCAATGCCGGCCACGATGGTCAATGGCACGGCGTGTGCAATGTCGGTGCCCACTAACTTGCGTATGTCAAGCCGCGGATACAGCAGCAGGATCAAGGTGGCGCCCACGGCCCCCGCCCCGATCGAACTCAAGGACACCAGCACGCCCAGGATCAAGCCGCAGATCACCGTCAGGGCAGGTTGCCGCGCAGGGGTGATCCAGCGCTCCAGCCAGATGCCGACCTTGGACCACACGGGCCGAAATGCCACGGTCACGGCGGTCAGCACCAGGGCAATGGCCAGGGCAAACGACAGCATGTTGTCGCCGCTTTTGCTGATGCCCACCATGTGCATGTAGGCCAAGGTGGCAATGGCGGCAGGAATCGAGCCCGAGAGCATCAATTTCGTGATGCGGTAATCAACGTGATCTTCGCGGTGGTGAGCGATCGATCCTGACACCTTGCTCAGGCCCGCAAACCACAGGTCGGTGCCAATGGCCACCGCCTTGTCCAGGTGGAAGACGGAAATCAGCAGCGGCGTCATCAAGGATCCACCTCCAACCCCAGTCAGCCCCACAATCACGCCCACGCCCGCGCCAGCGGCCACGGCAGTCCAGTCAAAAATCATGAAAACGACAGCTTTCCGGGTGAGACTGTGTATAGCAGTCTGGTGAATGAGGCCGAACTGTAAAAAACTTCTATATAAATGAGAAGAACAATTTTGAATTTTGCTTATGCTTCTGTGGAATATGGCGTTGGACGCGTTCTTGGGCGCGTTCTGTCTGCGGCGCTGATCCTGGTTCTGGCGGCCTGCTCCACCAGGCCACCCGCACCGGCTCCGGTGGCTCAAGCGCCCGTGTTGGCGCCGGTGGTGATCAAGCCGCTGCCCAAGCCCCCAAAGATTGGCCTGGCGCTGGGCGGCGGCGCGGCACGTGGTTTTGCCCACATCGGGGTGCTGCAGGTGCTGGAAGAGCAGGGCATCAAGCCTGATCTGGTGGTGGGCACCTCGGCGGGCAGCCTGGTCGCGGCCATCTATGCCGCTGGCAAAACACCGGCTGAACTCGAATCCATGGCCATGACGCTGGACGAGTCCACCATGACCGATTGGGTGTTTCCGGGCCGGTCGGTGATGAAGGGCGAGGCGCTGGCCAAGTTCGTGCGCGGCCACACCGCAGGGCGGCAGATTGAGCAGATGGCCTTGCCTTTGGGCATTGTTGCCACCGATTTGAACTCCGGGCAGCCCATCCTTTTCCGCCGAGGCGATCCGGGCACCGCGGTGCGGGCCTCCAGCTCGGTGCCCGCGGTGTTCACACCCGTGCGCATCGCCGGGCGTGAGTATGTGGACGGCGGCCTGGTCTCGCCCATCCCGGTGAAGTACGCCCGCCAGATGGGCGCCGACCTGGTGATCGCGGTGGACATTTCGGCGATTCCGGAAGGCCAGCCGACCAAAGGCGCGGTGGACATCCTGCTGCAGACCTTCAACATCATGGGCCACAGCATCAGCCAGTACGAGCTGCAGGATGCCGACGTGGTGATGCGGCCCAGGTTGTCCGGCATTGGCGGTGGTGATTTTGGCAATCGTCGCCTGTCCATCCTGGCCGGGCGAGAGGCCGCCTTGAGCGTGCTTCAGCAGCTCAAGGAAAAGATCGCCGTCAAGACCCGCTGATGGGCTTCACTTTGCCGTGCCGAAGGGCTGGCCCGTCACTTTGACGCCCGCTTTCAGCCCACGCTTGCTGAACCAGCCTTTGTTCATTTCCAGCACGTAACGCACGGGTTTGGCCGAGCAATGGGGCTCGAGCGTTTCGGGCTTCATCTCGTCCAGGTTGACGATGGTGCCGTCGTCGGCGATGAAGGCCACCGACAGAGGGATCAGCGTGTTTTTCATCCAGAAGCACTGCTGACCAGCCCGCTCGAACACGAAGATCATGCCGTCATTGGGCCCCATGCTGGTGCGGTGCATCAAACCAATTTCGTGCTGCTTCGGGGTCATGGCCACCTCGGCCTTGATGCTGTGGAAGGTGATGCCCAGCATCACGGTGGGCAGTTGCTGCGGCCCGTCCTGGGCCAGGGCTGGCACGCAGGTCAGGGCGCTGAGCCAAAGGGCCGTGGCAGCTTGCCGGGCGGCCGTCTTCATGAAATCGATCATCAAAATGGTGTGTCCTGGTTGGCACGCAGCATGCACTGGTGGAGGCGGCTGTGATTATTGGCAGAAAAGCACTGGCTTGCGAGTTGCTTCTTTTTAACGTGCTGGCCAAGGGGCTCGCGTAGAATTCTCAGCACACGCTGCCGACATCCATGGCAGTGTTTTAACGGAAACGCCAAACGCGGAGACGACAATCATGTTCCAGCACATCAAGGTGCCCGAAGGTGGGCAAAAAATTTCGGTCAACCCGGACTTTTCGCTCAATGTTCCCCATAACCCGATCATTCCCTACATCGAGGGTGACGGCACCGGCTTCGACATCACGCCCGTGATGATCAAGGTCGTGGATGCGGCCGTTGAGAAATCGTATGGTGGTCAGCGCAAGATCCATTGGATGGAGATCTACGCTGGCGAGAAATCCACCAGGGTTTATGGCCCCGACGTGTGGCTGCCTGAAGAAACCCTGAAGGTCCTGAAGGACTACGTGGTGTCCATCAAGGGCCCGCTGACCACGCCCGTGGGCGGTGGTATCCGCTCCCTGAACGTGGCCCTGCGCCAAGAGTTGGACTTGTACGTCTGCCTGCGCCCGGTCACCTACTTCAAGGGTGTGCCTTCGCCCGTGAAAGAGCCGCACAAGATCGACATGGTGATCTTCCGCGAGAACTCGGAAGACATCTACGCCGGCATCGAATTCGAAGCCAAGAGCGACA